>CALIEB010000042.1 GCA_938022205.1 uncultured Anaerolineae bacterium | reverse complement strand
GTCATCGAACAGTACCGCGTGACGACCGACAAGCGCAGCGGCATCACCAACGACCCCAACCGCCCCGACGACCCCGGCTACATCGTGCGCCTCGTCAAGCAGGTCATCCACGTCAGCTTAGAGACGCTCAAGCTGGTCGAGTCCCTGACGACGGCGTAAGCTATAACATGCCCTGCTGCGTCAGCCAGTCGACGATTTTGCGCTCAATTTGGTCGCGAATGACGCGAAACGCCGCCAGCTTCTGCGCGTCGTCGCCTTCAACCGCCGCCGGGTCGTCAAAGTACCAGTGCAGCTTTTCGCCACCCGCCCAAATCGCCGTCGGACAATGCTCATCGGCGTGGGCGCACACGGTAATCGTGTAGGCAAAGGGCAGCTTGCCGACATAGTCTTGCACGCTTTCAGAGGCTTGCCCGCGCACATCAATGCCCTTCTCGTCCATCACCCGCACCGTGTAAGGGTTCATGCCCTTAGGCTCTAAGCCCGCGCTGTAGACGTTGAAATGCGCGCCGCCGTAGTGGCGCAAAAAAGCCTCCGCCATCTGTGAGCGCGCGCTGTTGCCTGTGCAAAGAAAAATCACGTTGGGCTTGTCCATGTCGTCCGTTGCTCCCGTTGGTTGGTTGGCTTAAAGCCTTGTTTTTACGCCATGTGTCTTAAGCGCACGTTAACCGTTGGTTAAGCGCGTTTCGTCAAGGTCGCTGCGGAACAACTGCCAGAAGCGTTTGAGCAAGTAGGGATGCTTAAGCCCGTGCGCCAACAGCACTATCGACACCTGTAGCGTGACGACAATCAGCCCAATCACGCCCATGTGCCGCACGGGGTCGAAGACCACAAAGTCAAACAGCGGCGGAACGGCGTACATCGCCAAAATGGTCAACGCGGTAAAGCCAATCATGATAGCCACGAGGCGGCGTTTCTGCCAAAAGCTGCGCGGCTGGTAGAAATCTACGCCCATAATCGCACAGATGATATACGCGCCGTAAATCGTCACGTAAAGCGTGACCGCCGTGCGCGCCGCCGCAATGTCTAGCCCAAGCGCAAAGTACGTCGTGGCGTAGACAATCGCCAGCCCCAACGCGCCAATAAACGCCCCCGTCATGATAAAGTCCAACACGTCCTCACGAAACCGCTTCATAAACGTCGGACGCAAAATGCCAAACGCCACAAGCGTCGCCGGGAGGTTCACCGTGCCAAACGTGCTCCAGCTAATCTGCACCGGCGTAAAGGGAAACGGCAAGCTCATAAATGCCACAAAGACAAACAGCAGGATGTTGTATAGGTTCTTGACGAGAAAAATTTTCATCGTGCCTAAAATGGTCTGGGTAATCTCGCGCCCTTCACGAAACGCCAACGGCAACGTCGACATGGCGTTGTCCAACAACACAATGTCCGCCACATCCTTGCTGATTTGCGTGCCGTCGTTCATGACAATCGCCAGCTGCGCTTGCTTGAGTGCCGGCACGTCGTTCACCCCATCGCCCACCATCGCCACGTAATGCCCGCGCGCTTGCAACGCCGCCACAATCCGCTGCTTGGTCTCCGGCTCCACACGGGCAAACACGTTGATCTCTTCGACCACCGCCTGCAGCTCGCCGTCGCTCATCTTCTCAACATCCGCGCCCGTCAGCACCCCCGTCACGCGCATGCCGCTCTGCTCGGCAACGGCGCGCACCGTCTCCATGCTGTCGCCCGACACCACCTTTAAGCCAATACGCTCGTCTTGAAAGGCTTTCAAGGTCTCTTGAATGTTCTCGCGCGGCTGGTCGCTTAAAACAATCAACGCAATCGGCTCGGTCTGATGTAGCACGTTGGCAGGGTCTAGCTCGCCACGCACACGCCCAAACCCTAGCACCCGATACCCCTGCGACGACAACGCCAACACGCGCTCTTGCACGTTGCCCCCAGCGCGCACGTTGGGAAGAATGCGCTCCGGCGCGCCCATCACCAACGTCTCACCCTCAAAAATCACCGCGCCCCACTTGCGCCCGCTCGTGAACGGCACCTCGCGTACCTTGCGCAGCTCCCGCGGCGCGCTCACGTGCGCTTGGGCGTACGCGCGCACCGCCAATGCCGTGCGGTTGAGATGCGCCAAATTGTCCAAATACGCCAGCACGTCCGGCAAAATGCGCGCGTGCGGGGCGTTGTTCAGCGCAATCAGCTGCGTGACCGCCAGCTGGTTCTTGGTCAGCGTGCCGGTCTTGTCAAAACAAAGCACCGTCGCGTTGCCCAACGATTCCACCGCGTTGACGCGCTGCACCAGCGTGCGCTGCAACGTAATCTTAATCGCGCCAATCGTCAGCGACAAAATCGCCACCAGCACCAACCCCTGCGGCACCAACGTCGTCACAAACACCACGACGTTGCGCAACGCTTCTAGCAACGAAAGATGATTGACCACCGCGCTGATAAATAGCATCGGCACCAGCGCAAACATGATGACCACCGTCACCTCAACGATAATCTCAATCAGCGTCTGCGAAGGGGTCTTGACGCGCTTGTAAGCCTTGGCAATCGCCGCCAGCTTGTTGACGTTGCTCTCCACACCGACGCGCGTGGCACGCATCACCCCCGCCCCAGCAATGCAAAACGTGCCGCTGAAAACCTCCGCGCCAATCTCCTTGTAGACCGCGTCGCTTTCGCCCGTGAGCAACGATTCGTCCATCTCCAAAGCGTCGCTTTGCAGCACCACGCCGTCAACCACCAACCTGTCGCCCGGCTCAATTCTGAGAATGTCGTCACGCACCACGTCGTACATCGAAACGGTCTGCCACGCGCCATCACGCAGCACCGCCACCTGCTGCACGCTCAGCGTCGCCAATTTGTCCAGCTTGCGCTTGGCGTTGATCTCCTGAAGCATGCCCAAAAAAGTGTTGGAAACCACGCTAAAACCCGCAAACACCACCGTGACGTAATCCCCTAAGAGCGTGACAAAAATCAGCAGCGAGAACAGCACAATGTTGAACAGGTTAAAGACGTTTTCCACCACAATCTGCCGATAGCTGCGCCCAACCCGCGCCTTGAACTGGTTGGTCGCGCCCGCTTGCACGCGCTCTTGCACCTCTGCAGCGGTTAACCCTTGAAGCGTTAAGTCACTCGTTGTCATGCAGTCTCAGTTTCTGTTACAGTTAATAACACACTCGTCACGCGCTTTAGTTTACTGTAAAATGTCGCCCTAGCAAGGAAACATCGTCCATTCTGCCTTACTCTCTCGGAAAAAACCATATGGCACAACATACCACCGATAGCCCACGCATTAGCGCAGCAATCGCCCGCAAAACCGTCACCCAATGCAACTTGTGCGGCAACAAGCAAACGCGCCCCTTTTGCCCCGAAAATGGACGCGGGCTGGTGCAATGCACGCGCTGTGCGCTGGTCTTCGTCGCCCAGCAACCCGACCCCCACGAGCTTTACGCCCTCTACGGCGAAACCTACTTCCACAACGACCAGTCCGGCGAAGTGGGCTACACCGATTACATCGCCGACGAAAACAACATCCGCGCCACCGCCAACCGCCGCCTCGCCTTCGTCGAACGCTTCACCGGGGCGCAAAAGGGCAAAATGCTCGACGTGGGCTGCGCCATGGGCTTCTTCATCGATGTCGCTAAGGCGCGCGGCTGGGAAGTCGAGGGCGCAGACGTGAGCGGCTTTGCCGTCCAATACGTGCGCAACCGCTTCGGATATACCACCCATCACGGCAACCTCACCGACCTGCACCTGCCCGCCGCACACTACGACCTCATCACCATGTACGATGTCATCGAACACGTGCCAGACCCCAGCGGCAACGTGCGCGAAGTGGCGCGCTTGCTCAAAACAGGCGGCGTGTTCGAGCTGGCAACGCCCGACGTGGGCAGCCTGCCGTCGCGCCTGACCGGCAAACGCTGGATCGGCTATAAACTCTCGGAAGAACACGTCTACTACTTTTCCGTGCCGACGCTCACCAAGCTGCTCAACGACAACGGCTTTGACGTGCTGCACGTGCGCCACGTCGGCAAGTACGTGACGCTGCGGCTGTTCCTCAACCGCTTGGGCTTCTACGCGCCCTTCCTGTCGCGCCCGCTGCAATGGCTCGAGCGCACCCTCAAGCTCTCCGAGCGGTCGTTCTACGTCAACCCGCTCGACATCGTCGCCATCACAGCACGCAAACGCACCTAACCCCTATGGACTTGCGCATACGCCTGCTGATTCTCGCCGCCTTCGCCTTGCTGGTCGCCGCCGTGTGGACGTTCCCCACGTGGTATCCGCTGCTCAACCGCGACAGCGTGAGCGTGGCTTTCCCAGGACTGCCGCTAGAGCTACAAGCCGAGTACATGCTGCTGCCAGAACCCGTGCGCCAAGCCTATGAGAAGCTGCGCGACGGCAACCGCCGCGACAATATCCCCGCCCGCCCAGACGTGGCGTTGGCGTTGCTGCTGGCACGCTTGACCCAAGACGACATCGTCGCGCCCGACCAAGATATCCTGACCACCATCCCGCCCGAAGCGCGTATCCTGCGGCGCGGCACGTTCATCACCCCCGACCCGACACGCGGCGCGACCGGCAACATCACCATCTACCAGCTGCCAACCCTCGTTCGCTACGTGCGCCTCGACGACTTCCAAAGCGTGCGCGCCCCCGACTTGCACCTCATCCTCACGCGCAACCCCGACCCCTACGACGCGGCGGGCGTGGGCGTGGATTACATCGACATCGGCAAACTGCTGGGCAACGTCGGCACGCAAACCTACATCGTGCCGCGCGATGTCGACTTCGGCGTGTACCCCATCTTGGCAATCTACTCACCGACGCTCGATTTCGTCATCAGCACCGCTACCCTCCGTTAGCGCAAAGGCACGCCGCATGGATGACCTCACCCCGCAAAAACCGCTGCCCGACGACCCCATCTTAGGCGCGTACCTGGCGCATCACCCCAGCAACCGCACGCTGCTGCTGCTGCGCGGCGGGGTGCTGTACGCGCTGGGCGTGGTCGTCTTACAAGTGCTGTTCTTGCGCGTCGACGACCGCACCGCGGCCGTGCTGCTGCCCGTGCTGTACGCCGCCATCGCCGCCGCTATCTACTGGTATATCTTGCACCTGTGGAATCGCGAGGTCGTCTTGTACAGCGGCGGCTTCACCTATCGACGCGGCTCGCAGCTGGGCGCGTTCCCCTACGCCAACATCGCCAGCGTCTCGCTGCGCGTCCAGCGCGTCAGCCTGCTCGGGCGTTGGGGCTGGATGGTCTATGACATGCGCTTGCGCAGCGACCAAGACGAGCAAATGCGCGTGACCAACCTCTACACCGACGCGGGACAACTGTGCGAACGCCTCGAACGCGCTATCGCCCGCGCCCGCAAACCCCTCGCCGACGCACAGCTCGCGCGCGGCGCAACGCTTAACTTCGGCGACGCGCTGGCGTTGGACGCGCAAGGCATCACGCTCGGTGACGCGCGCCTCGCCTGGACGGACTACGTCGGCTGCGCGCTAGAAGGCGACACACTGCGCCTCGACACGCGCACAGGCGACGCGCTGCGCGTGCCGCTGGCGGGCTTGCCTAACGCCGTGCTGCTCGTGGCGATGCTCAAGGAGCGGGCCGCGCCATGATGTACGAAATTCACCTTTACGTGCCGAAGACCGGCAGGCTCACCCCCGCCATGCTAGAATGGCTGTTCGAGAACGGACAGCGCACCGACCAACCCGAAATCTTTTGGCCCGTGCGCCGCCTTGAGCCGCGCGCGTTGGCACGCCATATGCTGCGCCTCGACCCCTACCTGCGCGCCATTCCCACCGTCGGGCAAGACGTTGAGCTGCACTACCCCGACCCCAACATGGGCATTGTGCTGTACTTGCACGATCGCGGCGTGATTATCTTCTTCCCGTATCTTGCCTATAGCGTCTACTCGCGCGTCGTCTTGGGCATTTGCTACACCTACATGCGCTATCTTTACGACGTGGCGGGCTTTTGGAGCTTCGACCCCCAGCTCAACGTCATCTCCTACGCCGACGACTTCCAATCGCTGGAAGATACCGCCTTGCTGATGGACAAGCTCATCCCCAAACAGCTGGGAGGTTAGCAAGCGCACGTTGGGCAAGCGCGGCGCGCGACAACCTTTTAGCCGCAGCTGCTTGCGCAATTGGCTGATATTCGGTAAGATTTGTGTGTGACCTTGACGACGTGAAAGTGTTTGCCCTATGTCCAACCCGCGCGCTGAGACGACAAACCCCATCTTCATCAGTTACTCGCGCAAGAACCGCGACACAGTCAAGCAGCTGTACGCCGATTTGCAAGCCTTAGGCTTCACCTTATGGCGTGACATCCACGACATC
>CALIEB010000041.1 GCA_938022205.1 uncultured Anaerolineae bacterium | reverse complement strand
GGTGATGCCGGCATCACCGACGACGGATGTGAACGCGCCTAAGCCCAAGACGTGCGCGCCCAGCTTTTCTGCCATCTTGCCGCAGCCGATAATCTTGCGGTAAACGCGCTTGTGCGGCAGGCTCAACATGGTGGGTGGCGTGAACGGCACAGCCAGCAGCCAGCCTGTCGTCTCCCGCCCGGTTTCCTGCGAGATCAAGCCTGTCACGTGCGAAATATACAGCGGCGGGAAGAACTGCGATGCCCAGTTAATCATCGGCTCGGTCAGCACCTTGCCGAGAATGGGGTATTTGCGGGCAACGTCCTTCTTGATTTGGATCGGATGAATGACAAACGCAAACTTTGCGTCTAACATGGCTGCCCCCTCTCGCGCTGGTTAACGTGTGGTTTCATTGTAGCGCAAAACTATCGCGGCGGATGTTAGGGTTTCGCCGAATTTTGCGCACTTTGCGGCGCGTAAGCGCGTATCCCCATCTTGGCGCGCGCCGTGCTATACTAGGGGCGTTGTTTGCTTATCATTCCCGAAAGATGCGCCCATGACTTCTCTCACTGAACTAACGATTAGCGAGGCACTTGACAAGCTGCGCGCTCGTGAGCTTTCCAGCGTGGAGCTTACGCAGGCGCACCTCGCGCAAATAGAACGCTACGACCCTCACGTGCGCGCCTTCATCACGACCACGCCCGAGCTAGCTCTCGCGCAGGCGCGCGCCGCTGATGCCGCCTACGCACGTGGTGAAGCCAAGCCGCTGCAGGGCATCCCGCTGGCAATTAAGGACGTGCTTAGCACGGAAGGGGTGGAAACCACCTGCGCCAGCAAAATCCTCAAGGGCTACAAGCCCATTTTTAACGCAACGGCGGTGCAGCGGCTGCTTGATGCCGGCATGGTCATGCTGGGCAAAGTCAATATGGACGAGTTTGCGATGGGGTCATCCACCGAAAACAGCGGCTTCTTTGCGACGCGCAACCCTTACGACCTCGCGCGCGTGCCGGGCGGCAGCAGCGGCGGCAGCGGCGCGGCGGTGGCGGCGCGCATGGCGATGGGCGCGTTGGGGTCCGACACCGGCGGCAGCATCCGCTTGCCCGGCGCGTTCTGCAACCTCGCGGCGGTCAAACCGTCTTACGGGCGCGTGTCGCGCTGGGGGCTGATTGCCTACGGCTCGTCGCTCGACCAAGCGGGACCGATGACGCGCACGGTCGCGGACAGCGCACGCATCCTGCAGGTCATCGCCGGACACGACCCGCTCGACAGCACGAGCATGCCTGCGCCCGTGCCGGACTATCTTGCTGTGCTGGCGCAGGGCGTGAAGGGCTTGCGCATCGGCATCCCGCAAGAGTACTTTGGCGAAGGCTTGCAGCCTGAAGTCGAGCAAGCCGTGCGCGCCGCCATTGCCCAGCTGGAGAGCATGGGCGCGACAGTCCAAGAGGTTAGCCTGCCGCACAGCAAGTACAGCCTGCCGACCTACTACATTATCGCCACGAGCGAAGCCAGTGCCAACCTTGCGCGTTACGACGGCATCCGCTTTGGCGCGAAAGTCGATAGGGGCGACCTGTGGCAAACCTACAAGGCGACGCGCGGGCAAGGTTTCGGCGACGAGGTCAAGCGGCGCATTATGCTCGGCACGTACGCGCTCTCGGCGGGCTATTACGACGCTTGGTACGGCAAGGCACAAGCGGTGCGCACGCTGATTAAGCAAGACTATGACGAGGCGTTCAAGCACGTCGACGTGCTATGCGCGCCGGTCTCGCCCACGACGGCATTTAAGTTCGGCGACAATACCGCCGACCCGCTGCAAATGTACTTGGCGGATGTCATGACGATTAGCGCGAACTTGGCGGGCATTTGCGGCATGAGCGTGCCGTGCGGCTTCGACGCGGCGGGCTTGCCGATTGGCTTGCAAATTCTCGCGCCCGCCTTCGCTGAAGACGTGCTGCTGCGCGTGGGCTTTGCCTATGAGCAAGCCACGCAGTTTTACAAGCAAGCCCCGCGCTTGCTGGCGGACTAGCGTATGACGACGACGCGACAACGCGCGCTTGTGGCGTTTGGGCTGCTGGTCAGCGGCGTGTTTCTGTTCTTGGCGGTGCGTGGACTGCACCCGGGAGCCTTCTTAGAGAGCCTCGCGCAAGCCAACGCGCCGCTGGTGCTGGCGTGCGCCGCGCTCTATCTCGTCGCGCTGGCGATTATCGCGTGGCGGTGGCAGTTCCTGCTCAACCCGTTAGGGCGCGTGCCGCTGTGGGGCGTGGTGCGGCTGGTCTTCATCGGCTACATGGGCAACAACGTGTACCCGCTGCGGGCGGGCGAAGTGTTGCGCATCGTGCTGCTCAAACGCCACCACAACATCCCCATGCTGCGCACCACGACCACCGTGCTGGTCGAGCGCGTGTTTGATGGCATCGTGCTGCTGACGTTCGTCTTGGTCGGCGTGAGCGCGCTGCCCCAACAAAATGAGGTCATTCGCGCCGTGCTGAACGTCGCTGCGCCCGTTTTTGTCGTGGGATTGCTGGGCTTCTTCGCGGTCGCGCTACAGCCCGACCTTGCGCGCCGCCTGCTCGAGAGCGCGCTCGCCGTGCGCGTTAGCCCGCAACATGAGGTCACGCTAAGCGGCGCACCGCACGTGCTGGCGCGCCTGTTGCCCGCGCCGCTGCGGCTGCTGGTCGCGCGCCTTGCCGATGGTTTGTTGGCGGGTTTGGCGGGCTTGCGCAGCCCGGCCGCGCTGGCGGGCGCGGTCTTCGCCTCCTATGCCTCTTGGGCGTTCGCGGCGTGGGTGTTTTGGGTGATGATGGACGCTTTCGCGCTGCCCGCGCCGTTTACAGGCGCGCTTTTGGCGGTGGGCGTGGTCAACCTCGCCGGCTTAATCCCCGCCTCGCCCGGTCAAATCGGCGTGTTCGAATACTTCGGCACAGAAGTCATGGTGGCATTGGGCGCGCCGCGCGACCTTGCGCTGGCGTACACGCTGGTCGTGCATGTGATTGTCTGGCTGCCGGTGACGCTGTGGGGCTTTGGGCTGCTGGTGCGCGAAGGCTTGGGCTGGCGCGCTCTGGCCAACGCCCGCGCGTTAGAAGGGGCATAGCGCAACGTAGCGTTTTGTTCAACCTTGTGCTATGGGGAGGCTTATGACGGCGCACATTCTGCTCATCGACGACGAGCGCAAGTTAACCGATCCTTTGCGCGCCTCGAGCGACCGTCCTGTGCTAGCGGCGTTTACGCGCTGGCGTGGCAGCTTTAGCTGTCATACAATGGCTTAACAACGGCACAAAGGAGCGAACCTATGGGCGCACAAGACCACCGTGAACAAGCGGGCAATCGCCCCGTCACGCTGGCAATTGTCACCGTCAGCGACACGCGCACGCCCGAAACGGACGTGAACAAAACCTATCTCGAGGCGCGTCTTGCCGAGCTTGGGCATACCGTTGCTGCCTACCGCCTTATCCGCGACGAACCTGACCAAGTGCTAGCGGTTCTCAAAGAGCTGGCGGCGGACAAGCGCGTGCAGGTCATTCTCTTCAACGGCGGCACAGGTATTGCCCGCCGCGATACGACCTACGACGTGCTGAGCCGCCAGCTTGAAAAGACGCTGGTCGGCTTTGGCGAGCTGTTTCGCATGTTGAGCTACGCTGAAGTGGGCGCAGCTGCCATGCTGAGCCGCGCGACGGCGGGTGTCTACCGTGACACGCTGGTGTTTAGCATGCCGGGCAGCCCCAACGCTGTGCAGGTGGCGATGGAAAAGCTCATCCTGCCCGAACTTAGTCACTTGGCGTGGGAGCTAACGCGCTAGGCTCGAGGGAACAAAACGCGGCTTGGCTACGTCTTCTTCTCAACGCAAGCGTTTTTTTGATGAGGAGCTATGACACGCCGATTTTTCTTTGCCTTACTGCTGTTGGTTGCCAGCGTTTGGAGCGTGGGCGCGCAGGTGATTGTGCCGCCCATTGGCATGGCAACCGACCCCGACTGGCTGACAATTGACGCGCTCACGGTTAACGTCAGCATCGCTAACCAAATTGCCGAGACCGAGACCACGCTCAAGCTGACCAACAACGGCGAGATGCTGGCGGAAGGCACGTACATTTTCCCGCTGCCGATGGGTGCGGCGGTCGAACGCCTGACCATGACGATTGACGGGCAGGTTATCGAAGCTAAGATTTTGCGCGCCGACGAGGCACGTGCTATCTACGACCGAATTGTGCGCCAATATCGTGACCCCGCGCTGCTGGAGTATATCGGGCGCGACCTCATCCAAGCCAACGTATTTCCTATTCCGCCCAAAGCCACCCGCGAGGTGACCATCCGCTACGGGCAGCTGCTGCGCGAGGAGAACGGGTTGGCACACTACGTCTTTCCTGTTGACGTGACCAAGAACAACGGGCGCATGGTCAAGCGCATGAACGTGCGCGTCACGCTTGAAGAAGGCGCGCCGCTCGGCAGCATTTATTCGCCCACGCACACGGTTGCCATCACGCGCCCCGCCGATAACCGCGCCGTCGTCAGCTATGAGGGCGTAAACGTTGTCCCCAAGAGCGACTTTGAGCTGTTTTACGGCGTGCAGCGCGACGACATCACCGCCAATTTGCTCTCCTACAAAGAGAGCGCGGAGCAAGACGGCTTTTTCTTGTTGATGATTACCCCGCCGCAGACGGTCCCTGTCGAGCGCGTGCTGCCCAAAGATGTGGTGATTGTGCTTGACCAGAGCGGCAGCATGGGCGGCGCAAAGTGGGAACAAGCGCAGCGTGCCACCATCAGCGTGTTGGAAAAACTCAACCCGCAAGACCGCTTTAACGTCGTTGTGTTCAGCAGCGGCTGGCGCGTGTTCGCCAATAGCCTGCAAGACACCAGTGCCGTCAGCGAGGCGGTAGCTTGGGTGCGCACGCTTTACCCAGAAGGCGGCACGAACATCCACGACGCGCTCAAGACCGCGCTAGGCTACGCTGACGACGAACGTGCGCTGACCGTGCTGTTCTTGACCGACGGCGTGGCAACCGAAGGCATCGTGGATACGCCCACGCTGCTGGAAAGCCTCAAGCGCAACGCACCCGCCAACGCCCGCATCTTCACGTTTGGCGTGGGTGACGACGTGGACACGCTACTGCTGGACAGCATCGTGCGCGATTTTCGTGGCACAGGCGCGTACGTGCGCCCCTCCCAGCGTGTCGATGAGGCGGTCGCCAGCCTTTACGCCAAAATCAGCGCGCCCGTGCTGAACGACATCACGCTAAGTTTCGACGGCGCGCAAGTTGAGCTGCTCTACCCGCGCCAGCTGCCAGACCTTTTCGCAGGCGAACAGCTGGTGTTGGTCGGTCGCTATCGTCGCGGCGCGGAGGGCGTAAGTGTGACGCTGAACGGCAAGCGCGACGGCGAGCAAGTCACGCTGGTCTACCCCGACCTGCGCCTGACCGAACGTGCGGGCGGGCAAGCCTTCATCGCGCGCTTGTGGGCAACGCGCCGCATCGGCGACATGCTCAATCAAATTCGCCTCAACGGCGAGAGCAAGGAATTGGTCGACAGCATCGTGACGCTCTCGCTACGCTACGGCATTATCACGCCCTACACGAGTCTTTTGATTGAAGAGGACGACATTTTGACGCAGCGAGGGCGCGAGCGCGCCGTGCAAGCGTTTGACCAGCAGGCGCAAATGCTCGCACAGGACTTCACCGGCGCGCGTGCGGTAGATGCCGCTAGCATCACGCAAGACCTTGCCAACGCGAGCGTGCCGCAGCAGCTGCTGATGCCCACCGCTGTCATCGTGCCGCTAGCACTGCCTACTCCCAGCATGCCGATGGGTCAAGCTCCGATGATAGGTGGCAGCAGCACCATCTTGCCGGCGAATGCCCAAGAAGTTGTCACGGTGTTCCTTGAGCCACAGCAGCGGATGCAAACCGTGCGCGACAAGACCTTCTTGCTGCAGGGCGAGATTTGGACGGACACTACCTACAACCCCGACACGATGACCAACGTCACACAGGTGGTGTTCTTGAGCGATGCTTACTTTGACCTGCTGCAGCGCAAGCCTGAGCTTGCCGCCTACTTTGCGGTCGGTGAGCAAGTGATTGTGGTGTTGGACGACGAAGTCTTCCAAGTGCTGCCCGCCGACTAGCGCGCACGACAAGGGCGGAGGACGCAGCGGCGTACCCCCGCCCTTTATGGCAAGCCTTCTAACGCAGCGTCAGCAAGTACGCCACGAGGTCGTTGAGCTGTTCTTGTGACAGCGTCCATCTGTAATTGGTGGGCATGATGCCGGGCTTGGTTAGGGGGGTGATAAACTCGTCAGGGCGTAGGATAACGCTGCGCAGGTAGTCCTCGTCCGACAGTCCCGCCCGCTTCAAGCCTGCCGTCAGCGCGATGCGCTTGAGCGAGGGACCCACGATGTAATCGTTGCTGGTGGTTTCGTGGCAGGTGTTGCAGCGTGCCACCTCGTGGAACACTTGGTAGCCTTTGGCGGGGTCGCCGCCGAGCTGGCGCGGGGTGGCGGTGATGTCGGGGCGCGGCGTGGGCGAGCCGAAGATGCGGTAGCCGTACAGTTCGCGTCCTTGCACAGTGCCTTCGATGCAGGCTTGCGTCGACTGCCACTCGTAAAAGGTGAGCGTGGCGGTGGCAGTCGCGCGAGCGGCGGTGCTAGTGCGCAGCGCGGGCAAGTTGGCGAACCAGTTGCCGAACACCCAGCCGCCTACCGCCACCACCATCAGCGCGGTTGCCATGAGCATGCCTCGTTGCATAGGATATCCCCTCTGGTATAAAGCGTTCGCTGCTAGTGTAACACAAATGCGCGTTGCTCTGAGCGTGATACATGGCAAAAAACGTGATGACAAATTTCACTGTTGTGTGCCACTAACAAAAAAGACACCCGCACGGGCGGATGTCTTTTGGGATAATAAAAGTCTTTTTAACAAGTCTAAGTTAACATCATATTAACGCATTGTCAGCGTTCTGTCAAGATACGTCAACCATGTGAAATAATTCACTAATTTTTAACGTTGACGAGGCACGCTTCATAGACCGCGCGCGTGCGCACTGCCATCACCTGCGCGCTAAACAGCTGCTCTAGGCGGTCTTCGCCGTTTTGCCCCAAGTACGCGCGCAGGCTTCTGTCCGCCAAGAGCAGGCGTAGCGCATGCGCAATCGCGCCCTCGTCGCGGGCAGCTACCAAGTAGCCCGTCTCGCCGTGCGTTACAATTTCTGGGATTGCGCTCACGTGGCTAGCGACAATCGGCAGGCGCACCGCCATTGCCTCTAGCAAGACGAGCCCGAAACCCTCCCACAAGCTGGGCATGAGGAACACGTCTAGCCCTGCTAATGTCCCGATGCTGTCCGTGCGCCAGCCGACAAAATGCACGCGCGCTGCCAACCCTGCCGCCCGCGCTTGGGCGCGCAAGCTCTCGAGCAGCTCGCCGTCGCCAGCGATGAGCAAATGGGCTTGCGGGAAATCTTGCGCCACCTGCGCAAAGCCTGCGATGCCGTAAGTTACGCCCTTTTGTTCGGTCAAGCGGCACATCATCCCCACCAACAGCGCGTCTGCTGGCACACCCAGTTCCGCCCGCAGCGCGGCGCGCGCCGCCGCTATTCTATCAGTCGCAAGCGGCGTGTAATCTATACCGTAGGGAATGGTGTAGATTTTGGACGTGGGCGCGCCTTCAATGCTGGCGTTAAAGTGTGCCAATGCCGTGCTGATGACGATGCCCGCTTTAAGCGTGCGCCAGTTGAGCGCGTTGAGCAGGCGAATAGGCAAATGGTGGCGGAATGCGTCGTCGTTGTGGCGCGTGCTAATCAGCACCTTGACGCGCCCGCGCCACGCCAACAGCATCCCTAGCGTGTCGGCGTGAATAAGATGCGTGTGTAAAATGTCGAACGGCTGCGCTCGCAGCGCGTCCGCCACGCGCCCGAAGGCACGTGCGTCTAGCCCGCGCCCGATGGTCACGCACTGAGTGGAGATGCCTGCCGCTTCTGCCTGTGCCACCATAGTCGTCATTGGGCTGCTAGCCTCTGTGAGCAGGATAAGGCGCACGTTCACGCCCAACGCTTGCAAGCGCGGCAGCAAAATTAGCAGGTGGCGTTCTGCCCCGCTCAGGCGCGTGGCTTTAATCAAGTGCGTGACGTTCATAGAGGCGCGTGTCCTTTGCGTGGAATGGGCAAATGCGCCGCGCATTATAACACGTTCATGAGTTTTTTATACATTGTTTACAACTGTGTGTTATGATTAGAGGCGTTGCGCCTTTTTCACGAGCAAAGGAGCTGTTGTTTGACATGATGAACCGTAAGACACTTATCGCCGTAGGTCTAGTCGTCGCCGCGCTTATTGTAGGCGGCTTAGCGTTTATTTGGATTAGCGGCGGCAGCGGTGAGCCAAGCGCGCCGATTTCTGACCGCGCGCCGCAGCTTTCGCTGGATACTACAGAAGAGGCGACAGCTGAAGCCACCGAAGCGGTCGAAGCAACGGAGGCTGCTGCTGAAGCCACCGAAGCGGTCGAAGCAACGGAGGCTGCTGCTGAAGCCACCGAAGCGGTCGAAGCAACGGAGGCTGCTGCTGAAGCCACCGAAG
>CALIEB010000040.1 GCA_938022205.1 uncultured Anaerolineae bacterium | reverse complement strand
CTTTACGCGCTTATTATATCACAAAATGTTGCAACGTTCCCCCAAATTTATAGGGGTTTCCTTAAACGTGCCGCTAGCATCCAACGCCAACGCCACAAACGCGGCTCATTCACCTAGCAGCGTTGGCAATATCGCGTCCACCGCTGCGGCTAAGTCGCCGTTAAAAGGTTGCGCGGGAATGCCAAAAGCCAGAAGGACAGCGTAAAATTGCTGGTATCCATTCGGTGCGCTCAGCTCTACCCAAGCCACGCCGCGTTCTTGCAGTTGCGCCTTGTTGCGCTCCGATAAGGTGTCTGCGACGAAGAGATGACTATCTCGGGCAACAACGGCATCCGCGCTTTCTGGGTTGCCTTTGCCCATGAGCTTCACCTCACAAAAAAATTGGCGATCGCCGCCTAAAAGCACAAAGTCAACCTCGCGCTTTTCACTTGTCAAGCTGCCTAGTGTGTAGTACTGCGGCGAAACCTTAAAAAGATGACATAGCGTGAGCATGAGGTATTTTTCTACACGCTTGCCCAAGGTGCTCCATGCACCACCACGCAGCTGCGCACGCTTGACCGCAAGCGTGTTGATGACAATCAAGCTCTCTGTAATACCTAGATCAACGCTCACGCCGCGAAATTTTATCGTGAGTGTAAGGTCGATATCCTCGCTGGCTGCAGCTAGTTCGTGAATAGCCTGATGCAGCGTGTCATAGTGTTCAGGGGCAACCTGCACAACGATGTTGCGACGGCTAGACCCGAAGCTGTTGTCAACCGTTTTGCGATTTAACCCTGAGTGAATCATCATCTCCTCAGGGGAAAGGTTTGGGTTTATGATGAACTCGCGCTTGTACCAGTCATCGTCTATCTGCGCACTGCGCAGCTTCGCTTGCGCAACACGCCCGAAAAAATCGATAGCGTATTCGACAAAGGTGGTGTTGATAAGTGACAAAATTTCGGCGCGATAATCTTGACCTTGAACTATTTTTTGAATAATTCGCTTGATAACAACGTTAGAAAGGTTCATTGCCGATGCGCTTGTGCCTTTTCCTGAAACGCTTCTAGCGATAAAAACTGAGTTTTAACAAACAATTGCCCGCTCAGCCGCTGTTTCATGCGTTCGAAGTAAAGAGGGTTTTGTTCTGTCAAAAAGTAGTTTCGACTCAAGTCCAGCGCAGCCGCACCCAAAGTACCGCTCCCAGCAAACGGGTCAAAAACCAAATCACCAACATAAGAATAGTATTGTATCACGCGCTGGCACAGCTCAATGGGAAATACGGCACTATGGACTTTGTCAAAGGTTGGGTCAATCTGCCAGACATTGCTGGTTTCAAAGCTACCAACCACCTTACTACGTTCAACCACATCCGCAGGATATTGGCGCATGTTCCAATCAAGCAGCTTATCCGTTTGCTTGCGATAGACCATAAGATACTCAGTCACAGCATTCGGTTTATAGCCGAGCGGTTTGCGATGCTGTTGAAAGCCACCGTTGCGGTTTTTGACACTGGTTTCTGGTTTGACCCACACAATGTCATCGATAAATTCCCAACCCAACTGCATCATAATGCCATGCAAGTCAAAGGGAATTGGATAACGTTTGCTGGAATGCGCACGGCTCACACGAGGCACAATCACAGGCGACGTGTTGATAACACAAAAACGCCCCTCCTTGGTGATTCGCTGCACTGCTTGAAACACACGCCGCAAAAACTCAAGGTAGGCTTGATAGCTGGGATAAATCGAGTAATCGCGGGCATTGTAATAAGGCGGCGAAGTAAACGTCAGATGAACAGCTTCATCAGGCACAAAAGGTAAGACTTGCAACACGTCACCCAACACCGCGACATTGCCCAAAAACGTGGGGAACTCAGGATGTGGCACACGGCTAGGAGTTTTCGCTGATGCCGCTTGCACAACAGCGCGTACCGTTTCGTTAGGGTGATTAGCAACGCTACGCAGTGCGTCGTCCACATGCGGGTCTCCTACGAACACACGCAGCCCACGAACGGCTTGCAGCACAACGTTTGGGTCGCTGTCTTGTAGCAGCGTTAGCAAGCAGTCAATGTTACGCTCATCGCGCATGCGCCCGATGGCAGACGTTGCTTCACGGCGAACCTGTGAATCTTGCGACGTGCTGATGATGTGCAAGAGCGCGGGCGTGTATCGGTAATCAGCCAGCTTGGCAAGGTTCTTGATTGCCCAATAGCGGATTGTGACATTCTGCGCATGCTGAAAGACAAGCAGCAGCAGGTCGCCGTTAAACAGCGGCGGTAGCTTGCCTAAATTTTCCAGCACAAAGAGAATTTGCTGTGGGCTAGACTTCGTGGGGTCTAACAACGCATAGAGTTCGGGAAGGTTTTCGCGCTTGAACCTCTCGATGTCGGCTTTGCTGAGCATTGCCCTGCTTTCTACCGCCAAGCTCACGCATGCCCGTTGGGTGAGTGCAGCGGGGTGGTGGGGTCGTCGTCTTCGTGGTCGAGCAGCTCTAGCTCTGCTTCTTCTGTCTCGAGCGTGGTGGTGTCTAGGCTAGCGACGATGACGACCACGCTGATGTTGTCCTTGCCGCCGCGCTGGTTCGCCAGCTCAATGAGTGCCGCCGCGATGCGGTCGGGGTCATCATCGGATAGGGCGATTTCGGCAATTTCATGCCCTTTAACGTGCAGCGTCAGCCCATCGGAACACAGGACGATGCGGTCACCGCTTTGCAGCGACACGCCGCTAATCAGGTCAACGTCTAAATCAGGAGCTTGCCCTAAGGCGCGGTACAAGACGTTGCGCATGGGGTGATGGTCAGCCTCGTCAGGGCGAATGTGTCCCGCGTCGACCAACGCCTGCACAAAGCTGTGGTCGGCGGTGAGCTGGATGATGCTGCCGTTGTAGCCGTCGATAAAATAAGCACGGCTGTCGCCGACATGGGCGAACAAGAACATGCCGTCGCGCGCCAATGCCATCGTCAGCGTCGTCCCCATGCCCTTGTATTCGGGCATCTGTTTGGCGCGCTCGATGATGTTCTGATTGGCTTGTTGCACCGCACTGAGTAGCCGCTCTAACAGCTCGTCTTCGCTCAAAGACGGCATGGGCAAGATGTAGTCGACAAAATGATGGTTAACTGTCTCCACAGCGATGCGGCTGGCTTCTTCGCCGGCTGCTGCGCCGCCCATCCCGTCCGCTACCATAGCGAACAACTGCTCGGCGTGCAGCTCGAAATGCACGCTGTCCTCGTTGTTGCTACGTTGTATGCCCTTGTCGGTGCGTGCGCTGCCACGCAAGCGAACGTATGGCGGATGCGCCATAGAAGACTCCTTGCTCTTTTGCGACATAAGGGGTTTAGCGTGACTAAAAAAGCCTGCTACCCTCTTGTTAATTCTATGCGAACTAGCGCATGGCGCAAGCGATTTCGGGGTTACGAACTTGTTACATGTGCTAAAGTCGCTCTAACTCGCTGCGTTTGAACACGCCGCTGGGCGTTTTCTTGCGCGGCAGGGGGTCGCTGCCCAGCAGCGGCAACCGCACCGTAAAGGTCGTGCCTACGCCCAACTGGCTGGTGGCTTCGATGCTGCCGCCGTGCGCCTCCGCCAGCCAGCGCGCGATCGGCAGCCCAAGCCCTGCGCCGTCGTTCTCGCTGCGCTGCGCCCGCGAGTTATCCGCTTGATAAAAGCGGTCGAAGATGCGCGGCAGGTCTTCGGGCTTGATGCCAATGCCTGTGTCGCTCACCGTGAGTTTGGCGTGTCCGTTGTCATGTGTCAACGCCAGCGTAATTTTGCCGCCATCGGGGGTGAACTTGATGGCGTTGTTGACCAAGTTCAGCAAAAGCTGCTTCAAGCGGTCGGCGTTGCCGTTAATGCGCGTTGGCTCGACATGTGCTAGCTCAATCTTAAGCGCGCGCTTTTTCGCCAACAAGTGCGCCTGTTCGTAGACCTCTAGCACAATCGGGTCAAAGTCCATCGGCGTTAGCACCACCTTCAGCTCACCGTTATCCGCCCGCGCCAACAGCAGCAAGTCGCTGACCATGCGCGCCATGCGCTCGGCTTCGCGGTAGACGGCATCTAGGGAATCTTTGTCGTAGCCATAGCGTTGGATGATTTCGATGTTGCCCAGAATAGACGTGAGCGGCGTGCGCAGCTCGTGGGAAACGTCGCCGACAAACCGCTGCTGGACGCTGAAGAGGTGTTCGAGGCGCGCCATCATCTCGTTAAACACGCCCGTCATGCGCCCCAGCTCGTCGTCGGGACCGTTCCAGACAATGCGCGTGCTGAGTGCCTCCGCGTCCATAATGCTGCTAGCGGTCTGGGTGATGCGTTCGATAGGCTTGAGCAGCTGCCCCGCTAGCCACATGCCCAACAGCACCGACACGCCAACGCTCACCAGCGTCGCTATCACCATCGTCACCAGCAGTGCCTCGTTAGCGCGGTCAAGCGTGGCAATCGACGCGCCAACCTGCACGCTGCCGACCCGCTGCCCACGCTCGTCGAACAGCGGCGCGGTGTAGATGCGCGTCAGCGTGCCGTTAAACACGCTCTCGCTGGTGATTTCGCCGGAATGCGTCAGCGCGCTAGCATCCATTGCCTTTGAGACTTCGCCCAACACTTGCGAGGCAAGCACAAGGCGCGGTGCTGCGTCATCGCTAGCAAACTGCCACACTTGTACCCATACCGACGGCACGCTAAGCAGGCTCGGCTCGCGCAGCACAAACTGAACACGCGGGGGACCAAACTCGCCCAACGGCACGAAGTTTAGCTCTTGGCGCACAAGGTCTGCCGTTTGCTTGAGAAACTGGTCAACAGTTGCCAATGTGGAGATACGATTAACCATTAGCACTGCCGCGCCCATCACCACGACGATGAGCGCGAGCATGCTGCTGTACCACAACGTCAGGCGGGTACGAATGGTCATAAGGGGTTACTCTTCGCGCAGCACATAGCCCACGCCGCGCACGGTGTGGATAAGACGCGGCTCGTTGTCCTGCTCGGTCTTTTGCCGCAAGTAACGCACGTATACTTCGATGATGTTGCTCTCGCCGCCGAAGTCATAGCCCCAGACGCGGTCAAAAATCACGTCGCGGGTCAGCACTTGGCGTGGATTGCGCATGAACAGCTCCAAAAGCTCGTACTCTTTGGCGGTCAGGTCAATGGCGCGCTCGCCGCGATGGGCGCGGTGCGTGCCGGTGTCAAGCGACAAATCCGCGAAGCGCAGCATTTCCGGACGGCTGCTAGGGGTAACGCGCCGCAGCAATGAGCGCACCCGCGCCATGAGTTCGTCAATGCTAAATGGCTTGACGAGATAATCGTCCGCGCCTGCGTCTAAGCCCAGCACGCGGTCTTTAATGTCGTCTTTGGCGGTCAGCATCATAATTGGCACGCTGCCTGCCGCACGCAACCGTTTGCACACTTCCAAGCCGTCTAAGCCCGGCAGCATCCAGTCCAAAATCACCAAGTCGGGCGGGTTATCGCGGGCGATGTTCAAGCCCGTTTGACCGTCGCGCGCCACGTTAACGCGATACCCTTCGTAAATCAAGCCGCGCTCGACAAACTGGGCGATACGCGCCTCGTCCTCAATGACTAAAATCCGTTCACCAGTCATCTTTGCCCCCTTAAAAAAGGCTATAGTATGTATCCCTAACTTCTTAGTATACATGACTAAGATAAGCAAGGGCTTAAGAAGCAAGAGAGTCGCGTGTGCCTAGCCCTTCTTAGGGTAGGGCAGCTGTTCGATGGCGCGCGCAAGCTGCACGTCTTTGTGGCTTATCTTGTTGCCTGCGTCGTGGGTGGTGATGGCAACCCGCACGCGCTTGTAGCCAATCGTCAGGTCAGGATGATGGTCGAAACCTTCCGCCAGCGTGCCGACCGTCACCGCAAATGCCAGCCCCGCCGTGTAGCTGGGCAGCGTGAAGGTCTTGGCAAGCGTGTCGCCTTCGCGCTCCCAGCCCGCCAGCGTCGCCAATGCCTCGTTAAGTTCCGCGTCACTCAAGGGTTGTGTTGCCATATCTGCGCTCCTTATGCTCGCTTAGTCTTCAGTTTCCGCAACCCCATCGCCCGCTAGCTGTTCGGCTTGCGCCGCCATCGCAAGGCGGTCGATGAAATCGTCAAGGTCACCCGCCATGACCGCCGGCAGGTTGTAGCTGCTGTAGTTGATACGATGGTCGGTCACGCGCGACTGCGGGTAATTGTAGGTGCGAATTTTCTCGGAACGGTCGCCGCTGCCGACCTGCCCACGCCGCTCGTTTTCTTGCTCTTGGCGCAAGCGCTCTTGCTCCATCTCGTACAAGCGCGCAATTAACACCGCTTTGGCGCGAATGCGGTTTTGCAGCTGGCTGCGCTCATCCTGCATTTCGACGACGATGCCCGTGGGAATGTGCGTCATGCGCACCGCCGAATCGGTCGTGTTGACACTTTGTCCGCCCGCGCCCTGACTGCGAAACACGTCGACGCGCACGTCGTTCATGTCGAGGTTGACCTCGATTTCGTCCATCTCGGCGAGAACAGCCACCGTGGCGGTGCTGGTGTGGATGCGCCCTTGACTTTCAGTGACAGGCACGCGCTGCACGCGATGCACACCGCTCTCGTACTTGAGGCGGCTGTACACGCCGTTGCCCTTAATCATCGCCGTGACTGACTTGATGACCCCACCGCCCGCCTCGTGCATGTCGATAATCTCGACCTTCCACTTTTTCATTTCGGCGTAACGCATGTACATGCGCAGCAAATCGCCAGCGAAGATGCCTGCCTCGTCACCACCCGCGCCCGCACGAATTTCGAGAAAGACGTTCTTGCTGTCGCGCGGGTCTTTGGGCAGCAGCATCGCCTTGAGCTGGCTCTCAAGTTCCTCCAGCGCGGCAGTTAGCTCCTCCACTTCCATCTCCGCCATCTCGACCATCTCGGCATCGCCGGTGCGGATAAGTTCTTTTGCGCCCGCCAGGTCGCTGCGCTTCTTCTTATAGGTTCGATAGGTGGTGACAAGCTCTTGTAGGTCGCTGCGCTCTTTGGCATACTCTGCCACCCGCGCATAATCCTGCATGACGGTAGGGTCAGCCAGCAAACGCTCTAGCTCATCAAAGCGGGCTTCTACTTTGTCCAATTTGTCAAACATACGCACACTTTCGCAAAACGGTCAAAACTTATCCATTATACGCCTGCCGCTAGCGTTTCTGATAGGCGCATTTCACGCGCCGCCGCGCCCGACCACGCCGCTAGCAAACAGCGCGTCTAGCTCTTCAGTGCTGTAGTGCTGCGCTAGCACGCTGCGCGTGTGTTCGCCCCACTGTGGAGCTTGCCCCGGTTGGCTCGCGCCGAAGCGCACAGGGCTGCGCAGGTATGGCACGCCGTCCGCACCCACACCCGCCACGTCACGAGCGCGCACATGCGGGTTATCGCTCAAGCGTTCGGGCGGCGTGACAAGGCTGAAACAGCACTCGGCGGGCGTGAGCAGCGCGTCCCACTCGGCGGCGGTCTTGCTGGCGAACAGTGCCGTAAGCTCAGCGCGGATGGTGGGGTCGGCGTGGCGTGCCAGCCAATCAGGGCGCGCTACCGCCGCGCAAAAGTTCGCCCAAAACTTCGGCTCAATCGGCGCAAACGCCAGCGGCTGCCCGTCCGCGCTGGTGTATACGTCATAGAACGGCATGCCGCCCGTCAGCGACTTAGGGCTGTCCGCGCCTGCCACGACGCGCTCCACCCATTCGTACATGGCAAAAGGCAAAGCAGCCTCAAACAGCGCGATGTCGAGATACGTGCCGCTGCCCGTGCGCTCGCGAGCGAACAAGCCAGCGGCGATGCCCAGCGCGCCGGCATACGCCCCGCCCACGTCGGCAACTTGCCCGCCGAGCGGTTGCGGCGTGCGCATCGCGCCTAACAGACCACCCAACGCCACGTAGTTCAGGTCATGCCCGCTCATCTCGGCGTAGTCACCCGTTTGCCCCCAGCCCGACAGCGAGGCGTAGACAAGGCGCGGGTTGATTGCCGACAGCGTGGCATAGTCCGCGCCTAAGCGCGCCGTAACGTGAGGACGAAAGCCCTCGACGACAACGTCCGCTGTCGTGACCAGCCGATGCAGCACCGCCTGACCTTCAGCGCGCTTGAGGTCAAGCACCACGCTTTGTTTGTCGCGGTTGCTAGCGCGGAAGAACGCGCCTAGCCCATCGATGAGCGGCGGTGTCCAGCGCGCGTAGTCGCCGGCGGTGGGGTCTTCGATTTTGATGACCGTCGCGCCCATATCCACCAAGAACAACGTGCAAATAGCACCGGGCAGCAAGCGCGTGAGGTCTAGCACAGTCACGCCTTGTAAAGGAAGGGGTGGGGTCATGGTCGTTGCTCCTCGTTAGAAACTAATAGGGTTTGTTTGGTTGATTGCTTTTAGGCTGCTCAAGATACTTGTCAAGAAACGTCAGCGTGAGGTTCAGTGCCTGTCGCCCCCACCCTTCGTGCTGAGGGTCGGGCGTATCGCTGAAGAATTCATGCCCCGCGCCGTCGATAATTTCAACTTGGTGCTTGCTGGCAATTGGGCTTTGCGCGAGGTCGGTGCGCAACGCAGCCACCACGTCCGCGCCGATAAAGGGGTCTTGGCTGCCGTACAGTGCGAGAATAGGCGTTTTAGCCTGCTTGAAGTAGCCGATAAAGCCCTGCGGAAAGCCGCCCATGCTCACCGCCGCCTCAATGTCTGTGCGCTGGAGCGCGGCGCGAAACGCCAGCGTACCGCCTACACCCAAGCCAATAGCCGCCGTGTGTTCGTTGGTGTTCATGTGCCGTTCCAGCGCGGTCAGCGTCGTGTTAAGCACCGCAAAGCGCGTGCCTTTGCTAGCGGTAAGCAGGCGGTTGGCTTCGGCGGGTGTCGTGGCGCGCTTGCCACCGAACATGTCCGGCGCAATCACATAGTAGCCGCGCATAGCAAAATAATTGGTCAGCAAGCGCACCGCGTTGGTAAAGCCCCACCAATCGTGTAGCAGAGCAATCGCAGGGAACTTCTGCCCCAAACGCGGGTGCGCCCAATAGGCCGGTACACGCGCCCCATCATCCGTCATAATCGCAATATGCCCGCTGTCAATGGCGTGTTCCAACCTGCCGGTGTCTTTGTGAATGGGCATGCTAGGCTCCTCTTAAACTAAGGAGAGAAAACATTATGAATGAGATAGTCAGCGTACAGACGCGCTTGTGCCATGTAACCCTCGTTAGATTGGTGAATGCCGTCACCGAACCAATAAGTATCTTCAGCATGCATGGCTGCCCAAGCATCGACATAATACGTGTCATTGATGCGGGCGATGTCGCTCACAATAGTGTTATGCTCTTGTATTGCGCGTTCCCACCACGCAGGATGCCCAAAGTTCTTGCCGTATGCCCACGTAGAAAGCAGTATGTCTACACCATGTGCCTTGCTAAGTGCCACTATCGAACGCACGTGGCTAGCATAGTAGAGTGGTGGGTTCTGTTCTATACGTTCGTTAGCTTGACTTTCGTCAAAGCTCTCAGCGCAGGGGAAATAGCGAACGAGCTGGTGCTGTAATGGGCTTTGAAGTTGTCCCGTGTTGAGTAACACGAAGCGATCAATAGTACGTGGGGGGACTTGCACAGGTATCCTGCGATAACTAAGTGGATCAAGCCCACGATGCACATTCTGACCAGCGTAGCACTCAGGCGCAACGAGACGCGGTGCAACGTCCATCACGGCACTGTAAAAAAGAATCAAGTTAGGCTCGAGATGCAAAAGTCTAAACGCGAGGTTTGCAAGCTGTCCCCAAGAATTATAGCCCGCTAGTCCGGCGTTAATTACTTCAACGGAATAGCCTGCTTCACGCAGCAGATGTTGCAGCACGGCGGGATAAGCACTGTTGATGCTGGTGCCAAGCCCCGTTGTTGTCGAGTCCCCCATTGCAATAATACGGTAGACCCCTTCAGGCTTGGGCAGCGCAATAGGCTCACCATACAACCCTAGCGCATTCACACCCTCACCTTCTTCTAGCCCATAGAGGATAAAAGGACGTTCACCTTCTTTCTGCAAAGCGTTCAACGCTTCCTCGCTGTAGCGATAAATTTGGCGTTCGCGCAGCGTGCCATATGTGTCAAAATGCCATGCTAATGCCGCGTCCAACAGCAAGTAGCTCAGGGCAGCAATAATCACCGTGCTTGACACAACCAAAAGCATCGTTTGCAAAACGCGGCGGAATGCGAGCAGCTTGCGTGATAAGAGCGCGTCAATGCTTAACCCTACAATCCACAGCAGCGCGTTTACAGCAACAAAAACAGCTGCCCACAACAGCGGCTCATACGCCAGTAACGTTAGCGTCAGCGTGTAGGTTTGCTCACTACCGTCCTTGAACTGTATACGCCATGATACCTCTGTGTTAGGTTCATTGACACAAAAGCGCGTGCTATTATTGCCTGTAGTACCCTCGTCATTAAAGTAAATAGCCACAATGCCTTCAACTTGCCACGTCAGCGTTAGGCATTCGTTAGCATTAACGACCCAGCGGCGATCAGTCGTAATGAGGATGGTTGCGTCTCGCTCCTCCACTTGCACTCGCTGTGGCAGAGGCAAGATTGCTAATCCCAGCCCTACCAGTATACTTAGCAGCAAAATGCCGCACACTAACAATAACTTGTTGAAGCGCATGCTAGGCTCCTTCGCTTAGATTGGTCAGCACGCGGTGTTTGCGGAACGTGGCTTCTGCGCCCTCGCCGAAGTGCACGGCGGCGGCGGGTGCCGCCCAAAGCACCAGCTCGCGGTAGCCTTGACGGTGCGCCCAATCGCTGATGGCGTTGTGCAAGGCAGCACTATAAGGTTTTTGTGTCCAGCAGCACACCAGAGCTTGCCGCTGGCTGACTTCGGTCGTTTCGACGTAAACAAAGGCGTTTTGTCCGCTGACGGTGAAGGCGAGGCGGTGATAGGTTTGCGCGCCTAGCTCAGGCACCGCGTCGAGCAAGCGCGTCCAGCGCGTCTCCCAAGCGGCGCGTGCCGCACTAGTGCGCCCTAGCGGCATACCCCACCCACGCAGCGCATCGTAAGTAGTTTGTGTGTGTGCCACCGCCTGATAGAAACCTTGCCCACTGCGCGCCGGCACAAGGTACTGCTGCACGTCGAACAGCGGCGCAAAGCCTTGTGCGGCGTAAAAGCTGAGGCGGTCTGCGTCCACATGCGGTAGGTTGACGTGCAGCGGACGCGCTTGCTCACGTAGGGCATCCAGCAGCACGCGCGCTGCCGCGTCGTGTTCGGGCGCGGTGAGCAGGTGTTCGATGTGTAGGTGCTTGTGCAGCGGCGCAGGCTCATCCGAGACGAACGCCTCGGCATAGCCCACGACTGCCTCGTCGACGCACGCCACCAGCGGCACACCTGCGCCGCGCACGAGGTGGCTCAGCCACAGCGCGGCAGTCTCAACGCTCATCCACGCGCCGCCATACAGCCAACGCTCGTAAAGCGTCAGCGTCTCATACGACACGTCTTGCACGCTGCCGTCGACGGCAACACGCTGCCAGCGCGGCACGGTGGCACAGAACAGCGCGCTGATGGCACAAGTGTCGTTTAACGTGGCGCGGCGCGTGTGGTACATGGTCTCCTCGATGATAACCCAACGCAGTGCAGATAATTATAACACTTTCCCTCAATTGGCGTTAGAATGAAGCGCAACTAGCGCAAGACCGAAGGAGAGACGGCATGACTGCCAAAAATTTGCTGCTCATCACCTACACCATTGACGCGGCAGAAGGCGGCGACATCGAGGGCGTTTGGGCGGCATTAGAGCGTGTGGAAAGCTACGAGGTCAACGAAAGCACGTGGCTGGTTCACAGTGCCGAGAGCGTGAGCTGGTGGTATCATCACCTTGAGCCATACTTGACAGAGCAGGACGAATTAATGGTTTTTCAAGTTTCTATTGAGGATTTTTACGCTGAAGAGGGCGTGCATGAAGACCTTGAGAAATGGCTGCGGGCGCGGAGCGTGTTTTGATGGCGCAATTTCACGAACCTCCCGTTGACCCACAGGAAGACACTAGCCCTTCGCTTGCGGTGCGCCCCCGCGCTTGGGAGGCGCGCTTGGCGGGACGCACGTCCCAGCCAAACGTGGCGCGTTGGGTAGGCGCGGCAAGCCTGCTAGGCGCGTTCCTTATCACAGCAGGCGCGCTGCTACTGTTGGTGCTGCCTGTGCCAGAAGCTCCGCCCGCGCCGCCTGTCGTCGCACAAGGCGACCTTGCAACCGCACAAGACGACCTTGCGACCGCACAAGACGACCTTGCGACCGCACAAGGCGACCTCGCGACCGCACAAGCCACCGGCAACGCCCCCTTGCCCACGCTTGCTGCCACGCAAGCTGTACAGGTGCTGCGCCCCGACGACGCACGTTTACCCACGCTGGACACGCGAACGCTGGCGCAGCTCTTGCAACGTCCGCCTGTGCAGGTTGGCACGCCTAACCCAGCGCAAAGCCTACGCTATGACCCGTTTACGCTCATTCCCGAACGCCCGCGCAGCGAGTTCATCGAATACACGGCGGTCAGCGGCGACACCATCGACGGCATCGCCAAACGCTACGGGCTAAAAGCCGAGAGCATCGCGTGGTGCAACGACCGCCGCATCGTGTTTGTGCTGCGTCCGGGCGACGTGCTGCGCATCCCGCCGGTCGATGGCGCGTGCCATTTGGTGCTGGGGACACGCAACGAGACCATCGCCAGCATTGCCCAGCAGTACAAAGTCGAACCGCAGAAGCTGGCGAATTCGCCTTACAGCAACTTTGCCAACTTGGGCATTAACGACGTGCTGCCCGGCGGGCTGAGCGTGTTTATCGAAGGGGGTCAAGGCGAGCTGATTACGTGGAACGTCAAATCTGACGTGCAGAAGGACGAAAGCGGGCGCATTCGCTCGATTTCCTTTGCCACTGGGCAACGCGGCAGCTGCGGTCCGGTCGACCCGGGCGGCGGCGTGGCGTGGGGCAACCCGCTGCCCAACGGCACGTGGGTGCGCGGCTTCAGCGTCGGGCATACGGGCATTGACCTGTCGGCACCGGTGGGAACGCCCATCTACGCCGCCAACAGCGGTCCCGTGCTGTTCAGCGGCTTCAGCAACTGGGGCTACGGCGAAACGGTGGTGCTGGCGCACGGTCCGTTCTCCACGCTTTACGCGCACATGACAACGCGCAACGTCGCGTGTGGACAGTTCGTCACGGTCGGGCAGGTCGTCGGCACGGTCGGCAGCACGGGCAACAGCACAGGTCCCCACCTGCACTTTGAAATCCGCTATAACGACACGCCGCAGAACCCCAGCGGCACGCCTGGCATTGGTTGGTAGCGCATGATAGCCATTAAGTTTTGGAAGCCCTACGGAGTGCTGACCCAGTTCACCGACAAAGACGGTCGTCCGACGCTGGCGGACTACATCAAGCTGCCCAACATCTATGCAGCGGGCAGGCTGGACATGGACAGCGAGGGCTTGCTCATCCTCACGGACGACGGCGCGCTCAACGCCATGCTGACCCAGCCCAAGTACGAACACCCGCGCACGTATTGGGTGCAGGTGGAGGGCGTGCCGACCGAAGACGCGCTGCGGCAGCTGCGCGAGGGCGTGCTGCTCAAGGACGGCATGACACGCCCGACGCAAGCGCGCGTCCTGCCCGAAGAACCCAAGCTGCCGCCGCGCAGCGTCCCCATCCGCGAGCGCAAGAGCGTGCCAACCAGCTGGCTTGAGCTGACGCTGACCGAAGGGCGCAACCGCCAAGTGCGGCGCATGACCGCCGCCGTCGGCTTGCCCACGCTACGCTTGGTGCGTGTGGCGATTGGCGCGGTCAGTGGGCTAGACCTGCAGCCCGCCGAGTGGGTTGAATTGACAGCAAAAGAGCTGCTAGCGTTGCAGCGTAGCGTCCGACGCAAGCGATAGCAAACGCATAGCGCACGCCGTGCGCCTAAGCGACGACACTCCCGACCGCACAAAAGGATTGCGGCGTAGGCACGCCTGTGCTATGCTTACGCTATGAACACGTTCTCCCGCGATATGATGACGATGCGCATGCCGCTGCCACAGCGTGACAGACGGCAATAGGCGGGCGCGTGTGCCTAACACCCCAGCTAAACCATTTCAAACCGTCTGTCTTCACACAGGCGGTTTTTTTATTGTGGTGCAGGGCAAAACTTTCTTTTAGAATAGTGGCTATCTCATCCCAGCGGAGGCACGCATGACCGAATTCATTCACGTTTCTGTGGCTTGGCCCTACGCTAACGGCGATTTGCACGTAGGGCATCTGGCGGGCGCGTATTTGCCCGCCGACATCTTCGCACGCTATCACCGCCTCAAGGGCAACAAGGTGCTGATGGTGTCGGGGTCGGACAGTCACGGCACGCCTATCTTGGTCGAATCCAATAAGCGCAGCATGAGCGCGCGCGCACTCTTTGAACACTATCACGAACGCTTCCTCAAGACCCAGCAGGCACTCGGCATCAGCTACGACCTGTTCACACACACCGACACCGAAAACCACCACCGCATCGCGCAAGACTTTTTCAAGCTGTTGCTCGAGCGTGGCTATCTCATCGCGCAAACGCAGACGCTGCTCTTTAGCGAGCTGGAACAGCGGTTCTTGCCCGACCGCTTTATTGAAGGCGAGTGCTATTTTTGCGGCTACAAGAACGCGCGCGGCGACCAATGCGACAACTGTGGCAACTTGATAGACCCCATCAAGCTCATCAACCCGCGCAGCAAAGAGAACCCTGACGACCGCCTCATTCCCCGCGAAACCGAGCATTATTTTCTCGACTTACCCCAGTTTGTCCGCCAAATCGAGGCGTATTTTGACACAAAAGAGGGCATCTGGCGGTCGGCGGTGATGAACTTCAGCCGCAACTTCCTCAAAGACGTGCGCCCGCGCCCAATTACCCGCGACATCGATTGGGGCATCGAAGTGCCGCTAGCGGGCTGGGAGAGCAAGAAGATGTACGTGTGGTTCGAGGCGGTCATGGGTTACTTCACCGCCAGCGTCGAATGGGCGCACAACAACGGCACACCCGACGCTTGGAAGGACTATTGGTACAACCCCAACGCCCGCATCTACAACTTCATCGGCAAGGACAACATCCCCTTCCACACCGTGATTTGGCAGGCGGAACTCATGGGCGTGGCGGGCATCTACCACGACGGACAAACGCCACTGACGTTGCCCTATGACGTGCCAGCCAATGAGTTCATGAACATCGAAGGCGAGCAGTTCAGCAAGTCGCGCAACTGGGCGGTTTGGCTGCCTGACATCCTGCAGCGTTACCAGCCCGATGCCATTCGCTACTATGTAGCGCGCTCCATCCCCGAAACGCACGACAGCGACTTTGATTGGGGCGTGTTCTTGACCTGCGTCAACAACGAGCTGCTGGCGACGTGGGGCAACTTGGTGAACCGCGTGGCAGGCTTTGCCTACAAGCGCTTCAACGGCTGCGTGCCGACCTATGACGCGCTGACGAGTGCGGATGAGCTGCTGCTGGCGCGCATCGAGAGCGGCTTCGAGACGGTGGGCGCGCTGCTCGAGCGCGTCCGGCTGCGCGAGGCATTGCTGACGGCGATGGGACTTGCCAAAGAGGTCAACGTCTACTTGGACGAGCGCGCCCCTTGGAAGACCATCAAGACCGACCCCACTGACACTGCCCGCAGCATTTACACCGCCCTACGCGCTATCGACAACCTGAAAATTCTGCTCGCGCCCTTCCTGCCGTTCAGCAGCCAGCAAGTCCACGAGATTTTGGGCTACGACGGGCAGCTCTTCGGCGACCTGAACATTGTGACCTATCACGAGCGTGAGCGCAGCCACCAAGCGTTGGTGTATGACGGCACGCGCGCCATCGGCAAGTGGACGAAGAGCGCGTTGCCGCCCGGGCAGCCGCTGCGCGAGCCACAACCGCTTTACACCAAGCTCGACGAGGAAGTCGTTGACCTAGAGCGCACCTTCTTGGGGCAGCCGCGCCAAGAACCCGTGCTATAATCACCTGAGACGAGTGGAGAAGAGACGCTTTTTATGAAGACAGCACCGCTGCAACCTGCGCCGCCGCTGCCTGCGGGCGCAAGCATACTCGTCATTGCTGCCCACCCTGATGACATTGAGTTTGGTGTAGGCGGCAGCGTGGCGCGTTGGGTGCGCGAAGGCGCGCGGGTCAGCTACGTGATTGTGACCGACGGGGGCGCGGGCAGCAATGACCCCGCCCACGCCCGCAATTGGCTGGTGGCAGAACGCGAACGCGAGCAGCGCGCCGCTGCCGCCTGTCTTGGCGTGCAGGACGTGCGCTTTTTGGGGTATCCCGACGGCATGCTGCAGCCCACGCTCGAGCTGCGCAAGGCACTAACGCGCGTCATCCGCGAGCTAAAGCCTTATCGTGTTGTCTGCCAAGATCCCACTACCGTGTACTTTGAGGACAGCTACATCAACCACCCCGACCATCGCGCCGCTGGCGAGGCGGCAACCTATGCCGTATTCCCCAGCAGCGAGACGCGCCCCATCTTTCCCGAGCTGCTGGCGGAAGGCTTAGAGCCGCACAAGGTCAGCGAGTTGTACCTGACGCTGACGACGCAGCCGACGCACTACGTGGCGGTTGGCGATGTGCTAGCCGACAAGCTAGCGGCACTGCGCTGCCATGTAACGCAAATCGGCGCGGGTGATGCCGCTGAGAACGGCGCGCTGAAGTGGATTAGCGCGCTGGACGAACGCTTTGGGCAGCAGGTGGGCGTAGCTGCCGCCGAGTTCTACCGCGTCATGACGTTTGACCGCAGCGCAGAAGGGGACTAGTTGCCATGCCAGCGGCGCACGACGATTGGCACGACGACCTTGCGCCAGAGGCGCGCGACTTTGGCGATGGGGCGGAGGACGACGCGGCGAGTGCGTTCGTGCGCGACGACGACCGCCCACGCTGGACGGTCAAGCGCGTGATTTACTTGTTGATTGCGCTGGTCTTGATTGCGCTGTTGGTCGTTTATACCGTGCTGCCCGCGCTGCAAGTGTGGCTGTATCCACCGCCGCCGCAGCCCCTCGCGCCGCCGCTCAACTTGTGAAGGAGGCTTCTCGTGACCAACGTCTTCATCAGCTATTCCCCCAAAGACAGCAAACACATGCTCGCGCTGCGCGAGGTGGTCGGGCGCATGGGCTACAAGGCTTGGATTGACCCCAACCCCAAGCCTAACGAGGACTGGCGGTACGCGATTGACGACGCGATACGCGCCTGCGACGTGATGCTGGTCGTCATCACCCCCCACAGCGCAAGCAGCGTCTACGTCACCTACGAGTGGACGTTCGCGCTGGCGTTAGGCGTGCGCGTCGTGCCGATTGTGTTCAAGCCCGCCGCGATGCACGCCCGCCTGCACACGTTGGAATCGTTTGACGTGGGCGGCTTCAAAGACCCGGCGCACTTTTGGGACTATTTCATGCGCGAGCTGCGCCGCATTGTGGGCGTGGTGATTACGCCGTCGTCGCCCGCCGCGCCCATGTCGAGCAAGATTGACCGCTCGCTCATGCCACCCACAACGGGCTATTGGGTGGTGATACGGCGCGGGCAGCCGCTTAATCGCATGTTTCGTCTCGAGCGCGAGGTCATCACGCTGGGACGCGACGTGAGCAACGACATCGCCATTGACGACGTGGGCATCAGCCGCCATCACCTGCGCTTTGTACTAGCGGGCGCGGCGGGCTACATCGTCGAAGACCTCAACAGCACCAACGGCATCCTGCTGAACGGCGTGCGCGTGCAAGGCAGCGCGCCCTTGCCTGCGGGCGCGCTCTTGCAGCTGGGGGACAACGTCGTGCTGAGCTACGAGGTGGTGATTTAGCCCCTCGCTGCCCGCGACGAAAGGCTGGACGCAGCACGGCAAAATCCCTCAGCCACGCTCATAGTGAGGGATTTTGCCTGAGGCGGGCCCTATTGCGACGAGCGTGGACGTTCCACCAGCGTGAGCGGTATCTCGAGCGTACGCCCACCGCGATAGACCGACAGCGTGATGGTGTCGCCGGGGTTGGTGTGAATCGCCAGCCAGCCAATCAGCTCGTCGAAGTCCTTAATCGGCTTGCCGTTGATGGCGGTAATCACGTCCACCGCGTTGTTGCTCAACGAGCGCAAGCCCGCCCGTTCCGCCGGAAAGCCCTGTTGCACTTGCAGCACCGCCACACCGCGTAGGTTGTCCGGCAGGTTGAACTGCTCCATCAGGTCAAGGTCAATGGGGCGGCTGCTGATGCCAATGAAGCTGTAGCGCACGCGCCCCTCGTTGATGAGCGCACGTGCCACCTTGCTGACGAGGTTGCTCGGCACCGCGAAGCCAATGCCGCTGTTGGAGCGCGAGCCGCTTTCGATTTGGGAGTTCACGCCCACCACCTCGCCGTTGAGATTGACCAATGGACCGCCGCTGTTGCCCGGGTTAATGGCGGCATCGGTCTGGATGACCCCGCCAATCGAGTAGTTGCCCAAGCCGACGATGCGGCGGTTGAGCGCGCTGATGATGCCGCTGGTGAGCGTCCACTCGTTGTCAAAGGGGTTGCCCAACGCCAGCACGGTCTGCCCCACCGCAAGGTTGTCGGAGTTGGCGAACACCACCGGGCGCAGCCGCTCAACAGGCACGTTGTCGACTTTGACGACGGCAAGGTCGCTGTCGGGGTCGGTGCCGACCACCCGCGCTGCCTTAATCGTGCCGTCAAAGAAGCGCACCTCAATGCGCGTGCCGCCCTGCACCACGTGGAAGTTGGTGACAATGTGTCCCTGCGTGTCGATGACGAAGCCGCTGCCCGACGCATCGCCAAATGAAGGCATACCGCCGCTGCCGCGCTGCACCGTCACGTGCAGCGACACGACGCTGGGCGCGACAAGGTCGTAAATCTCGCGGAACACGCGCTCTTGCTCTTGCAAAATCGTGCCGCCGATAAAAGCGGGCTGCACGGCAGCATCGCTGCTAAAGGCGCGGGTGGTCGGTGCTGGCGCAGCGAAGAAGTTCGCTCCAAGCAGCACGCCAAACAACAGCGCGACAAACACCATGACCACAGTACGAGTTGTTCTTACAGTCGCGTTCATCTTCGTTTTCCTCTCTATAAAGAACAGCCAACACCCTTCATGATACGCCCAACATCTAAGAGAAGTCTTAACGAGTGTAAAAGGCTTGTAAACTTTGCACAGCATTGTAATTGCGTTGGCGTTTGGTGCATTTTTACCGCGCTGTACTGCCAAAGCCTGTGTTTTGTGTCATAATATCTTCTAACGTGGGGCTTAAGCACGGCGAGGGGTGGCATATGCTGCGCAGTATGAACATTGGCAATCGCTTAACAATCATCGTGTTAGGCATCAACATTTTCGTGTTGGTCTTTATTGCAGTGGTGGCGACGACCAGCAGCGATGCCGCGCTGCGCCAGCAAGCCATCACGCGCTTCAACATCAAGAGCCGCGAGGCAAACACCACGCTGTACGAGACCTTCCAGCAGATGGAAACCATCGTGCGCGAGATAGCGGATGCCGTGAGCGCGGTCGACTACAGCGACAACATCGCCCTGCGTGAAGCGATGCTCAACCGCCTCTACACGCTCAATAACCGCTATCTTTACCGCTTTGCTGTGTACCGCCCCGACGGGCGGGTGAGCTTGCTGCGGCTGCGCAATCCGCTGCTGCCCAACGCTTATGAGTTTAGGACGTTTATTCAACGCACCGAACGCCCGTCCGCGCCCGAATTCTACGCGCCGCTCGAGACCAACAAAGTGGCGTGGATTAGACAAGAGCGCGCCTTCTACGATATGCTGCGCCAGCCGGCGGTGACGATAGCCGCCCCGTTCAAACCCAAAGGCAGCAGCAAGCCCGAAGGCGTTGTTTGGGCAGATTTGCCGCTTAACATCTTACAACGGCTGGTCAACGACGCGCTAGACAACGAGGGGTTGCTGACCGAAATCTTGCAGGGCTACGCCATTCTTGTGGACAGCAACAATGAGCTGCTCACGCAACACAACATCTACCTGCGCGCGGGCGACGTGCCGCAGAACGTGCGCGAGATTTTGGATGTCGTGCAGGCAAAGCGCACCACAGCAGGCGGGGTCAACGAAGTCCGCGACCCCGTCACGGGACTCGATTCCTTTATTAACATCAACAACTTTTTGATTAACAACTGGCGGCTGATTACCACCCTGCCGACGGATGAAGTGCCGACCGTGCCGCTGACGATTATCCCGCCCATCATCGTCGTGTCGTTCTTGGGCGTGCTGATGCTGGTTTGGGCGATTAACCGCTTTATGGCGGGCGAGGTCGGCGAACCACTACAACGGCTTGGCACGGCGGCACAAGGCATCGGTGGCGGCGACCTGCGCTACTTCGTGCCTTACCAAGACCGCGCTGACGAAATTGGGCGGTTGGCGTTTGCGATGGAAGACATGCGCCGCAGCCTCGCCTACAGCTATGACGAGCTGTCGCGCTGGTCGCGCACCCTAGAGCAGCGCGTTGCCGACCGCACGAAAGAGCTGGAGCAGGCGCGCCGCGACGCACAAGCCAGCGCGGACGAGCTAACCGCCATTTACACCGAGTCGCTGGTCGTCGTGCGCGAGTCAAAACTTACGCCCGTGTTGGAAGCCTTCACGCAGCGCATTCAGAGCATGCTCAACGCCTGTTACGTCGGCGTGTGGCTGCTGACAGACGACGGCGAACGCTTGCAGCTGCTACACTCTAACATCCCCAACCGCGACAACGAGCTGCTCACCATTCGCGTGGGGCAGGGCATCGCCGGGCAAGCGGTCGCACAAGGCAAGCCGGTTATTGTCGAGGACTACGCCAATTATCCGCACCGCGTGCTGCTCTACGATGAACAAGACGGCACGCCGTTTGACATTGCCCTCAGCGTGCCGCTGCAGTTCGTCGGCAAGCCCATCGGCGCGGTGGTTGTGGGACGGCGCGAGGACGACTTGCTGTTCGACGAGGACGACCTGCGCATGCTCAGCTTGTTCGCCAACCTCGTGTCGCCTTCCGTGCGCAATGCCCAGCTCTTCGTGCGCATGAACCAAGCGTTTGAGGAGGCGGAACGCGCCAACCAAGTCAAGACACGCTTCCTGGCGAGCGTCACGCATGAGCTGCGCACGCCGCTCAATTTGATTATCAACAACATGGACTTTATGCGCGTGGGGGCGTTCGGCGAGGTCACGCCCGACCAAGTCACGCGCCTCAATCAGACCATCCGCAGCGCGGAGCATCTGCTCTATCTCATCAACGACCTGCTCGACGTGAGCAAGATTGAGGCAGGCGAGATGCAGCTGTTCATCCAGCCTAACGACGTGTACACGATGTTGGACGACACGGTGGACAACGCCATCGCGTTCATGGACAAGATTGACGGCAAGGCGGAGGCGGTCAAGCTCATAACAGACATTGCCGACGACCTGCCGCAGCTGCCGATGGACGTGCGCCGCGTGCGCCAAGTCCTGACCAACCTGCTGACCAACGCCATCAAGTTCACCGAGAAGGGCGAAGTGCGGCTGACGGTCAAGAAAGGCGAAAGCGGGGTGATCTTCAGCGTGTCTGACACGGGCATCGGCATCCCTGACGACGAGGCGCACAAGCTCTTTGAGGCGTTTTCGCGCACGGAACTGTCGAAACAGCAGAACATCGAAGGCACGGGGCTTGGGCTGCCTATTTCCAAGTTCTTGGTCGAGCAGCACGGCGGCGAGCTGACGTTTACCAGCAAGGTAGGCGTGGGAACAACGTTTACCTTTACGCTGCCGTTTGTCACGCCCAGTGCCAGCGACAGCCAAGAGCTGCAGCGCAGCGACCCCACGATTGCCGCCATCTTGGCAAACAAAGACTAACACACACAGGGGAAGAGGGTAATGAAAGCCGAAACGCACGATTTTTCGCAATTAAACGCGCTGGTGGTCGAAGACGACGCGGGTGGCATGGCGATTATCGGCGTGATGATGCGCTACTTAGGCATCAACGCCTTTATCAACGCGACGGGCGAGGACGTGCTGCCAATGGCACATGCCATGAATCCGCCGCCTAACATCATCTTTCTCGACCTTAACTTGCCCAAAACCACCGGCTATGAGCTGATTAAGCAGTTTCGCGCCGACCCCAAGTTTAAGGACGTGACGATTGTCGCGGTCACGGCACAAGATGCTGACACTGAAATCCCCAAGTGTAAAGAGGCAGGCTTCAACGCCTACATTGGCAAGCCAATTAGCCGCATGCGCTTCCCCAAGCAGCTGCGGCGCATCCTCGCGGGCGAAGAAGTGTGGGAAACGTACTAAACGCGCCACACGTGCTGCTAGTCACCCATTACTATGCGCCGGACGGCGGCGCGGCAGCGGTGCGCTTGTCGCGCTTGGCGGCGGCATTGGCGGCGCGTGGCTGGCGTGTGACGGTGCTTTGCCCGATGCCACACTATCCACAGGGACGCATCCGCCCTGACTATCGCGGGGCGTGGACGCGCCAAGAGACGCGCGAGGGTGTGCGCGTGGTGCGCGTTTGGCATTGGGCGACCCCCAGCCGCAGCATTGCCCTGCGTCTGGTCAGCCAAGTGTCGTTTATGCTCATGGCGGGGCTGCGCGGGCTACCGCTGCCGCGCCCCGACGTGCTGCTGGTGGAAAACCAGCCGGTGTTCAGCGCGCTGGCGGGCTGGTGGCTGAGCAAGCTCAAGCGTCGCCCTTATGTCGTCAACGTCTCGGACTATTGGCCCGAATATTTGCTGGCGGTGGGCGTGACAACCGCCACCAGCCCCATCTACCGCGTCTTCAAGGCGTTGGTCAACCTAACCCAGCGGCAAGCGCAGGCGGTGGTGGCTCTGCTGCCCGACATTCTCACCAGCATTGAGGCGCGCATCGGCAAGCGCGACAACGCCCACGTCATCATGAACGCCACCGACCTCACGCGCTTTCGCCCCGATGTCGACACTGCCGCCTTTCGCGCCAAGCACGGGCTGGGCGAGGCGAAGCTGGTGACATTCGCCGGCACGCTCGGCAACCACATCGACCTCGAGACCATGCTCAAGGCTGCCGCGCGCTTCGCCGACCGCCGCGACGTGCTGTTTTTGTTTCTCGGCACAGGCATTCACCGCGACACACTGCAGGCACAAGCCCTGCCCAACGTGCGCTGGATTGATTGGCTAGCACATGACGAGATGCCCGCCGCGTGGGCAGCCTCCTATGTGACGTTTTGGGCGGTGCATGACAATCCCACCAACCGCATCTCGCTGCAAAGCAAAGTCTACGAGGCGATGGCTAGCGGCGTGCCGCTAGTGGTGGCGGTGCAGGGCATTCTCGCCGACCTCATCGCTCGCAGCGGCGCGGGACAAACCGTGCCGTTCGCCGACGACGGCGCGCTAGCGGACGCGCTGCGATGCTACTTGGATGACCCCGCCCGTCGCGCCCAAGCCGCCCAAGCGGCACGCGCCTACGCCGAGCAGCACTTTGACTTCGCGGGCGTGGTGGCACGCTATGAGAACGTGCTAAACGCTTTGCTAACCAACAAACACAACTAATTTGAAATTTCACTTGTGAAAAACGCCTAAAACATTTGCATTTTTCGTGACTATTTTGTACATTTCTAAGTGTCTAGTTTTTGCTAGGCTTATAAGTAATTGGGGGAGACCCCTATTTAGTCAACTAAGGAGACTTTTTTATGAAACGTGTTTTGACACTCTTGTTGGTTTTGGCAATGACGTTGATGGCTATCAGCGTTGTTACCGCGCAAGTTCCCGGTCCCGGCGAGGGTGGTACGCTCGTCTGGGGCAACCAGCGCGGCTCCGCTAACCTTGGTCCGTTGGTGCCGATTCGCTGCTCGGGCGTGGACTGCGCCGACGCGAACAGCTTGATGTATCCTGGCTTCTTGGGGCTCGAACCCAGCACGCTGTCATTTGCGCCTGCTGGCACGGGCAACGTGTCTCCCACCGTCTTGGCGACCGGCTGGACACCGTCTGAGGACGGCTTGACCTACACCTTCACGCTTAAAGAAGGGCTGATCTGGAACGACGGCACGCCCATCACCGCCCACGACATCGTGTTCACCTACAATGCCATTATGAACGGCGACCAAATCGGTCTGTCTGCGTCCTATGGTCCCGCCCGCAGCTCCATCACCAACGTGGTAGCCTTAGACGACTACACGCTGGAAGTGACGTTTGCCACCGCGAACTGCTTGGCGTTGAACCGCGCCGCGTTGCTGCCGCCGCTGCCCGGGCACGCCTATGGCTGGACCCCCGAAACCAACGACACCTTCGACTGGGCAAGCATGAACGGGCATCCGTTTGACAAAGCCCCCACCGTGACGGCTGGGCCCTTCAACTTCGCCAGCGCAGAACCCGGCACCGGTGTTTTCTTGACCTACAACCCCACCTACACCTACAATGAGCTGGGCTATGTGCCGCTGGGCGGCGTGGCGTACATCGACGTGCCGGACTACAACGTCATGCTCGAACGCTTGCTGGCCGGGCAACCTGACGATGTCAACTTCATCTTCGAACCGCCCGGCTCGATTTTGGCGACCGCCGCCGCCAACAAAGATAAAGTGCAAGTCTTCCAAGCTCCCGGCACCGTGTGGCACTATGTGGCAGTGAACTTGGCTGACCCGACCAACCCGCAAAACGGGCGTGACGAAAACGGCAACCTCATCGACCAAGGGCATCACCCCATTCTCGGTGACAAGCGCGTGCGCCAAGCCCTGCAATACGCTGTCGACATTGACACCATTCTGCAAGCTGCACAAAACGGCAACGCCACCCCGATGGTCTCCAGCACCATTCCTTCGGCGTTCAGCATCCACCCAACCCTACAGCGTCGTCCCTATGACCTCGACGCGGCGCGCAAGTTGCTCGACGAGGCTGGCTTCACCAGCACCGGTGACCCGATTGTGGCGGGCGGCGATGGGCTGCGCACCTGCACGAGCTGCTTGTATGCCGAACCCGGCACGCCCATGATTCTCGACATCATGGCGGTTGACCAACCGCGCATCAACGCTGCCACCGTGCTGCAAGACTCCTTTGCGCAAATCGGCATCAAACTCGAAGTGCGCCAGCTAGACTTCAACACCATGTACGATGGCAACATGGGCGCGCAGACGTTTGACCTTGCTGTGGCGGGTTGGCGCGGCGGCGTGCCGTTCAACGCTGACCAACGCTCCTTCTTCGGTGTCGAACAAGACATCGCCGGCGGCGGCAGCAGCGAATACGGCTTCAACTTCGGCTCCTTCTACAACGCCGAGTTCGAAGAGCTGAGCGAATACATCTTCTCGGGCGCGGTCAAGGACGGCTGCGACATTGAGAAAATCAAGGAAGCTGCCTACAAGGTTCAGGAACTGCTGTGGGAAGAACAACCCTACCTGTTCCTGTACGCCATTGACGCG
>CALIEB010000039.1 GCA_938022205.1 uncultured Anaerolineae bacterium | reverse complement strand
GCATTTACCTGCGCCGCATGGTGGTCGCCTCAACAATGGGACCCGGCATCCGCGTGACCGTCTAACCTTTCCTCCTTTCGTTGTGCCAACATCAACAGCGCGACAGACTTGCTCTGCCGCGCTGTTTTTTTTGTGTGTGTTGCCACAATGATTTAAAACTATGCGCCCAATATTTTTCGCCCGCAAACGCTAGCAGCCGAAGGGGACGTTGAGGTTGGGCGGGGTGTGCAGGTCGTAGAGGTCATAGCGCAGGCGCAGCGTGCCGCTGACGGGCAGCGTGCCGCCGAAGAGCAGCGCGTTCTCCAGCTCCATGTCGGCGTAGAAGCGCACGACGACGTTAGGCTCGGGCGCGACCCACAGCTCGCCGGTTAGGGCAAGCACACGCCCCTCGCTGGTCAGCGCGACGTTGGCGAGCGCGAGGGTTTCGGGCGTAAGCGTGTACTGCCAGACGGTTTCGCCGTTGATAACCGCCCGACGCGGCACGGTGCGAGCGTTGACCACGCCACCTAGCAGCGTACCTGCGCTGAGGTCGGCGGCGGCTTTTTGGGCGGCGGTCAGCGCGGGCTGGCAGCTTTCGCCTTGCCGCACGAAGACATCTTCCCCCAGCCGCACCGCTTCATAGTCCAGCGGCGTGCTTTCACCCAGCAGGTCGTTGTCGATGAAGGCGACAACGCGGCGCGCCACCGTCAGCGGGTTGTTCTCTACGATGAGCGTGCTGGTGGCATTCGCGGCGCGGGTTGTGCGGGCGAACACACCTTCAAACGTCAGCGTCATTTCGGCGCGCCACGACAGCGCGGCGAGGTTAGCGTCCAGCGGGTTAAACGTCACCACGTCGAAGCCTGCGGGCGGTGCTTCGCGGGTTAGCACAATTTCGGTAGCGCGCATGTGAATGTCCATCGGCGTGGGCAGCTCCACCGTCACGACGCGCTCGCGGCAGCCCACCAGCACGCTCCACAGCAGCACCAACAGCACAACGCGGCGCATAGGTCACTCCCGCCTAATTTGGATGGTTTGCGTGTCGCTGCTGCTGTTGCCTACTTGGTCAAACGCCGTGGCTGTGAAGGTCTCTTCGCCTGCGCCGGTGATGCGGAACTCAAAGCCGTAGGGCCAATCCGTGTCTATCCCCAGCAGCTGTCCGTTGTGGTAGAACTCCACGCGCTGGATGGCGAGATTGTCCGTCACCTCCGCGACAATCGGGATCACGCGGTCAGCGGGGTAGCGGAAGATTTGGTTTGGCTCGCCCACCTGCAAGCGCACGGTCGGCGGCGTGTTGTCGATGTTAACCTGCACAAAGTCGGTGTCACGGCTGTTGTCGGCGAACGTGGCCGTCAGCTGCAGCGTGTAGATGCCCTCCAGCCCTGTTGTGTCCCACAAGCCCAAGCTCGTGCCGGGGCGAAAGGTCGTTTGCGGCTCGCCGATGCTAAACCACTGGGTGGGATTAAGACCGCGTCCGTAGGCAAGCTGGAAGCTGCGCAGCGGCTGCGTGGTCGCTTCGATGCTGCCGCGCACGTCGACCACTCCGCCCACGTAGGCAAAATCAGACGGCACGAAAATATCCACTGCCTTTAGGACAGATGGGCGCGACACAGTGTCGTACTCCGTCGGCGGCAGCGGCAGGTTGTTGCTTTGCCACCACTCCAACGCGATGGGCGGCGGCACAAAGTAGACGCTGCGCATGCGCAGGTTGTCAGGCGTGAAGGCAGTAGCGAGCTGGCGCGTTTGGCTGTTCAGCTCGACGACCTGCCAAAAGGTGTCAGTCTGCACGGGCGGCACTTGGCGCAGAAAAATCTCGGTGTAGCGCGGGCATTCGACATTGGGCGCAGGCAGCAAGCCCGAACGCTCGCAAACGCTGTATTCGACGACATCGGCGGGACGCTGCCATGCGCTGGGCGGCAGCGCGTCGCGCTCGTGCGCGTAGCGCATCAGCGCGTGCCAAAGCGTGAGTGCGCCCTCTTGCGCGTGAGCGGAAAAGCCTATCGGCAGGTCTTGCGTGTGTCCGAGATGCACGACCGCCAGCCGCTGCGGCGTATAGCCCACCGCCCAGTTGTCGACGTTGTCCCACGATGCGCCGCTGACGCTGGCGGAGGGACGGCGCAGGTCATCGAGCGCGCCGCTGACCCCCAACGTTTGTGCGCGCGTGCGCGTGTCGCCTAGCAAGTTGTTCAACACATAGCTGAACGTTTCGCCCAAGATGTTGGTGCGACTGAGCGCACGGCGCGTGCTGTCATACTCCCAAAGCGTGCTGCCGTCAGCGGCGGCAATCTTCAGCACCGCCACTGGATTGCGCGTGCGTGCGCCGCGTGCGATGGGGTCGATGTCCACGCCTTGCAGGTAGCCCAGCGTCGCCAACACCGAGTAAGCATAGCCCACGTCTAGCACGGAGACCGCGCCGCCACGTTCGAGCAGCGAGAGGTCATAGCTGCTCGCGTCGAGCGTGTTGATGCCCAAGACGCGCGCCGTGTTCAGCACGCGCGACAAGCCTTGTGTGTCCGCCACGCCCACCGTCGGCGGCAGCAGCCCGCTCGCCATCGCTACACGGGCGTTAACGGGTCCACGAAACAGCCCATCGCGGTTTTGCGGCGTGTAAAGCAAGCCCTCCACCGCGCCCGCAAAGGCGCGCGGAATGTCGTACACCATCGTCGCAGGCGTGAAGCTGCCGCTGCGAAAGCCCTCAAGGTAGACAAACGGATGCAGCATGACGCTAGGCTGGTGCGCGGCTTGTTGCACGTCGCCGACCATGCTCAAAATCTCCGCGCCCGCCACGTCCAACACCAGCAGCGCACCGGTGTTGGGCGGCGGCGTGGGGCGCGTTTCGGGCGCGGGCAAATACGCCAGCGCAACGCAGGCAATTCCTTCGGGCGTGACGTTGGCGGGGATATCGCCCGCGAGCTGCGCCAAATGCCCTTCAAGCAAACAGCGCGACTGCTGGTACAGGTCAACGTCCAACGTGGTGGTGATGCGCAAGCCGCCGCGTGCGATAAGTTGCGCGCCGTCTAAGCCCGCGCGGTCGAGCAGCGTGCGCGCCTGCTGGCGGGCGAACAAGCTGAACTCCGGCGCGAGGCGCGGCACTTGCGCGAGGTCACTGCGCACGGGCGTGAGGCGGCTGGTGGCGCGATCGAACTCCTCTTGGCTGATGAAGTCGCGCACGAACATCGCCCGCAGCAGGTCGGTTTGTCGCCCGCGCGCCGCGTTAAGGTCGTCGATAGGGTTGAACTGGGGCGCGGCGGGGATTGCCGCCAACAGTGCCGCCTCATCAAGCGTGAGTTCGTCGACGCGCTTGCCCAAATAGACCCACGCCGCCGCTTGAATGCCGTAGGCTTCGCTGCCGTAGTTGTTGGTGTTGAGATGCCATTCCAGCAGCGCACGCGGCGTGTACAGGCGATTAAGCTCGGACACGAACACCAGCTCAAGCAAGTCGGGGTCAAGCCCGCTGTCACGCGCCAGCGGCAACAGGGCGTTGCGTACCAATCTGCCGGTGATGCTGTTGTCGAGCGGCAGCGGCACGCCCAGCACGTACTGCCATAGGCGCGCTACTGTGCCGAACGCTTGCCAGCGCGTGACATCGAAAAAGTCACTGTCTTCCATCAACAGCGTAGCTTGTAGCAGGTAAACGGGCATGTCGTCCAACCGCTGCCACGCCCGCGCCTCACCCAGCGGGTCGCTGACGGCGAAGAGCAGCGTGCGCCCGCTGCGGTCGTAAAGCTCGGTGGGGCGCGTCACGCCTTCGGTAAAGAGCGTTTGCGCGGGTGTGGGCAGCACCGCCGCCGCCTGCGCGTAGAGCAGCCCCATCAGCCCGCCCAACGTGACAAAAGGCAAGCCCACCACCAAGCCCAACACGCCCAGCACCACGCTTAACCAAGTGCGCGAGCGCGTGCGCTGGTCTTTCAAGCGGCGTTTGCGCGCGCGGCGGCGGCGGATGAGCTGAATGGGCGAGCTTGGCATAAGGCACTATCCGCTTAAGCTAGCGATAGCAAGTCGTAAGCGACGCAGCGTCTCGGGCTTGCCCAGCGTTTCCATTGTCTCGAACGTGGGCGGGCTAATTTTCTGCGCGCTGACCGCCACGCGCAGCACGCCGAAGAGCTGGCTGTTGTTCACGCCCCACTCGCTCGTTTTGGCGGAAAACGCCGCGAGCAAGCTGGCAGTGTCAAACGCAGGCAGGGCTTCGATAAGTGCGACTGACTTTTGTAGGATTGCGGCGGAGCTGGCGGCATCCATCTTCTTTTGGATGAGCAGGTCGTGCGGCGGCGCGGCGAAGGTGGCGTAATCGGCGAACAAAAAGCCCGCCAAATCGACCGCCTCGCGCAGCGTCTTCAGGCGTGTCTGCAGCGCGGGCGTAATCGTGCGCAGTTTGTCCATGTCAACGGTGTAGCCCGCCGCTTCAAAGAACGGTTTGAGCCGTTCGGCGAGGTCGTCCACCGCCAAATTGCGGATGTACACGCCGTTGAGCCAGCCCAACTTTTCCACAGGGAACGCGCTGTTGTTAGGGTTGATGTCCGCCACGTTGAAGCGTGCTAACGCCTCTTCAACGCTGAACACGTCGCGGTCTTCGCCAAACGTCCAGCCCACGCTCGCCAAGAAGTTGACCATAGCTTCGGGCAAGTAGCCTTCACGCATGTAATCGTGGACGAACACGGGGATGATGTTGCCGTGCTGGTCTTTGGGCGGGTTGCGCTTGCTCATCTTGCCGCTGCCGTTGGGGTTGAGCATGACGGGCAGATGCACGAAAACGGGCATTTCCCAGCCGAACGCCTGCCATAGCTGCACGTGCAGCGGGTACGACGGTAGCCACTCATTGGCGCGTAGCACGTGGGTAATCTTCATCAGGTAATCGTCAACGACCACCGCAAGGTGATAGGTGGGGAAGCCGTCGCTCTTGAGCAGCACCGCATCTTGCAGCGTGCTGTTGTCAAACGCAATTTCGCCGCGTAGTAAGTCTTGGGCAACGGTCTTGCCGGTCAGCGGCATCTTAAAGCGGATGACGTAGGGCAAGCCCTGCGCCTCGCGTTCGGCGACCTCCGCCGCGCTAAGGTTACGACAAAAGCGGTCGTAGCCGGGCGGCTGCTTGCGGCGCGCCTTTTCCTCGTTGACCTGCTTAAGGCGTTCGGGCGTGCAAAAACACTTGTACGCCTTGCCCTGCGCCACCAGCCAATGCGCCCACTCCTGATAGTGCGCTAGCCGCTCCGACTGCACGTAGGGTCCGTACGCGCCACCCACTTCGGGTCCCTCATCCCACTGTAAGCCCGCCCAGCGCAGTGCCTCCATAAGTGTCTGCAGCGCAGTGGGGTCAAAGCGCGTCTGGTCGGTGTCCTCGATGCGCAGGATGAACTGCCCGCCCTTGCTCTTAGCGAGCATCCAATTAAACAACGCGGTGCGCAAGCCACCGATATGCAGCGAGCCGGTCGGGCTAGGGGCAAAGCGTGTGCGAACGGTCAAGGGGTATCTCCTTCAGTGGGCGCGGGCTTGCGCCGTCGTTTTAGGCAAATAAACAGGCACATCATAGCATAAACAGCCGCTTGCGCGCTATTGCGAGCTAAACGTCGCGCGTGTCAACGTCATAAATTAGGAGAGCCTCGCCCACCAGCGGCTGCGCCACCACCAACAGCACCGTGCCGTCAGGGGCGGCGCGCTGGCGGGCGACATCCAGCGCGGGCGCAAGCGCGGGGAAGTGCGCTACGTCATGGTGCAGGCTGCGCGCCACCGCCAGCACCTCATCGGCGGGCGGGAAGATGATGTTGGGGTTGATGCTGCTTTCGGTCAGCAGCAGCGCGTCGGCGTGAGGTGCTAACACCGCCAGCACGCCGCGCACGTCGCGGTCGCGCGGCACGCCCGCGATGACCACCAGCGGGCGCGTGATACGCCCCTCAAGGCTGGCGAGCAGCTCGGTCGCGCTTTGCACGTTGATTGCGCCGTCCACATACACCGACGGCGCGGTCTGCAGGCGTTGCAACCGCCCATACCAGCGCGTTGTCAGCACGCCCAGCTTAACGCGCTCCACATACTCGGGTGCGCTGTGGGGGATACCGCTTAGTCGCCCGTGCATGTTGCCCGCCGCTTGAATCGCTAGCGCGGTGTTTTCGATTTGGTACGTGCCTAAAAACGGAATTTCGACCTCGCCGTAACGCCCAATGCGCGCAACCAGACCGTTCTCTTCGGCGCGCACCAGCTCGCCCTTGTCCAACACCGAAAGCCAGAAGAACTCGGCTTGCTTGGCGTTCGCCTCACGTTCAAGCGTCGCTAGCACCTCAGGAGCTTGCGCCACGCTGTAGGCATAGCTCAGTGGTTTGATAATGCCAGCTTTATGCCACGCGATGCGCTCGACGCTGCTGCCTAAATACTGTGCGTGTTCTAAGAAGATGGGCGTAAACAGGCTGACCTTGTTCGGCACAAGCGACACGTCGTCGTAGCGTCCGCCGCGCCCAACCTCTAGCACGGCACAGGTTGCGCCCTGCTCGTTGAACCACTGCAGAGCGACCGCTAGCAAGATGCCCTGTGGGCTGAAATAGCTGCCCGCGCCCAAGTGCGCCAGCGCGTCCTCAACGGCGGGCTTAAGCTGACGCACGATGCGCACAAAGTCCGCTTCGGGGATAGCGCGCCCGTTCACACGAATACGCTCCGTCCAATGCACCATGTGCGGGCTGGTCAACATGCCCACCGTATGCCCTAAGGCGCGCAGGATGCTGGCAGTGAGCGCAGTGACCGACCCCTTGCCCTTGCTGCCTGTGACGACGGCGTACTCGCGCGGGGGGTCAAGCAGGCGCGTCTGCAGCAGCAGGCGGCGCGTGGGCGACACATCGCGCACCTGCTCGTCGAGCGCGCCGCTCGGGCGTTGGTGCGCGTGCTTGCTTTGGAAAATAAAGGCGATTGCGTCTTGGAGGGTTCGCATGCTGGGCTTTCTCTTTGCGGGGGCGGCGGGCGTTTACGTCGTGCAAACGCCCGCCTGTGTGGGGATTAGCTCTTGCCGAGATGCGCCTTCACATCTTTCAAGAAGCGGGTGTACTCTTCAGGCGTGATGTCCGCCTTTGGCACAACGCGCACGTTTTGCAGCTGCTCTTGCTCGGTGCTGTTGAGGTCAATGTCGCCTGTCACCACCAAGACGGGGATTTGCGCCGTCTCGGGGTTGTTACGTAGCTCGTTCAGCACCGCAAAGCCGTCCATGTCAGGCATGCGCAGGTCAAGAATGACGAGGCTGGGGCGACGCTGAGCAATCATCGAAATGCCCTCCACGCCGTTGTTGGCGGCAAACACGCGGTAATCGCCGCCTTCGCTCAACAACTGCTTGAGCAGGCGAATGGCTTCGGGCTGGTCATCGATGATGAGGATGCGCTCGCGGTTGCTCTCCTTTTCCGCCTCCCGCACGGTCTTGACCAAGTCATCGGGCATAAACGGACGCTGCACAAAGCCGTGCGCGCCTAGTGCCATGACGCGCTCGCGCTCGCTGCTCAGCGTGTTGACGACTATAGGGATGTCTTGCGTGTCCTCGCGGGCTTTGAGTCGCGCTAAGATGTTCCAGCCCTCGCCGTTGGCAAAGTTGACATCCATCACGACAACGGTGGGGCGAATTTGGCTCACCATCGCTTCGGCATAGGCGGGGTGGTCGGCAGTCTGTACTTCAAAGCCTTCGCGCTGTAAGATGCGGCGGCACTGGTCAACCATGTCCTTGTTGTCCTCAATCAACAGCACCTCGTGCTTGAGCGGCATGGCCGGCATCTCGTTGGTGGCGCGCATCGCTTGCTGTAGCTGCGAACGCTTGAGAACAGTGGTGTCGTTCTCGCTCGTCAGCTCTTGTTGGTCGCCCTTGCTCTTCGCCACTTGGGGCGGGCTGTCGGCGGCTTGCGTGGGGATGGTCACGCTGAAGGTCGACCCCACGCCCAGCTCGGAAGTCACCAGCAGCTCGCCGCCCTGCAGCTCAGCCAGTGCCTTAGAGATAGGCAAGCCTAAGCCCGTACCGCCTACCGTGCGCGTCAGCGAGGAGTCCACTTGGCGAAACTGCTCAAACAAGATGGGCATGTCTTTTTCGGCAATGCCGATGCCGGTGTCAATCACGTCCACGCGAATCATCGTCGCGCCGCGCTCGTTGACGAAGGGGTAAACGCGCACGGTCACGCTGCCTTGTGGGGTGAACTTAATCGCGTTGGACACCAAATTTAGCATGATTTGCCGCGTGCGGAACTCATCGCCGTATGCCTGTGGCAAGTTGGGCGCAACCTCGACCTTAAACTGCAGGGGGCTATCCTTCAACAACCCCACCGCCATCGACTTCACCGTCTCAATGGTGGCTTTGAGGTCGAACAGCTGCGGCTTAATCGTCAGCTCCTTCGCCTCAATCTTGGCTTGGTCAAGGATGTCGTTAATTAGGTTAAGCAGGTGGTTGCCGCTGTTGTAGATGGTGGTGAGGTCTTGCTCCTGCATCTCAGTGAGCGGCCCGCCGATGCCCTTGAGCAGCACGCGACTGAAGCCGATGATGCTGTTGAGCGGTGTGCGCAGCTCATGCGACATGTTCGCCAAAAATTGGCTCTTCAGGCGGTCAACCTCGCGCAACTGCTCGTTGGTGCGCTGCAAGCGTTCGAGCAGCTGCGTGTTTTGGATGATGGCGGCGACACTGCCCGACAGCGTCAGCAGCAGCGTCAGCGTGTTAGAGTCAAAGGCGTTGACTTTGTCATCTTCAAGCACTAGCAGGGCGATGAGCGACGCGCCAGATGTGATAGGCACGGCAATCGCGCTTTTAGCGTTGGGCGCGATGGGGTTGTAGCGCACTTCGCGCTCAACGTTGTAGACGATTTGCGGCTGCAGCGTGCTGCTGACGATGCCGAGCAAGTTCTCTGCGTCACCAATCTCGACCTCGCTCACTTCGCTGAGCGGTTGCCGAGTGTTGCTTGCCAGCGCGGTGGGCTTGACAACGTGGCGTTTCGTGCCTTTGTAGCTTTCATAGGTTTGCGGCAGATAAATTGCCGCCACAATCGGCTCAAGCGATTCCTTTAAGCGGTCGGTGACAGCTTGTAGGGCTTGCTCAAGCGTTTCTGCTGCGGCCGTCGCGGTGGTAACATCAAACAAGAAGCCCATCTCGTTGGCGCGGCGGATGGACTCTTCGTAGAGGCGGGCGTTGTCAATTGCGACGCTGATTTGTGCCGCTAGCGTGGTGAGAGCTTGAATGTCGTCCTCGCTGAAGGCGTTGGGCTGGTTGGACTGCACGTCTAGCGCGCCGACGACCTTGCCCTTAATCACCAGCGGAATAGCCATCTCCGAGCGCGTCATCGGCAGGTAGCGATTGGGCTTATGCACCACGTTGGCATCGGTCGTGTCCAGCGCAATGGTCACTTGCCCTAGCTCGGTCGTGCGCCCAATGACGCTGAAAGAGCCGCGCTGTAGCTTGTGGTTAACGCTCAACAGTTGCTGCCCTGCCTTGCCCGTGCTGGCTTTCAGCACGGCGTACTCGTTCTTGTCGTCCATCAAGAACACCTGCGCGTGGTCATAACCAAAGCGTTCGCGGATGAGGTCAACCACCTGTGGCAGCAGCACGTCAAGGTCAAGGATGTTGCCGATGCGCTCGCTGATTTCGGTGGTCGTCTTAAGCTGTTGGGCGCGCCGTTCGGCCTGCCGCAAAAGGCGTGCGGCTTCCAGCGAAAGCGAGGTCTGTTCGGCGAAGGCTTGGAACACGCGCAAATCACGCTCTCTGAAGGTGGAAGGCTGGTTGCTGCTAACCCAAATCACGCCGATAGCGCGGCTGGCGACGCGCAGCGGAATGATGACCAACGAACGGGCATCAAAGGCGACAAAACTTACCTTGATGTCGTTGTCATAGTCTGTGAGCTGAGTATCCTCGATAGGCAACACGCTTTCGGTCTTCATCAGCTCCCACGCCGGAAAATCGCGCGGCGTGAGTTTTATGCCTTCGAAGTTGGGCAGCTCTTCGTCGACGCGCCAATGCGCCACAATGTCAAGCTCTGCGCCCGCGTCGTCCCAGCGCGGACGGTTGAGCAGCGCAAGCAAGACGCTGGTTATATGCGGCTCAATCAGGTAGTTGACCATGACATCGACAATGTCGGCGGGCGTGTTCGCTTCGATAAGGGCGCGGCTGGCTTGATAAAGGACACTAGTCTCTTGCAGCGTGTTCTGAATTTGTTCCAACAGCACCATGTTGTCAACGACGACGCTGGCACTGTCCGCCAACGCGCCTAAGAAGCGCGCTTGCCGCTCGCTAAAGGGTGTGTCTTGACGATAGCCCACAAAGATGCGCCCGCTCGGCACGTCCTTAATGCGCAAGTTGACGGCGGCAAAAGTGCCAACCATGCCGTTGCACTTGAGCAAATGCTGCTCAAAGTCACCCAGCGCGCGCCGTGCCGTGTCGGCGATGTACACGCTGTCTTCGGGTTGGAGGTTGACCCGTACCAAAGCCTCAAGGTCGAGCCCGTTGGCTTGGGCCTGCTCAAAGCCCTGCGCAAAGAGGCACACCACTTGTTCGTCTAGCAGCAAGTAAGCGGCGACCATATCCGCCTCGAGCGGCGCAAGCGCACGACGCAGCGCGTCCGCCAGCTCGCCAAAGTCGCGAGCGCGGTTGATGGCGGTCGTGGCACTGTAGAGCGCGGCGGTCTCACGCAGCGCAAGCTGTGTGCTTTCGACAAGGTAGATGTTGTCGAGTGCTGTGGCTGCCATGTCGGCGATAGTGGTGATAATGCGCTCTTGGTCTGCGTCGTAAATTTCGCGCGCTGCAGAAAGCACCATCATCCAGCCAATCGGCACGGGGCGCGTCTTGGTGCGCAGCGGCACAACGAGCAGCTGCTGCGCACCAAACGCCGCGAGCGCGCGGCGCACGCTGGTAGGCAGCTTGCGGTCAGCGGCGATGTTGGCACTGTGGTACGGCTCTTGTGTGAAGAGTGGCAGCAGCGCGTCAACGTCAGCCAACGGCGTGTTGAGCGCACGCGCCAGCACGACCGTGTTGTCAGGGTCTTGCGTCAAGAAAAGGTATGCTTCGTTAAATTCTTGTACGCCTAGCTGGGCGATGAGCGTGTCGAGCAGCGTGTCCTGCGAAGTCGCTTCCGAGAGCAGCCGCTGCGTTTCGTACAGGGTCACGGTCTCGCGCAAGTTTTCTTGCAGCTTGTTCTCTAACCCGCGCAGATTGGTGATGTCTTGGAAGGCGGCGACAATGGCGGTGAGGTTGCCCTGCTGGTCGTAAATAGGCGCGGCGTTCATCAGCAGGTCGACACGATTGCCTGAGCCATGAAACGTTAGGTCATCGGCGAAGGCAGCGTGCCGCTCGTGGAGCGCGACCAGCGCGGGCAGCTCACTGTCGGGGTAAAGCAGGTTTGTGCCTGTGCGATAGAGATTGTAAGCGGCGGCACTGAACGGCTTGTCGGGCGCGCTGCGCAGCTGCATCAGCTCTAAGAAGCGTTCGTTGGTTTGCGTGGGCAGCAGCGTTGTGGGGTCAAGCACCAACACACCCGCTGGCAGCGTCGACAGCACGTCACGCAGGTAGGCGCGTTCGGAAATGGTCGCTTGCAGCAGAGCTTGGTTCTCCAACACGACCGCCACTTGGTCGGAGATGGCTTGCAAGAAGCGTGTGTAGCTTTCGCTTAAGATTTCCGGCGTGTCCGTGTTAACCAACAGCGTGCCGAACCAGCGGGTGCGCACTTGCAGCGGCACAACCAGCACGGCGTTGGTGTCGCCCTGTGTTAAGATAGCGCGGGCAGCGGGGTCATCGCTAAACATTTGCGCGACGTTCTTGAACAGCAACACGTTGTCCTCAGATTCTAACAGCCAAGTGCCAAGCGGAACGCTGACATGGTCGAGGCGCGTGCCAACCAATTTACGCGGGTCTACGCCGCCTCGCGATGACCACTGGAAGGCGTATTGCAACTCGGGGGCGTTAATGCGCGGCTGCGGCTGTGCCAGCAGCACAGTGATGACGATGTGGCTGGGGGTGCCGCTGCTGCTTTGTACAAACGGTTGGGCGATATGCCCGACCATCGTCTCATAAAGCGCGTCGAGGTTTTGCACGGAAGAGAGCGCGCGGCTGGCGACATAGAGGCGCGTGGTCTCGTTGAGTGCGGCTTCTGTGCGCGCCAGCAGGCGGCGGTTCTGGATTTGCGTACTCATTTGTCCGGTGATGGCTTTGTACACGTCAAAATCGTCATCTGTCAGCTCATAGTTACCTTCACTGCTGACAAAGAACAAGCCAATCGGCATGTTGTCAACGTAGAGCGGGAAGATGGCGACGTAGTTCTGCTCGCTCTCCACCAGCCACTGAAGCAGCTCGGTTGAGAGCGCGTTGTTGCTGTCTTTGCTGTTGATGATGTCGGGTTCGCGCAAGCGCATGGCGGAGCTTTGGGGAATGGGCAGCGCGCGCGTTTCGTTCATCTCGATGACTGCGCCAGCAAGCGAGCGCGCCACGAAGCGCACTTGGTCGCGCCAGCCGGTAGCATCTGCTTCGCCTTCTAGCAAGCCGAGCCAGAAGTTCAGCTCGGGCGAGGGCGCGGTCGCCACTGCCGCATACACCAAGTCCGACAAGTTGCGCGCCGTGTTGATGAGGCGGCTGGCAGCGTAGAGCTTCTCATTGCGCGAGAGAGCTTCTTCGGTCTGTTGGAAGAGCAAGCGGTTTTCAATCGCTACGCCTGCTTGTGAGATAAGCGCGTTGTAGATGCGCATCTCGCGCTCGTTGAACTCGGGCTTGTTGGCGTAGAGAATTTCAATGAAACCTTTCCACGCGTTGCGCAAAATCAAGGGGATGAAGACAGCGGTCTTCGCGCCAATGCGGATGAACTCCTCGCGAATGCTGTCGTCAACGCGCGGGTCGTTGAGGACATCGTGCAAAATGCTGACCATGTCTTTGGTAATATGCTGGGCTAACTTGAGGCGCGAGAGGCGCATGCGCGTGCCGACCGGCGTGGACTCACCGCCTGTCCACGAGGCAACCGCCAGCAGATGAATAACGTCGCTGCTGCTGCCACCAATCGCGTCGTCCATGAGCCACAGCTGCCCGCCGTCGGCATCAGGCGCGACCGCCGAGAGAACGGCTTCCAGCACCTGCGAGAGCGTCTCCGCCTCCGTGAACTGGCGGCTAAGTTGATACAGCGTGGACGTTTCGGCAAGGCTGACTTGCGTCTCTTGGAAGAGGCGCGCGTTTTCTAGTGCCAGTGCCATACGTTCCGCCACCGATTCCAAGATAAGGCGTTCATTTTCGGAAAGTTCGCCCGCGTCCACGCCCGCCTCTAGCACGCCGATTTCCTCGCCACGAATGGTGATGGGCGCGGTGGCTTTGTCGGCAGCATTGTCAACAGGCGTGCCGTACATGGGCTGCAGCGACACGTCCTCGACAAGGTCTTCCCACGCCGCACGGGTCAGCTGGCGGTTGAGGCGGTCAATCTGTTGGATGCGTCGCTCGGACTGCTGCCTGAGCTGGGCATTGTAAAGCGCGATGGCGATTTGGTTGGCAAGCAGCTCGAACGTAGGCATTTCCTCGTCGAGAAAGGCGTTGGGATAGCGGCTTTGGATGTCTAGCGCGCCGAGTAGCCGCTCACCGACCATCAGCGGCAACCCCATCTCGGCGCGGGTTTCAGGCAGCAGCGGGTTAAAGGCGTGCCGCACTTCGCCCGTTTGGTTCTCGGTGTCGTTAATCACAATCGGACGACGCTGAGCAGCGGTCGCGCCAATCACGCTGCGCGAGCCTATGGCAATTTGATGCCCGTATGCCAGCATGCGCTGACCCGCCTCGCCGCGACTGTAGGCAAGGCGCATCACGTTGTTCAGCTCGTCCACGAGGAACACTTGCGCGTGGTAATAGCCCATCTCGTTACAAATCAGGTTGATAGCACGCTTGAGCAGCACATCCTCATTTTCTAGCGTGGCGGTCTCATGACCAATCAAGCTCACGACGCGCAGGTCACGGTTGCGGCGCGCAACTTGCTCGCTGTAGTGGCGGTTCATCTCTTCCAGCTGCCGCGCCACCTCCCGCGCTGAAGCCACAACCGGCGCGTCAAGGGGCGGCGGCACGACCCGCTCGCCTTGCGCCAAGCCGGTCACCACGCTCGAAACCACTTCTAGAGGACGCACAACTGGCTGCAAAAGCAGGCGCAGCAGCAGGCTGCTGCCTATGCTGATTAAAATCGCGAGCGAACCCAACCCTAAGGCACTGACAATGCTGCCGCTAAACAGCGTGAAAAGGTCGTCAACGATGAACGTGCGCCAAGCAAAGTTTTCTAGCAGAGGAATGGTAAAGGTGCGCCCGCTCACAATGCGCCTGCCGTTTAGCTCAAGCAGCGTGTTCACCGTTGCGCCGCTGGCGAAGGGCGCGACGGCACGGTACACCGCATCCACGTCGAGATTGCCGTCTGCGCGCTCGAGCTGGACGAGATAGTCGAGGGTTTGCGCGTTGCTGTCCGCCACGACCAGCGCGTCGCCCGCCAAGAGCAGCACATGACGATTAGGAAGCGGGTTAATAAAGCTGGCTTCGGCGCGATTGATGATGTTAAGCGTGTCGCCCACGTCGAGCGTTACCTGCTGCACGCCTAGCACGGCGTTGGCAGTGGAAAACACCGGCACATAGAGCGTAAGGATGGCGCGCGGCGGCGTGACAACGTTGCCCCTGTTGTCGCGCAGCAGCTTAAAATCGCCGACGAAAACGCGCTGGCGCACGGCATTGACCGCCTCCGCAAAGGCGTAGGGGTCGGCGATTGGTTGCTCTTGCCGTAGCAAAAGCTGGCTTTCGATGGTGATTTGGGGGAAGCCGCGCACGTTCAGTACCTCAAGCCGCAGCTTGCCAGAGGGATCCAAGGTGCGCACCGCCAGCACTTCGCTGGGGTTCTGTGCGATAAAGTCGCGTGCCTTCTCGGTGGCGGTGCGAATGTCGCCACCGACTTGCAAGTAGTTGCGGACGTTGCGGTCGTTGCTCAGCAGCTCGGCTTGCGTGCCAAGCGTTTGCAACTGGGTGGTCAAGGCAAGGTTGATGCGGTCGAGAGCGTTGCTATGCTCTTTGCGCAGCATGTCAAGGTTGTGGACGATAAGGTCGCGTATCATCAGCAAGACAAGCGCGCTCGTCAACAAGGCAATCAGCGGCACAATGCGCCGCATGAGCTTCTCGGTATAATCGTGCGAAAGTCGTGGTTGTTGTGCGGCTGAAGGGGTCATCACAGGCTCCAAACACACTTAAAGGCTGGTGGTCGCATCGCTGTCGTGCGGCGCATTGCCGTTACCGTTGCCGTTGGCGGCTTGCCCGTTCTGCTCGCTAAGATGAAAACGAATCGCCACTTTGGGCGTTTTAAGGGCTTGGCTCACCTCTTGTAGGGCAATTGCCACAATATCCTGAACGTCGGTTTGACTGGTCAGGCGCGCCGAAATCGCGTTCACCAAACGCTCACGCTCGGTGGCTTTTTGGCTGTCTTGGAACAAACGGGCGTTGTCCAAGCTGACGGCAAGGCGGTTGACCAACTCTTCTGCTAGCAATACCTTGTTGTAGTTAAAGTCGCTGGCGACCAGCTCATATTCCACGACCCCTAAGACTTGCCCACGCCACTTAATCGGCACAGCAAACGGCACGGTGTTGTGCGCGGTCTTGTCGCCTACGACCACCTCGCCACTCTTCATAGCGGCGTTGCGCAACGGCTCACCATCGTATCCCGTCGGGTTGCCATAGCGGCTGCTGAGCATTGGTGCGCGCTGGTTTTGGAAGTAGGCTTGCCACGCCGCAACCGTGCGCGCTTCGCGCTCCTGTTCCACGCTGCGCAGCAAACGTTTGGACTCTTCGTAAAGGCGAGCGTTCTCGATGGCAATCGTGATTTGGTCTGCCAGCGTCTGCAGCGCGCTAATTTGGTCAGGCGTAAAGCTGTCGCGCTCCTTGCTTTGCACGTCCAACGCGCCAATAATCTCGCGCCCAAGCCGCAGCGGAATGGCTAGCTCGGCTTGCGTCTCTTTCAAGAACTCGTTTTGGCGGTGGACGTTGCTCGCGCTGATGTCACGGGCAATGACGATTTCGCCTTGTTCGGTGACTTGCCCAATCACGCTGACGCTGCCAACAGCAAGGCGATGCCCGCGCTTGAGCAGCTGCGCGCCTGCTTCGCCCGTGCTGGCGCGCAGCACAGCAAATTCGCCCCGCTCATCAATCAAGAAGATTTGCGCGTGGTAGATGGTGGGGAAGTTCTCGACAATCAAGTTAACCGCCTTGTCCATCAAGGCTTGCAAGTTGCGCTCGACAACCGTAGCGTGGCTGATGTCTTGCGCCAAGCGCACGTCGCGGTTGCGCTCTTCTAGCCGTCGGTTCATGTCTTGCAGCAGGCGGTTAATACGGGCGCGCATGTCGATAAACGTCGCGGCTAACGCGCCTACCTCGTCGCTGCGCTTGTCAATCGTCAGCGGGACATCAAAGTTGCCGGCAATCATGCCGCGCATCGCATCGCCAAGCTGCGCCAGCGGCGGCGCGACAATTTGCGCCATGAGCAAGCTGATAACCACCAGCAGCGCGACCATCCCCAGCAGCACTGGGAACGCCGTTTGCTCGATATAAGCGTTGCGCCGCGCTTCGATGACGCTTTCGTCCAGCTCGGTGATAAAGGCAAAGCGCGTGTCCAACACTTGGATGGTACTGTAATAGCCGATTACCGTGCGGGCTTGGTCGCCAAAGCCGGTGGTATAAGTTTCTACGCCGCGCCCGACGTTCAAGGCGCGCTTTACGCCTACGGTGTTGATGTTCACGCGGTTGGCAGCGGCGGTTTCGGGCAGCTGAAAAATCGTACTGCCGTCCGCCAAGACCAAGAAGCTGTACGCGCCGAAGTCATCATCATTTTGCCGTAAGTTGTTGTAAATGACCTCTTGCGTGGCAATGATGCCGACGAAAAAGCCCACCAGCTCGTTTTGGTTGCTGTAAATCAAGTGTAGCAGCTCAATCGACGGCATGCCGCTGCGCTCGGTGGTGATGAGCGCACGCTGCGCACCCACGCTTGCTAGCGTCTGGGCAATCGTGTAAATCTCAGAGTTGATGTCGCTCAGCGCGTCGCTGGCAAAGGGCAAGCTATAGCCAATGCCTGCCACTGGCGCGACGATGCGCCCTGACGGCGTAAGCAGCCACGCGCTCTCAAACAGGGGCGTAGGCGTGTTGAGAATGTTCTCGCGCAGCTGCTCCATCGCCCGCAGCTCAATTTGCTGCAGCGTGCGGTCAGAGGCGGCACTCGTGCCGCTGCGCACCCGCAGCGCGGAGGCTAACACGCTGCGCAGCACGTTGTCATTGAGGTACGCCTCCACGACGCGCTGCGCCTCTGTAAGCCCTTTGGTGATGGCACTTTCACGGCGCAACCCGTTCTCGTACACGTACGCGCTAAACTGCTCGATGCTAATTTGCAAGTAGTTCTGCCACGTGAGACCCACCAGAACAGCCATCGGCAAAATAGCCGCAACGGCAACGCCAAACAAGAACTTGACGCTAAGGGGAAAGAGCAGCGTTTGTCGGTTCATGAGGTCGTTTCCTGTGTCGTTTGCAACAACGGAGGCTGCAGGTAAATCTGCGTCTTGACCGCCCCCAGCGAATTGTTGAACAGCTGTGCCGCTAATTCTAGCACAGTCTCGATGTCTGTGGTGGTTAGGAGAACGCTTGCAGCGGCGTTAGCGGTGCTTTCGCGCTCGGCTTGCGTTTGGCTTTGCTCAAACAAGCGTTTGTTCTCCAACGCTAGCGCAAGCCGTTGCACCACGCTGCGTATCAGCTCGGTTTGGCGTTCCGTCAGGGTGACATTGGGCGCAAGCTGGAAGGACATCGCGCCTAAAAGCTCATCACGCAGCATGATGGGCAGGCTGACGTGCTGGCGATTGTCGACTTCGCGAATCACGATGTCCCCGGCGGCAAGCGCGGCGCGCAAATCTTCATCCAGTTCGCTGGCGGGGGTGGCACGCGCTTGGCGCATGTCAACGTCAAAGCCCATCAGGCGGTTGGTGTACTGCTGGAAGAAGTCTTGCCAGCTGCTGGTAAGCGCAGTCGGGCGTGCCTGCTCCAACTCGCGCAGCTGCTGGCGTTGTTTGATGATGATGCGCTCTTGTTCGCGCAGGTCGTCGCGCAGCTGGCGAATGATGCGCTCGCGCTGCAGCGCGCTGACCAGATGGCGGGCGTAGGTTTCGACCGTCTCGATTTGGCTGTCGCTAAACGGTTCGTCGCGGTTGGTTTGTACGTCAAGGATGCCTAACAGCTTGTTATCCGCCAGCAGCGGCACTAAGATGGCCTGCTTCATGCCCGCAGAGAGCGCGCGCTTGCGCGTGAGGTTGCTTTCAGCATTTACCACGAGCGTGGCGCGAGCGCGCATGGCTTCGCCGACACCACTAGCGGCGTTTAAGCTGACGCGCTCACCATACTGGAGCTTGTCCAAGCCGAATCCCGAGTAAATCCGTCGGGCTTCTTTGCCTGCGTCATCCATCATGTATAGCTGGACAATATCAAAGTTGAGCGCAGCGCGCAAGAAGTTGAGCGTTGCCAGCAGCAGCTCCTCCTCGCGCTGTTCAAACTTGTCGAAAATGTCGGTTTCGGCGAGAGCGCGAAACTGCTGCATGTCGTGGGCAACGCGCTCGGCGGTGCGCTGGGTGTTGCCCGCCAGCAGCACCAAAATGAGCGTCGTCAACGTGAGTATCAAGCTCACGGTAGCGAAGAAAGTGATACGGTTGTTGACAAGGTCGAGCGTCAGGCTCGTTGAGTTGGTGACGCTGACAATCAAGACCAGCGTGACCGCACCGAGCAAGAGCAGCGTTTCCCATCCCCGCAGCAGGATGCCCGCCAATGTCAACGGCAGCACGAACGTCAAAAATCCCAAGTTGTTGATGCCACCAAGGATTTGTGACGTAGGAACAAAGAATAACAGCAGGATGAGGACATAGGTTGCAAGGCGCAGCCGCCCCAGCTGCACTTGAAAGCCCGCATAAACCGAAGAAGTGACGACGACAATCGTGAGGGGCGCAAGGAAAAGCAGGCTAAAGCCCAAGACAAGCCCTAAGAAGAAATTGGTGATGCCAATCACGCCAATAGCAATCAACAGCCAGAGCAGGTCTTGCGCTTTTTGGCGTTCGAACGGGTCTCGATAGGGATAATGCAGCGTGTAAAGCGGGCGCAAAAACTTAAGCATGGCTTAGTTGCCTCCTGCATGACCATTTTGGGCGATGGTGTCGGGCATCTTGCCCAGTCGGATTGCGCCGCGCTCTGCGCCCAACGCCTCCGCCAAACCTTCGACCGTGATTTGTAGCAGGTCTTCGATGTTCTTGGCGGATTGGTACTCTGCGACGATTTCGCCGATGCGCTGCTCTTGGGCGGTGGCTTCTTGCGTTTCTTCGAAGAGACGGGCGTTGTCAAGGCTGATGCCCAGACGTTGAGAGATGGCTTGCAGCAAGTCCACCGTTTCGGTCGCGAGCAGCTCGGCGGTTGTTTCAATCTCAATCGCGCCGATGACCTCGCCGCGCAGCTCAATCGGCACGGCAATCGTGCGCTTGTGTTCGTCGTGCTGTTCGACGGTCATCGGGCGGCGGCGTTGAGCGGCTTGCATCATCGTCTGTGTCCATTCCGCGCCCGGTCGAAACTCTTGGCGTGACCACGTGACCCCGCTGACCACGCCGCGCCCACTGAGATAGTCATCCCAAACCTGCTTGGTGAGCTGGCGGTTGAGGCGTTCGATTTCGCGCAGGTTGGTCTCTGCTTCAAGAAAGAGGCGTTTGTTCTCGCGGATGGTGCGCTCTTGTTCATCGAAGAGGCGCGCGTTGCGGATGGCGGTGGCAAGCTGGCTAGTCATGACCTCAATGGCTTGCACGTCGTTGCGCGTGAAGGCGTTGACGCGCATGCTCTGAATGTCTAACGCACCCACGATACGTTCGCCCTCAACAATGGGCAGCACCAGCTGCGAGCGTGTGTTGGGCAGCAAATCGCTGAAGATGCCGCCTAGAAGCGGCTTGGTGTCCATGACAATGAGCGACTCACCCGATTGCATGGCACGAGCGATGATGTTGTTCTCGTTAAGCGCGATTGACCGCTTTTGTGTCAACAGCAGCCGCCCGACTTCACCCGTGCTGGCGGCAACATAGGCGCGGGTGTTGGTCTCGTTGGCTAAAAATACCTGCACATGATAGTACCCCAAGCGGTCGCGCAGCGCGTTGACCGTGCGGTCGAGCAGCGGCTGCAGCTCAAGGTACTGCCCGATGACTTGCCCGATGGTGGCGGTGGCGGACAGCAGGTCATCGCCACGGCGTAGCTCAAACAGCAAGTGCTCAAAGCGCGCGACAAACCGCCGCAGTACCACGCTCACCAACAACATGCCGGTGATGAACGGAAACGAGAGCTGGAACAGCGTGTCAACCTCAGCAAGGCGCGGCACGTCATACAAGATGACCCTTGCCAACACCACCGTTACGACAGCGAAATAGATTATGCGGTTACGGGCAAAGATTGCTAGCACCAGCAACAGCAGCGACAAGCCGACGATGCTGCCGAGCAAAGTGGTCGTAAACAACAACGCCCCAAATAGCAGCAGCGTAATTGGGGCTAATAAGTCTAATAAGTTGCCGCCGCTGCGTATCAGCAGCACAAGGAAAAAGCTGCTCAGCACGAAGCTCAACGTTTGGGTGAGCTGTAGCTCATTTCCACGCAACGTCAAGCGCAGCAGCTCTAAGAAGGTGACGATTGTCGAAAAACTTAACAACGCGAGCAGCGCGCGTCGGCGTACGTCGTCGAGAAACGTCTCTGGGTTGTTGTATTGGGAGCGTTGGATTCGGCTCATGGGCTTAATCTCCCGCTTGCTTCAGCGAACGAGTGGGGTTGGGTTGCGGTCTGCCCAAGCGAATGACGACGCGCTCCGCGCCGATAAGCTCGCTGAGGCTGCGCGCCGTCTCGGCTAGCGTCGCTTCGACGTTGTTCATCGCTTGTAAGCGGCTGCTGACCACGTTAATCAAGGCTTCGCGCTGGGCAACGCGCTGGCTTTGTTCGACGAGGCGCGTGTTCTCGGCGGCTGCGCCAAAGCGGTCGCTCAGCTCTTGTAAGAGCGCGTAGTCCTCTTGCGTGATGGTGTCGCTGCTGACTTCGAACTCCATCGCACCGATAATCTGCCCGCGCACGCGCAGCGGCACCGCGACCACCCCTTTATCCACCACCACAGTGTTGGCGCGCACCGCCTCTTCCAATGTTTCTGTCCACGTGTTGTCTTCGACAATTTCACGCGTGACGAGGTCGATGTCAACTGCCGTCGCTTCGCGCTGCTCGCGCAGATAATCCGACCAAGCCCGCCCAATCAAGCGTTTGTTGAGCCGTTGCACCTCTTGCAGGGCGATGCGCGCCTGCTCGGCGAGCCGCTCGTTCTCTTCCACGCGCTGGCGCGAAAGCTCAAATTGGCGGATGTTGTCCATCACCAGCGCAAGGCTATCGGCTAGCGATTGGAACGATGACAAGTCTTCGTCGCTGAGCGTAAGCCTAGTCTTGCTCTGCAAATCAAGCGCGCCGATGACGTTGTCGCCGATGCGCAGCGGGAAAGCAATCTCCAGCAGCGTTTCAGGCAGCAGGTCGTTGGGGCGATAGATGGCATCCGGGTCATCGGTGTAGGCGATGATGGGCGTGTTTTGCCAGGTTGTCTGTCCAATGACGCTCACGCTGCCCACCGCAAGGCTGTGATGGCGCGCCAGCAGCTTCTCGCCCACTTCGCCGCTGCTGGCAACAAGGCGAGCGTTGACGTTGTTCTGGTCGTTCAAAAACACTTGCACATGATAAAACTGGGGATAGTTGGCGAGGATGAGTTCAACCGCCACATCCAACGCCTCTTTGAGCGCGAGACGCTGTGAGGCGAGCTGGGTGAGGCGCGTGGTAATCTCCGCGAGCTTGATGCGCTCAACAGTCGCTTCTGCTACGCCCTCGCTGCGGCTTAGCACGGCAATGCGCAGATACAGCGCGCCGACGATAACCCCACCAACCAGTTGTGCGATGAACGTGATGACAAAGCTAGCAGGCGCGTTGCCCGCGTCTAATAAGAAAGTGACAAGGCTGACGATAAACGCCACTAACAAACCTATTTGTCCGTTGAGGAGCCCTGTGGCAAACAAGAACAAGAAAATATTCACCAGATAGCCAGAGTTGTAAAAGTCAACACTGGCTAAGAGCAAGACCGGCAGCACGGAAAACGTGTAGACCATCAGCGAGACAACCAAGCCGCTTGTGCGGAGTCGCCCCTTATAGATGCTGAAAAGGGCAATAAAGCCCATGATATACGGAGTAACCAACAACGGCAGCAGCTCGCTGCGATAGAAAAGGGCAGCCCAAGCCAGCGCGGTGTCCTCTACGTTCGGCGTGGTGCTGTGCCAATCAGGCGCAAACAGCGCGTAGACGCTGAACAACGCCATCGCGGCAACCGTCAACCACACGATTAGCTCGGCGCGGCTGTAGGTGAGACCGTCGTATTGGTCAAGGTTGAGCCAACGACGCATGAAGTGGCGCATGGGTTAGTTCTCCTTCTCGCTTAACGGTTTTAAGCGCACACGCGCGCGCCGCGCGTTGAGCGTGCGCCCGACCTCTTCGGCGGTTAAGCGCACCATCGTTTCGATGCTGGCGGCTTGCTGGAGGCGTGCGCTGATGTCGTTGGCGCGCCCTTTGATGATGGCTTGCTGTTGGCTGCGGGCATAGGCTGCCGCGTTGCTCAACGCAACGGCAAGCTGACTAGCCATCTGCCGCAGCGTTGTCAGGTCAATGTCATCGTAAGCGTAGGCGTTGTACGTGCCTATCTCAAGAATGCCCAACGCTTGCCCGCCTGCTACCAGCGGCAGCACAACCATGCTCTCTAGGGCGCCCTTAAGCGGGTGCATCCACAGGGTACTCTCGCTCAAATTAGGCACATATTGCACCTCATAGTCGTGCCAGACCTGCCGTACCAGCGCGTTTTGTTCCATTGAGATGGGCTGTGGCACGCTAAAGTGGGTCGTTTCGTCGTTGAGTGCGCGGCGTATCATGTTGAGCGCGCGCGCACTGGTCTCATAGAGATACACCGCTAGATAGTCAAACGCGACAATCTGGTGCAAGTAATCCTGCGCGCTGTCCAAGATGGCATCGAGGTTTTGCGTGGCTTGCACGGACTGACCAAAGGCGTTGACGCGCGCAATTTGTTTGGCTTGCCGCTGCGCCGTGTTGTAGAACGTCAGCTTTTGTAAGCTCAACGAGAGCTGGCTCACTAGCGTGCGCGCCACCTCAATGCGTTCGGGCGTGAAGAACGGCCTGCCCCCGTAAATGTCCAGCCCCACGCTGCCGTAGACCTTGCCTTGACGGTCAAGCATGGGAACGAACAGCGCGCTGGTAACCCCAAGCTGTTGTAAGAGCTTGCGTGTAGACGGGTCGATGTCTGCGCTGTTCCAATCCTCAATCAGGATAATATCGCGACGCTCGCGCATTAAGCGCAAGGGCTTGTTTTCTTCGACAAGGCGCACGCCCTCCACGACGGAACTGGGGTATTCAGCTACCACGTTGAAGAAGCGTTTGTTGCGGTCTTGCAAGACGATGCCGACGTGGTCAGCACCCGTCATCTCTTGCAAAATGCGTACGCCATAACGCAACAAAGCAATCTCATCGCTTTCGGTGTTGGCGAGGTTGGTGATGGCATTCACCGCGCGCATAAGTTCGGCTTGCTGGCTTGCCTTATCCGCGCTAGCTTGCGCCTCTGCTAACAGGCGTTGGTTCTGCAAGATGAGGGCGTATTGGCTTTGTAGCGCAGTAATCAGGCGGCGTATGCGCTCGTCAAACGGGCGTGGGCTGTGCCATGCCAGCGTCACCTGTTGTATGCGCTTGCCCTCTTGGACAATGGGGATAACGGCAAAGCGTTGCACGCCCTCGCTCAGCAGCAGCGCAGCTTCAGGGTGGTCGCTGTTGGCGATGCTGTCGACAAACTCAACGGGTTGTTCGGGTTGGGAAAAGTGCGCTTGCCAACGCGGCGCGGTGATGGGCAACGTCGCGTCGATTTCGTGCGCGTCCTCGCGCCCGTCCATGCGATACAGCATCTGCAACGTTGGCGTGCCGTTTGTCGCGTCATATACCACGTTGCTCAGCGTGACGCTGTGCGCGCTTCTGCCCATCATGTGGTAGGTGACTTGCAACGTCTGCGCGATGTTTTGTGCCTGTACTAGCGTGGAGGTCAGCTCATAAAGCGTGCGCAGCTCCTCAAGGTCGCTAGCGGTGCGCGCTAGCATGTTGCGGTTGTCGATGGTGGTGGCGGCTTGGTTGACGAGGCTTGCGAAGGTGCGGCTTTCTAACGGCGTGAGCACTATCGGGCGTTTGGTGTCGTTAAACGCCACAATGCCAATGACCTGCCCCGCCAAGCGCAGCGGAAAACCATGAAACGAGTACACCTTGTTGCTCACCAGCGTGTCGCGGCTGTATTGGGGCAGCAGCGTGTCGTTGGCAACATCAGGGACAAACAGCCCCCCCTCGAGTGTCGAAACTGTTTCGTAGAGGCGCATGACGCTGGCGCGATCGTTGGCAATTGGGTCGTCCATGACGTACGATTGGCTATGGTTGGCGGTGGCGCGCGTGTGGACAGCGTAGGGCAAGCCGTCCTCGTCAAAGTTAAAGATGTTGAGCGCGACGAACTGTCCTCTCTCGGTCAGGTTGCGTGCTAGCACCAGCGCAATGTCGGCGAAGTCGCGGCAGTCGCTCAGCTCTTTGAGCGCGTTAGCCTGCCGCGCCATCATGTCACGCAGCAGCGCGTTGTCAAAGCGCGCCGCCAAATAGTCCGCAGCGAGGGCGTGTTGAGCGAGGGCTGTGCTGTCGAGCCGCTCGTCTTGGGGAAACTCCAGCTCAAGCATGGCGAAAACCCCTTCGGCATTGCGCAAGCCCGCAATTAACAGCGGCGGCGCGTAGTCTAGCCCGCCTTCGTCGATGATACGATGGTATTTCGGCACTTTAGAGAACGAGACCACCTCGCGCTCTTTGCTAACACTTGGGTCTTGCGCGCTTTGTGTGCTGTACCAAAGCGACAAGCCGCCGCGTGCCACACGGTAGAAGCGGACGGCAAACAACGTGGGCATGACTTGCTGGTAGACGTGTGCCACTTCCTCTATCATGTTGGCGAGAGGCAGGGCGGGCGAAACGCTTTGCAGCACTTGCATGAGTTGAAAGTCTTGGGTTTGCGTCATCTTGCCTCCTCGCTATGTCCACTGAGGACAGCGGCTATGTTAACGAGTTATTGCCACTCCCAAACTTTTTCGCCGGCCAAGAGGCGGCGAATTTGGTCAGGGAAACGGTCGGGGTCAAGCGGCTTGCCCAAAAAGCCGTCGAAACCATGCCGCTGTGCCTTGAGCATTTGGTCTTCGCTGGCTTCAGCGGTCACAGCACACACAATGGTATCGCGCAAGCGGGCGTGACTACGCACCTTTTTCAAGGCTTGATAGCCGTCCTCATAGGGCAAGCGAATGTCCATCAAGATGAGGTCGATACGTGGTAACGTTTCGGCAAACTGCACCACTTGCCAGCCGCTGGTTTTCCACTCACACCGCTGCACACCCATAAACGCCAACATGCGCGCAATCAGCACGAAGTTTGGCACGTTATCTTCGACAACCAGCACGTGTGCTTCGCTTGGGTCGATAGGGGTTCTTTGTTCGCTCATAGTCTCACTCAAATTTCGCTTTAGGTTAGATACGCTTTGATTTCATCCACAAAGGTGTCGATGTTAATAGGTTTGCTGATGTAGCCGTCGCAGCCGGCCTCCAAAATCATCTCGCGGTCGCCCGTCATCGCGTTGGCCGTGAGGGCGATAATTGGCAAGTGCGCGATTTCGGGGATGCTGCGGATGTGGCGCGTGGCAGTTAACCCATCCATATCAGGCATGCTGATGTCCATCAGCACCAAGTCAGGCGGGTTCGCTAATGCCCGCGCGATACCGTCACGCGCGTTGGTGGCCTCCTCGACTTGAAACCCTTCTACCGTGAGGATGCGCTTAACTAACAAACGATTGTTGGCATCATCTTCAACATATAGCACGCGCATAGTATTTGTTTCGTCCTTTTTCTACGCTTCTATTGTAACGCAACATCTTGCTTATACAAAATCCTATCGTGTTAAAACACGCTCTCATGACAAACTGCTAACGCTTTTTTAGCCTTGCCCTAGCTTTTCTTGCGGTGAGTATGTCACAATAGCACATGATGCTGCACTCATTGTATAGAAAAATGGAGCAAAACAATCATGGCAAAACAATATGCAAGCTACCCAGAGGTGGTGATTGACCCCAAAAAGCAGTATGTGGCGCACATTCAAACCAGCAAAGGCACCATTCGCGTCAAGCTGTTCGCAGACCGCGCGCCCAAGACGGTCAACAACTTTGTCTTTTTGGCGCGTGATGGCTTCTACGATGGGTTGAACTTTCACCGCGTCATCGCTGATTTTATGATTCAAGGTGGCTGCCCGTTTGGCACAGGCACAGGTGGTCCCGGCTATCGTTGGGATGACGAACCGTCCTCGCTGAACATTCGCCACGAGCGCGGCAGCATCAGCATGGCTAACGCCGGGCGCAACACCAACGGCAGCCAGTTCTTCATCACGCACATCGTCACCGACTGGCTGGACGGCAAGCACGCTGTCTTTGGCAAGGTCGTTGACGAGAGCGACCAAAAAGTCGTGGACAGCATCAAGCAAGGCGATAAAATCGTCAAGATCACCATCGAAGAGAGCTAACCCAAGCGTATGCGTGGGTTCAGCCACGCATACAGCACATCTGCCGCCAAGTTGGCCAGCGCGAACACGCCGACAATGAGCGTGCTAATCGCTTGCAGGACGGGCAGGTTCTTTTGTTCTACCGCCCGCACCAGCTCCGAGCCGATGCCGGCGTAGTTGTAGACGTTTTCGATGACGACGATGCCGCCTATCAGCCAGCCCACGCTGATGGCGATGACGGTGATGGTCGGCAGCAGCGCGTTGCGCAGCACGTGGCGCGTCAGCACCTGCGCGGGCGGCAAGCCCTTGAGCCGTGCCGTGCGCACGTAGGGTTTGCCCAGCTCTTCTAGCACGCCCGCCCGTGTCAAGCGCGCGATGTAGCCTACTAGCACCAAGCTCGCGGTCAGCGCGGGCAGCACGAGGATGCGCCACCAATCGTTTAAGGTCATGTCGGGGCGGATGAGCGAGGTTGTCTCGAACCAGCCCAAGCCCAGCGCGAAGACGTTAATCAGCACGATGCCCGTGACGAACTCCGGCAAGCCGACGACGCTCAACGTGGCGACCGACACGACGTTGTCTAGCCACGTGTCCTTGTTAAGCGCGGTCAGCACGCCCAAGCCCACGCCCAGCGGCACGCTGAACAGCAGCGTTACGCCCGCCAGCAGCAGCGAGTTGCCGAAGCGTTCTAGCACCAGCGGGCGCACCGGCGCGTTGCCCGCGCTGAACGACCGCCCCCAATCGCCGGTCACGAAGCCCGTCACCCAACGCAGGTACTGCACGAGCGCGGGTTGGTCTAGCCCGAACTCGGCGTTAAATTGGGCGATGCGTTCGGGCGAAGCCTCGCGCCCCAGTATCAGACGCGCCACATCGCCGGGCAGCAGCTGCGTGAGCGCGAAAATCAGCGCGCTGGTCAGCAGCAGCGTCAGCAGCAGCAGCAGCACGCGCCGTGTGAGATAGGCTATCACAGCGGCAGCCCTGCCTGCTGCATGGCAGCCAGTGCGTCGAGCGTGTGGTGGCAGCGGATGCGATGCCCGTCTGCGCCCTCGCGTTCGGGCGGCACGTCGGTGGCGCAAATCTGCCCGATGAAGCGCGGGCAGCGCGTGTGGAACGGGCAGCCGCTGGGCTTATGGCGTGGGCTGGGGAGGTCGCCCTCAAGGCGCACGCCGCCGCCGCGTCGCGTGGGGTCTGGCACAGGCACCGCCGACAACAACGCTTCGGTGTAGGGGTGTGAGGGCGCGCTGTAGACCTGTGCCGCGCTGCCTTGCTCGACAATTTCGCCCAAGTACATGACGACAATCCAATCCGCCAGCGTGGCAATCACGTCCAAATCGTGCGAGATGACGATGTAGGACGCGCCTTCGCGGGCGCGCAAGTCTTTCAGCAGGTTGAGGATGACCGCTTGCACCGAGACATCCAGCGCGCTAGTTGGCTCGTCGGCGATGACCAGCGCGGGGTTGGCAGCGAAGGCGCGCGCAATAGCCACGCGTTGCTTTTCGCCGCCGCTGAGCTGTGCCGGATAACGCTTGGCGTAGGCTGCCGTCAACCCGACGCTTTCGAGCAGCTCGGTGATACGCTGCGCGCGCGCCTTCGCGTCCATCTTGCCGCCGCTCATCACCGTGAGCGTGCGCCCTAGCGTTTGCGCGACGGTCTTATGTGGATTGAGCGCGTCGTTGGGGTTCTGAAAAATCATGCGCAGGTTACGCAAGGCGGCGCGGGGTCGCTGCGCTAGCGCGTTTGGGATGTCCACGCCAAGCAGGGTGAGCGTGCCTTCGTCGGCGGGCGCAAGCCCAACAATCGCCCGTGCTAACGTGGTTTTGCCGCTGCCGCTCTCGCCGACGATACCCAGCGTCGCGCGCCCGTTGACGTGAAAGCTGACGCGGCTGACGGCTTGCACGGCGGTAGGCTTGCGCCCTAGCAGGCGGTCGAACGGGCGCGCCTCAACAAAGCGTTTGGAAAGCCCTTGCGCGCGCAGCACGACCTCCGCTTTGGGCGGGGCAGCGACAGGGGGCGGCGCAGGTGCTTGGCGCACGGTTAGCGCGCCTGTCGCCAGCTCGTCGGCGCGCCAGCAGCGCACGTGTCGTCCCGCATAGGGCGCGAGTGCGGGCTTTTCGGCATGGCAGCGGTCAACCGCCACTATACAGCGCGGCGCAAACACGCACGCCTGCGGGCGGTCGGCGAGAGCGGGCGCGATGCCCGCAATGGTGGCGAGGCGTGTCTCTGTGGCGTTTTCGGGGCGCGGCAAGCTGGCGAGCAGCCCGAGCGTGTAGGGGTGCAGCGGGCGGCTGAACAGCGCGGTGGCGGGTGCACTCTCCAACACCTCGCCGCCGTAAAGCACCGTGACCGTGTCGCAAAGCTGGGCAATTGTGCCAAGATTGTGCGACACATAGAGCGTGGCAGTGCCCTCGCGACGCACCAGCTCGCGGATAAGGTCAAGAATGACCGCCTGCGTGGTCACATCCAGCGCGGTTGTCGGCTCGTCCAATACCAACAAGCGTGGGCGCGTGCTGAGTGCCATTGCAATCATGACGCGCTGCTGCTGCCCGCCGCTAAGCTGGTGCGGGTAGCGCGCTAGCACGCGCTCAGGGTCGGCTAGCTTGACGCGCTGCAAGCCTTCAAGGGCTTGCTGACGCGCTGCGCTTGCGCTTAGACCCAAATGCAGGCGTGTAACTTCGGTCATCTGCTCGGCAATGGTCAGCGTGGGATTGAGCGCGTCTAGCGGGTTTTGCGGCACGAGCGCGATGTGCTTGCCCCAAAGCTGCGCGGCGATGTCGCGACGCGACAGGCGGCACAAGTCACGCCCAGCAAACCACAGCTCACCGCCGCTGATGCGCGCGTTGGCTTCGAGATAGCCCATCAACGCCAACGCTAGCGTCGATTTGCCGCTGCCGCTCTCGCCGACCAGCCCATGTATCTCGTTGGGTTGGATAGTTAGCGACACGTCGTTGAGCGCGTTGAACCACCGCCTGCCAATGCGATACGCCACCGACAAGCGGCGTGCCTCCAGCAGCGGCACGCTCATTTGCGATAGTCCTGCAATATTTTCAGGGCGCGCGCGGTGTCTTCGGCGCGGTGGCGCATGTTGAGCTGCATAAAGCGCGCATATGCCGATTGGAGGTAGGCTTTTGCCTCGTCGATTTGCCCAATCTCGACCAGCACGTTGGCGATGCTCTTGAGCAGCTCGGCGGTGCTAACGTGGTCGTTGAGCTTGTCGGCAAGCTGTGCGGCGGTTTGGTAGCTCTCTAGCGCGTTGGCAAAGTGCATGAAAGCGGACGGGGCGGGCGATGCGGCACGCCCCAAGTGTGCGTAAAGGTTGCCGATGATGCCCAAGCGCAGCGCGTACTCGCTCTCCTTGCCGACGCTGTGGTAGAGCGCGGCGGCTTCTTGGAAGTAGGGGAGTGCCTCTTCAGCGCGGTTTTGCGCAATCAAGCTGTTGCCCAAATGCCCTAAGCGCGAGGCAAGGTTGGGGGTGTCGTGCAGCTGGCGCGCCACCTCCACCGCCTGCGCGTGCAGGTCAGCGGCTTGCTGCGGCTGGCGCATGTCATCGTAGACCAGCCCCAAGTTGGTCAGCCAAATGCCGCGCCCGCGTTGGTCGCCAATCTCTTGTGCTATCAGCAAGGCTTGATTGAGACAGCGCACCGCCTCATCAAAGTAACCCAGCTCGCGCAGCACGTTGCCCATGTTGCCCAACAACCCGTTCTCGGTCAGCTTGTCGTGGTCGCGGCGGGCGTACTGAATAGCTTGCCCAAAGCACTCAACGGCGCGTTGCGGTTGTTGGTAACGGTAATAGGTGAGGGCGAGGTTGCCCATGTGGCGCGCGGCTGCGCTCCAATCTTCGCGCGCGCTCGCCATCGCGATGATGCGCTCTAAGCCGGCGATGGCGGTGGCGTAGTCGTGGTCTTGCAGCGCGAGGCGCACTTGGCGTAGCAGCTGCGTTTGTTCTTGCAGGTCGTTCATGTGCTGAGCTTCCCTTGCCGCGCGAGTGCGCCCGCCAGCAGCACCAACACGCTGACCACCGCGCCCGTCACCATCGCCCAGCCCCACACGCGATGCGTGGCGGTAACACCTGCGAGCGGCGGCGGCGTGTCCACGTCAGCGAGGTCGAAGCGCACCACCGTGAAATGGCTGCTAATCTCTTTTAACACGCGCGGCGTGATGTCGTGGGTCGCGCTCAGGCGTTCTAGCACGTACTCGTGCAGTGCCGACCGCTTGCGAAACATCAGCAGCGCGCGGGTGATTTCGCTGGGGTCGCTGAGCAGGGTGGCGGTGGCGGCGCGTGCGCTGCTGCCAATCTGCACGGTGACGGTGGGATGGGCGCGCACGTTCTGCACCCAATCGGGTTGCAAGCCCCATGCGCTGATGACGTACAGCTTGCTGCCGTGCCGCGCGTACTCGACGACGGTGTGGCGCGCTAGTCCGCTTTTGCGCCCGCGCGTCGTCAGCACCATCAGGTTGGTGCCGCGTAGCAAATCGCCCCACCCTAGCCGATAGAGCCAAAGGGGCGCGCGGAAGAAGGCGCGAGCAATGCCTTTAGGATAGGCAATAAAGAGCGTGTTTTCGTCCATAAATCCAGTATACTTTCGTTTCTCTGTGCGTGTGTGTCCTCTCAGGTGACTTTAAGGGCTTGCTTGCGCTGGCGTGCGTCTTGCAACAGCTCGCGCGCGCTTTGCTGACCGCTCTCGCCCAACGCGCCCAACATCGCCGCCAGCTCGCTGACACGGCGGTCTTCTTCGTCTAGCACGTCGACATGGGTGAGCGTGCGCTGGTTGCGGCTCTCTTTGTGGACTTTGTAGTGCTTGTCGCCGAACGCCGCCAATTGTGGCAGGTGTGTAACGCACAGCACCTGATGCCCCTGCGTCAGCGACCACAGCTTTTCGCCCACGACCGCGCCAATGCGCCCGCCAATGCCTTGGTCAATCTCGTCAAAGATGAGCGTGGGCGTGTTGTCCGCCTGCGTCAAGACGCGCTTGAGTGCCAGCATGATGCGTGCCGCCTCGCCGCCGCTGGCCACTTTCGCCAGCGGACGCAGCGGCTCGCCCACGTTCGCGCTCATCACAAATTCTAGCTTGTCTACGCCCGTTTGGTCAAACGCATAGCGCGCCCCGTCGCGCCCATAGCAGCCGTTGGGGTCGAGCGTACGCTCCATGCGGACCTCAAAGCGCGTGTTTTCCATGCGCAGGTCTTGCAACTCGCGCACGATGCGCTTGCCGAGATTACGCCCCGCCGCCTCGCGGGCTTTGCTGATGCGCTCCGCCAGCTCGCCGATGTGGCGCAGCGTTTTCTCTTCTTGGGCGCGCAGCGCGTCGAGGCGTTCGCTGCTGTTCTCCAACGCCTCGAGCTCGGCGCGCGCTTGCTCGGCGTAAGCGTGCAGCGCGGCAATGTCATCGCAGTGGTAGCGGCGTTTCAAAGTCTTCAACAGCTCTAGCCGCTCCTCTAGCTCATTGAGGCGGTCGGGGCTGTACTCCAAGTCGTCGACAATGTCGGCAACGGCAATCGCCAGCTCCTGCGCGCCGTCGCTTAGCTCCTGTGCCTGCGCGGCGTAGGGCGCGCTGCTAGGGTCAACCTTCGCCAGCTTCGTGAGCAAGACCACCACCTGCGCCAGCTGTGCTGCCGCGCCGCGCGTTTCACTGCGCTCGTCGCCGCTGAGCAGGGCATGCGCCTCGCCCGCCAGCCGCGCGATTTGCTCGATGTTGGCGAGGCGACTGCGCTCCGCCGTCAGCGCAGCCTCTTCGTCGGGCTTGAACTTGGCGGCGGTGATTTCTTCGACAGCCTCGCGCAAGCGTTCGGCACGGCGCGCTAGCGCGTCTTTGTCCGCTGTCAGCGCGGCAATCTCGGCGCGGATACCCTGTAGCGTGCCGACGACGCTGGTGAGCGCGGCACGCACCTCCAGCAGGTCGGCGTAGCGGTCGAGCAAATCGACGTGATGGCGCGGCTTGAACAGCGACAGGTGCGCGCTTTGCCCGTGAATGTCGATGAGCAGCTCACCCAGTTCACGCAGCACGTCGCTGCTGACGCTCACGCCGTTGACGCGCGCCGCCGTGCGCCCGTTGGCGCGTACCTCACGGGTCAGCGTCAGCACGTCCAACGTGTCGTCCGCTTCCAGCAGTGCCTCGCGCTCGAGCAAGGCTTGCAGGGCGGGGCGCGCCTTAGGTGACGGCACAAACACGCCCTCGATGAGAGCGCGGTCTGCGCCGCTGCGCACGGCACCGCTGTCCGCCTTGCCGCCAACCAGCAGCTCCATCGCGTCGATGATAATCGATTTGCCTGCGCCTGTTTCGCCGGTAATGACGTTAAAACCCGCGTCAAACGTCAGCGTGAGTTGCTCGATAATGGCAAAATTGCGTATCCGCAGTTCTTCAAGCATCGTACCTTAACCTTCTTGGCTCGTTATGGCTCGTCGTCTTCATCGCTTAAATCTTCGGGCTGGCGCGTCACACGCGGCTCAAGACGCTCCAGCAGCGAACGGTAGAAGTAGTTCTGGGGGCGTAGACGCACGAAGCGCGCGCTGTGCGCGCTGGCGCGCACCAGCAAGCGGTCGCGCTCCTGCAGCGTGCCAATGGCGTAGCCGTCAATCGTGACCATCACGGCGTTGCGGTTGTCCTCGTTGGTGCGCACGGTCACCTGTGCGCCTTCGGACAGCACAATCGGTCTGTCCATGCTTAGATGCGGCGCGGTCGGCACCAACAGCAGGTTCTTCAGGTCGGGTGGCAAGATGGGACCGCCCGCCGCCAGCGCATAAGCTGTCGAGCCGGTTGGCGTGGCGACAATCAGCGCGTCGCTGTTATAGGTGGTTGTCCAGTGCTTGTCAATGTAGGTGTCCAAGATGACCATATGCCCGACGCTGTTGCCGCTGATTACCACGTCGTTGAGCGCGTCGCCGCTGCTGATGATTTGTCCGGCGCGGCGAATGGCGGCGGTCATCATCATGCGCTGCTCTATCCAAAAATCGCCCGCGAGCAAGCGTGGCAGCGCGCCCGCCCAATCGTCTGCCGTGCGCACTTCGGTCAAAAAGCCTAGCCGTCCCATGTTCACGCCCAGCACAGGCACGGCGTAGGGCGCGCACACCCGCGCCGCTTTGAGCATGGCACCGTCGCCGCCAATCGCCACGACCATATCGGCGGTGCGTACGTCAGCTTGTACTTGCAGGTCGTCCCACTGCGTGTAGACCCACGTGCCTAGCCCGTTAGCGCGCAGCGTCTCAGCGATGCGATGGGCGAGCGGGGCGGTCTGTGGGCGGCGCGGGTGCGCCAAAACGCCGATGTTCTTCACAGGCTAGCTACCTTTGTGTAGGTTACTCTCTTCTATGATAGCGCAAAATCGGCAGTATAGGCGTGTTGCTGGTGCATCTAGCTTAGCACGTTTGTTCGCAAAAGTGAAGATTTAACATGCTTGCGACCGTTTATTAACATGACGTGCTTACGCTAAATAAGCAACGCATGCGTTTATGTTATTCAAGGAGTTATGCCTTATGACCCAACGTATTAGACAAGTGCTGTGTTTCGCGGTACTGGTGCTGCTAGTGGGCGGCGTGCTGGCGCAAAACACCACGCCAACGCCAACACTCACGCCCGTGCCTACGCCGATTGTGCTGCCTCCCGTTGACCCCATCGACCTGACGGGCGACATCATCATCGCGGGTAGCTCGACCGTGTTCCCGCTGACGGAGCGCATCGTAGAACGCTTTAGTGACGAGGGCTTTCTCGGCAACATCACCAACGACAGCATTGGCACGGGCGCGGGCTTTGAGCGGTTCTGTGTGTCGGGCGAGACCGACATCAGCAACGCCAGTCGCGCTATCAAAGAGAGCGAAGTAGCCAAGTGTCGCGCTATCGGACGCGAGCCGTTGGAGTTTCGCGTGGGAACAGACGCGCTGGCGGTGGTCGTCAGTGAGGAAAACGACTTCCTCCAAGATGTGACGCTTGAGGAACTTGCACTTATCTTCAGCACTGCCGTGACATGGCGCGATGTGCGTCCGGAGTTTCCCGATGAGCCGATTTTGCGCTACGCAGCGGGGACAGACAGCGGCACTTTCGACTATTTCATCGAGGTAGTGTTTAAGAACGACAGCGCGCCTATTCTTGCCGCCAGCAACCTGCGCCTGAGCGAGGATGACAACGTGCTGGTGCGCGGCGTGTTAGAAAGCCCGTTTGCGGTAGGGTTCTTCGGTTTTGCCTATTACAACGAGAAAGCCGAAACGCTGCGGGCGATTTCGGTAAACGGCGTAGCTCCTACGGAAGAAAATGCCGAAGACGGCAGCTACCCAATTGCGCGCCCGCTGTTCATCTACAGCACTGCCGAGATTTTGCGGGCAAAGCCGCAGGTGGCGGGCTTCATCAACTACTATCTCACGCACGTCAACGACGAAATTTTAGACGTGGGCTATTTCCCCGCCAGTGTAGATGCGCTGAACCGTGCTAAGCAGAACTGGCTGGAGGCGACGGGGCTGGCGCGCTAACAAACGTGTCGCGCTCATGCTAAGGGGTGTTTAACAACACCCCTTTTTTTATCCATAATTCTTAACAATTTAGTAAGTTGCCTTAAATTAGACCGCGCACAGTTTTAACGCCGTTTCGCTACCCTTCTGACTGTGATGGGCATGGAGCCCGTCAACTATCTGTTCATTATCTCACGGGAGAATTTCTACATGAACAAAGCACGTTCTTTCTTGGTGGCAGTTGCGTTGATGGTAGCGATGGTGTTCTCCAGCGTTGCCGCGCAGAGCCAAAGCATCGTCGAAATTGCCGCTGGCAATGAAGACTTCTCGACATTGGTAAGCCTCGTACAAGCGGCTGGCTTGGTGGAAGTGCTCTCGGGCGAGGGTCCCTTCACCGTGTTTGCCCCCACCAACGAAGCCTTCGCTGCCATTCCGTCCTTCGTGGTTGACTACTTGCTGGCTAACACGGACGTGTTGACGGAAATCTTGACCTACCACGTGGTGGCGGGCAAGGTGATGAGCAGCGATGTTGCGGAAGGTAGTGTGCAAACCGTCAACGGCGATAGCATCCGCGTGACGCTCATGGATGGTGCGGTGAAGCTGGACAGCGTGGCGACGGTTGTTGCGGCTGACATCGAAGCCAGCAACGGCGTAATTCACGTCATCGACACGGTCATCCTGCCTGAGATTACTCTCCCCGAGATTGACGCGCTCAGCGTGTCGGACAACATCATCGTGGCGGGCAGCTCGACGGTGTACCCGGTGACCGAACGCATGGCGGACATCTTCAACCAAGACGGTTTTGCCGGCACCATCACGGTGGACAACATCGGCACGGGCGCGGGCTTTGAACGCTTCTGCCCCAACGCCGAAACGGACATCAGCAATGCCAGCCGCGCCATCAAGTCCAAAGAAGAAGAAGCCTGCTTGGCAAATGGGCGTACCCCCGTCGGTTTCTTCATCGCCATTGACGCGCTGGCCGTTGTCGTCAGCAAAGAAAATGACTTCGTTTACGATTTGACGATGGAAGAACTGGCTGACATCTTCAACGGTAAAGTGAACAAGTGGTCGGAAGTGCGCCCTGAATGGCCCAACGAAACCATTCTGCGCTACAGCCCCGGCACCGACAGCGGCACGTTTGACTACTTCGTAGAAGCCGCCCTGAACAAGAACAAAGAAGGCATTCTGAGTGCCCCCAACACCCAATACAGCGAAGATGACAACGTTCTCGTGCAAGGTGTGAACGGCAGCCGCTTCGCCATCGGCTACTTCGGCTTCGCTTACTACGCTGAAAATACCGACACGCTGCGCGCGCTGAACATCAACGGTGTTGAAGCCAACGAACTGAATGCCGAAACCTTCACGTACCCGCTCAGCCGTCCGCTCTACATCTACAGCGCGATTGAAATCATGAAGGAAAAGCCGCAGGTGACCTCGTTCATCGGCTACTTCCTCAGCGAGGTCAACAACGAACTTGGCACCGAAGAGGGCAAGATTGGTTACTTCCCTGTGTCCAAGTACGCGATGAGCATGAACCGTCTTATGTGGCTCGCTTTGGCGAACAGCTAACGTGCCTTTAGTGCTTTAAGCACGCTTAACGCGCAGGGAGAGGGGAAACCAGCCCTTCCCCTGCGTTTTGTTGTAACGATACGGAGGGAAGTATGACAGAAAACATCATTCACGCTAAAGTGTCACAGCGTGAGCTAGGTCTTGAGAAGCGATTTCGTCCGTTAGATGATCTGATACGCTATGTGCTGTTTGTGTGCGGTGCCTTGTCTATCTTGACAACCATCGGCATCATTATCGTGTTAAGCAGCGAGGCGATTAACTTTTTCGCCAGCTACGGCGAAATTGACACCAACAACCAAACGCTCTCTGCGCTTAGCCCAACAGAAACGCTGATTGACGTGACGACTGGCGGCGGCACCCTTGCGTTAGGCGACCTGATGCGTTTGCAAAGCAGCGACGAGCTGATGCGTATCGTCGAAGTGATTGACCGCGACACGGTCATTGTCGAGCGTGGCGTGGAAGGCACAACCGCCGTCAGCCATGAGGCAGGGCGCGAGGTGTTCATCGCCAAGCAAGTCACGCTCTTAGAGTTTTTGACCGGCACACGCTGGCAGCCGCAAATTGGGTTTTTTGGCATCTGGCCCCTTTTGAACGCCACCATGATGATTACTACGATTGCGGTGATTGTGGCAGTGCCAATTGGTTTGGGGACAGCCGTTTACCTCAGCGAGTATGCCTCTGAGCGAGCGCGTAGTATTCTCAAGCCCACGCTGGAAATTCTGGCAGGCATCCCAACGGTCGTGCTAGGCTACTTCGCCCTCACCTTCATGACCCCGCTTTTGCGCAGTCTCTTAGGCAACGACACCGTGCAAATCTACAACCAGTTTTCGGCGGGGCTGGTGGTCGGCTTTATGATTGTGCCGCTGATTAGCACGGTCAGTGAGGACGCGCTGCGCGCTGTGCCGCGCTCGCTGAAAGAAGCGTCGTTGGGTTTGGGGGCGACGCGCTTTGAAACTGCCGTGCGCGTGCTGCTGCCTGCCGCGCTCTCGGGTATCATTGCTGCCTTTATCTTGGCTGGCTCGCGTGCCTTTGGCGAAACGATGATTGTGGCGATTGCGGCGGGCGCGGGTCCTAACTTCACCTTTAACCCGTTTGAAGCCGCCGAGACCATTACGGGGCATATCACCCGCATCAGCACGGGTGACTTGAGCTACGGTTCGATGGACTACAAGAGCCTGTTCTCGTTGGGCTTGGTGCTGTTCCTCGTCACGCTAATGCTCAACATCATCAGCGACTACATTACCGAACGCTTCCGTGAGGTGTACCAATGAGCGAACATATGGTGTCTAATATCCCGGTGAAGCGTGAAGACTTTGAGGAAAATCTGCGTCGCCGCCAGTTCACGGGCTTGGTTTGGCAGCGGCTGTTCTTTATCGCTAACGTCTCTACAATGGTGATTCTGCTGGCGATTGCGTACAACATCATCAACGGTGCCTTTGGCTATGTGGTGTTCACCTACGCAGTCGACCCCGAAGAACTGTCGGAACGTCCCATTAGCGAGCTGAGTGAACCTGAATTGGTGGACTTGCTCTTGCAAAAAGTGCCGCGCCGCTTGCGCGTGGTTTTGCGCGACAATCTCAGCCAAGTGCCGAACAACGTTTTCACGCAAGAGCCAATTAGCGCGGTCTTAAAGGGCAAGACGTTTGACCCCGAATGGGCAGACCTCAAGGTTAATGACCTCACCGACGCACAAATCGCGCAAATCTTGAGCGACAATCTCACACAGGAAGAGATCGCTTTCATCATCCGCCGTCAAATCATCCAGCCCAACATCTCGCAAAGCTGGAACTTGGTTGAAAGCCTGCTTAACCGCAGCGAGATTGAGCGCATCGCCGCCGAAAAATATCCCAAAGGCGACCTCGTTTTCTACTCTTGGGTCAACTTGGACTTTATCACCAACCCCATTTCTAGCAACGCCACCAACGCGGGCTTGCGCACCGCGCTGTTAGGGACGCTGTGGATTATGCTGGTGGTGGTCGTTGCGTCGTTCCCTATTGGCATTGCGGCGGCGATTTACCTGCAAGAATACGCGCCACAAGACAGCCGCATCACGCAAATTATCGAAACGAACATCCGCAACCTCGCCGGCGTACCATCGATTATCTACGGCATGCTAGGTCTGGCGGTGTTCGCGCGCGTGCTAGAGTACTACACCAGCGGACGCTTTGTCGGCGTGACCGACACCAACGGGCGCACAGTGCTGAGCGCGGGCTTGACGCTAGGCTTGCTGATTTTGCCCACCATCATCATCAACGCGCAGGAAGCCTTAAAAGCCGTGCCGTCCAGCCTGCGCGATGCGTCTTACGGCTTGGGCGCAACCAAGTGGCAGACTGTCACGGGCGTGGTGTTGCCCAACGCTATTGGCGGCATTTTGACGGGCATCATCTTGGCGATGTCGCGCGCGATTGGTGAAACCGCGCCGCTCATCGTGGTGGGCGCGTCGACGTTCATCGGCATTGACCCCAACGGTCCCTTTTCCAAGTTCACGGTCGTGCCTATTCAGATTTACCAGTGGACATCGCGCCCCGAGCTGGAGTTCAAGAACACGGCGGCGGCAGCCATTATCGTGCTAATCGCTTTGCTGTTGCTGCTCAACAGCGCGGCTATCTATTTGCGTAATCGCTATAGCATGAGGATATAAGCCATGACAGAGGCAATGATTGACACCAAAATCACTGTAGAACTGAAGCACGTCAGCGTTTACTACGACTCCAAAATTGCCGTCAGCGACGTGTCGCTGCCGATTGAGCGCAACAAGATTACCGCCTTCATCGGGCCTTCGGGCTGCGGTAAGACCACCGTGCTGCGTGTGCTTAACCGCATGAACGACCTTATCGAAGGCGCGCGCGTCGAAGGCGAAGCCATCTTCAATGGCAAAAACCTCTATGACCCCAATGTCGACCCTGTTCAGGTGCGTCGCTATATCGGCATGGTGTTTCAGAAGCCCAACCCCTTCCCTAAGAGCATCTACGACAACATCGCCTATGGTCCGCGCTTGCTGGGCATCAAGGACAGGGCAACACTTGACCATATTGTCGAAACCAGCTTGCGCGGCGCGGCACTTTGGGACGAGGTCAAGAGTGACCTTAAGAAGAGCGGTCTTGCCCTTTCCGGTGGGCAACAGCAGCGTCTTTGCATCGCACGCACCATCGCCGTCGAGCCGGAGATTATCTTGATGGACGAGCCATGCTCGGCACTTGACCCCATTGCCACCCAGCGCATCGAAGAGCTGATGCGCGAGCTGCAGGAGCGTTACACGATTGTTATCGTCACGCACAACATGCAGCAAGCCCAGCGTGCCAGCGATTACTGCGCCTTTTTCAGCATTCGCAAGGATGAGACCGTCGTCGGCAAAGAAAATCGCTGGGGCATTTTGGCGGAGTTCAACTCGACCGAGAAGCTGTTCTCTGACCCCGACCAACAAGAAACACGCGACTACATTAGCGGGCGTTTCGGTTAAACGCCGCAAGCAAGAATGGGCGCAAGCGCGCCCTTTTTTGTCCTGTAAAATATAACGAAAAAAGTTAAACGTTTAAGATTACTTAACACATTCTTTACAATCGGCGCGCGCTTGGCTATAATCTCGCCATTGCTTGTTCATACTTTGCCGAGTAGAGATCCATGCCAACCGATCAACTTACCCATGACCCGCAAGAAGCAGATGACACGCTGCAAAAGCCAAGCGAAAGCTCCAAGCCACGCCGCTCACCACGCGCTGCTGCTGCGCCCGCTGACACGCCCGTCCAAAGCGACGTGCTAGCCACCGCGCTTGACGCGCCTGCGCCCGAGCAAATCAAGGTAAAGCACCCCAAAGCCGCGCGCAAGCCGGTCGAGATACCGCCTTCACAGGAAGACGTAAAAGCCGCCAAGCAGGCGGAAAAAGCCGCCAAAAAAGCTGCTAAACAGGCGGAAAAAGCCGCCAAAAAAGCCGCTAAACAGGCGGAAAAAGCCGCCAAAAAAGCTGCTAAACAGGCGGAAAAAGCCGCCAAGAAAGCCGCCAAGCAGGCAGAAAAACAAGCCAAGAAAGCCGCCAAGCAGGCAGAAAAACAAGCCAAGAAAGCCGCCAAGCAGGCAGAAAAACAAGCCAAGTAGCCGTAAGCACGCTCGCGAGCGCGAACATGCCTCGTGGGCTAGACGACAAGCTGCCTGTTTGGCTAGGGTACGTCCTGCCTTTTGGGGGAATACGTGCCGTCTGTGTCTTGTGCGATACTCACACCAACGTTTACACAGTCGGAGACTTTTTCCTATGAATACGTTTCAGTCACTTTCCCAAAGCATGGCGGACGCTGTCGAAGCTCTTCATCCCGCGTTGGTGCGCGTTGAGGCACGCCGCCGCATGCCCGCCACAGGCTTGGTCTTCGCCGCCGACGTGGTCATCACCGCCAGCCATGTCGTCGAGAGTGAGGACAACATCACGGTTGTCACCGCCGACGGCAGCAGCCACAGCGCGCAGCTTGTCGGGCGCGACCCGCATAATGACCTTGCCGTGCTGCGTGTGGCGGGCGCACAGCTTACGCCTGCGCGCTGGCAAGAGGGTGCGCGGGTTGGGCAGCTTGTGCTGGCGGTAGGCAAGCCGTCGCATAGCCCCCAAGCCGCCTTAGGTGTCGTCAACGCGGTCGTGCCGCCGCTGCGTGAGCGCGCCGAGAGCAAGCGCAAGCGTGGGCGGCGCAGCTGGGGGCAGGTGCTAGCAGACGGCTTCCTGCGCGTCGATGTCGTCATGTACCCGGGCTTTAGCGGCGGCGCGTTGCTAGGCGGTGATGGCGCGGTCTATGGCTTGCTCACCAGCGGCTTCGGCGGCGATATGGCGGTCGCCATCCCCGTTAGCACGCTGAAAGCCACCGCCGAAACGCTGCTCAAACATGGCAAGATGAAGCAGGGCTACTTGGGCGTGGGCGTGCAAGCCGTGCGTTTGCCCGACGCGCTTGCCGAGAAGCATGACCAAGAGACCGGCCTGCTAGTGGTCTCAGTCGAGCCAAACAGCCCCGCCGAAGCCAGCGGCTTGCTGCTAGGCGACATTTTGCTGACGCTCGACGAAGACACGGTGGCGACGGTCGACGACCTGCTCATGAGCCTGCACGGCGAGCGCATCGGCAAGACTGTGCCGATTAGCTTGGTGCGCGGCGGCATCGAACAAAAAATCGCGGTCACCATTGGCGAACGCGACTAAAGGCTCAGTAAACTGAGGAGATAGGACTCGAACCTATAACCTTGGGCTCCAAAGGCCCCCGCTCTGCCAGTTGAGCTACTCCTCAACAACACGACGCATTATATAGCAGTGCGACGCACATCGCAAGGGCGCAATCTGCCGCGAAAGCCCCACCCTCGTGCGAGGACGGGGCTTTTACATGAGGAGAAATAAAGCGGGGAACTTACTCAGAGGCAGACGCTTCGACTTGCGCGATGAGCGTCTTGAGCCGCTCGGCACGCGCCTGCGAGAGCTTGTTGGCTCGCAGAGCCATATTGCCGAGTGCGGAAATCGCTTGGGCAGGGTTGAGACCTTTAGGACACGCGCCTATGCAGTTGCTCACCTTGTGACAGCGGAACGCGCCGTTGTCGTTGGCGATTTGGTCGAGGCGCGCCTCAATCTCAGTGTCGCGGGGGTCCATCACCCGCAAGAACAGCTTGAGCAGCGCGTGCGGTCCAATGTAGGACTTGTTGCCGGCAATCACCGGACAAGATGAGTAGCACGCGCCGCACATGATGCAGGTCTCGGCGCGGTTCATCGCGTCAACTTCGGCTTGCGACATGCGGAACTCTTTTGTGGGAATATTTTCTACCGGAATCACCCAAGGGCGTACCGCCTCGTACTGCTGCCAGAACACGCTTTGGTCAACCACCAAGTCCTTAATCACAGGCAGGTAAGGTAGCGGCTCAATCGTGACGGTGTTTTTCGCGCCAAAGAAGCCAACCTCTTCGACCGCCTCTTTGAGCGGCTTGGTGCAGACCAAACCATTTTTGCGGTTGACCATCATGGCACACGAGCCACAAATGGCGTGACGGCACGAGCGGCGGAAGGTCAGCGAGCCGTCTTGTTCGCTCTTAATTTCTTCCAGCGCGTCTAGCACGGTCTTCTCAGTGTCCAGCGCGACGGTGTAATCCTGCCAACGCGGCTTGTCATCGGTGTCGGGGTTAAAGCGTTTGATGCGCACGGTGATGTTGGTCATGGTCTTCCCCTTAATATTTGCGCGCCTGTGGCGGGCATTTTTCCCAGTCAATCGTCACGTCTTTGTAGCTCAATTCGGGCGTGCCGTCGCTGCTTTGGCGCACCAGCGTGTGCTTGAGCCATGCGTTGTCGTCGCGCGTGGGATAATCGGTGCGGGCATGCGCGCCGCGACTTTCGCGCCGTGCCAGCGCGCCCAACGCCACCAGTTCGCTGAAGGTGAGCATGTGGTCAACCTCCACCGCCGCCAGCACGTCGGTGTTGTAGCGGCGGCTGGTGTCCATCACGCGCACGTGTTGGAAGTCTCCTTGCAGGCGGTGAATGGTCGCCAGTGCCGTCTCAAGGCTTTCTTGGCTGCGAAAGATGCCGACGTGGTCGGTCATCGTCTTCTTCAGCGTCTCGCTGAGCTGTTTCAGCGGGACGTTGCGCCCGTTCTCGTGACGGCTCATCAGCCGCGCGAGGCGTGCGCGCTGTGCGGCGGCGGCGGCGCGTGCGGGCAGCGGCGCGAGCTTTGCGCCGCCTTTGATGAAGCGCGCAATCGCATAGCCGGCGCGCCGCCCGAACACCGACGCTTCGAGCAAGCTGTTCGTGCCGAGACGGTTCGCCCCGTGTACGCTCACGCAGGCGCATTCGCCCGCCGCGTAAAAGCCGACAATCGGCGTTTCGTTCGCGTCGGCGATAACTTGCCCGTCCACGTCGGTCGGGATGCCGCCCATACTGTAGTGCGCGGTCGGCTGGATTTTGGCAAGTTCATAGACGATGTCCACGCCCAAGAAGTTCATGGCGATTTCGCGCACTTGCGGCAGGCGCGTCATAATCTTCTCCTTGCCCAAGTGGCGCAGGTCAAGGTAGATGCCCTGCTTGTCATCGCCCACGCCGCGCCCTTCGTTGATTTCGGTTTGCTCCGAGCGGCTGACGAGGTCGCGCGGCGCAAGCTCCATCTTGGAAGGCGCGTACTTCTCCATAAAACGCTCGCCCGCCGCGTTGAGCAAGTAGCCACCCTCGCCGCGACAGGCTTCGCTCATGAGGATGCCGTGCTTGTAAATGCCCGTCGGATGGAACTGGACAAACTCCATGTCCATCAGCGGCGCGCCAGCGCGGTAGGCAATCGCCACGCCGTCGCCGGTGTTGGCAGTGGCATTAGACGTGATTTTCCACGCCCGCCCATAGCCGCCAGTGGCAAACAACACCGCTTTGGCGTGGAAGGTGACAATCTCGCCGCTGACGATGTCCATCGCCACCACGCCGCGCGCCACCCCGTCTTCCAGCAGCAGCTCCAACAGCTGCCACTCGCTGTAGAACTTCACGCCGTGCTTAAGGCACTGCTCGTGAATGGTGTGCAGCAGCACATGCCCCGTCCAGTCGGCGGCAAAGTTGGCGCGTGGGGCGGAATGCCCGCCAAAGCGGCGTTGGTTGATGCGCCCGTCGTCCGTGCGGCTGAAGACGCAGCCCATGTGTTCATACTCGTAAATCACCTCAATCGCGTCGGTCACCAAGACCTTGATTTTGTCTTGGTCACCCAGCCAGTCCGAGCCTTTCACCGTGTCGAAAAAGTGCAAATCGATGCTATCAGGAGGCTCTGCACCCGCTGGCACTTGCTCCAACGCGCCGTCTTCGCCTGTGCCGGCGACCGGGCGCACGTTGCCCAACGCGGCGGCGATGCCGCCTTGCGCCGCGCCGCTGTGCGAGCGCAGCGGATGTACCTTGCTTAGCACGCCGATGTTGGTCACACCCTCGCGTGCTGCGACCATCGCCGCCCAGCTCCCTGCTAGCCCCGCGCCGACAATGACCACATCGTGCGTGATAACCCTTGCGTCACTCATGGATAAGTCGCCTCATTTTCTGGGTGCGTCTGTCGTGTATCGCTTTGTGTTCTGTTCCCGTCTCTATTGTGACAAAAAGCACGAAAAACCATGAGTGAGCAAGGTCAGTTCTTAAACATGACATTAGTAACGTCTAAGAAGGCTTAACACAAGATTAACCCGTGACACATTGCTGGCACGTACAATGGTGTGAGGGTCTTATAACTTATGAGGTGCATCATGCCAAAGCATTACGGGTGGATTATCGGGATACTGCTGTGTGTGGTCGCTGGCGTGTTGCACGCGCAAGCTGTTCCCACGCAACAAGCGATTGTCGTGCGCGCCGCCGACGCGCGCCTTGATGAGGAAGCCATTCGCCAAGCCATGCAGCCGCTGTTGGCGCGCGGGCTGCGTGTTGCCGTGTACTTGGTGCAGAACGGCGGCTCGTCGGACTTTCGCGCGCGCCGTGAAGCGGACGGCTTGGGCGGGGAATTCGTCGATGAGGACGTTATCGCGCTTTACGCCGCCATCGACACGCGCTACTCTGAAGTCATTTGGGGCGCACGCTACCACAACCTCATGCTTAACTTGAACTTGCGCCGCAGCGTGATGAACCTCTACTTGCGCGACAACTTGTTCACAGAGGCATTTGTCAAGTCGCTGGAGGCGATTGAGGCGGTGCTGGCAACGCCACCCACGCCCGTGCCGATAAGTGCGCCTGTCGAAAACCCCAGCACTGCGGCAGACACTTCGATCAATGCTCTTGACATCTTGTTTGCGTTTACGCCGCACATGATTGGTCTGGGCTTGCTGCTTTGGGTTATCAGCAAGTTCAGCGGTCGCGGTACAGGAGACGGCATGGCTGATTCAGGATGGAGCAGCGGCGGTTGGTCGTCTGACAGCGGCGGCTCGTCTGGCGGCAGTGGCGGCTCAGATGGGGGCAGCTGGAGTGACTGATGGCTGTCTAGCTCCACGCACGCTGGCGCAGCGCGTGTACGATGCTGTCTTGCGCGTGCCGCAGGACGTGCTGAACGCGCACGCGCCAACCACGACCGCGCCTGTGCTACGCTTGGACGCTGCGCTTAAAGGCGCGGCGGCACGCTTGCAAGCCGAAGCCATCGACGCGGCAGGGCAAGTGGACTACGCGCGCCTGCGTGATAGTGCCGCCTATGCCGACTACCGCGCCTTAACTGCTCACTTGCGGACGTTTGCCTTGCATGTGCTGACTGACGAGGCGGACAAAAAAGCCTTCTGGCTCAACGTCTACAACGCGCTGGTAATTGACGCGGTGATTGCCTACGGCGTGCGCACTAGCGTGAGCGAGGTGGCGGGCTTCTTTCGCCGCGCCGCTTACTGTATAGGCGGGCTGCGCTTCTGCCTTGACGACATCGAACACGGCGTGCTGCGCGCTAACCGCGCCCACGTCTTCATCCCGCAAAAGCAGTTTGGCGCGCGCGACCCGCGCCGCGCCTTCGCGCTGGCGCAGCTGGACAACCGCATTCACTTCGCGCTGGTGTGTGGGGCGCGCTCGTGTCCGCCTGTGCGCTTTTACGACGCGGTACAGGTCGACGCGCAGCTAGACAACGCCGTGCGCCTGTTTATCGCCCAGCACGTGACCTATGATGCGGCTGCGAACGTGGTGACGCTCTCGCGCCTGTGGGCGTGGTATGCACAGGATTTTGGCGGCAGCGCGTGGCTTAAGCTCGGCTTGGGCGACCCGCTGCCGCTGCTGTTGGCGATTAGCGCGCACCTGCCCGAAGGCGACGCGCACGCGCTGGCGCAAGCGGTCGCTAACGGGGCAAAGGTGCGCTTTGCCCCTTACGATTGGGCGTTGAACGCACCATAGCCTAGTCCGTTGCGGGCGGGTTGAGGCACTCGTCGCCCTCGCACGTCACGTCACCGACCGCCTCGCCCGCCACCAAGTTCGCCACCCAGTCGCGCAAGCGCACCCCTTGCACCTCGTAGGTGTAGAACTCTGGCAGGCGCAGGATAGTGTGCAGCGTGCCACCGGCTGTGTAGGTGTAGAACGTCGGCACTTCGGCGCGAATTTCGTCGTAGTTGGCGGTCAGCAGCTCAAGCAGGTTGACATTCGTCATGCCCAAAATTGCCAAGAACTGATACTGGGTGTCATCGTGTGCCGTGTTGTACTGGGCAAAGGTGATGTTAGGGAAGCGTTTGGCGGTAGCGATGTAGTAGCGTTCAAACGTGAAGCCTTCGACCGTCTCGTCGGCGAACTCTTCCCAGTCAGGCAAGCCTTCTAGCACGCCCCACACCGTGTTGACAATGGGGGTCGCGGCCGGCACACGATAGCCGCCCGCGCCGTCGCCGAGCTGTACGACCCGCGCCTCAGGGTAGGCTTCAGCGACCACGCCCGCGTAGATGGGCGAGGGGATTGCGCCCGCGCTGCTGCCCGTGACGAACACGACCTCCGGCGCGCTCACGTTGGCGAACGTCCAATCCAACACAGCGTGGGCATTGATGCTGCCCTTGTGGGCAATGCTTAGGCTTTGGTCACCAAGCGGGTACTCCGTCACGCGGCTGCCCATGTGGACATCCCCCGTGCAGTAGGGCGCAAACACGACCGTGAAGTCGCTGAAGGGATTGTCAGGGTTGTCAAAGGCAAAAATGCCGTTTTTTGTGTCGGGGATGTTGACCCCGATGTCGGCAAGTGGCACGAAGGTAGGCGCAGTCGGGCTGCAAATCTGCCCGAACCAGCACGCACCGCCGCCGTTGAAGAAAATCAACAGCTTATCGGGGTCGGCAGGGCGCACGTGAAAGCTGTAGGGCGTGCCATAGGCGCAGCCCGTTTCTCCGCCCGGCACGATTTCGTTCCAGCCTTCTTGCAGGTCGGCTAGCGTGGGCAGCTCGGCAGCGGGGGCTTCTTGCGCGGCGGCAGCTATCGCCAGCGCAAAGGCAGCCAGCAGCACTAACAGCATTCGGTACAAAGCGTTCATGGTTAAAACCTTTCTTGTTCAAAAGAATGTATAGTTTTTCATTATTTTAGCAAAAAGAGATGTCAACGTATAGAGTCCAAGACACTTTGTGTTTCTGACACTGCTCTGGGCGGGAGCGCGGGGAGAATGCGTTTGTCCTAGCGTAATGTGCTATACTGAAACGCGAGGGGGGCTAGGAGGGAGGGGAGGAGTCAAAAATGCGTTTGTCCTAGCGTAATGTGCTATACTGAAACCGTTAGCGACCAGACGCGAGAGGACGTTATGAACACAGCCGAACAAACGACCGCGCCATCCGCCGCTCCTAACACCCCCGACACGGCACATCGCTTGGACGCTGCCACCCGTCGTCTGTGGCAGCTTGTGCGTCCTGTGCTGCGCGGGTTGGCTTGGTTAAGTCGTGTGCAGCTGCTGCTCACAGGGCTGCAGTGGGTGTTGGTGGGGTTTGTGCTGGCGGGCGCGCTTTACACGTTCGCCACGCCGCCGTTTGAGGCGCACGACGAGCTAGCACACTACCAGCTCGTGCGCGTGCTGGCGAATGGCGGCTTGCCTGTGCAGCATCCCGACGCACAGCCCGCATGGGGGCAGCACGCCAGCCAGCCGCTGCTTTACTACGTGCTAGCCAGCCAGCTTGAACGGCTGCTAGACACGAGCGACTTTTACGACCTGCTGCACGTCAACCCGCACGCGCGCGTGAACGATTGGACGGGTTGGGGCAATGTCAACCGCCTGCTGCACGACAGCGTGCCAGCTCCCTTGACGGGTGCGGCGTTAGCGGTCTATTTGCTGCGTCTGCTCAACGTTGTCATCGCTTGCGGCGCGCTGTGGGCGGTGCATCGCGTTGGGCTGGCAGCCTCGCCCAAGCGTCCGGCGGTGGCTCTGCTGGCGGTGGCGATTGCCGCGTTTAACCCCATGTTCGTCTACAGCGTGGCGCAAGTGGGCAGCCTCAGCCTGACGGTCACGCTCAACAGCCTGCTGCTTTGGGCGATGGTGCGCGCCTTGCAGGTCGGCTTGGCGTGGCGCACGCTCGCGCTGACCGCCGTGCTGTTCGCGCTGGGCGCACAAACACACATGGTCACGCTGGCGATGCTGCCACCGCTGCTGCTGGTGTGGGGCTACCGCGCGCGCAAGGACGGCGCATGGGTGCGGCTAGCGGTCGGCGTGCTGCTGCTGGGCGGAGGCTTCGTCTTGCTAGCGGGCTGGTGGTACGCGCGCAACGCCCAGCTCTACGGCGACCTGCTCGGCTTGGGCGTGCTGACCGCGCTGGCACAGCCGCGCACGGATGCGCTCGATGTGAGCGAGCTATGGCGCGCGTTCGGCGCGTTTCGCCTGAGCTATTGGGGGCTATTCGGCGCGAACAACTTGCCGCTGGGCGCGCTGGTCTACGGGCTGCTGGAAACCTTTGCGGCGTTCGCGCTTTTGGGCGCAGCCTTCACCATCGCCCAGCTTTACGCCATCCGCGACTTTGCCCACGTGCGCGCCGAGCTGCGCGTGCTGGTACTGCTGGCGGGCGTGTCGGCGTGGGGCGTTGTCGGCAGCCTGTGGTGGTTCTTTAAGGTCGAAAGCGGCACGGGCGCGCTCCTGTTCCCCTTCGTAGCGGCGGTTTGCCCGCTGCTGGCGGTGGGCATAATGGAGTGGGTGTGGTGGCTGATGTTCATTAGCACGCCGCTCGACCGCTCGTATGTGCGCGAAGGCGAGGCAATCGCGCCGCAAGCTCTGATGCCCAACGCCGTTTGGCTGGGACGCGGCTTCGCGCTGCTCGCGCTGCTCGTGCCGCTAACGCTCGTTTTGCCTGCCTACACGCCGCCCGCGCCGCTGAAAACGCTGCCTGCCAGCGCACAGCCCGTTTACGCGCGCTTTGGGGCGTTGGAGCTGTTGGGGTATGACCTGCCGCAGCGGCGTTATGCTGCCGGGGAGTTGGTTATGGTGACGTTCTATTGGCGCGCTGCCGCTCCCATCAGCGAAAATTATACCCTTTCGACAGCGTTGGTAGGTTGGGACGGGCAAGAGCTGGGCAAAGTCGACAGCTACCCCGCGCTAGGCACGTTGCCTACCAGCCGCTTTGTGCAGGGCGCGGTCTACCCCGACACGCGCTTACTGCGCCTCGCCGACACGGTGCTGTATCCGCAGCCGCTGCGCGTGCAAGCGACGTGGTGGGATAACGCACGCGCCGCGCGGCTGCCAATTACCGACGAGAGAGGACGCGCGCTCAAAGCCGTGCTGCTCAACGCGGGCGCGGTAGCCCCGACTTTCTTGCCCACGCAGTTCGTCAACGTGCGCACGCTGCAAGACCTGCCCAGAAACCAGCGCGAGTTTGACGGTGCGCTGCGTTTGGAAGCGTTCGCACTCACGCCGCAAGACGGGCGGTTCATCGCCGTGTGGCAAGCCATTGGCCTGCCGGCGTTCAATTATACGGCGTTCGTACACGTGTTAGACGCGCAGGAACAGTGGCGCGGCGGGGTCGACGTGCCACCCACGCTGCCCACATCTTATTGGCAAGGGAACGAGAGCTTCTACACAGAACACGCGCTGGGCGAGCTGCTGCGTCGTCTGCCGCCGGGTGAAGGCTACACCTTGCGCGTGGGGCTGTACGAGCAAACGAGCGGGCGGCGCGCCGTGCTGCCCAGTGCCGACGAGAACGCTTACAACAGCGTGGTCGTGCTGACGTTTGCCGTGCTGGAAGACGGCAGCTTATATGCCCCCGAGCTGGAGGCACTGACTGCCGAGACCACGCCCGAAGCCGTCGCGACCGCTGCCCCGCGCGGCGCGCCTACGCCCTAGCGCGTTTCGCCACACACGCGCCAAACGCCATCTTCTTGCACCAGCGTGTACTTGCCAACGGGGAACGACTGCCGCTCCGCGCCGTAGCTGGCGACAATGCTGCCGCTGCAGGCGGCGGTCGCGCTGGCGGCATCAAACGTACACTGCACGTTTTCCAGCTTGGCATCGCGCCCGGCAAACGACTGTGCGAGGCGGTCAACCTCTGCCTCGCGGGCGGCACAGGTCAAGGCGCGCATGCCTGCCGCGTCGGCGTTGGCGCGCGCCTGCAAGTAGCGCACGACGTTTTGTGCGGGGTCCGCCGCGCTGCTGCACGCCGCCAACAGCAGCGCGCCGCACAAGAGCCAAAACTTACGCATGGTCACATCCTTTTGGCTAAATCGTCATTTGGTGGGCGTGGCGCACGAACTCCAACGCCAGCAGCTCATCCATGACGTGCTGCGGGATGGCTTCGTCGAGCGTTAGCACGGTGAGCGTGTGTCCGCCTTGTGTCACGCGCCCCGTGTGCCAGCTGGCGATGTTGACGTTGTGACGCGAGAGCAGCGACCCCACCGTGCCGATCACGCCCGGCATGTCGTAGCTGCCCATGATGAGCAAGAAGCCCTCTGGCACAAAGTTCATGCGGTAGTTGTTAATTTGCACGATGTACGGCTCGCGCTTGTCTAACAGGGTGCCGGTTACGGTGATGTTCTCGCCGTCTTCCAGCGTGATGCGGCAAGTAACGTGGTTCTGATACTCGCGAGCGCGCAGCCCTTTGACTTGGGTGATTTGCCAGCCGCGCTCGGTCGCCAGCAAAGGGGCGTTGACCGCGCTGACGCTGTCGCCCAAAATGGGACGCAGCAAGCCCTTGAGGATGCCCACCGTAATCGGCTTAATCAAGCCGTTGAGTTCTTCACCGCTGGTTTCGATAGCCACGCGCACGACGGGGTGGCGGGCAAGGTTGATTTGGATGCTGCCGATGCACTCCGCGAGGCGCATGTAAGGGCGAATGGCTTCGTAGTTCATGCCGGGCAGCAGCGGCAAGTTGACCACGTTGCGATAGTCTACGTCGTGCAGCGCGTCCAGCACCTGCTCGACCACGCGAATGGACACATCTTGCAAGGCTTCCAGCGTGTTGTCGCCGATGTGGGGCGTGTGGATGACGTTCTCCATGCCGATGAGCGGGTTGTTATAGGGCGGCACGTCCTTAAAGACATCCAACGCCGCGCCTGCCAGCTGCCCACTTTTCAGGGCTTCGACAAGCGCAGCCTCGTCAATCAGGCTGCCGTGCGCGTTGTTAATGAGGCGCGCTCCGCGCTTCATCTTGCTCAAAAAGTCCGCGTTGACCATCTGATAGGTTTCGCGCGTGGCAGGCACGTGCAGTGTCACGAAGTCGCTGCGGCTCAGTAGGTCGCGCAGCCCGAGCAGCTGCACGCGCTTGTCTGGCACTTGCTCGTCTTGCACGTAGGGGTCATACGCTAGCACCGTCATGCCAAATGCCAAGCAGCGCAACGCCACCAGCGTGCCGACGCGCCCCAAGCCGATAATGCCCACCGTCTTGCCGAAGAGCTGCACGCCGGCTTGGCGGTGGCGATCGAGCAGCCAATAGCCGTCGCGCAGGCTATTGTGCGCCTGCACCAGCTTGCGGCTGAGCGCGAGCATCATCGCCAGCGCGTGTTCGCCCGCCGCGATGGCACTTGCGCCCGGCGTACTCATGACGAGGATGCCGCGCGCAGTGGCTTTGGGCATGTCGACGTTGCTGACGGTGGGCGCGACGACCGCCACGAGCTTGAGCTGTGGGGCTTGGTCGAGGATGGTGTCGTCGACGATGAGGTCATCGCGCACGATAAGGGCGTGGGCATCGGCGAGGTGCGGCTTGAGAGCTTGAAGTGTGGGCGTGACGAGCGTTGTCTTAACGTCTTTAGCGCGGCTGAGCAAGCTCATGCTTTCGGGCGTGAGTTCGGTGGCAACCAGCAGGTTAAACATGCGTGCGTTCCTTTTCGCGTCAAGCGTACAGCGTCTTCAGGTGGGCGAGGACGGCGTGCAAGTCAGGGAAGACGTGCGGTGTGATGCCGGCGAAGCGTGCCGGCGCGCTGTGAAAATCGGGGACGACGTAGCAGGTCATGCCCGCCGCCACCGCTGCCCGCGCCCCGTTTGGGCTATCCTCAAGCGCGAGGCACGCGCGCGCGTCAAGCCCCAGCTCGTGCGCTGCGTAGAGATAGACATCCGGCGCGGGTTTGCCTAACGCCACGTCGTCTGCCGTATAGAGGTATGGGATGCGCGCCGTCCAGCCCTGCGCGTCGACGATGGCGCGGATGATGCTCATTGGCGAGCTAGACGCGATGGCATAGGGAATGCCCAGCGTTTCGACATACGCTAGCAGCTCGTTCGCGCCTGCCTTCGCCTTGACTTGGCTGGGGATGCGCTGGAGCATTTCGGCATCCAGCTCCTGCGCAAGGGCTTCGACGCTTTCGTTGAGCTGGTAAATGGCGATGAGCTTTCGGAAGAACGCATCAAGCCGCAGCCCGATGACTTGCTGGCGCACCTCGTCGGTGTAGGTGATGCCGCGCCGCGCAAACAGAGCGGCTTCGGCGGCCTCCCAGACAACTTCGCTGTCGACCAGCGTGCCGTCCATGTCAAAGATAATGCCTGTAAACATGCGGTGGCTCGCTCGGGCGTAGACTAGGTAATAGGGTCAAACTGGGCGAGGAAGGCGGCGCGCTGCTCAGGATGCTTGAACAGCACGCTATCCGTGCGCGCTAGCGCGATGCCCTTCTCGTAGACGGCTTGGTGCGGCGTGTTCAGCACGCGGGCATAGCCCCCCGCGCCGCCCACCATCGGCACAATCGGCGCGAGCGAGGCGCACTGGATGAAGACATCCGCGCCTTGCTTGACCTTGTCACGCGCTACCACGCCGCCATAGCCGACGAACAAGTCCACCACGTCGCGGGTGGCAAGGTCTGAGGTGCCATCGCCTATCATCATCTTACGCCCGTATTGGCCGCGTGACAGCTCGGCGATGATGTCGGGCTTGCCGCTCGACTCTGTCAGCGGACCCTCGACATATTCGAGATAGGTTTGCTGATGCTGTGCTTGCGGCTCGTGATACTGCCACCATTCGCCCGAAAGCGCGTTGTACTCCAGCTCGACGGCGCGAATGTGGTCAAGCTCCACGCCTAGCCGCCGCCCGAAACCTTTGACGGCATCGACCAACCCGCCGCTGATGATGAACACCTGCCGCTGTAAGAACTGCAAGGCTTGGATGACCGCCTGCGCGTCCTCGACAACGGTCTCGGCGTAGCGTTCTTCAATGGCTTTCAGTTGCCCGCGCGTGGGACGAATGGCTTTTAGGCGTTTGCCGTAGACTTCGGCGAGGTCGAGGTCGCCGTTCATGGCTTTGGTGGTAAGGATGCCGACGCGCCCCTCTTTGCCCTTGAGGCGCGCCAACTCATCGATGCCTTCGATGGTCGACAGCGTGCTGTCACAGTCAAAGAAGACCAAATCAAACGTTGTCCAACGGGTCATGGGTGGTTTTCTTCATCGTTGTCTATAAGCGATAGTGCGCCATTATACTCTGCTTTGGCGCGCTGGCAACAGGGCGCGCTAAGTTAAGAGCCGCACTAACGCTTCGGGCGACATGCCGCCGCGCACGCGCACACGCCCTAGCACCAAACGGTTCTCGCGGTGGTGCAGTGTGCTGTGCGAGGTAGTAACGGCGGTCTGATAGCCCAGCTGCCGCAAAATGCGGCGTGTGCTACGGTTGTGCAGCCCAAACGGGTAGCAGAAGGTGCGAGGGTAACTGTCGATATGCTCGGCAATGGCATCGCTGGCACGAGCGATGTCGTCAAGCTGCTGGCGATAGGTCAGCTGTGTGAGGTTGACGTGCGCGGCACTGTGGCAACCGATTTCCATGCCCAAGCGTGCCATCTCTTGGACGTGTCCCCACGACAACTTGTCGGGCGCGCCTATAAAGTTTTTGACCACGTAGAACGTGCCGACCATCTCACGCGCCAGCAGGTTGGGCGTGGCGATGGCCATGGCATCCCAATGCCCATCGTCAAACGTCAGCACGCAAGGCTTAGCTGGCAGCAGAGCTTCCCCCAAGAGCGCACGATAGAGCGTAGTCATCGTTACCGTCTGATAGCCCTGCTCGGCGAGATGGTCAAGCTGCGCAGCGAAAAGCTCTGGCACAACGGCGAGGTCGCGCAGCGTGGCGTTGGCGGTGTTCGGCGGTGTGCTGACATAGTGGTACATGAGGATGGGGCAGTACAGCGTGCGCCCGCTGGCGGCAAAAACGCGCTCGCCCGCTAACAGCAGCGTGCCGCCTGCCAGCATCCCGCGTAAGAACTCGCGTCTTGAGAGCATGGTTTAGCCTTGTTGGGTAGATTTTGCTAAGATACCGCGCGCTTGAGTGCCTGATAGAAGCTGCTCAGGCGCGCCGCGTAGGCTTCGGGCGTTTCGTCGTGGGCTTGCACGGGCTGCGCGGCGGCTTGCGCGTCGCCTAAGTGTAGCACCAGCCACGTGCCGTCGGCGCGTTCGGCGATGTCCATGCTCACGAAGCGCGCAGGGAAGTCCTTCAACAAGCTCATGAAGGGGGCAAGGTCGGGCGGATTGGGCGCGACGTTCTCCACGTCCCAATAGTGCCACGTGTCGAGCAGCATGCCGTCAAAAAAGACCAGCCGATACTCATGCACTAACGGCGCGTAGCGTGGCGCGGTCTGTGCCACTGTCGCCAGCTCAACGTATTCACGAAAGACCAAGCCCCCCTCGAGCTTGGGGTAAATTTCGCGCAGCCGCGTCACGGTGCGCTCGACGCTGAGGCGGTTGGACGACGAGGCGATATAGCAGGCTTCCGCCCAAGAGTACTTGGCGGAGCGCGCGTAGTCGCGCACAATCACCGCGCTGCCGCCAAACGGCAAAAGCAACGTCATCAGCGCGTCATAGTTCACCGGCTTGCGCTCTAGCTCTAGCCAGACGGTGCGCGGCGTGTGTGCTTTGATGGTCTCAAGATGTCGCGGCAGATGCTGACACAGCGCGTACGTTGTGGGGTCGTGCAGCAGGCGCAGCCCGCGACTGAGCAAGGCTTCGTAAAGCGCGGCGTACTGGTCATGCGTCAAGAACCAACCGCGATAGAGCGCGTCTTGTTCACGGTCATGATATGGCACGTCGCGCACGGCGCGCGCCACGTTGTACGCCTGCAGCTCGTCATAATCGAGCAGCAGTTGCTCAAAGCCCGTGTTGTAAGCCGCTTGCGCTTCGTGCCAATAGACACCATCGACTTGCGCTTGGTGTGGGTCTTTGGGAAAAAGGAGCTTCATCGAACGGGCACGTCGCGTAGTTCGCCCTGACGCAGGTCGACATAGCCGCTCACGACCCAGCCTACGGTGCCTTTCCAAACAATTTGGTACCAGTCGCTAGCGCGCGTGCGCCCGACAATTGGCACGAACGAACCCCAGCTGACGCGCCCGATTTGGTCGCTGCGCACGTTTGGCTCAGCGCGCAGCCGCAGCGCGGCTTTGGTCACGCCCAGCACACCGGTGTCGGTCACACCAGCGGGCAAGCCGACCACGCTTAAGCTGCTGACAACGGGTGCGCTAAACTCGTTGCCGTCGATGAACAGGTAATAGCCCCACGCCCAGCCGCGATAGCCGCCCAGCTGCAGCAAGAACCATGTCGCGTCTTCGTTGCGCCCGACCACCGCGTAGGTCTGCCCACGCAACACGCGCCCCATGACGCTGCCGCCTAACGAGGGCGCGTTACGAATGTTCAGCACCGAAGCGCGGATAACGGTTGCACGCAGCGCGCCCGGCGGAATTTCCGGCAGCGGGGTTGGCGATGGCGTGGCGGTCGGCGCAGGTGTGGTAGTCGGTCCTGCCTGGATAGGTGTCCAATAGAACTGGATGATGGCTGGTCCCGTGTTCTCGAAATAGTCCACGTTGATGGTGTGCGCGCCCGCGCTCAGCGAGACATCCGCTGTAAGCGTTTGCACGCTGCCCGTTGGCGTAAGTCCGTTAATAATCTCCTGCCCGTCGATGCGCACGCGCACGCCATCGTCCGCCACCGCCGTAAAGCGATACGTGCCAGCCTCAAAGTTCTGCACGCCGACCCATGCAACACTGAAGTTGTCGACGTTGACAACCCCCGTGATGGGGCTGTTGAGACCAAAGTTAAAGTTGATTTGCGCGTCAATGCGTATCTGTACCGGCGTGCCTGACCACGTCGTGTTGTTGAAATAGCTGCCCGTCCAGTTGCTGCCATAACTTTGCGCGGTCACCACGGAAACCGACAAAATGAGACAGGATAATACGATAAACCACGCTGTCAAGAATGCTCTGCTCAATAAGCGCATGGTGAAAACCTCTCTGTGTTCTCTTACGATGGGGTGCGCCCTTGCCTGCATTATAGCATGCCTTAAGTCAGCGCGTGACAGCAATTTGTGCTAAACTATAGACAGTTCGCCCGTCCGCCAACGGCAACCGCACGCCATCCTCCAACGCATACAACCCCACAAGCAGGCGATATGTATCTTCTGGCAACTCAGCGGGCAGCACCAACGTGAAGCTCTGCCCAATATGCACCTCATCCGTTGCGCGCCACGTCTCGGTAGGACGATTGCGATAGCTCGAAGGCGTGCCATCTGCTTGCGCTAAGGGCGTTTCGTCTGTCATGCTGACGAGGTGGAAAAAGACATGATAACGCGCGTTGGGTGGTGCAATGGCTTGCCAATAAGGCGTTATCGTCAGCGTATCGCCCGCCCGCACGCGCTCGCTTGACAAATCATAGCCGATGAGGCGAATGAACCCGCCAAACGCAACGTCAAGCACTCGACTGATGCCCCCTAACCGGTAGAGACGCAGCACAGCGGGACCTTGCCAAGCCTGCGTGCTGTTCGGCGGCGGAAACGTGCGCAGCAGCAGCAGGTCAGGGTCGGCTCGCACGTCGGGCGTGTCGTCTAAGAAGAAGCCCACGCCGTCGCTTGCCCAATCCAACGCAGGGCGGGAGTCGAAATCTTCCGTCACCCAAGACAGCCAGTGGTCACCTATCCAGCCGCCCCTATCGCGGCTAAAAATGCGCTGCCCCTCCCATGAGTAATTTATCGTGTGATTGACAAGCACGGTCGTTGGCATCTGTACGACATCTGCCGCCCAACGTGCCATCTCGCCGCTGGTGTGCGGGCGCGCGCGCAGCTCAACGAACGCCACCGCTGCTTGTGCTTGCGGCAACAGCCACACGACAATCGCCAGCCCAAACAAAGCAAGCGTGACCATAGGTTGTGCGCGGCGGCTAAGGCGTGCCATGCCCGCCAGACCTAGCACAAACACGCCTGCCAACAGCGCGCTAAATGGGGTCGTGTAGCGGGGTAATCCTCTTTCATAGACCAAGTATTGTGTAATCATCCACAAAGCAAACAGCGTGATACCCCCCCAAGCGGCACAAAGCAACGCATGCCCGCGCGGCTTGTGCATCCCCCACGCCAGCACGCCTAATGCGCATACTGTCATACCGAGCACGCTATCTACGTTGAGCTGCCCAAAGGCAACAGGTAAAATGACGCTCGACACGCTAATATTCAACGTGATACCGTTGTCTAATACCCTTTGATATTCTGGATTTGGATTGTTGCTTGCCTCGTACAAAACGAACAGCACCCACGCTACGGCTGCAATGAGCGCGCTTTGCGCCACTAACACCAGCAGCCAGCGGCGTGGATTGCGCGGCAAGAGCCACAGTGATGCGCCTACGCCGAATCCCAGCACGGGAAAGAACGAGTATTTGAAGATTACGCCCAGCAGGCCCAACGCAACGCTAGCAAGCGCAGGCAATGGGCGGGTAGTGCGCACCGCGTGCAGCGCAAGCGCGGCGGCGCACACGCTTAACAAGGTTTGGTAGCTTTCGGTGAGCGCAGCAACGGTGTGTGGAACAAGCGCGCTCGCCCACAGCCAGCCTGCCGCTGCTAATGCGCCCCACCATCGTCCGCTGAACCAAGCCACGCACCACGCCAACACGCTAGCCGTGAGCAAGTTACACATCCACGCCAACACGCGCATGAGAAAAGTCACCTGTGTCATGTCAAACTCAGCGGGACGTTGCGTGTACGCCTCGACCCACGCTTGTATGCCCATCGACAGCATGTAGATGGCGGGTGGGTAACCAAACAAATTCATCATTTCGGGTTTACCGATGCGCTGTGCATAAGCGTTCCAGAACAAGCGCGCCTCGTCAAACTCTTCGATATAGGGCAGAGCATACGGCAAATTGACAGCGTGTAGCCATGCGCCAAAGCCCAGCACTGCCAGCACTATCACCACAAATCCCCAGCGTTCTAAATGGTTTGCCACAGAGAAGCCTTTGTGTTCGAACGTAAATCCACGCAATTGTAGCAAAAGTTGTGCGAGTGTGCCATGTATGCAAAAATGCGCATAATAGCATTTCATTAAAATGAGCCAGTTTTATACTGCTTTAGGCGGCTTATGTCCAACAATTTGCGCGATTTTAATGTGTTGTTAACGAATGGGAGTGTCTAAAGCAAACAGATGATAAAATAAACACATGAAAACATGTCCCTATTGCCAATCAACTGAAGGTCAAGTCAAAAACGGATTGAATCCGTCCGGGACACAACGCTGGTTGTGTCGCTCCTGTCGTCGTGTCTACACGCCTGAGCCAAAACCCAACGGTTACGATGATGCTACTCGGCTGGAAGCCGTCAAACTGTATGTGGATGGGATGAACCTGCGCCGGATTGCGCGGATGTTGAAGGTCAATCACCAGAGTGTCGCCAACTGGGTCAAGGCACACGCAGCGCGGTTACCCGATGCACCCGTGCCCAGTGAG
>CALIEB010000038.1 GCA_938022205.1 uncultured Anaerolineae bacterium | reverse complement strand
GACGCGGTCGACGCGCTGGCTGCCCTTTGAGATGATTTCGACGACCAAGTCGGCTGCGCCGACGACCTCATTGTGCTGGAGCTTGCTCATGCTGGCGGGAAGCAGCACTTGCAAGTCAGGCGCGCGCGCCACCGTGTCGTCCAGCCGCATGAGCATGGGGTCTTGCAGCACGCGCCCCGCTATGCCTAACAGGCTGAGATAGGCTTCGAATAGGTTGTCTAAAAAGCGGGCCAGTGCGTCATGCACTTGGTCGACCGACGGCATGGCGATGACCTTTCCGTTGACCCATTCCACGCGCTGGTTGGGGTAGCTTGCCATGAAGGCTTGGTAGCTTACGCCTTCAGCAATGACATGGCTGGGGTGTACTGCCTCTAGGGGCAGCGGGGCTTCAACGTGTTCACGCATGGGGTTGCTCCTAAAACGGCTGATGTTTTTATTGTACGCTATTTGCGCGTTTTGCGGCAGCAAAAAGGGCATGCAGCCGCCGCCACATGCCCACACATTCTACCCCGAGTGCGCGTTCTGACTAGTCACCTGCCACCGCGCTAGGCTCTTCTTGGAAGTAAGCGGTGCTGTAGGCGGGCATTTCACAGCGTAAAGGCTTGTTCTCGCGGAAACCAAACTCATAGTCCGCCTGCATGAGCTGGTGAATTTCGCTTGTGCCTTCGTAAATGACTGCACCCTTGCTGTTGCGCAAGTAACGCTCGACAGGGTACTCGTCGCTAAAGCCATACGCGCCGTGAATTTGTACAGCCTCTAATGCCGCTTGCACGCTGTGGTCGGTGGCGTACCACTTGAAGAGGCTGGTCTCACGGGTGTTGCGGATGCCCATGTTCTTCATCATGCCGACCTTGTACATGAGCATGCTGGCGGCATCGTACCATTGGCGCATGAAGGCGATCTTTTGCTTGACCAGCTGATGCTCAGCGATGGGCTTGCCGAACGTGCTGCGCTCTTGGGCGTACTTCACGCTGTCCTCAAGGCAGGCGCGGATTAAGCCCGTCGCGCCCGCGCCTACCGTGTAACGTCCGTTGTCAAGGCAGGACATGGCGATTTTGAAGCCTTCGCCTTCCAACCCAAGCAGGTTTTCGGCGGGAACTTCCACGTCTTCCATCTTGACCCAGCCCGTGCTGCCCGCTCGCACGCCTAGCTTGCCGTGAATGTCGCCCGTCGTCACGCCTGCCATGTCGCTGGTGACGATGAACGCGCTCATGCCACGATGCCCCTTGTCAGGGTCGGTCTTGGCGACCACTAAGAAGTGGTGTGCCTTCGTTGCCAAGCTAATCCACATCTTTTCGCCGTTGAGAATGTACTTGTCGCCGACTTTGCGCGCCGTGCTGGTCATGGCGGCGACATCGCTGCCTGCGCCGGGCTCAGTCAGGCAAAACGCGGCGTACTTTTCGCCGCGCGCTTGCGGAACGAGAAACTTTTGCTTCTGCTCTTCCGTTCCCCACTGCAGCAAGGCTTGGCTGTTGAGTCCGTGATGCACGCTCATGACGACGCGCAGGTGCGTGTCGGCGCGTTCTAACTCCTCGCAAACCAAGCCAAGCGTGACGTAGTCGAAGCCTTGCCCGCCATAGCGCACGGGGATGCTGATGCCCAAGATGCCTAGCTCTGCCATGCGCGGCAAGAAGGCGGGGTTCATCTGCTGTTTTCTATCCCACTCGCCAATCACGGGAATGACTTCTTTTTGGGCGAAATCACGCACCATTTTTTGAGCTTGCTTCTGCTCTTCATTCAATAAAAAGTCCATTTTTTGCGTCCTTTTCTCGCGGATGGTGTGAGTGAGCGCGCGTCTTAACACTGTTGAGGAGGCGCACGCTTGCCTATAATCATAACAGAATCAACCCATAGCGATAAGTAGGAAATCAGACCATGCCGTTCTTAGAAATCCCCGACACGTTGATAACGGTATACGTCGAAATGACCGCGCCCGATCAAGCCAAGCTGGCGTTCGTGGACGTGCCGCACGCGCGCATTGAGCAGCTTGGGCGCGTGGATGTGCCGTTTTATCGCTTTCTTTACAAGGCGGTTGGGGATGCTGTGCGCTGGCGTGACCGCAACTTCCTCAGCGATGACGAATTGGCGGCGGCATTAGCGGCGGCCCACGTGTTCGTGCTGTACGTGCAGGGGGTGCCGGCGGGCTACGCCGAACTTGTGCAGACGGGCGAAAGCGTCGAGCTGGCGTTTTTCGGCTTGCGACCGGAGTTTCACGGCTTGGGGCTGGGCAAGCACCTCTTGAGCTATGCTGTCCAAAAGGCGTGGGACATGACGGGCGTGCGCCGCGTCTGGCTGCACACCTGCAACCTCGACAGCCCGCACGCCCTTGACAACTACCTTAAGCGCGGCTTTCGTCTCTTCAAAGAAGAGCGCGAACCCATGCCCGAACGCTACAAGAGCTAGTATTTCGGCATCGTGGGGTCAATGGCATCCGCCCACGCCAAGATGCCGCCCACGACGTTGTACATCCTGCTCATGTCATAGCCGACTTCGCTTAAGAACTTGATGCTGTCTGCGCTGCGCTTGCCGCTGCGGCACAGCACCAAGAGCTGCTTGTCGGTGGGAATTTGCGACAACACCGTCTCGCTGTGCAGCTTGCGTCCGGCGAGAATGGCATTTTTGGCGGCTTGGATATCGCCTTTGGGGATGCGCAGCGTGCCGTCGATTGCCGAAATTGCCCATTCGTGGGGGTCGCGCACGTCTAACACGACGACATCCGCGCCGTTTTCCATCCGTGCCTTCAGCTCTTGCACGGTGATTTCTTGTATGCCGTCATAAGCGTTGTTGTTGGCGACGCTGAAATTGCTGCGGTCGTGGGCGGGCATGCCGCAGAACTGCTCATAGTCGATAAGCTCGACGGCTTCCGCAGGCACGCCGCATACGGGGCAGTCCGGGTTTTTGCGCACTTTCACCGTGTTGAACGACATGTCCAGCGCGTCGTAAAGCAGCATGCGCCCAATCATCGGCGTGCCAATGCCTAAGATGAGCTTGAGGGCTTCGGTGGCTTGCAGCGTGCCGATCGTGCCGGGCAGAATGCCCAGCACACCGCCCTCCGCGCAGCTTGGCACTAAGCCGGGCGGCGGTGGCTCGGGGAACATGCAGCGATAGCAAGGACCTTCTTTGGCGTAGAACACGCTCAGTTGTCCGTCAAAGCGGAAGACGCTGCCGTAGACGTTGGGCTTGCCGAGCTTAACGCAAGCGTCGTTGACCAAGTAGCGCGTGGGGAAATTGTCCGTGCCGTCGATGATGACATCGTAGGGCGCGAGCAGCTCCAGCGCGTTCTCAGCGGTCAGCGGCACGTTGTACTTGACAATCTCAAGGTCGGGGTTGAGGTCGCGCAGGCGTTTCTCCGCGCTGTCGAGCTTGCTTATGCCCACAGTGCTAATGCCGTGAATGATTTGGCGTTGTAGGTTGCTCTCGTCAACGACATCATAATCAACCAAGCCTATGCGCCCAATGCCCGCCGCCGCCAAATAGAGCGCGGTAGGGCTGCCCAAGCCGCCAGTGCCAATTAGGAGGACGCTAGCGGCTTTGAGACGACGCTGCCCCTCAATGCCGACTTCAGGCATGATGAGGTGGCGGCTGTAACGCTTAATCTCTTCGTTGGAAAGGTCACTCAACGTGTTTACAATCGGTTGCATCGTGTCTTATCCTTTAAGATGTGTCTACGCGCTTGTGGGCAGAGAAAGCTGCTTTTTCAACAGGTGTAGGTCTGCCACGCCGTGATTGACCGCGCTGGGCTTACCTCGCGCGTCAAACACAAACGTGGTCGGTGCGGTCAGCACGCCCCACTTGCTGGCGATTTCGGGCTGCTGCGTCGCGTCAATCTCAATCACGTGTAACCGTTCTTCACCCAGCTCGGATTGTAGACGCGCCAACGCGGGCTTTTGCACGGTTTTACAGGGCATACAGTGCGGGGTTGTGAAGTAAACAATGGTTGGCACGTTGCGCTTTAGGGTGCGCAAGATAGGGTCTTGCTGGGCGCGGCGCATCTGCCAGCGCGTGTACAGCCGATACCCGACATAGCACAGCACCGCCGCAAGGCTTATGACCACCACACGTTCGAACATATGCCCTCCTTAAATATAAAGCCTTGTTGTCTAAGACTGTTCTTGAACAGGGGAGACGCGGAAAAACGGCACGCCCAAGCGGTTGAGCTGGTAGTACATCCAGCAGCCTAAGCAGAAGTTGAGCCAGAAGTTGAGGTTTGCTAGCACGACGACGACGGCAACCGGCAGCCATCCCGCTTCCGCACCTGCTAGCAGCAGTCCCGCGCCCACGCCGTTAAAACCCGCGCCGACGAGCATGGCGAAGCGATGCGGCTCGGCGTTGTCGACCACGACCTTCGGGCGCAGCAGCTGGGCGCGCAGTGCTGCCTGATAAGCGAGGCGATAGGGCGCAAAGGGCAGGTTTAGCCCACCCAAGAGCTGCGTCAGCGCGACGAACGCCACTAGCAGCGGCGCGTTCAGCACAAACGCCAAGAGCAGCAGCACAATCGTCGCGCCGTTGCCGAACTTGAGCGCGTGCGCGTCGAGGCGGGGCGTGTCGTTGCCGCCGGCGATGGTGGGGATGATGCGCAGCTTGGCATCTTCGCCGATGACGGTGTCTAGCCCGCTCAAGAAGCGGATGTCCTCATCGCCCAAGTAGACGTTGACAAAGCTGCGCAGCTTGCCGTCTTGAAAAAGGTGTGTCTCAAGGTCGGCGTACTGCGCGATGAGGTGCTGCAACGCTTGCCCGACAGTTGCCCCATTGACGGCAACCTCTGCTTGATTGTCGGTGTATGCGCGCAGCGGCGTGGGAATTTTGATGCTTGCCATGTGAAAACCCTTTCTAAAGTTGAACCAATCCTCTGCAAGGTAAGGACGTGCTGAGTGCGTGACGCTGCTTAATATAAGATAAAGATAATGTTTTAGATAACTATCATTTTATCATGATGCGCTGACCAATGGCAACTCCTTAAATGTGCTGCGGTCGTCGACCAACTCATAGGCGAACAGGCTGACCGCTCGTGCCTGCACAACGCTAGCAATTAGGTAGACAAAGTGCGGCAGCGCATGCACACGGTCATACTCCGATGGGATGGCTGGTGAATCAGGGTGGCTGTGGTAGTAGCCCACCAACGCCAAGCCCATGCTGTCTGCCTTGTCTTCCATGGTTGCCCAATTTTGCGGGGTCATGGCGTAGCGATGGAACTGCTCCGCCTCTTCAAACACGTTGGGAATGGGCAAAACGTCCTCAATGACGACTTGCTCGCCCTGCCGTGTTCCCACTAAAAAGCCGCCGCCCTCGTTGGGATATGCCTCTTCGAGGCTAGCGAGCAGGCGTGCGCGTGACGCTTCGTTTAAGACCACAGTCATCAACAACCCCTTTCAGCGTGCCATAAAAACAAAAAACCACCTGTGCGGTGGTTTGGAGTGACTTTGCAAAAACGGAAACCGTTCAGACAACGCAAACCAGCGCAGCGGCGGAGCGCGATGCGCACATACAACAGCAGGTGGTGGTCATCATCGTGAACATAGCCTGAGCATAGCATGAGATGTGACAAATGACAAGTCATTTTTGTGATATTTTTCATTAAACCTTGACACGCTTTGCGTTGATAGTGAGCGCGCAAACTGGTATACTTGAATTAGCATCTTAACTGTTTGCGGTACGAAAATTTTTATTGGCAACCCCCGTCTCAACACATCTCAAGCTACGTTCTCAGCGGTGCTGCAAGAAAGCAGTACCTTAACACAAAAGAAGGAGTCATGTTATGGGTAATAAGGGTGGTCTTCAAGGGGTGGTCGTTGCAGATATTACCTCCAGCCTCGTAGACGGCGAAAACGGGCGTTTGATTTATGAAGGGTATGAAATTCAAGATTTAGCCCAAAACGCGCTCTTCGAAGAAGTGGTGTATCTGCTGTGGTACAAGCGACTGCCGAACAGGGCGGAGCTGGAGGCTTTCACCAAGCTGCTAGCAGAAAACGCCACCGTGCCGCAAGGCGTGATTGACCTGATGAAAAACTTGCCGAAAGATGCCAACCCGATGGCGGTGCTGCGCACAGCGACCTCCGCGCTGGCGCACTATGACCCCGACAGCGAAGAGCTGAGCAACAAAGAGATTGTGTTGCAGAAGGCGGTTCGTGTGACTGGGCAGATGACTTCCATTTGCGCCGCATGGGACAGAATTCGCAAGGGACAAGAGCCAATCGCACCGCGCACAGACCTCAACCTTTCGCAAAACTTTGTCTACATGCTCAATGGCAAAGACCCCGACCCCGCCATCGCCCAGGCGTTTAACGTCTACATGGTGCTGTTGGCGGAACACGGCATGAACGCTAGCACGTTTACGGCGCGCGTGGTGACCGCCACCGGCGGCGACTATCACAGCGCGGTTGTGGCAGCGATTGGCGCGCTCAAGGGCCCCTCGCACGGTGGTGCGAATGCCGAAGCCATGCACCAATTCGTCGAAATCGGCGAGGTGGAAAACGTCGAGAACTGGTTCCAGACCAACATCAAGAACGGCGACCGCCGTATCATGGGCATTGGGCATCGCATCTACAAGGCACTCGACCCGCGCGCCCAAATTCTGCGCGACCACGCTGAAAAGCTAGCGGAAGCCAGCGGCAACATGAAGTGGTTCTTGATTGCCGACAACCTCGCCAAGCTGGCGCGCGCGGACGAATACTTCATCGAACGCAAGCTCTATCCCAATGTCGACTACTACAGCGCGATTGTGCTGTACACGCTGGGGCTAGATATTGACATGTTTACGCCGCTGTTCGCTATCTCGCGCATTGCTGGCTGGACTGCCAACATCATCGACCAGATGGGCGGGCGTTTAATCCGTCCGGATGCCAACTACATTGGTCCGATGGGCTTGAAGTGGGTGCCAGTTGACCAACGCTAAGCGTTGCATCAGCACGTAAGCAAGAAAAAACGGCGCGAGAGATGCGCCGTTTTTTGTTTGGCGGTAAGTCGTGTGTCTAGACTTTGTCCATGTTGTCGATGACTGCGCTGGCAAACTCGCTGGTCTTCACTTCGCGCGCGCCTTCCATCTGGCGGGCAAAGTCATAGGTCACGACCTTGTCGGAGATGGTCTTCTCATAGGCGCGCGTGATGAGGTCGCCCGCCTCAAACCAACCGATGTGTTCGAGCATCATCACGCCGCTGAAGAGCAGCGAGCCCGGGTTGACCTTATCAAGGTTGGTGTACTTGGGCGCGGTGCCGTGCGTGGCTTCGAAGAGCGCGACCTCGTCGCCGACGTTTGCGCCCGGGGCGATGCCCACGCCGCCGACTTCCGCCGCGATAGCGTCGCTGAGATAGTCGCCGTTGAGGTTGGTGGTGGCAAGCACGTCGTGTTCGCTCGGGCGCAGCAGCATCTTCTGGAACATGATATCGGCGATGGTGTCTTGGATGAGGATTTTGCCCTCTGGTACCTTGCCGCCGTGATGCTTTTCTACGTCTGCCCAGCTGATGGTTTCGTTGGGGAATTCCTGTGCCGCTAGCTCATAGCCCCACTTCATGAACGCGCCTTCGGTGAACTTTTGGATGTTGCCCTTGTGTACTAGCGTCACGCTCTTGCGTTTGCGCTCAATAGCGTACTTAATGGCGGCGCGAATGAGGCGTTTGCTGCCGAACTCACTGATGGGCTTGATGCCTAAGCCCGCGCCTTCAAAGAAGCCTGTTGCCCCCATCTCTTCGCGCAGGAACTTCTCGAGCTTCTTTTGCTCGGGGGTGCCGGCTTCAAACTCAATGCCGGCGTAAATGTCTTCGGTGTTCTCGCGGAAAATCACCACGTCGACTTCTTCGGGGTGCTTAAGTGGGCTAGGTACGCCGCTGTAGTAACGTACGGGGCGTATACACTGATAGAGGTCAAGGACTTGGCGCAGCGTCACGTTGAGGCTGCGGAAGCCGCCGCCGACGGGCGTGGTCAGCGGACCCTTGATGCCTACTTTGAACTCGCGCAGCGCGTCAAAGGTTTCTTCAGGCATGAAGTCGCCGTCGTAGAGGCTCGCGGCTTTCTCACCGCAATAAATCTCCATCCAAGAGACCTTGCGATTGCCGCGATACGCCTTCTCGATGGCAGCGTCCCAGATGCGCTTGCTAGCGGTCATGATGTCGTAGCCGATGCCGTCGCCCTCAATGAACATGAGGATCGGGTTATCGGTGACAATCATCTTGCCGTTGCTGAAGGTGATTTTGTCGCCACGTTCGGGCGTGACAATTTTATGATACCCCATTGCTGCTTCTCCCTGTTTGTAAGAACTTTTTAGACAAAAACGCGGACGCGCCTAGTATAACATAGGCGCGCCTTTGACAGATAATGACACTTGTCACGTCTAGCGTGTGGGAATAATCAGCTCTTGTCCCACGCTGAGACGGTCAGGGTTGGCGAGTTGGTTGGCGTTAACGATGGCTTGAATGGTCACGCCGTAGCGGCGCGCAATGGCAAACAGCGTTTCGCCGGCAGCAACGCGATGCACTGCTTGGCTAGCGACCGCGCTCGTGCCTGTGTTGTCAGGCGTGCCAGCCAGCGGCACAGGGGCGGATGCACCGCCCGTTGTGCTTGTGCCGCTGGTCGTTGCGGCGAGGGTGGCGGCGGCGGACGCTGTGTCTGGCTGGCAGTTGGGCAGGCGCAGCTCTTGGTTAGGTTGGATGATGCTGCGCTCGCTCAAGCCGTTGATTGCCAGCAGGTCTGCCAGCGACACGTTGTTGTTGAGCGCAATGCGGAACAAGTTGTCGCCGCTGCGCACGACGTACACGCACTCGGGTGGCACGAATTCAGGCAACGCGGTAGGCGTGACAATGCCCGACGTGTTGACGCTGGTTTGCGCGTCTGCGCTGGCAAGCGTGGGCGTAGCGGACGGCAGCACCAACTGCATAGGGGCTTGCGGCGTGATGATTGCAATCGGCGTTGAAGTTGCCACCAGCACTTCAGGCGTGGGGAAAGGCGTGTTGGTCGGCAGCTGTGGCACAATCACCAGCACGGTGGGCGTGGCTTCGGGCTGCGAAGCGGTTGGCACAGGCGATGGCATGTCGGTGGCGGTCGGCATGAACAGCGGCGCGTCGTCGGTGGCGGTTGGCGGCACCACCATGTCTTGCGTCGGGGTGGGGTCTTGCCCGGCGTTCGGGTCAATCAACAGCACGGTCGCGGTGGGCGCGGGTGGCTGCCCTTGCCCGCTGCTGCTGACTGGCTCAAAGTTATCTGGTGCCTGTTGATAACAGCCTGCTAGCGCGACTGTGAGCATGACGCTTGCTGCGGTTTGTCTCCAACGCATGGTTTTTTCCCCTTCTGCCTAATGCACCCTCATCGTCTTCATTATAGCCTTAATGCTGCTGTTGGGCTAGTCGCCCTGTCACCGATTGCCATGCGCGGCGTGTAAAGTGACGAACGTCCGTTTCTTTTGTGATAAATGTCACTAACGCTGCCCGTGCAGATAGGCGTATCATCAAAGTACGAATAGGCGAGTTCTGGTAGTCACTTCTTACATGCCTATCCTCTTAAACGTAAGATGTCACCCCGCCCCTCGGTGGCATCTTACGTTTTTATTTGCCCAACGCTTTAGCAAGCTGCGCCCACTCCGACTTGAGATAGCCTGCCATGTTTGCCTTGAGAATAGGGTTATACCAGAAGTAGAGCGCGCTGGTGTAGACGTAGAAATTGTCGCGCACCTGCGTTTGTCCGCTGTTGGCTGTGAACTCTATCGTGCGGCGAAAGCGAAACCGCCCATGCACGCCCGACATGTCGTAAGACTTATTGCGCTGAAACTCGATGAGGTCGGCGTTGATGAAGATGAGCGAGCCGCCAAACGTGCGCTCAATCGTAATCATCGAGCCAGCCCGCAGCGGGTCGGCGTTCATCAGATGCACGCTGCGCGTCTCGCGCGACCAAGTGGGCATGGCGGTGAAATCAGTGGCGAGTTTGAACACGTCAAACAGCGGCGCGTTGAGGGTGGTGTGATAGCTCACGTGGGGCATGGGGCATTCACCTGTTATGGTAACTTGTGTGACTGTCGAGTATTATAGCGCGCTAGTGTGCTTTTCACAGGGGGCAGACCCAGCAAAGGAGACGACGATGCGACTTTACTTTATGCGGCATGGCAAGGCTGAACCAACCGCCGCCAGCGACTTTGAGCGCGCCTTGACCGAGAAGGGCGCGAAGGGCGTACAGCGCGTGGCTAACGTGCTGCGCAAACTGGGCGTGTCGCCCGCCGCGATTTACGCCAGCCCGCGCCTGCGCGCCCAGCAAACCGCCCAGATTGTCGCGCAGACGCTGCAAAAGCCCATTATCACCCATGAGGCGGTCAACTTTGACTTTAGTGTGGCGTATTTGCCTGACCTGCTACAGGGCATGCCCGACACAGCGGAAGTGCTGTTCGTGGGGCATAACCCTAGCATGAGCGAGGTGGTCGGCGCGGTCACGGGCGCGCGCGTGGACTTGGCGGTCGGCGCGGTGGCGTGCGCTGACGTACTTGACGTGCGGCTGCTCGAGCGCGGGCAGCTGTGCTGGTTGCTGACACCCGACCTCGCCAAAGGTGGCTAAGTTCTTTTTGCCTGCGCCGAACTTCTTGCGCGATAGCGCGTGTTAGGTTATAGTTTAGGGGGGAACGAGGCAAAGCAGCACAGGCGGGCGAACATGCTAGACATAAGCATGCCAACCAACATCGAGACGTTCATCAGCTATGCGCGCAAAGACGGGCTAGAACACGCCGAACGCTTGGAGCGCGAGCTGCCCAACACGTGGCGGGACAAGCGCGGCATTGACCCCACGAAAGATTTTACCGTTGAAATTGAGCGCGCGATTGAGGCGTGTAAGCAGGTCATCGTTTGCATCACG
>CALIEB010000037.1 GCA_938022205.1 uncultured Anaerolineae bacterium | reverse complement strand
CGCTCAAGGATTGGAATAGCGACGTGCGACGTGCCGTCGCAGAGGCGTTGGGGGCGATAGGCGACGGGCGTGCGGTCGAGCCGCTGGTTGCCGCGCTCAAGGATGAGGATTGGCGTGTGCGCCGTGCCGTCGCAGAGGCGTTAGAGAAGCTAGGCTGGCAGCCGCCAATGCAAGAACTGCGCATCGCCTATCTGTTTGCTAAGCAGGATTGGGATCATCTTGTCGCCATTGGCACACCTGCCGTCGCGCCGCTGGTCGCCGCGCTCGAGGATAAAGACGACGACATGCGCCGTGCCGCCGCAGAGGCGTTGGTCAAGATTGGCGCACCTGCCGTCGCGCCGCTGGTTGCCGCGCTCAAGGATGAAGACGACGACGTGCGCCGTGCCGCCGCGTGGGCGTTGGGGAAGCTAGGCTGGCAGCCGCCAACGCAAGAACAGCGCATCGCCTATCTGTTTGCTAAGCAGGATTGGGATAATCTTGTCGCCATTGGCGCACCTGCCGTCGAGCCGCTGGTTGCCGCGCTCAAGGATGATTTGTGGGATGTGCGCCGTGCCGCCGCAGAGGCGTTGGGCAAGATTGGCGCACCTGCCGTCGAGCCGCTGGTCGCCGCGCTCGAGGATGAAGACGACGACGTGCGCCGTGCCGCCGCAGCAGCGTTGGAGAAGCTAGGTTGGAAGCGCAAATGAGTGGCAATGGGCGATGGTAACGTCTATCAGTTGATAGATTACGAGGGACGCGAGGCGCGCCTGACCGATGAACGGCATCAACACATCCTCAAGCATCCCGAAATGACAGACCAGTTCGAACGCATCGTTGAAACTGTCGAAGCAACGCAAACGGTTGCCGCGACGGAAGTGGACAAGACTGTCCACGTCGATCACCGCTACTAAGAAGAGACCCCCGTGACCAGCAAATTTCTGCTGGTTGTGGTCAAAATGATGCGAGATGATGCCTTCGTCCTAAGCGCATCCTTCAGCCGACGCGAGAGGAAAGGACGTGTGATATGGAAAGCCTGAGGGTCTGGTATGACCGCGACGAGGATATGCTCAAAGTCATCTTTGCGGATGCGTCAGCAGCGATGGAAGAAATCGCAGAGGATGTTTTTTGAGCGACGCACCAGTGATGGGCGCGTGGTGGGCTTCATGGTGATCAACGTCAGCAGGCATGACCGCGAAACATTGCACCTGCCGTTTGTGGTCACGGTCAAGGTAAACCAATGCTCACCTCGTCAGAGCAGATTCAGCGCGCGGACAAGGTGAGTGCCGGCTTAAAGTCAAGCGAACATTTGCTTGAGCAGCAATTCGGACTGTGGGTCGGCGATGACGGTCACCACGTCGTTGTCCTGCAAGACGGTGTGTCCGTGCGGGACAATCAGCCGTCCCTTGCGCTCGATCGACACGACGGCTGCTTCGGGGGGCCAGGCGATGCTGGCGATGGTGCGTCCGTCTTGCGCTGAGCCTTTGCGCACGTGGAACGACAGCACGTGCGCGCCGGTTAACGTTTGCAGGCGCACGCGCTCTGCCACGTGTTGGTCACGCGCCTTGCGTGCCATCGCCACGTTGTAGGCGTGCATGATGTCTTGGCGGCGCACGATGCCCACGACATGGCGCGTGCCACGCGCCAGCACGGGGATGCGCCCGATGTCGCGCGCGCCCATCAGCTGGATTGCTGTCCACAGCCCGTCGTCAGGATAGAGCGTCACCACGTCGCGCTGGCAAATATCGCTTACTGTCAGCATGTTGAGGGCGTTCTGGTCGGGGTTATCAAGGTGTTTCTCGAAAGTGCGCTGCAGGTCGCTAAGTGTGACGATGCCGCATAGCTCTTGCGCGTCGTTGACGACACACAGCGCGCGCGTGTGCTGCTCGCGAAAGGTGTCGCGCAGCCGCGTGAGCGACGCGCTGCCGTGTATCAGCGGTGGCGGCGTGACCATTGCCTCTGCTACTGTCAGCGACTGCATCAGGTCGATGTCGCGCCCCTGCTGCAAATGCACGCCCTGTTTGAGCAGGCTAAGCATGTAAATGCCGGCTGTGCCAAGCTGTTCCGCCACCGTCGTGCAGATGACGGTCGTGAGCATGATGGGCAAAATCAGCGCGTAGTCGCGGGTAATCTCAAACACGAGCATGATGGCGGTGATGGGTGCGCGCACGATGCCTGCCAGCAGCCCTGCCATGCCCGCGATAGCGAACGCTTGCGGCTGCCCGACCACGTCAACGGGTAAAAACGCCGTCGTCGCTAGCCCGTAGCCATAGCCCAGCATGATGCCCATGAACAGCGTGGGCGCGAACACGCCGCCGACAAAGCCGCCACCTTGACTGACGGTCGTCATCACCAGCTTTAAGACTGCTAAGAAGAAGAACACCCCTAGCTCGAGCGCGATGTGTCCCGTCAGCACGTCGTGCATGAAGACTTCGCCTGCGCCCAAAATCGGCGGAAAGAACACGCCCACCGCTCCCACCAGCGCGCCCACCAATGCCGTCTTGAACGGGCGATAGAGCGTGATATGGTGCAGCTTCTCGCTTTGCCAAGCGTGATAGCGGATGGCGAACACAGCGAAGAACGCCAATCCTAGCCCCAAAATGGCGTAAAACACCAGCTGCAGCGGGCTACCCAGCACAAAGCTCTCCAGCCCGTCGAAAATAGGGTTAGTGCCGTAGAACACGCGCGCAAAGCCCGCGCTGATGACCGCTGACAGCACGACCACGCCGAACGAGCGCGTCGTGAACTCGCCCAAGATGACTTCTAGCGCGAAGAACACGCCGGCAATCGGCGCGTTGAACGCCGCTGCAATCGCGCTGGCAGCCCCGGCACTAACCATGAGCCGCACGCGCTCTTCTGACAAGCGCAGCCGCTGCCCGAAGAACGCGCCGATGTTGCTGCCGATTTGTACGCTGGGGTCTTCGGGACCCACGCTTGCGCCCGCGCCAATTGAGAGCATCGAAGCCAGCATTTTGGGCGGCATCTTCTGGTAGCGCAGCCGCCCGCCGCTCAACGCCACCGCTTCCATGATGCCCGCCACGCCGTGATACTTCTCCGTGCCGACGAAGCGCAGCATCAGCCAGCCCACGACGAAGCCCGCCAATGTTAGCACGGGGATGATGCTGAAGGCGCGCGGGATGCCGACCGCCGCCAGCGCGTCGCCTATCAGCGTGTTGCCCAGCCGCAGCACCGCCCACTCGTGGAAGAAGCCGATGCCCGCCCGAAACACGACAATCCCCAAGCCGGTCGAAAGCCCGACCAACACGCTCAACAGCAGCAGCGCGGTGTTTTCAGACGGTTGCCAAGCGCGCACCCGCACCCGCCGCCAACGCGGAAAATTCAGCATGTCAACGCCTTGTTGATGATTTGGTTACTAGGGCAATTGTACACGATTTGCGCGGCGGTAAAGGGGAAACTTGCGCAAAAAAAGACGAAGCACGAGCGTGCTTCGTCCCTTGCGATGCCTAGCTGGTTTGCAGCGGGTGCCGTTCGCGCCACGTCTGCAGGAAGTAGTGCGCTTCGTCCATGCCGCGCACGATGCGCTTGCGCTGGTTTTCTGGCACGTTTTGCATTGGTCCGCGCAAAATCTCTTCCTGATAGAAGTCCTTGACAATCATCGCCACTGGCAGGCTTTGCACGTCTTGGCGCAAGTTGCGGCGGCGGCTTTTCTTGCGCGCTTCCATCAAGTTGTCAGGCATGAACTCGGTCACCTCGCGGAAATCGAAAATTTCGCCGTAGATGTGGTCGACCGCCTCGTCAAGGTCTGCCAGCCAGTCGTACACGGCTGCGCTTGCGTCAGCATCGAGGTAGCCTCTGTAGGTGATGTAGGCAATGCCTGTCTTTGCGTCGTAATAAGCAGAGGCGTTTTCGCGCTCTAAGGGTGGAATGGTCATCTTGGTTCTCTTGTCTGTGTCGCTTGTTGAACGTTCTAGGCTACATTGTAGCACCATT
>CALIEB010000036.1 GCA_938022205.1 uncultured Anaerolineae bacterium | reverse complement strand
GCGCGTTTTTCGTGAAAGGCGCGCACCCCTTCGGCGAAGTCGCGCGTGGTTTGCAGGGCGAGCATTGCCTCAACTTCAAGGGCTTGGCTGTCGGCGAGCGTCATGCTTGCGCCGCGTTCGATAAGGTCGCGGGCGCGGCTTAACGTCAACGGCGGCAGGCTGGCGAGACGCGCGGTAAGCGTTTGCACGGCGGCATCCAGCTCTTCGGGCGCGGTCACTTGGTCAACCAAGCCCAGGCGCAACGCTTCGTCTGCGCTCATCGGCTGGGCGAGCAAGATAAGGCGGCGTGTGGCGGGCAGCCCGACGGTGCGCGTCACGCGCTGCGTTCCCATGATGACGGGGATGCCGAGCTGTACTTCAGGCAGCCAAAAGCGCGCGCTGTCGTCGGCGACGCGAAACGTGCAGCACAACGCCATAATTAGCCCGCCGCCGATGCAATGCCCGCGCAAGCGCGCCACGCTCAGCTGGGGGAGTGCCTCCAGCGCATCGAGGCAGCTTTGCAGCGCGACGACGTTGGCGCGCAGCTCTTCGGTGGACTGCGCTTGCATCTGTCCGATGGTGTTGACATCCACGCCCGCGCTGAAGTGCGGACCCTCACTTTGTAAGACCACGACCCACGCCGAACGGTCGTTGGCAAGTTCGGTGGCAAGCTCGCGCAACTCAAACAGCACTTCGGGCGTGAGCGTGTTGAGCGCGTGCGCACGATTTAGCGTGAGCGTGACGATGTGGTTGTCCTGCTGGCGTGTCCAATGTGACATAGCGAAAACTCCTTAATTGGTGAGAGTGTTAAGTTGTTCTAGCTCCCACGCGGCGCGCAAAGACATGAAAATGGCGCGGGCATGCTGTAGATACGTGGCGCGCTGCGGGTTGCTTACAGGCATAAAGCGTGCCAGATGATAAGCGGCTATGCCTTCTTCATAGCGTAGTCTGTAGCGTTGGGCGGCTCTGATAGCGCGCTTGCCTTCGCGCTGGGCTAGGCGGGGCTGCCCGTTAAGAGCCGCCAGCCATGACGCATAAAAATGTTGGTGTGCCTTGCCTGTGTTAAAGATGCGCCCGAAGCGACGCATCAGCATCACGGCTTGTTCGGCTGCTTTGCCGTGTTCAGGCATGCGCGTCTGCTCATAGCGCGTCAAGCAAAAATCCGCTAACCCTTGATAGCCTTCTAGCAGCCCATAGTTGCTTGGCGAGGTGTGCAGCAGTAGCTCGGTCAGCGCAGCAGCGTAGGGGCGCGCTTTTTCCAGCTCGCCTAAGCGCGTGTGAACTTGTGCCAAGCCGCCGTTAACCCAAATCAAGCCACCAGTGTCACCAATCTGGCTGTAAATAGCGTGACTCTCGCTAAAAAGCTGTTGTGCCCTGCTGTTGTCGCCCCAATGGTACAGCACGCGCCCCAAGTCGTCCAATGCCCAAGCACGGCACTGTGCATTGTTATATTTTGTGCCACTCTCAAGCAGTTTTTCCGCCATCTTGTAGGAATTTTCCCAATCCGACGAAAAGAAATAAGCCGCCGCTAACGACAGCATCGCCTCTTGCTGGCGGCGCACTGTGCCTGTGGCCTCTGCCAGCGCGACGCATTCCTCAAGGGACGGGACAGCAAGATGCCATTCGGCGGTATTGGTCGTGCCGATGCCCGTCATCATCAACACCCAACTGCGCTCAGCAGCATTGTGCTGTGATGGCAAGTTCTCGCTAGCAAGACGGATGTAAAACTTGGTCATGCGCTTGATTGGGATAATTGAGCTGCACAGTGCTACCAGCGATTGCAAGTGCGAAAGCACGTTGCGATGTGCTGCGCCGACACGTTGGGCGTGGTTGCTGCCCAACAGCGCATAGTAGAGCGCGTTGTATTTTTCGTTCTTAAAGTAGTAGATGATGCACAGCTGTGCGCATGCCATCGCTGTGTCTTGCCAGTACTCGCTATGGTGTGTGGGAATAGGCGCGTGTGGCAGATACAACCAGCGCGCTTGCTCCGCTGCCGCACGCAGGAGCTTCACTTGGCTTTGGCGTACTGTTTGTGGCGGGCGATGCTTAAGCGGCGCAAGCGTGGCTAAAAACGCTTCTACCGCGTCGCTGAGCTGCCCCATGCCCAAGTAGGTGTCGCCGATGAGCTTACTGAGCCGTGCCCGTGTGTAGGGCGATTGTGTGTCTGCCGCTAGCGTTAGCGCACGCTTGAAATAGCGCAATGCCTCACGGTAGTTGGCGGATTGCAGTGCCTGCTTGCCTGCTAACGTGCTGAAGAGTTGCTCTTTGTCGGCGTTTTGTGCCTCGCGCCAATGGTGCGCCAGTTGGGCATACAGGCGCGCGTCCTCACCATAGAGAGCCTCGTTGGCAGCGGCAACCAGCGCGTGCTTGGCGCGATAGTCTTCTGGCGTAAGCTGACTAATCAGTGTCTCGCGCAGCTTGTCGTGGGCAAACCACCATTGGTTATCAAGCACGTCCAGCACACTGTTACACGCCAGCAACCATACCTCGGTGTTTAGCGTAGGGCGCAGGTGCTGAAGTAGCTTAAGATCAATGGCGCGCCCGTTGACCGCCATTATCGCGAGCAAGTCGATCGCCTCAACTGGCACGCGGCGCAGGCGATTAACAAGCACTTTGTTGATACCGCCTGCAAACAAACTGTCCGGCAGCGTCACTTGACCAATCTGTGACAGCTGTCCGCTTTGTTCTGCTAACGCTCGCACTAGCTCTACGATGAAGAAGACGTTGCCCTCTGTTTGGCTGCCTAACATATGCAACAATGCCTCGCGCCGTCCTACGGTGCTGCCCAGCATGGACTCGCTCAGGTCAGCGATTTCGCGCTTGTTAAGCCGCTGTAAAGTGAGGGTCTGGGCACCTACAAAGCCGTCGGGGAGAGTAGGGCTTTCATCGTTGCGAAACGTGCCGACAATGAGTAGCGGCAGCATTGCCAGCGCAGCGTGGAGGTGCGCTAGCAGCGTAAGACTCTCTTGCGCCCATTGCAAATCTTCCATGATGAACAGTGTGGGCGTGTGATGCCGCTGCAGCACATCCGCGATGGTGTTAAAGAGGCGCATTTGCTCTGGGTCGGGGTCAAGCGGCAGCGCAGGCGTGACCTCGCGCTCCAGCAGTATGTCAATATCTGGCACAAGTGCCGCTAGCACGCTCGCCTCAAAGTCGCTAAGGTCAACGCACAAACACAGGTAGCGCAGGGCAGCGCGCCAAAGCAAGAAGGGTGCGCCACCTTCGGCGATGCCTTGCCCGCGCAGCACCAGCGCGCCGTCTACCAGTGCCTGCGTGCGCAGTTCCTCAATCAAGCGCGATTTGCCTACGCCGCTTTCGCCACCTATTAACCATAGTCCGCCTTGTCCAGCGCGGGCAGCTTGCAGCGCGTGCTTCAGCTGCGCCAGCTCGTTGCTGCGTCCGATAAAGCGCGCCGATTGTAGGTAGCTGTCGCGGATGCTGGCATGCTCTAGCAAATGCGCTTGCTGTGCCTCTTGCGCAAAGAATGTCAGCACTGCTTCCGCGCTTGGCGGGCGGTCTTCAGGGTCTTTGGCAAGCAGGCGCGCTAGCATGTTCTTTATCTCAGGCGACACGTCTAGTGGGTCTACATCCGCCGCCGTGCTGAGGATGTGGCGAATAAGCTCCGTCACGTTGCTGGTGTCAAAAGGTGCCGTCTCTGCCAAAACTTCGTAGGCAATTACGCCAAAAGCATACAAGTCAGAGGCGACACTGGGCGGGTCACCGCTTAGTACTTCGGGCGACATATACGCCAATGTGCCGCCGACTTGCTCCGCTGCTAGGGGCTGGTCTTGGTCTATCGCCAGCCCAAAGTCTAGCACTTTGGCGCGCCCCCCATCTGTCACCAAGATATTGTCTGGCTTAAGGTCACGGTGCAGCACCCCGCGGCGATGCAAGTAGGTGAGGGCTTGCAGCACTTGCAAGAGCAGCTCTAGCTTAGTTTGCTGGGCTGTGCCGCGCGTGTAGCGCAGCAGGTTTTGCGCCTGCGCTAGCAGTTCCATCGTGTAGTAGGGCTGCTGCTCGCTGTCAAAACCATAGTCCAGCACGCTGATGATATGTGGATGGCGCATGGTTGCTAGCACTTGAAATTCCTGCGCCAACGCGGCACGAAAGTGTTCGGTATTGGCGTTGATTTGCTGTGTTACGCGCTTCACCGCCACCCACTCGCTTTCAAGGCGGTCATAGGCGCGGTACACGCTGCCCATGCCGCCGCTGCCTAATGCCTCATGAAGCTCATAGCGAAAGCCAATTGTTGTTGGACACATGCCGCTTCCCCCACAATGCGTTGATGTTATTGTCTAGCAAATTGTGAGATAGGGCAAGTGAGTAGTTAATCCAATGCCACCTGCACGCGCACGCGCCGCCGTCCGTCGTTGTCTTGCGTTTCGCTGATGCTGCCGCTGATGGGGCGCGCCTCGCCTGCCGGCAGCACAAAATCCAGCGCGTCGTAAGGCAATGGGTAACCGCCGCGCGCGCGTGCGCTCACGCTGAGCGCGTCGGGCGTGCTGTTCAGCGTCAGCGTAACAAAGGTCACGCCGCCCTCTTGGTACGCCATGCTCACGCCGTCATCTTCCACCAAGACAAACTGGCTGCTGGCGGTGGCGCGGGCGGGAAAGGCGTAGACCTCACGGGTGTGGTCGCGGCTGAGCGTGATGCTGTGTGCGCCGTCGCGTGCCAGCGGTACGATGCCGCCTTCTCGCGCGAGCAGCGGCGCGCGCTCAAGCGGTGCGTCCAACGTGACCTCTTGTCCGCCCGCGTAAAACGCGCCGCTGTGCCAATCGTACCAGCCTGTGCCTGCGGGCAAGTAGACGGTGCGCGTGCGCGCCCCTTCTTCTAACACCGACGCGACCAGCAGCCACGCGCCGAGCATGAACTCAAACGACGCGGTGCGACAGCGCGGGTCATCGGCAAAGTGATAGACCATTGGGCGGATAATGGGCTGTCCGTTTTGTGTGCTTTCGTAAAGCAGCGTGTAAAGGTAAGGCACGAGGCGGTAGCGCAGGCGAATGGCTTCGCGGATGTGAGGCAGCATGTCAGGATACATCCAAGGCTCGTTAACCGTGCCGTCCGTGTTCCACGAGTGAATGGTGAAGCGCGGGTGAAAGATGCCGTTCTGCACCCAGCGCACGAACAGCTCCGGGCTAGGCGCGTCGCCGTAGAAGCCACCGACATCGTGCCCGTTGTTCGGCACGCCTGAGAGGCTCAAACTTAGCCCCATCGGGATGTTGTAACGCAGCGTGTGCCACGAGGTTTCGTTGTCGCCTGACCACGTTTGTGCGTAACGTTGGATGCCCGCGCTGCCCGAGCGCGTCAGCACAAACGGACGCAGCTCGGGGCGCGCCTCGCGCAGTGCTTCGTAGGAAGCGCGCCCCATCAGCAGCGTTTGCAGCGGGCGCGCCTGTCCAATCGGGACGGGCTGCCCGAAGCCATCGCAGCGCGCCGCGTCGTCCCAAATCTCAAACTCGTTGTTGTCGTTCCAAAGCGCGTCGATGCCATACGCCAACAGCTGCTCGCGAATGCGCGCTTGCCACCAGCCAAAGCCTGCCGCGCTGGTAAAATCCACATAGCTGCCCTCGCCACTTTCAAACGCGCCACCGCTCCAAAAGCTGCTGTGGATGGGCGCGTCGCTGTCGGCTTGCTTGATAAAGCCGCCCGCGTTCGCCACGTTGGCGTACTCCGGGTGCGAAGTCAGCAAATAAGGCTTGATGTTAGCAGCGAGCTGGATGCCTGCGTCGTGGAAGCTCTGTACCATTGCAGCGGGGTCTGGGACTTTGTTCCTGTTCCACGTGAACACATAGCGCAAACCGCGCGCGTCGGTCGTGTAACCGGATGACAGGTGGAATAAGTCGCAAGGAATGTCGTGCTGCTGGCAAAGCGCGACGAACTGTTTGAGCTGCTCTTGCGCGTCGGGGGCTTCGGTGTAGGACATGGTCGAACCTAAGTAACCTAGCGACCAGCGCGGCGGCAGCGTCGGCTTGCCCGTCAACCATGCGTAGTGCGCTAGCACGTCGGCGATGTCCGCGCCATAGAGCAAGTAATAGTCAATGTCGCCGTCGTCCGCCTGATAATAACGATAGAAGCCCCAAAACGCCGACACTTCACGCCCCATGTCAAACGTGCAAGAGGCGGCGTTGTCGTAAAACAACCCGTATGCCACGCCTAGCTCAGGCTCATAGGTGATGTAGAAGGGGATGTGCTTGTAAAGCGGGCTGCCTGTCTCAGCATTGTAGCCCAGCGCGTCCATGCAGCGCATGCGTACCTGCTGCCGCTGCTTGTCGAGGCTGCCCGCGCTCTCGCCAAAGCCGTAGTAGTGTTCGTGCGTGCGCCGCACCATGTAATGGTAGACCGTGCGTCCTGCGCGGTCGTAGGCGTAGGCGCGTCGCTTGAGGTCGGCGGCAAAGGGTTTGCCCTCAGCTGTCAACCATGTGATGTGGAAGTCGTCACAGTCGATGGTGAACGCCAGCCGCGCCGTGCGCACGGTTAGCGTCGCGCCGTCACGCGCCACGTGAAAGGGTGGCAGCGCGAAGCCGCTAAGGTCGTCGCGGGCGCGCCCCGCTAGCGGCACGTCCGTTGCCCCTGCTGTGATTGCCCACGTGCGCTCAAGGCGCGGCGCGCCGTCGGGCAAGTGGCGCACGCGCACCAAACCCTCGTCTAACACGAACACTTGAAACACTTCGCCGCGCTCGCCTGTGAATGTGAGCGTGTGGTCGTCTTGTTTGGTCAGCGTGACCTTGTGGGGTATATGGATACGCATCATAAAAACGCTCACTTCAATGGTAGGTTTGTCTCAAAAGAAAGCGGTTTTCGCACCGCGCTAGGTTAGCCAAAGCACATCGTACGCGCTGAGCGTGACAGGGTGGGCGAGGTCGACCTCGCGATCGCTGAGCAGGTCTTTGCCGTTGAGCGCGGCAAGGTTGGGCAACACGTCAGGCGTGACCTGCACGGTATGCTCGGAGACGTTCGCCAGCACGCATATCTTCCCGCCGCAAGTGTAGCCTAGGACATGTGGCGTGTTGGTCCAAAAGAAGCGCGTCTCGCCCAGAAATGCTGCCTCGCGTTTGCGCAGCGCAATCATCGCTTGCAGCGCGCTGAACAGATAACCTGCGGGCGTGCTGGGGTCGTGGCGGCTTTCCGCATGCTTCCAATCGAAGCGCGGTCGATGCACCCAACGGCTGTCAGCTGCCTTGCCCGCGTCCTGCTCATAGCTGTAGTCGTTGAGCGTGGCAAGTTCGTCGCCCAAGTAAATGAGCGGGATGCCCTGCACGCTTAAGATGACGCTGTGAATGAGGCGTAGCCGCTTGAGCGCGTGTTCGCGGTGTTCGGCGTTGTGTGTCGCTAGGGCTTGTTCCAGCCCCGCCAGCGAAGCCGCTGTGCCGCTGATGCGCATGTCGCGCGTGAGCGGGTTGTAGTTAAATGGCACGCCGCGCGCGAAGCTGCCGTGAAACTGTCCGGTGTAGAAACTGTTCAAGAATTGGCGATGGTCAAAGCCGTTAATGCCCACTTGCCAGCCGTCCTCGTCGGCGAATGTCCAGCCAATGTCGTCGTGGCAGCGCACGTAATTCACCCATGCGCAGCCTTCGGGCAAGGCAAATCGCTGCTGCATGCTGTAGCTCAACAGCGTGACGCTGCGCGTGGCGAGTGCTTCCCACAGCAGTGCCATCAGCGTAGGGTTGTACGAGATGGGACACTCCTCGTGGCTGATGTACGTTGCGACGATGTCGGGGTGTACAATCGCCTCGGACTTAAACGTCATGGCGGGCGCGGCGATTTGCACGAGCGCGTTGTAAGCCTGAATGAGCCAATGCGCCTGTGGCAAGCTCTCGCAGGTTGTGCCAAGTTCTTTCCAGATGAAGGCAACCGCGTCTAAACGCAGCACCTCTACGCCGTGATTGGCGAGAAAGAGCATCTCGCCTAGCATGGCGTTGAACACGGCGGGGTTGCGGTAGTTTAAGTCCCATTGGAACTCGCGAAAGGTTGTCCACACCCAGCTTTGTGCGTCGGGCAGGTAGGTGAAGCTGCCGGGGGCTTGCTCAGGGAAAATTTCCCGCAGCGTACGCTCGTAAGCGTCCGGCATCGTGCGGTCGGGAAAGAAGAAATAGAAGCTGCGGTAGGTGGGGTCGCCCGCGCGTGCCTGCTGCGCCCAAGTGTGTTCGTCAGACGTGTGGTTAAAGACAAAATCCAGCACGAGGCTGATGCCTTGCTGCCGCAAGGCTGCCGCCAATTCTGCTAGCTCGTCCATCGTGCCGAGCGCGGGGTTCACCGTGCGATAGTCGCTAACGGCATAGCCGCCATCGTTCTCTTTGGCGGGAGCTTTGAACAGCGGCATGAGGTGCAAATAGGTCAGCCCCAGCTCTTTGAAGTAGGGTAGCTTGTCGCGCAAGCCCGCCAAATTGCCCGCGAACAAGTCGACGTAGCACACGCCGCCCACCATTGGCACGCGCAAGAACCAATCGGGCGCGGCGGCGCGCTGCTCGTCTAGCGTCTTCAAGTCTTCAGGGCGAGCGGCATAGGCTTGCGCACAAGTGAGCAAAATTTGCTCGAGGTGATAGAAAAAGTCGTAGCGATCGCCATAAAGCGCGTGTAGCAGCTTAAAGGCGCGAGGAAAGTGCTGTGTTAGCCGCGCGAAGAAGGGCGCGCTGCCTTCGCCCAAGTGTGCGCTTAGTCGCGGCATAAGGCGCGTGAGCGTTTCGCTAGCGTAGGCATGTGCAGTTGTCTCATCTAACATGGCTTGCCCTTTGCGATGGTGCGGATGCTGCGCTTAATTTAAGCGTGCCGCACGTCCTTGCGCAAGGATGCACGGCACGCGCTGCGTTAAATTGGCTCGAAACGTTTGGTCTCGTAGTTCTTGCGGATTTTGTCGGGCGGCAAGACCAGCCCGCTCATGGCGATGTACACGCCCGTCGGCGCGGTCTGCAACGCCGCCACTGCGCAGCCGACGTTAAACGGCGCGTCGCTGTGGCGAAACTCGGCGGGCTGCATTGCGCCCGTCAGCACAATGACCTTATCTAGCTGTGCCGCTTGTAAGACCATGCCCGTCTTGGTCATGGTGTCTGTGCCGTGCGTGATGAGGATGTGGCGGTGTGGCGAGCGACGTACGTTCTCGAGGATGAGGGCGCGGTCATCGTCGGTGAGGTCAAGGCTGTCCTTGCGCAAGACAGAGTCGATGACGTAATCAAAATTGACGACGGCATCCTTGAAAATGTGCATGACCTGCGGCTCGCCCACCTCAAAGTTGCTGTTGTAAAGCGAGTAAAACTTGTCGAGACTGCCGCCTGTGGCGATAACGTGAACGGTTTCCATAATGCCTCCTGTGTGCTGTTGATTAACCGCCGACGGTGATGCCCGCCAGCCGCTCCAACGCCTTAATCAGCGCGTGGTTGCCCTCATGTCCTAAGCCCGCTTGCTGCAGCGTGCGATAGAGGTTGAACACAAGGCTGGTGGCGATAGCAGGCACGCCGCGCTGGTCAGCCGCTTCCAGGACCAGCCGCAGGTCTTTTTGCTGTAAGTCAATCGTAAAGCCCGGACGGAAGTCGCGGGCAATGGCTTGCGTGCCGCGATTGCTGAGCATCCAGCTGCCGGCTGCGCCGCCTGCCACCGCTTGTAGCGTCTTCTCAAGGTCAAGCCCACTGGCTTGCGCGAATAGCAATGCCTCGCTCACGCCCAGCATCGTGACGACAACGAGAATTTGGTTGACTAGCTTGACCGCTTGCCCGTCACCGACCTTGCCCACGTGCGTGATGGTCTTGCCCATTGCCTGAAAGTAGGGCATTGCCCGCGCCACCTGCTCGGCTTCGCCGCCTACCATAATGCTCAGCGTGCCGCGCGCCGCGCCCTCGCTGCCGCCGCTGACGGGCGCGTCCAAGAAATATACGCCGCGCTCGGCGAGCTTGGCGGCGAGCGCGCGCGTTGCCTCTGGGCTAATGGTACTCATGTCCACGACCAACGCGCCAGCTTGTGCGCCTGCTAGCACGCCGTCTTCGCCCAGCACGACCGCTTCTACGTCGGGCGTGTCGCTCACGCAGGTGAAAATCACGTCGCAGCGGCGGGCAAGGTCAGCAGGGGAGCTAGCCGCCGTCGCGCCCGCCTGCAACAGCGCGTCCATGCGCGCTGCCGTGCGATTCCACACCGTGACGGCGAAGCCCGCTTTGAGCAGGTTGTGCGCCATGCCACGCCCCATGATGCCCAAGCCGATAAACCCCACTCGTTCGCTCATCGTTTGCTCCTCTTACTAAGCTAAGAAATAGATGAATAAGCCTTTACAAACGCGCTGACCTATCCTATACTTTAGTTAAGTTCATAACTTTCAAGAAAAAATGAAAGATGAACGCGGCACGAAATGAATGACAAGCGGCACCACCCCCATGATGAAGAGCGCGTATTGTTAGCGGTGCCGTTTGCTTCATGAGCCAAGCCAAGAATCTCCCCCGTTCGACGCTTGGCAGAAGTTAGACGCATGTCTCCCTCCTTGACGGCAACGCCGAATCCCTGTGGTTCGGCGTTGTTGTTTGTTTAGGGTGTGGTGAACTGTTTCAGCACGAGAAAATCGTCAAAGAGTATCTGCCGCTGCGCGGGGTTGTAGAGCGAGGTGGCTGGGTGAAAGAGCGGCACAACCGCCACTTCGCCCCAGCTTGACTGGGTGCGAATGACTTTGCCGTGCAGCGCGCTGATTTTTTTCGTCCTTTCAGGCGCGTTGAACAGGGTCAGCACCCACTCCATCGAGAACCGCCCTAAGGTGGCAATGACACGCGGCTGAATAATGTCGAGCTGTCGCTGCATGAAAGGCGCGTAGATGTCAATCTCTTCTTTGCTTGGGTCGCGGTTGTCGGGCGGACGGTCTTTGACGATGTTGGTGATGTAGACTTGCTCGCGGGCAAGCCCAATGCTCTGCAGCAGCTCGTCTAACACGCGCCCCGACGCGCCGCAAAACGGGCGACCCTGTTTGGCTTCATTTTCGCCGGGTGCTTCACCAATGAAGACGATGTGCGCGTCGTGGTTACCTTGTCCAATCACAGGAAAATAGCCGTGCTGCTTGCGAAACGCATACAGCGGCGACGTGGTCAGGTTCAGCACCTCGTCGCGGATTTGCCGCAATTTTTCTGTCTTCTCGCCCATAACTCAGTCCACAAAGCGATATTTGAGCAGCGTCCAAAGCGCGATTGGCGCGTCCGTCCACTTGATTTTTTTGCCCTCGTGCCATTCGCGTCCGTTGTAAGAAATCGGCACTTCGTAGACGCGGATGCCTTGCTTAAGCACCTTCGCCGTCACCTCTGGCTCAAACTCAAAGCCACGCGCGTTGAGCTTCATGTTTTTCACCACTTCGGCGCGAAACACCTTGTAGCAGGTTTCCATGTCGCTGAGGATGGCGTTGTACAAGATGTTGGTGACGAATGTCAGGATGCGGTTGGCAACCATGTTCCAAAAGTTCATTGCCTTGCGCGGACCGCCTAAGAAGCGCGAACCGTATACCACTGTGGCGATGCCCTCTTGGATGGGCTTGAGCAGAATGGGATACTCACGGGGGTCATACTCGAAGTCGGCATCCTGAATGAGCAAGACCTCGCTGGTGGCGGCTTTGAAGCCTGTGATGACCGCTGCGCCTTTACCTTGATTGCGCTCGTGGTAGATGATGCGCAGGTGCGGGTGATTTTCCGCCTCAATGCGCTTGAGAATGTCGCGCGTGCCGTCGGTCGAACCGTCGTCCACAATGATGATTTCGTCCGCCAAGCCCACCGATTCCACGCGCCGCAGCACGGGTTCGATGGTGGCAACCTCGTTATAGCAGGGGATGACCACCGTCAAAGTCAGTTTGGTTGCGGCGGGTTCGGGTTGCTTGTGCGTCATAACAGCGTGTCCTTGCGAGAGTTAGCGTAGAAGAGGGCGATTAAGCGTTGTCGCTGGTCTCTGTGACAGCGGCAGTTGGGATGGTCTCGTTGTCTTCTTCTTCCGCGTCCTCCCAGCTAATAATCCAGATGCAAAGTCCTGCCACCAGCACAGTAGCGACGACAAGCGCAGCCCACTGGCTTGGCTGCAAGCCCACATCGCGCGCTTCGTAAACCAGCAAGCCTACCATGCCGAGCGACAACACTAGCCACGCCGTCAGGCGCGGATGCGCAGAAACCCAAGTAAACAGCGGGAAGTTTTGCATGAGCGTGTTCCTCTTAACCGTTGGATTGGCGCGACAAAGCAACTTGCCGCACGTCTAAGCGACCAGTATAGCGAAGGCGCACGAAAAAATTAAGGGTAAGCACACGCGCGTCCGCCTTGAAGCGGCGCACGGCAAGCGTTAGATAGGCTGGAGGACGCGGTCTTTGCGCAGCTGCTTCCAAAGGACGATGCGCTCTGTGCCGCGCGTGGCCTCTTCAACCGCCTCGCGCCACGCAGGAATTTTAATCTCTTTGAGCGTGATGGGCGCGTAGCCGCTGCTGGCGAACGACGACAAGAGCGTGGCAGGGGTGTTGGGCGGCATGAAGATAAAACCGACCTCGCTTTGTAATTCGCTGGAAGCAGCCTCAACGGCTGTCATCACCGCCTTCACTAGCGGCGCAACCGGCACTCCGGGCGCGGTGTAAAAGTCGTCCATGCGCGTGACAAGGTTCTCCACCGTCCAGCCCAGCGTAGCGATGACCGTCTCGTCTTCACGCTGGGCGATGAGGAAGCTCTTTTGCCCGAACGCCATCATCACGTCCATGCGTGAAATTGTCTCGCCTTTGACCTTGCTCAGGAAGTCCGCGATGTGCTGGGCGTTGTTGGGTGTGCCGCGCTTGACCGTCACGCCGCTCATGTCGGCAACCGCCTCTTGCGGTGCTTCCTCTCCAGCTTCAGCGGCTTTGGCGGTTTGTGCGCCGGCGGCAGCCGCACCGCCTGCAAGGGCTTTGCGCACGTTGGCAAAGTGCTGCTGCACTTGCTTCCACGTGTCGTCGACGTTGCCGTCGTTCTTGATGATGACGTTGGCTCTTTTCAGCTTGTCGGCTTGCGCGTTTTGCGCTTGAATGCGCTGCTTTGCGTCTGCTTCAGACATCTTGCGCTCTTGGACAAGGCGTTTGTACTGCGTTTGCGGCGTGGCATCCACCACCCACACGCTGTCGACCCAGTCAGCCAGCTCGCCCTCTAGCAGCTTAATTGCCTCGATGACGACAACGCGCTGTTGGGCGCGGTTAACCAGCACTTGAATGGCTTGGCGCACCACTGGGTGGGTGATTTGCTCCAGCCTCTTCAAGGCTTGGGGATTGCTAAACACAATTTTGCCGAGCAAACTGCGGTCAATACGCCCATCCGCCCCGACAATAAACTGCCCGAAGGCTTCGACAATAGGCTTGTAGGCTGGTGCGCCGGGCATCATCGCTTGATGGACAAGCGCGTCAGCATCAAGGGTATATGCGCCCAGATGCTGCAACATTTTGCGTACCACGCTCTTGCCAACTGCGATGTTGCCTGTCAAGCCGATGACATATTTATTGGGAAAACGCCCCACAGCGCACCTCCGATGAGTATCTGACCATTACTAGCGTTGAGTATAGCATAATTTTTAACGGATTGCCGCCTGAAACCATGCCGATATACGTGCAAATGCCGCGCGCTCTGGGAACAAGCGCGTCAGCAGCGCAAGGTAGAAATTAGGGCTGAACACCTGCGATGGGTTAGCACTGTCGGCAAGAATGCGCTCATACAGCGCACGCGCTTCCTCCTCACGCCCCTGCCACAGCGCATAAATGGCGCGAATGCGACGACTTTGCTCTTGGTCACCCACATGGCTTAGCAACGCATCGAGCATGCGCCATTGCCGCTCAGCGGCGACGGTCGCACCCGCTAACGTGTAGATGACCCCAAGCCAAAACGCGCCGTAGGTATGCGTCACGGGATCGTTTGGCTCTAGCTCCACAGAATGCCCCATGTCGACGATGCTCGCGCTGAGCTGGTCGGGCTGCGTCGTGCGCATTAAGGCGCGCCAGTAGTAGCACAGCGAATTGCTCGGCTCTAGCGCGACACAGCGGTCAAAATCGGCAATTGCCTCTTGGTCACGCCCAAGCATGTGGTAAGTAAAACCACGAATCTCATAATAGTTCTTGTGGTCAGGGACGCGCTCGATTGCCTTGTTATACCACGTGAGAGCTTCTTCAAAGTTGCCTATATCGTAATACAGCTGCCCCAACAAGTAATAGTTGGTGGCAAGCTCAGGCAGCATGGCAATGGTCTTGTGGAAGTCGGCAATGGCTTCGTCGTAGCGGCGCAAGTAGTGCAAGTTCACCGCCCGTGACTGGTAGCCGTAGGGGTCGTTGGGATTGATAGCTAGCGCACGGTTAAAGTCTTCGACAGCAGCGGCGTAGTCGTCGATATCTTGGCTAACGCGCCCGCGCCAAAAGTAGAGCAGCTCTTCGGTAGGGTTGAGCTGAATGGCGGTCGAAAGCTCAAAGAGAGCATCACCGTACTGCTTGAGGGCGCGGTGTGCCATCGCACAACCTAGCCGCGCTTCCACGCTTTTGGGGTCAAGCGTGAGTGCGCGCTCGTAGTCGTTGATTGCCTCGTGGTAGCGTTCTAAGAAGCGCAAAATCACCCCGCGTGAGTTGTACACAGCAGGGTCTTTGGGTTGCAGCTCGACGACTTTATTGATGATCTCTAAGGCGCGCTCATAGTCGCCGCGCATGTTGTAAATGAGCGTTTGTCCCATAAAAGCATCGGCGTACTTGGGATTGAGGGTAGTGGCACGCTCATAATCCTTCAAGGCTTGGTCAAGGTTGCCCATGTTGCGGTGAATAATGCCGCGCAGGTTGAAGTTGTAGGCATCGCGCGGCGCAAGCTCGCATGCCTTGTCGAGGTCAGGCAGTGCTGTCTCAAAATCGCCTAGCGTGACGTAAACTTGCCCGCGCATGTAATAATGGCTGTCGTTTTTGGGGTCAAGCGCAATGCAGCGCGTGTAGTCGCTAATCGCTTCTGCGAACTCGTTGATGCGGCGGTTGAGCGTGCCGCGCATGCTCCAATTCGCGCTGTCATGCGGCTGCAGCTCGCAAGCGCGGTTGAGGTCGGCGCGGGCATGGTCGTATTTTTCCAGCGTGATGTAAATTTTGCCACGCAGGTAGAACAAGTCACCGTCGTTGGGGCGTAGGCTAATGGCGCGGTCAAGGTCATCTAACGCTTCCCCATAGCGCGACAAATCGAGCAGCGTTTGCGCGCGAGCGTGCAGCAGGCTAGCGTTAGTCGGGTGCATCTCGAGTGCCTGCGAGATTTCGTCTAACGCCTCGTGATACTGCTGCTTGGCGCGATAAATCAGGCTGCGACCCAAGTAGGGCTCGGTGAACGTCGGCTCAAGCTCGTTGGCGCGATGGTAGGCTCGCAATGCCTCTTCGTAACGCCCAAGGTTGCGCAGGATGATGCCTTGCGCGTTGTAGCTCACGGCGTTGTTGGGCTGAATTTCAATGGCGCGGTTGATGCCTTCCAACGCCTCGTCGTTGCGCCCAAGCCCAATCAGCGCGAGGCTCTTGCCCACGTAAAAGTCCACTTCGCGCGGCTCCAGCTCAATCGCCTTCTCGTAATTGGTCAACGCCTCGTCAAAACGCCCGATGCGGCGGCACAAGATACCCCTAAAATTGTAGTTGGCGGGGTCGCGCGGCTGGTGTTCAATCGCCAGCGTTAGCTCGTCTATGGCGCGCTCGATGTCGCCGATTTCGCTGTAAATTTGCCCGCGCGTGTAGTAATGGTTGCCGTTCTTGGGGTCAAGGGCGATGGCTTGGTTGATAGCTTCTAGTGCCTCGTTATAACGCCCTAACGCCATCAACGCCATGCTGCGCCCGACGTAAAAATCTGCTTCGCCGTCGTTCAGCGCAATCGCTTTGTCGTAGTCCGCGAGTGCCTCGTCAAACCGACCCATGCGACGGTAAATAATGCCGCGTGAGTTGTACGTGCCTGCGATGTCGGGTGCAAGGCGAATAGCAATGTTCAGCTCGCTTAAAGCCGCCTCCAACTGCCCTAAGCCGCTGTACGCCAAGCCGCGTCCGACGTAAAAGTCCGCCTCGTCGGGCGCAAGCTCAATCGCTTTGTCATAGTCCTTAAGCGCGTCTTCGTAGCGTTCGAGGCGGCGCAAAATGACCCCACGCGCGTTGAAATAGGCGGCTTGCTGTGGCGCGAGCGCGATGGCTTGCGTGATGTTCTTGAGCGCACCTTCCATTTGCCCCAACGCCATCAACGCCGACGCGATGCCCACATAAAAATCGGCTTGGGTCGGCTGCAGACGCACCGCATGCAGATAGTCCTGCATGGCTTCGATGACGCGCCCGCTCTGTCGCTTAATCATCGCGCGGATGTTGTAGTGCTGCGCTTCGTCAGGCTTGTACGTCATGGCAGTGTCGATAGCCTGCAACGCGCCGCTGCTGTCACCGCTATAGAAGCGGGCCAACGCCAACCCAACGTAATAGTCACTTTCGGTCGGCGCAAGCGCAATCGCTCGCTCATAGTCCGCGATAGCTTCGACATTCTTGCCCAACAAGCGGTGGAGAATGCCGCGCAGGTTGTGGTTGGCGGCATCGTCAGGCTCTAGGTCGATGGCGCGGCTGATATACGCCAGCGCGGTGTCTAGCTCTTGGCGATGGCGGTGTAGGTGCGCCAGTAGGTAATAGGCATCGCCAAAGTTGGGGTCAAGGTCAATGGCGCGCTGTGCGTCTAACAACGCCTGATTAAGCTGCTGTAGCTCAGTGTTGGCTTGGCTGCGCCACAGATAAAAGCTGGCTTTTTCTTCCAGAGCGGTGGCGCGGTCATAGTCCGCAATCGCCTTGACGTACTGCTTGCGCGCCTGCTGCACGCGCCCGCGCCAATAGTAGCTCATCGCGTCTTGCGGGTTGCGCGCAATCGCTTCATTAAAGTGCTGTAACGCTTGCTCGTAGTCGTTCTGTTCAAATGCCAGCGACCCCAGCCAATAGTACACGTCGGCTTCCTCAGCGTCGAGGTTATGCGCGTGCAAGTAATCGCTCAGCGCGCTAGCATAGTCCTTAAGTAGCTGGTGGGCGCGTCCACGCCACAACCACAGCTGTGCGCTGCCTGTCTTAAGCTCCAATGCGCGGTTGAAATTTTCTAGCATGGCGGCGTAATCTTTGCGTTCGTGTGCTAGCTCGCCTTGCTGCTGATAATATGCCAGCCAGTCTGCCAGAGAAGCATCGGTGGACGGCATAGCGTCATCGTGGGTAGGTTGTTCGTCGCTCAAGGCTAGCGTATCCTCATCTAAACGGTTGGCTTGCACTATCTATGCTTATAGCATAGCACGATTTTGCTTGTCTTACTGCCTAATTGTTAGGCAAGGGCGGGCAGCTTGTCACCTCACTCACGAGGTCAGCGCGTATCCAGCCCTCCACCGTGCGGTCAGACAGCTTGACGCGCACGCGATACCAGAGGGGTCCGTTTGCCAGACCGAGCTGGGTGGTGCGCTCGAGCGCGTCCATGATGACCCCTACGTTCAGCACCGCCACGCTTTCACTCACAGGCGTGGGCTGTGTGCGCAGGAAAACGCCCTGTGCGCCCAAGACAATTAAGCGGCATAGCTCGGGTGGGGTGGGCGTGATGCTTGGGGTCACGGTCTCGGTTGCCGTCGCGGTGGGCGTGAAGGTTGGGGTTACCGTCGGCGTGTGTGTCGGCGTGTCAGTGTGCGTTGGGGTCAGCGAGGCGGTCGGTGTCCAAGACGGTGTCCACGTTGGCGACGGTGTCCATGTCCACGTTGGTGTCGATGTCCATGTGGGCGTGGTCGAAGGTGTAAAGGTGGGCGTGATGGTGGGCGTGTCGGACGGCGTGGGCGTGATGGTGGGCGTGTCGGTAGCGGTGGCGGTGGGCGTGGGACTGGGGAATAACGCCGCTTCCCACTGTGGGCGCGTAAAGAGCAGCAGCATGACCATGCCCAATAGCAGCATGCCGCCAATGCCTGCCGCAATCATGCGCCCGCGATTGCGTCGCTGGCGTATCATCATCTCGAGACGGTAAATCTCGGTACGCCGCCCTAAAATGCGAAACGGCTCGTCGCGCAGCGCGTCCAGCCAGCTTGTGGCGGTGTTGAGGTCGCCCTCAACCAATGCCAACTCAGCGCGTTCCATATAACGCGACATCAGGTCATTCACCACAAGGCGGTAGCGTTCGTCTTGCGCGTACTGCGACAAGCCCGCCAGCATGGTGCGCGCTTGCGTCAGCTCGCTGTCGAAGTTTTGCGCAATTAGCGAGGCGGCACGCTCGATGACTTGGCGCGCGCGCGCCATGTCGCCCGCCTGCCCACGCGCTTCCATGAGCAAGTCCGATGTGGAGTTGTCGTTGGGGTCAAGCTGAATGCCCAGCTCCATCAACCGCACTGCCTCATTAGTTAGCGTTAGCTTGTCTTCGAGGGCAGTGGCGTTGGTGGCGCGATTGAGCGCAACGCGGGCTTGGTCGTTGAGCTGCGTTTTCACCCCGTTGAGGCGGCTATTAACCAACGCTTGCAGCTCCGCTAGCCGCTGGCTGGTGGGCAGCAGCTGGCGCACCCGCGCTAACGTGGCGCGCATGCTCTGCAGCTGCGTGACTTGGTCGTCCAACGTGCCACTGAGCATGTTGAGCTTGACCGCCACTTGGTCAGCGTCTTGCTGCACGCGGCGGACGGTCTCGGCGCGCTCTTCAGCCTGCGGGTCGTTAGGGACAACGCGCAGCGCGCCCTCGTACTTGCGCAAGGCTTCCGCCCAATTGTCAATCGCCATCAGGCGGTCGCCCTCGTTGAGCAGCTCGCGCGCGAGCGCAAGGTCTTGAATGTCGAGCAATGCTTGCTCGACCTCGCGCCAGTTTAAGATGCCGTCGCGCTCGGCAAGCTCCCGTGCTTCACGGTAGAGGCGGTTTGCCTCGTCATAGTTGCCGGCACGCACCAGCGAATTGGCGCGGTTGTACGACACCCGTGCCTCAAACGGGATGCGGTGGTCCGGCACGATGCCGCGTATAAGGTTGTCTTCTGCCTTTTGGCGATAGTCTTGCGCGGTGACGTTCTGCGGGTGCATCGTCAAAATGCGGTTCGCCACGTCGATTGTCTGCGGATAGTCGCCCGCGTAGTAATGTTCTGTGAGCTGAGCCAGCAGGTCGTCAAGGTCGCCGTAGGCAGGCGCGGGCGCACGGCGTTCGCTGGGCGCGGCAGGCGGCGTGTCGCGGCGTAGCGGCGGCGTGTCGCTAGGTGTTGAAGCGGGCGCGTCGTCGGCAGGAGCTGCTTGCGGTGGCTTAATCTGGCGCGCAATGCCGTAGCGCGCGAACAAATCGCGCACGCGGTGTGCGGCGGCGGCGTTGTGCCGTGCCGCTTGTTCTAGCAGCGTGAGCAGCTCGTTGTTGTTGGGGTTGCTGGCGAGAGCTTCGCTCAGCAGGTCAATCGCTTCGTCAATGTCGCTGGCATCGCTTGCCATCTCAATGCGGATGCGCGCGCGCCGCAGCAACGCTCGCGTGGCAGGGGTCATGGTCACGCTGGAAGGGTCGGCAACGAGGCGGGCAATGTCAGCAAACAACGCCTGTGCGCCCGCCTCAAATGCCGTGTTTTTCGCGTCGCTGAGCAGTTCGCGGGCTTGTGCCTCGAGGCGCGCCAGCTGGGTAGCATCTGTGACGTTTTGTAGCTCGGCGCGCAGTTGTTCCATGCGTCTTTGAATGTCTAGCATAAAATGCCTCAACGATGCTAGAAAAGGATATACTTAACTATAGCGCGTCCTGCGCGCTGCGGCAAAGGTTGAATGCGGCGAAGTGCGCGCTTTGGCGTGCAGCAGCGGGTGGGTATCCTCGCCAAACTGCATTTGACAAGTTATAGCAAGTAAATCTATACTTTTTACGTTCTTATTGTCTGCTTAGCCAAAGCAGGTGTGATAGGGTTCGGAGGCACGCATCATGCAAGGTGGCGAGATATTCCGTTTCATTGTTCGCAGGGGTCCACAGCCCAACCAAGTGTTTGACCTCAACAAAGATGTGGTGACATTAGGGCGCGACATCACCAACGACATTGTGATTAACGACCGCGAGGTTAGTCGCCACCACTTGCGCGTTGTGCGCAGCGCGGAAGGCTGTACCTTAGAGGATTTGGGCAGCACGAACGGCACGTTTGTCAACGGCAAGCGCGTGTCGGGCATGGTTGCGTTGAAGAACGGCGATATGATTGGCTTAGGTGAGACGGTGACGCTGGGCTATGAGGTCGTGCGTCCCAGTGTGCCAGCCAGCGACGCGCCTTACCAACCGCCCACGCCTGCCGCGCCGAGCTACCAGCCGCCCACGCCTGCCGCGCCGAGCTACCAGCCGCCCGCACCTGCCGCGCCGGTGGGGTATGGGCAGCAGCCTGACCCCTATCAAGTGGGCTACGGTACGCCCGCGCCGCAAGACCCCTATTATGCGCCGCAAGCCGCCTATGTCGCGCCACCCCCGCCCGGTCAAGACTATGACCCCTATCAAATGCGCGAGGCAGGCGGCAGCGACACCATGCGTCTCGTGCTGTTTGGTTGCTTGGGCTTGATGGCGGTTTGCTGCTGTGTGACCATCATCGCCGTTGTGGTTGTCGACCAGCTCAACCTCTACTGTCAAATCCCAGTGGTGAACAGCGTCTTGCGCTCGTTGGGCTTGATTACCTGCGCCGTAGGCGGCTAACATCTCAACAATTCTGAACAAATAAGAAGCCCCCATCTGCGGGGCTTCTTGTCGTATAATAAGCGCAAAAAGCGCGGAGGTGTGCCGATGTTGCGTCGGGTTACTTTGACCGTTCTGATGTTAGTATTGGCGGCTTGTGGTACGGGCGGCGACACCGAGCCTTTGCCAACAGTGGCGCAGCTGCCGACGGTGACCCCTTCGGACACGCCGACGAACACGCCTGTTAGCACGCCTACGCCGACCGCGACCGCTACGCCGACATACACCGACACGCCCACCGCTAGCGCGACGCATACGCCCACCGTGACGTTTACGCCGACGAACACGCCGTTGCCGTCCGCCACGTTTACCGCCACGCTGACGATGACCGCCAGCCACACGCCGACCGCGACCGCAACGTTCACGCCGACCGCCAGCCCTACGCCGACCGACCCTGTCATTGTGACGTTCTCGTCTAACGTGAGCAGCAGCGCGCCCAACGGCAGTGTGATTTTCCGTTGGGAGGCGCAAGCGGACAGCGTCGTGCTAGAACGGCTCAACATGAGCGGCACGCCAATTGAGAGCAACAGCGTGCCGTTGATTGGCACGTTTACCGTCACGATTCCTAATGTCGCCCAGTCGCAGGTCATTTATCGCCTGACCGCCACGCGCGGCGGCAAGACCACGTCGCTGAGCTTGCCGATTACGCTGGTTGCGCCTGTGTGCGCGATTAGCTGGTTTTTTGCCAATCCGCCTGCCAACTTAGGCTGCCCCAACAGCTACTCGCAGAGCTATCCTGCGTGGTATCAGCCGTTCCAAAACGGGCATTTCTTCCGCATTCAAATCGGCGCGCTGGACAAGGTTTGCGGCATCCAGAACAACCTCAACCTTTACACTTGCGCCAATTACGCGGTATACACCGGCACGCCGCCTGTCACGCCACCTAGCGGTACGGTGGCACCTGACCCTGTGTTCGCCGACATGTTCTACAACCAGCTTGCTATCGGCGGCTTTTGGTACAGCGTCATCGGCTGGGGGACGGCGGGCGCAAGCAACGCGCCGCTGGTCGCTCAAACTGACAGCGGTGGGCGCATTGTCGTGCAGCTGCCGATGGGCGTGTACCGCTTTGACGCGCTCCTGACCAGCGGCGCGGTCGAGAAGTTGCAGTAACTAGCGGTCGGGGACGATGCGCATAATCGCACCGCCACCGCCGCCTACTGTGCCAAAATAGAGATAACCGTTCGCGTCTTCGAGCAAGTCCAGGCGGCACTTTTCGCCTCCTAGCGGGATGTCGTGAACTTCAAGGGCGCGCGTGCGCGTTGTGTCCAGCACGACACGGCGCAAATCACCGAAGTTCCAATTGCAAAAGAACAAGTTGCCGCGCCACTCAGGGAATGCGTCGCCTTGATAGAAGTGGATGCCTGTGGGGGCTTCGACAGGCGTAAACGTCAGCACGGGCGGCATGTACAGCGTCAAACTTGGGATAAGCTGCTTGCCTACGCAGGTGTAGTTTTCACGCCAGCCGTAGTTAAAGCCCGCTAGCACGAGGTTAATCTCATCGTCGCAGCTGGGTCCTACTTCCGCTGCCCAGACGTGTCCGGTCTCGGGGTCAAATGTGAAGTCGAACGGGTTGCGCAGTCCCAGCGCATAGGCACTGTTGTTCGCGCCGAACGGGTTGGTGGGGTCGGGCGCAATGCCGTCTTCGGTCAGGATAAAGCGGTGGATTTTGCCGTGCGGGGCGGCGGGGTCTTGCGCGTTCTGCGGCAGCCCAAAGTCGCCTAGCGACAAGAACAGCTTGCCTTCGGCGTTGAAATGCACGTTGCCGCCGTTGTGCAGCAGCTCGCCGCTGGTGATAGGGTAGCGCGCCAGCGTTTCGAGGTCTTGCGCCGTGCCGTCCACTAAGCGAAAGCGCACCAGCGTGTTGGTGGGGAAGTTGCGCGCGTCGCCGCGCCGCGTGTGGACGACGTAGACGCGCCCGTTGTCCTCAAAGTCAGGGTCAATGGCAATGCCGAGCATGCCACGTTCTTGCAGGGCATCGGTGGGCAGCGTTACGACAGGCGCGAGCTGGCGCACGCCGTCCGCCGAGACCAGGCGCACGTTGCCTGTCGTTTTTTCGTTATACAGCAGCCGCCCGTCGGGCAAGAAGACCATGCCAACGGGGAAGTTCGCCTCAATAAAGCGTTCGACGCGGTAGCGTGTGCCTGTGGCGGGGTCGGTCAACGGGCGCGTTTGCGCCTGCAGCACGCTCACCAACAGCAGCACACCTACCGCGCTAAGCGCGCTGAACAGTCCACGCTTTAACAAGGTTATCGCCTCCGCCGCTGACCAGCATCGTGCCGGTTGGGTTGAACGCCAACGCCAGTACGGGTTTTTCGTGGGCGTGAATGGTGCGCAGCAGCGCGCCGCTGATAGCGTTCCACAGCTTAATTTGGTTGTCACGTCCGCCGGTCGCCAGCAAGCTGCTGTCAGGGCTAAACGCGGCACAGTCCGCGCCGCCAAAGTGTGCTTGTAGCACGTTGCTCTGGTTGGTCTCGTACATGTCCCACAGCCGCACCGTCATGTCCTTGCTGGCGGAGGCGATGATGGTGCCGCCAGCAGAGGTGGCGATGTCGCGCACCCAATCGTCATGCACGCCCAGCGTTGTGCCTTGCGTCTCCTCTTTTAGGTCCCACAGCCGCAGCGTGTTGTCCCAGCCGCCGCTAACCAACACGTGACCCTCTAGGGCAAATGCTAGCGTGCTGACTTCTGCGCTGTGTCCGTGAAACGTCGTATAAGGCTTGCCGATTTCAGGAATCCAGATGCGCACGCTGTGGTCTGCGCTGCCGCTGGCGAGCAAGCCGCCGTGCGGGCTAAATGCCACACACTCGACGCTGTCGCTGTGTCCGCGCATGACGTAGATTTCGTGAGCAGTGCGCGTCTGTTGGTCAATCTGGTAGACGCGCACGGTCTTGTCTGCGCCGCCGGTCGCCATGTACTGCCCATCGGGGCTAAAGGCAACCGCTTTCACTGGGCTGTTGGGGCTGTCGATGAGCTGGCTCGGCGCGCCGCCAAACGCATCGACGTAGAGCGCAACGCCGCCGCCGCTGGAGATGGCGAGGATGTCGCCACGAGGTGACCACGCCAAGTCTGAAATCCAGCCGCGTTTGGTCTGTGCGGTCTCTAACAGATAGCGCACGGTCTCGGTGTTAATCGCTTCTGGCATGGCTACATCCTTTCCATTACCGCGCGAATTTGTGCAAGGTGTGCATGACAGTGGTCGGCGTACAGCGTGAGCAGCGTGTCTAAGGTCATCTCGCCCTTGCGGGGATGTAAGAACGTCTTTTGCCAGTCGGAAACATTTTCAAGCAGCACCACCCAACGCGCATGCAGCCCGTGCAAAATTCCTAACGAGGTCGCAATGTCGTGGCTACTGCCGTCGGGCAGCGCGGCAAACGCAGCGCGGTCGTAGTCACTGAACTTTGCCATGTCTTCTGTCAGGGCAAGTTTGAAGCGAATGAACCCCTGCATGTGTGCGTCGGCGACGTGATGCACGTTTTGCGCAATCGTCCATTCGCCCTCGTGATAGGCGGTCGTGAGTTGAGTACGAGTGAGATGCGCGGTGAGCTGCTCAAGCTGCTGCGGAAAATCGCGGATGATGGCGATGCGTTCGGTTGTGCTGCGCATGAATGTTGTCCTTAAATCACGCTAAATCATCACACCATTGTAGCACTAGATGGTGCGCAAAAACGCGACGATGGCATCCGTTACATTTTGCGCGTGTTCACCCCATATCATGGTGACGTGATGCCCGCTCACTGCCACGTACTGGCAGTTCGCCAGCGTGCGCACCGTCTCCTCCGCGCCGGCCTTTGAGAGAATGGGGGCAACTTGTCCGTCTTTGCCGATGGGATTGGGCGAGTGAATGAGCAGGCAAGGCTGCGTGGCACGCGCCACAATGTCATGCCAATCCAGCTCGAGCATGTGATCCATGACTTGGTAGATGGCTTCTTTGCTGACGCGGCTGCGGACTTGTCCGTCGGTCAGCGTCTCCATGTCGGCACGGTAGAAGGTCTCCGCGTCCTCGTGCCACCAGCCATCGTCAAAGTAGGGCGTGGCTTTGATAGCGTTTAAGAACACTTCCCACGAGGGAATTGGCACGCCGAGACGGTCTAGCGAGGGGCGAATTTTCTCGACGACGCTGCGGTCCGCCACTTCCAAGCCCGCGTCAATGACGACACACGCCCGTACGCGCTCGGGATAGTGCGCCGCGATGTACCACGACATCATGCCGCCGAAGCTGTGTCCGCCGATGACGACCTGTTGAATGCCCAACACGTCCATCAGCCCGATAATGTCTTTGGCGTGGTCTGCCATGCTGTAGCCTGTGGCGGGCTTGTCGCTTTCGCCGCGCCCGCGCATGTCAACCACAATCAGGCGCACGTGCTGCGTTAGCCCGGTGCGCACCAAGCCGACAAAGGCGTGGCGGTTGGACGTGAGACCGGGCATCAGCAGCAGCGGCACGCCCTCGCCGCCAAAGTCCGTAAACGCTAGCTCAATGCCGTTGACGAATGCCGTTTGCTTGTCCATGTTGTCCTCCTTGTTTTGCGGTTTATGCCGAAGGTATGGGGTTGCTGTTGCGATGGTTGTCGATAAGGTCAAACGTGTTGCCGAAGATAAAACGGTTGCGCGGCAAGAAGGTGTGTGGGAAGCCTAGTGGTATCGCGCTCACCTTGTTCAGCCGTGCTAGCTGCTTGTCGCTGAGCTGCCATTCTAGCGCGGCAAGGTTGTCTTGCAGCTGCTTGAGCGAGCGCGCGCCGATAATCGGCAGCATCTGGGCGCGGTGCTGCTGCTGGCGCACCCAGTTCGTTGCCACCTGCGAGGGCGTGCGTCCCACTTCTTTGGCAATCTTGACCACTTCTTTGACGGTGGCGAGTTCTTGCTTGCTCAAATTCAGCCGTTCCGCCTTGACACGGGTCGGTTCTTGTGTGTCTTCCAAAAACTTGCCCGTCAGCACGCCTGCCTTAAGGATACCCCAAGCCATCACGCCGAGCTCGAAGTGCTGTGCCATTGGCAGCAGGTCGCGCTCGGCATCGCGCTCGAGCAGGCTGTAGGGGATTTGCAAGCCGATGAACGGCGACCAGCCGCGCAAGTCCGCCAGCGTGTTGGCTTTAGCGACCACCCACGCCGGCGTGTCGCTGATAGCCACGTACAGCACCTTGCCCATGCGCACCAAATCGTCCAGCCCGCGCATGACCTCCTCAACAGGGGTCATGTAATCCCAAGCGTGCAAATAGAGCAGGTCAATGTAGTCCGTCTGCAGGCGTTTGAGGCTCGCGTCGACGGTCTGCATCATGTTCTTGCGATGGTTGCCGCTGTCGTTGGGGCGGATAGACGTGGTGTCGCCTTGATTGGGCAGCGGCGTGAGCGTGTACTTGGTGGCGACGACAAAGTGCGCGCGGTCTGCCTTGACAAACTCGCCGACGTAGCGTTCGCTTGTGCCATTGGTGTAAAGGCTGGCGGTGTCGATGTAGTTGCCGCCTGCTTCGGCAAAAGCGTCGAACATTCGCTTGGCTTCTTCTTTGGACGCGCCCCAGCCCCAATCCTCACCGAATGTCATGGTGCCAAGACATAGCTCGCTGACGCGCAGCCCACTTTTCCCCAACAATTTATAGCGCATGTGCAGTCCTCTCAAAAAATAGCATATTAGAGCAATCGTAAGCGATGTTATGGTACAATCGAAATGACCATTTATGCAGACCTAATTATAAACCTGATGGCACATTCACGCTCTAAAGAAGATTTTTTGAAAACCGTTTACATTCTGCAACAGGCGGACGAGCGCGTCAGCACCAACAAACTGTGCAGCGCGCTCAGCATTAGCGCGCCGAGCGTTACCGATATGGCGCAGCGGCTGGTTGAAGACGGCTTGATTGATTACCAAAAGTACAAGGGCGTGCGTTTGACCGCTGCAGGCGAGGCAATCGCGCTGAAGATGCTGCGGCGGCATCGCCTGCTCGAGCTTTACTTGGTGCAGGAGCTGGGTTATCCGCTGCCTGAGGTGCATGACGAGGCAGAAAAGTTAGAACACGCTGTTTCTGATCGTTTTATCGAGGCGGTGGCGCAAAAGCTGGGGCATCCCTCGTTTGACCCGCACGGCGACCCCATCCCCAGCCGCGAAGGCGTGATGCTCGCGCCTGACCTCATGCCGCTGACCGAGCTGCCGCTGGCGATAAGCGCGTCGGTCTCGCGCTTTACAGCGAGCGATGATGCCCTGCTGGCGTTCATCTTGGAGAAGGGTTTCCAACTGCGGCGCGTGCTGTGTGTGCTGTCGCGCGAGCCGTTTGAAGGACCGCTCACCGTACAATTTGACGACCAAGAGATTGTGACGGTCGGGCATCAGGTCGCCAATGCCATTCAAGTTGAACGCAATGGCTAGGTCTTTTCGCGCGTAAGGTCCAGCAAGCAAGAGCCTATGCAAGGTGGTCGCCTGCGGCGATTTCTCTACACACGACGAGCGTAAGCCGTGCTATTCTATTGGAAACACGTTTTATTTTGTCTTTAGCCATGCCAGAAGCGCAAGGCTGTGCTATCCTTAGTAAGAGACAACCATCACAACACTGTGGGCGAAGCATGTCATTGATTGGTGTGAAGTTCAACGGACGTTATGAGGTGCTTGAACACTTGGGCGAGGGCGCGACCTCGACGGTCTATAAGGGCTTGGACACGCTGCTTGGGCGTGAGATTGCCCTGAAGGTGCTGCTGCCGCATGTGCGTGAAACCACGCGCAAACGCTTCTTTCAAGAGGCAATGGCAGCGGCGCAGCTCAACCACCCCAACATCATGGCGATTTACGACCGTGGTGAGGACAACGGGCGTAGCTTTTTGGTGATTGAATTTGTAGATGGTAGTCCACTGACGAGTTACATTCCCTCGCCGCCGGAGGTGGTGGTCGATTTGGGCGCGCAAATTGCCCGCGCGTTGGACTATGCGCACGAGCGCGAGATTATCCACCGTGACATCAAACCTGCTAACATCAAGGTGACCAAGCAGGGGCAGGTTAAAATCATGGACTTGGGGCTGGCGTTACCCCGCGAGGCGCAGCGCGTGACCACGCCCGGCATGGTTATCGGCACGCCTGCCTATATTTCGCCCGAACAAGCGCAAGGACTGCCGCTTGACCGCCGCACAGACATCTACTCGCTTGGCATTGTCCTGTATGAAATGGTGACCGGGCAGCTGCCGTTTAACGCCGATGACATCACCGCGCTGATGCTGCAGCACGTCCAACAACCTGCGCCGTCGCCGCGCCTGCTCGTGCCTGATTTGCCGCGCGCGCTGGAAGGGGTCATTCTTAAGGCACTAGAGAAGCAAATCACCCGTCGCTTTCAGACCGCTCGCGCGCTTGCTGACGCGCTGCAAGCCTCGTTGCCTGCCAGCGCACAGCTCAGTGACGCAACCACGCCGCGCCGCCCTGAAGGACTTTCGCAGAACGTACAAACTGACCGCTTGCGCGACCAACCCCATCGCGGCAAGACCATTCGCGTGGTTATGGCGGATGACCACACGCTGTTGCGGCGCACGCTAGCCAACTATCTTGAGCAAAGCGACCAGTTCGTTGTCATGGCGGAGGCTGGTGACGGCGACAGTGCGCTGGCGCAGACGCTGGCAATTCAGCCCGACGTGCTAATTTTAGACCTCAACATGCCCGGTAAGGGTGGCTTAGAGATTTTGCCGATCGTGCGCGCCAAAGCCCCTAACGTCAAAGTGTTGGTGCTGACCGGGCGCGACGATGACCTGTATATCATGCGCGCGTTGCGTTCAGGCGCGCATGGCTACTTGCTCAAGTCTACCGACGAACAAAAGCTGGTGGAAGCCATTCGCAAAATCTTGGACGGCGAGATTGTCATGGGCAAGGGCATCGCCGAAAAAGTTGTCAGCGGCTTGTTGGGCGGCAAGACCGACGCGAAGAAGCCTGACGAAACCGAGACGCAAATCCTGCTCTACGTCGCCAAAGGCTACAGCAACGAGCAAATCGCTGATGCGTTAGGTGTAAGTATGATTAGCTTTGTGGAAAGAATGGCGAACCTGATGAACAAGCTCGACGTGCGCGACCGCAATGCCGCCGCGCTTAAAGCCTTGAGCGAAGGCTTAATTATGTTGGAAGATTTGCACCAGCTGCCACCGCCGCCTGAAGCGTAGCGATAGAAAATACGTGCTAAACGTCTCGTCAGCTGGTTGTTTTTGTGGTATCATAGCTGAAACCCTCTCCTGTCTATACTAGTTTTTTGTGGACGATGTGCAATGGCGAACTCTTTCAGCGATGACGACGACGACCTGCGCTACAAAGGTGACGACGACGACGATTATTATAACTATGGCGACGAGGACAGCTCTTCGGGCAGGGTGTCGCCGTTTGCGCGTTCGTCTAGCAACCCTCTAACGGGCCGTGTCAGCGATGACGAAGAAGAAGATAAGCCTGACGATGATGGTCGGTCGTCGCTTGGTGGTAGCGCGAGTGGCAGCCGCCCGTTTGGCGGTGGCGCGCCCGGCGGTGGTAGCGCGAGTGGTAGCCGCCCGTTTAGCGGTGGCGGCCCGCAATTCAGTTCGCGCGCTAAGGGCGATGAGGAAGACGAGGGCGACAAGCCAGCGGGTGGTCGGTCGTCGTTTGGCACGGGTCGCCCGTTTGGCAGTGCATCCGGCGGCGGTG
>CALIEB010000035.1 GCA_938022205.1 uncultured Anaerolineae bacterium | reverse complement strand
TGGTACGCGCACCTCGCCAAAGAAGAGGAGAAGAAGAAAGCCGCACAAGCCAGCGCGCCAGCGACCGCGCCTAGCGCGCCACCACCCGCGCCTAAACCTGCCGCCGCCACACCTAGCGCGCCACCACCCGCGCCTAAGCCCACCGAACCCACGCCGCAGCCTGTCGCTGCAGCCCCGCAGCCCATCGCCGACGAAGAGGACACGCTCGACCTTAGCGACGTGCTAAAGCCACCCTCGCTGGATGACTTGTTCAGCCCCGCCGCCGCGCTCGAAACGGTCGCAGAGGGCGATAGCTTCGACTTTGCCACCCTTTACGACGCATCTGCCGAAGAGGAAACCGCGCCCGCGCCCGCTCTCGACAACCCGCTAGATTGGCTGTCAGAACTAACGGGCGACACGCCTGTGCGCCCAGTATCTTTGGAGGACTTCGGCGCGAGCTTTGCCAACCTAGAGAAAGCAGCACCCACCAGCGACGACCCGTTAGAATGGTTGGCGAGCCTTGCGGGCGAAAGCAGCGGCACGGGTCTGCCCGACCTGGCCACAATGGACGATTTAACGGGCTTAGAAGCCCTCGCCGACATCGATGCGAACGACTTTGGCTTGGGGGGGAATGTCGACCCGCTGACGTGGATGGAATCGCTGGCGGCACAAGAAGGCGCAGCCACCGAAGAGCTGATAACGCCCGCTGACCTCAACATCCCCAACGTGACGGTACAGTCTAGCAGCGACCCGGGCTATCAGCCCTATTCTTTCGAGAGCATGGACGATGCCAGCGACCAGTTCACCCCGCTTAGCGAGAGTGAACTTGCCAGCTTCACGCTTGCCAGCGAGGAAGAGGTCAGCGACCCTGAAGCGTGGCTTGACGCGCTGGCGCAAGGCGTGCAAGAGGAACACGCGCTCGCTCGCCATGAGGTCGACGACCCGCTGCAAGTGATGGAAGCCTTGAACTCCGGTGAAGAGGTCGCGCCCGAAGAAATTGCTAACTTCTTTGAGCAGATGTTCAACCGTGCCGAGCAGCTGCCTGAAGAACCATTAGAAACAAGCGACGATTTACCGCCCGTCAAAGCGGAAATACCCGACTGGCTGAAAGAGCAGTACGTGAGCGGCGACGAGCCGCCCGCGTCGTTGGGCGATGACGCGCTGCTAGCGGCACTTGACCTTGAAGATGAGGCGGTGGCGGAAAAGGTCGGCATTCCGGATTGGTTGATGGACGGCGCGCCTGAAGATGTCGTCAACGAGGACATTAGCACCATTTTCGCCGACGAAAACACCGTGCCGCAAAGCCTCGTCCAGCCGCCCGCCCTTGCCATCGACACCAGCGACCCTTGGGTCATGGCGTTGACGCAGGAAGTGGAGGCAGAAGAGCAGCTTAAAGCATGGTATGAGAGCCAAGTGTCGAAAGTCACTGCCGCCGACGCGCTGACTGAGGCTAAGCTGCCACTAGGCGACGATTTGCCGTTGGGCGAAGCGCGCGACGTGCCGGATTGGCTTGTTGCCAGCGAAACGAGCAGCCCGGTCGTCGAAACGCCGCCTGTCGTGGTGAGCGAAATGAGCTGGCTAGACAACGTGGACAGCAGCGACGAGGCTATCCCTGACTGGCTGCAAGCGCAAGTCGACGACAGCATGGACAGCGGTGACGCGCTGCCTGACTGGCTGGCGGGCGCGGACATTGACCCCGACGAAGTGCCTGACTGGCTGCGTGAGACGATCGAAGACACGCCCAAGCTCGCTACACCGCCCACACCCGCGCCTAGCGCGCCAGCACCCGCGCCTAGCACGCCAGCACCCGCGCCTGTGCCGCCAGCAGCTTCGCCTGCGCCTGTGCCGACAGCAGCGCGCGTTGACGTTGCCGCCACGCTGCAAGCCGCCCGCCAAAAAGTCAGCCAAGACATCGCCGCCAGCTTGCAAGATTACGAGGCGGTGGTGCGCGCCAACAGCGCGTTAGATGTCGTCGTCGAGGACTTGAGCAAGCTCTTACAAGACGCGGCGCACAAGAGCAACCCCGCCGTCTACCGCGTCATGGGCGACGCGCTGATGCGGCAGGGCAACTTACAGCAAGCTCTCGAGACCTACCGTAAGGCGTTGAACCTGCTTTAGCCGCGCCTTGACGGAACTTTGTCGGTCAATCGCCCCCTTTTCTATGGCAAAGAAAGGGGGTGCAAACGTGACAAATGCCACTTTGGCAAGTGGGCGTGGGGTTGGGTATACTTAGGCAAAAGTCTTGTTGAAACTAGCTTAAGGAACAACCTCATGGATTTTACCATTCCCGACCACTTACAAGACCTTACCCAGCGCGTGCGTCACTTCATCGACAGCGAAGTCATTCCCGTTGAGCAGCAACTGCAGCAGACCGGCGCAGAGCTGACCAAAGAGCAGGTTTTCGCCCTACGCGACAAAGCCAAAGCGGCGGGCATCTTCGCGCCCACCATGCCTAAGGCACTAGGCGGGCTGGGACTCAACATTCAAGAATGGGTGCCGATTCTTGAGACGGCCGGACGCAGCCTGTTGGGACCGCTTGCCATTCACTGCGCCGCGCCCGACGAGGGCAACATGCACACGCTGCACACCTTCGCCAACCCCGAGCAGGTCGAACGCTACTTGCGTCCGCTGGCGGAGGGGCGCGTCTTCAGCGGCTTCAGCATGACCGAGCCGCCGCCCGGCGCAGGCAGCGACCCCACCATGCTCATGACCACTGCCACCCGCGACGGCGACGAATGGGTCATCAACGGGCTGAAGTGGTACACGTCCAACGGCACGATTGCCGATTTTCTGCTGATTATGGCGTTGACCGACCCGGACAAGGGCGCGCACAAGGGCAGCACGATTTTCCTCGCGCCCATCGACACGCCCGGCATCACCATCGTGCGCGACGTGCCGACGATGGGGCGCGGCGACTTTGGCGGGCATGCCGAAATTCGCTATGAGAACGTGCGCGTGCCGCACAGTGCCATCTTGGGCGAACAAGGGCAAGGTTTCGCCATTGCCCAAGCGCGTCTGGGACCCGCGCGCCTGACGCACTGCATGCGCTGGCTGGGGATTGCGCAGCGCGCGATGGAGATTGCCGCCGAGTACGCCGGCACGCGCCACGCCTTTGGCAAGCCGCTAGCGGAGCATCAAGCCACCGCCTTCATGCTAGCGGACAGCGCGATGGAAATTCACTACGCACGGCTGATGATTCACCACGCGGCGTGGCTGCTCACCAACGGCGACCAAGCGCGCAGCGAAACCAGCATGACCAAAGTCGTCACGTCGGAAGTGGTGAACAAGGTCATTGACCGCGCCGTGCAAATTTGCGGCGGCACGGGCATCAGCCGCGACCTGCCGCTGGCATCGTGGTACGAGAACGCGCGCGCCTTCCGCATTTACGACGGCGCGAGCGAAGTCCATCGCATGGTCACCGCGCGACAAATCGTGAAAAAATACGCCGCCCCACGCCAATAAGCGCGGCAAGGGCGCGCGCGGGCAGCTCCGGCGCGCGCGGCTGCAGCACGTCGTAGGGGGCAAGCCCACGCGCTGCCAGCACGCCGTTGGCGGCGGCGATGGCGGTGGTGGCTGCGCGTTCGAGCCAAAAGCTCGGCGTGTCATAGCCCACCCAATCGCCGCAGGCCCACAAGCCTTCCAGCGGCGTGCGCACGTGCAAGCTGTCGCTGGTTGGCACGCGGAAGGCGGTTTGCGTTTGGCTGTTGCGCCGCACCACGCCGTGCAAGAAGCTGTGTTTAAGCTCGGGGAAGGCGCGCACGGCCTCGCTGGTGGCTTGCACCAAGAAGTAGCTGTCCGGCAGATGCACGGTCGCGGCGGGGGGGTAGAAGTGCAGCTCCAGCGCGCTGCCGCCTGTTGCCTCGTGCCACGCGCGAAAGTCGCTGTACAGGCGATGCAGCCAGAAGAAATTGTTTGGCACGAAGTCGCCGGTGAGCATGCCGCCCTGTGTGCCGTCTTGCGGCGCGGCGGCAAACCACAGGCGCACCGTCGTCGTGTTGAGCGCGCGCGGGAAGCGCAGCGTTTGCGCCCACGCCGCCGTGTCGGGGCTTGCCAGCAGCAGCTGCTTTGCGGCGGGCGGCTGCACCGCCAGCACAACCTGCTCGGCGGCAAGGCTGCGCGTGATGCCTTGTGCGCCGTCTTCCGCGCTGACCCGCCAGCCGTCGGCGGTACGCGCGAGGCGTGTGGCGGTCATGCCGCGCCAGACGTGCCCGCCGTGTGCCGTAATCGCCCGCACTAGCGGCGCGATGACGCTGGTTTCGCCATCTTCGGGGAAGTACGCCATGTCCCACGCATCGCGGCGCAGCATCGTGTAAAAGCGCAGCACCGCGACGAAGCTCGCCAAGTTAATCGCTTCCGGCGGCGCAGCTAGCAAATTCACCCCCAAGCCCTTGAACGTCGCCTTGAGGTTGGGGGTCCAGCCGCGAAAGAACTCCTCCATGCCCAGCCCGTCCCACGCCTTGCCTTCCTTGAGCGGGTCAACGCCCACCGTCAGGCTGATGCTGACCAGCAGCGCGGGCAGGCTCAAGAAGTCCCAGGGGCTAATCGCCGACCAGATGCGTGGGTGCAACAGCAGGTTGAGGTAGTGAAAGGGCGCAGGCACAAAGCGCGCGCGCACGGCGTTGCCCGCCTCAAGGCGGCGCACCTCGCGCCCCCAGCGGTTAATCCACTCTTCGCCGTAGGAGGGGATGAGGCGCGTCGGCGTGAAGCGCGCCAGCGTGGCGCGAAAGTTGCGGTAGCCGCCCCATACGGCATGCACGCCGTGTTCGCTGCGGAAGTGCCACGTTTGCCCGTTGTGCCTGAGCGTGTCGGGCGCGCCGCCCGCCAGCCGCCCGCCCGTCCAAAGCGCGTCGCTGTCAAGCAACGTGACGGGCACGCCGCGCGCTGCCATGTGTGCGGCGGCGGTCAGACCAGCAATACCGCCGCCAATGACCAGCACCTGTTCGCTCATGCTTTTCCTGTGCCACCCCAGCAGTGCAGCATCATCGGG
>CALIEB010000034.1 GCA_938022205.1 uncultured Anaerolineae bacterium | reverse complement strand
TCTACTGCGAGTAGTTTTTTGCTTGCTTGAGCGCGCCCTGCAGGCAACACACGCCTGCTGTGGCGCGCTTTTGCGTTGCGCGCTCGGCGCAAGTGGTCTATGATAAAGACGCGGCATAGCCCAAAGGATAGACCATGTGCGCCTTACACAACCTGCTTTTTTATAGGGATAACCTCGACATCCTGCGCAATCGTGACTATTTTCCTGACAAGTGCGTTGACCTCATCTACCTAGACCCACCGTTTAACAGCAGCCGCGATATACCATTTTGTTCAAACAGGCAGAGCGCGTTAAGTTAGACTCTCCCCACCAAAAACATGTTTGACCATTCCGACTAAGGAGCAACCCGCGCATGAAAGACAGTCGCGCTCGTATCGAACGCATCACCCGCGTCAACGCCCACACGCTGCACGTCGACCTTGCCGTTGAGGATGATGCCGTCAAGCTGATGAAGCCCGGTCAGTCGATGCTGGTGCGCGTCGGCGACATGCACGGCGAACAGCAGCTCTGGACCCCTTACTTGCGCGAGCAGTGGTGGATGATTGGCACGGTGTCGCGTGATGTCGTGCGCGTTGAGCTGCCGTTCACGGCGGCATTGCAAACCGGGCAAACCGTGCAGCTGCTTGCGCCGGTCGGGCAGCCCTATCGCTTTCGCCGTAACTTGGGGCATGTGCTGCTGATTGCTTACAACGCCATGCCCTCGCCGCTGGTCACAATGGTGCCGAGCTTGCTCAAGAACAACGTCAACCTCACGCTGGTGTTGATGGGAACAGCGCGCAGCTATGACACGCAGACGCTGCCGCCCGAAGTCGAGGTCATCCGCGCCGACGACGCGATGGAATGGGACGCGATGGTGCGCACGATTAGTGAGACCGACCAAACGTTCATCGTCGTCGCGCAAGACGACGAGCTGATGCGCTTCCACGAGGTGCTGGACGTGATACAAAAACGCCGCCCGAACATCGCCGAGAACGTGCTGTGGGGCGTGTTTCGTCCGCCGCTGCCCTGCGGGGTGGGCGCGTGTGATGCCTGCGCGCTGCGCGTTAAAGACGGCATCAAGCTGGTCTGCGTCGACGGTCCCGCCTTCGACCTCACGCAGGTGAAGTAGGGGATGGAACTTGAAGTATTTGTTGCCAAGTTTCATGTTTTGAAAGCACAAGGTTTTGTGCCGTCGTTGCGGCGAGGCAATACAGGCGTAGGCTACACGCTAGAAACGTTATTAGGCATCACAGAAAACAACGTGAGCCATCCTGACTTGGGACGCTATGAGCTAAAAGCACATCGAGATGGCAGTACGTCACGGATTACATTGTTTACGTTTAATCGTAGGGCATGGGTAATGCCTCCTTTAGAGGCAGTGCGTCGCTATGGAAGCTATGACGCGACAGGGCGGTTGGGGTTATACTACACGTTAGGATTTCAGCCTAACAGCGCAGGGTTGTTTGTTGATGTGGACGAAATGATGCTTAGGGTATGTCACGTCGAAGGTACTGTCGTTGTACAGTGGTCGCTTGATGCTATTGTCGAACGCTTTATGCAAAAAGTGCCGCGTCTTATTTTCGTGACAGCATTAGTAGAAAAGCGGCATGGTCAGGAGTACTTTCACTATCATCGCGCTCAGCTTTTACAAGGTACATCGGCAGATGTTTTACTGTATCAGCTGAAGGCGCAACAAGTGTTGCTAGACTTGCGTGTGCATGACCAAATCGGTCGCGCGCGCAATCACGGCACAGCTTTTCGTACCTACGAAAGCACCCTACCTACGTTGTTTAGACATGTCGAGGAGCTAGCCTAATGCGCTACCCCATCACACGCAGTCCCAATTACGACTTTAAGGGGCAATCTTACGCGGATACGTTTCCTAACTTGCACCGTTACCCTGCTACGATGCCACCACAGATAGGCATCGCAATCTTGCAAGAGTTCGGCATTCATCAGGGTACTATGCTCGACCCTTACTGTGGGTCAGGATCGTCGTTTATCGCGGGGTTGATGTGTGGCTTAAAGCACTTCGCTGGGTATGACCTTAACCCTTTGGCTGTTCTCATTACGCGCGCTAAGTATACGTGGCTCGACAAGCGCGACATCGCCCAAGCGCGGCAAATGCTTAAGCAGCGCGTGCGCACATATCTCGCACACCCGCCTGCAAATTTGGCGGATATTCGCTTGCACAACGCTAACTATTGGTTTGCGGGCGATGTCTTAGCTGCCTTGCAAATCATTTATCATGCGCTGCGCGAACTGCCTGACGAGGCGATCCAAACACTGTTTCTTGTGCCATTCTCAGAAATCTTGCGCGCATGTTCTTATACCCGCAGCAGCGAGTTTAAGCTGTATCGGCTTGCCCCTAAGGATATTGCCTCGTTCAATGTTGACCCAGTGTATAGCTATTTCCAAAAACTCGATTGGGTTATCGCAGCTTATGAGAGCTATTATTTACCTTATCTTCAAGACATACAGCTACAGCTAAAACTCGAAACCTTTCGCACTTCTAAGGCAAAATACGACGTTGTACTAACAAGTCCGCCCTATGGAGACAGCCAGACTACGGTTGCCTATGGGCAGTTTTCGGTGTTTATCAACGAGTGGTTAGGGATTTCGCACGCACGGCAAATCGACAAACTGCTCATGGGAGGCAAAAAAGCTGATGAGCTTTATCAAGATGGGGTGCTAGTGTCACCTATCGCGCGTATTGCCAGCATGTCATTTCAGCGCGCGCTACAGGTTTCGGCATTTTATAAAGACCTTGCCACTTCTATCAACGAAGTGGCACGAGCAATTACTCCGGGTGGATTTGCGATATACCTTGTCGGCAATCGTACGGTCAAGGGGGTACAATTGCCAACCGACCAATTCATCGCTGAACAGTTTGAACGACACGGCTTTAAGCACTGCGTAACGTATGAGCGCGCTTTAAGCAACAAAGTGATGCCAAATCGTAACTCACCTAGCAATCAAATAGGCATCACTGCGCCTACCATGTCAAAAGAGTATTTGGTCGTTTGCCAAAAGGACACCGCCGATGATTGAGATTACGCGAGCGTCGAAGTTTGCTTTGTCTGTGCGTGCGCCGGTGCTGATTGCGAGCGGTGTGGCGGGATGGGGTGCGCACTATCAAGACCTGATTAACCTGAAGAAGGTGGGCGCGCTCATCACCAATCCGGTCACTTACCACGCTTGGACACCCGCGCGCGGCACGCGGGTTGTGCCGTTGGACGCGGGCGTGTTGGTGCATACGGGACTGCCCAACGCGGGCGTGCGCGCGGTCATCAAGGCGTATCGTGCGGTTTGGGCGCATGCGCCGCTGCCCATCTTGCTGCATGTCGTTGGCACGACGCGCCAAGACGTGCGTGGCGCGTGCCAGCTTATCGACCAAGAGGAAAGCCTGCCGGCGTTGGAGCTAGGGCTAAACGATGACATCAGCGCGCTGAAAACCTACGAGCTGGTCAAGGCGGCGTGCGAGGCGACGGAGAAGCCGGTCTTGGTGCGGCTGCCGATGTACGACGCTTACGAGGTGGCAGGTGCAGCGGCAGACGCGGGCGCGGGCGCGTTGGTCGTGTGTGCGCCGCCGCGCGGCACGGCGCGCGACCCGCGCAGTGGGCGGTTGGTGAGCGGGCGTATCTACAGCCCGCTGCTGCACCCGATGGCATTGCGCATGGTAGGCGTGCTACGCCAGCGTATCGACCCTGCCGTGCCGATTATTGGCGCGGGCGGCGTGCATTCGTTGGACGACGCGCGCAATTTCATCGAAGCGGGCGCAGTCGCCGTTCAAGTCGACAGCGTGACGTGGGTTCAGCCCAACATCACCGAGCGCATTGCCCGTGACCTCAGCGGCGGGCTGGTGACGCGCGAGAGCGGCGCGCTGGCGGACGAATGGCACGCCGACATGGGCGACACCTTCAAGCGTGGCATGTCAAGCGACGATGAACCCGCGCAGGAGAGCCGCTAGCGCGCCTACGCCTTCAGACGCTCGATGAACTTCTGGCGGAACTTGGCGACTTTGGGCGCGACCACCGCACGACAATAGCCCGCGTAAGGGTTGTTGACAAAGTAGTTTTGGTGATAATCTTCCGCCACGTAGAACGCGCCGGCGGGCGTGACTTCGGTCACGATAGGTTTGTCCCAAATGCCCAGCGCGTTGTAGTGCGCAATGGTCTCGCGGGCGATGCGCGCTTGCTCGTCGGAGTGCGTGAAAATCGCCGAGCGGTACTGCGTGCCGACATCCGCGCCTTGACGGTTGAGCGTCGTGGGGTCGTGAATCGTGAAGAACACGTCTAGCAGCTCGCGGAAGCTCACCACGTCGGGGGCGAACGTGAGCTGCACCACCTCCGCATGACCGGTCAGCCCGGTGCAAACCTGCTCATAGGTCGGATTTTCGACTGTGCCGCCCATATAGCCACTCTTGACATCCGTCACGCCCTTGAGCAGGTCGTAAACCGCCTCTAAGCACCAAAAACAGCCGCCGGCTAATGTCGCAATCTCTGTGGTCATGTGCCGTTCTTCTAAGGACTAGGTTTATAGGTCTAGGTCAATGTCGTAGCTTGTGTCGTCCTCGACAGCTTCGGGCGCGTCGATTTGCTCGTCGGTCTTGCCAAAACGCCGCCGCCGACTGGCGTAGTCTTGCAGCGCGAGGCGGAACTCCTCCTTGCCGAAGTCGGGCCAGTAGACAGGCGTATAGTAGTACTCGGCGTAAGAGCCTTGCCAAATCAAAAAGTTAGACACGCGATACTCACCGCTGGTGCGAATGACGAGGTCGGGGTCGGGCAAGCCGCGCGTGTAGAGATAGCTGCTGATGAGTGCTTCGTTCACGTCTTCGGGACGCACGCCGTCGCGCAGGATTTGCTGCACGGCGTGGACAATCTCCTCGCGCCCACCGTAGTTAAACGCCACGTTGAGGATGAGGCGCGTGTTATGGGCGGTAGCGGCGCAGGCTTGGCGTACTTTCTCCTGCAGGCGCGGCTCCACCCCCTCTAGCTCGCCGATGTGGCGGATTTGCACGCCTTGTGCCTTCAGCTCGTCCAGCTCGCGGTCAATCACCATCTCCAAGATGCGCATAAGCAGCTGCACCTCTTTGCGCGGGCGCGACCAATTTTCCGTAGAAAAGGCGTAGATGGTGAGGATTTCTATGCCAAACTCGACTGCCGCCTTGATAATCGTGCGTAGGTTCTCTGTGCCTTGCCGATGTCCAATCGAGCGGGGTAGCCCGCGCTGCTTCGCCCAACGCCCATTGCCGTCCATGATGATGGCGACGTGGCGCGGCTTAGCCAGCGGTGTGGACGCGGGCGCGTGCTTGTCTCGTGTGAGTATTGCCATAATCTTGTCTTCCCCCGATAAAACGACGCACGGCGGTGTGGTCAACGTGCGCATGTTTGTCCTTGTGCCTTATTGTACAAAGCGGCGCGCGCAAATCCTCACTGCAAAACGCTGTTGGGCTAAAATTCTAAGATATCCTTCTCTTTCGCCTTGCCCAGCTCTTCGATTTTGGCGATGAACTCGTCGGTCATCTTCTGCACTTTGTCTTGCCCGCTTTTCGCCTCGTCCTCGCTAATCATCTTCTCTTTTTCGTACTCTTTGATGTCGTCATTGGCGTGACGGCGCACGTTGCGCACAGCCACGCGCGCGTCCTCAATGCGTTTGTGCAGCACTTTGACAAGGTCTTGGCGGCGTTCTTTGGTTAGCGGCGGCATGTTCAAGCGCACAACTTCGCCGTCGTTGTTGGGGTTCACGCCCAAATTGGCCTCTTGAATGGCTTTTTCGATGGCTTTCAGCGCGCCCTTGTCGTAGGGGCGAATGAGAATGGTCTGGGCTTCGGGCGTGGAAATGTTGGCAAGCTGGCGTAGCTCAGACTCCATGCCGTAGTAGTCCACCTTGAGGCGGTCAACCAACGCCGTGCTGGCGCGGTTGCCGCGTATGCCCTGCAAGTCTTGCGCAAGCACGTGTAGGGCGGCTTCCATCTTCTCGCGGGTTTCTGCCAGAATGTCGTTAATCATGGTGTTTCTCTCCTTATGTCGTCAAATAAAACAGTGGTCGACGCGCTTAGGCGTGTACCCACCCCTGCCAGCCGCGCGCCTGCCACGCGGCATAAAGCGCAATGCTGCCGGCGGTGGCGACGTTGAGGCTGCCGACCTTGCCGCGCATTGGCAGCGTCACGAGCAGGTCGCAGGTGTCGCGCACAAGGCGGCGGATGCCCTCGCCTTCGCTGCCCATCACCAGCCCAATTGCCATGTTCAGGTCGGTCTTGTCGAGGGGAGGAATGTTGGGTGCAACGTCCAAGCCGACCAGCCACACGTCATTTTCTTTAAGCGTCTTCATCGCCGCCACAAGGTTGGTGACCTGCGCCACGTGCAGGTGTTCCACCGCGCCAGACGAGGCGTTCACCACCGCAGCGGTGACGGACACGCCGCGACGGTCTTGCATGACCACGCCATGCACACCCACCGCGTCGGCGACCCGCAGCAGTGTCCCCACGTTCTGCGGGTCTTTCAGCAAATCTAGCAGCAGGATGAACGGCTTCTCGTGGCGCGCTTGTGCCAGCGCGAGAATGTCCTCCAGCTCCGCGTAGGGGTAGGGACCGACGCGCAGCGCGGTGCCTTGGTGGTTGCCGCCGTTGGCGATGTCGTCGAGGATGCGCTTTTGCACGCGGCTGACCTCTACGCCGCGCTCTTTTGCCATGCTGACAATCTCGCCGACGATGCCCTTTTCCTCAATGCGCTCCGCCAGCAACAGCTTTTCAATTGGGCGGCGGTTGGCGCGCAGCGTTTCAATTAATGCCCAATGCCCATACAAAAATTCTGGCATGGCTATTCTACCTTCCACACGGTGCCGTCGGCACGGTCTTCGAGGATGATGCCCAGCTTGGCGAGTTCGTCACGGATGCGGTCGCTCTCAGCATAGTTCTTGGCGGCACGTGCTTGGGCGCGCATGGCAATCAGCAGCTCAATCAACGCGCGCTCGCGTGCCGCGCTGCGTTCGTCGCGCAGCGTGCTAACGGTGGGGATGATGCCCAGCACGTCGCCGCCCAGCTCATTGTAGACAGCTTCGATAGCTTGCAGGGTGGGCATACCGACGGTTGTGCCGCTGTTGAGTAGCGTGTTCACGTCGCGGGTGAAATCTTGCAGCGTGGCGATAGCGCGGGGCGTGCCAAAATCATCGTCCATCATCGCCAAGAAGTCGGCGCGCGCTTGTGCAATGCGCGCGGCAAAGCCCCCGCCGTCGTCGCTGTGGGGTGCGCGCTGCATCTGCTGGCGCACCAGCGTCACCGTGTTGTACAGGCGTTCCCAGCCGCCTTTGACCGCGTTGAGGTTCTCGTCGCTGTAGTCGGCGGGGCTGCTGTAATGCGCGCTAATGGCGAACATGCGCACGACTTCGGGGCGATACCGCGCGAGCGCGTCCTTGATAGTGAGAAAATTGCCCAAACTTTTCGACATTTTCACGCCGTCGACGGTCAGGCTGCCAACGAGCATCCAATAGCGGGCAAACTGGGCATCGTTGGCGCATTCGCTTTGGGCGATTTCGTTTTCGTTGTGCGGGTAGATGTTGTCCACGCCGCCGCCGTGAATGTCAAACGTCACGCCCAAATACTTGCGCGCCATCGCTGAGCATTCGATGTGCCAGCCCGGGAAGCCCTCGCCCCAAGGGCTTTTCCAGCGCAGAATATGCTCCGCTTCGGCGCGCTTCCACAAGGCGAAGTCGGCAGGGTGGCGTTTTTCACCGCGCACTTCCTCGCGCGTGCCTTCTTCTTGCTCGTCGAGGCGGCGGTTCGACAGCTTGCCGTAGTCCGGGTCGCTGGTCACGTCGAAGTAAACGCTGCCGTTGACCACATAGGCATGCCCGCGCGCGATGAGCGTCTCAATCATGTCGATTTGCTCGGGGATATGCCCGCTGGCGCGCGGCGAAATGTCCGGGCGCGTGACGTTGAGCGCGTCCATGTCCTCGAAGTAGCTGCGGGCGTAGGTTTCGACAATTTGCATGGGCTTGGCTTGCAGCTGGCGCGCCTTGCGCAAGACGCGGTCTTCGCCGGTTTCTAGCATATGCCCTACGTCAGTGAGGTTCTGCACGTACAGCACGTGATAGCCGCTGTAACGCAGGTAGCGCACGACCACGTCAAACGACACGTAGGTCTTGGCGTGTCCCAAGTGGGCGTGGTCATAGACAGTCGGACCGCAGACATACATCCCGACGCGCCCTTCTTCCAGCGGCACAAAGTCCTGTTTTTCGCGCCCTAGCACGTTGAAAATCCGCAGCCCCATTGGCGTTTGTCCCTTCTTGTTGGCGTGTGGCAAAACGAACGCGAATAAATTGCCCGTTCGCGCCTCTTATTTTAGCAAAATTTCCGCGCCGCTTCTATAGACGATGGCACATTAGCTTGCCCAAAGCCACAGCGACAGCAGCACGCCCGCCGCTGCCACGAACTTGCTGGCTTGGCAGTAAGGGGTCACAGCTTCTTCGAGGACGAGCAGCTGGCGGTCGACTTGCTCGTGGTCTAGCCCATTGCCTAAGTGCTTGTAGACCCAGTACACCGGCAGATGCATCACCCGCAGCACCGCCAGCGACCAAATAAAGTACCCCGTCGTCAGAATGAGGAACGGCGGCAGCCGTCGGTCTTGCAAAAAGGGCAGCATGGAGAAAGCGATAATCGTCGTCCAAATGAACATCAGCAGTGCCTTGACGTAGCGCAGCACGAGCCGCCGCAAGAAGATGACGTTGCGAATCATCAGCATCTCCGTGTGCGCAACTTCCGCTACGAGCTGGCGGTCAAGCGCGCGCGCCACGCCCATCGCCGCGTTGTAGCGGTCGATTTCTTGGCGCGGCTGCTCGGGGCTGACGATACCTTGCGCCAGCAGCGCGTCATAGGCGCGCGTTGACGGCAGGATGTTGCCCTGCGTCTCGTTAATCAGCTCGTCAAAATAGGCGACGCGCTTGGCTTCGCTGAAGGGAATGGTGAACTGCACGTGCGCGGGGTCGTATTGATAGCGCATGATGGCTTCTTTGGCTCTGGGGGACTCATCCGGTGAGAACGCCAGCGCATTGAGCGAAAACGTAGGATGGCGCAGCGCGGGGTTAAAGTTCGGCGCGTAGATCGAGAAGTAAAAGACCACCATGTCCTTAAGAATGAGGTACAGCGCGTACAGCGGCACCCACAACGACAGCAGTAACGGGTAAGCTGTCAGACCAAACAGCACCAACGTCAGCACAGCACTTAAATCGCCGAGATGAGCGAACTGGTTGCCAATCTGCTTGAGCAAAATGGTGATAATCGTGTCGATGACATCGCGCAAAAACGTCGGGATAAGCAGCAGCAAGCCTGCGCCACCGATGAACGCGGTGGCGATGCGATGCATGGTTGACATGCGCACTTCGGCGCGTTGTAAAAAGGCACGCATAGCGTTGCGCTCTGCGTCACTAAAACCAGCAGGCGTTGTCATAAATTATTTTCTCGCTTAGGGGTGGTTATTCTAAGCTGATATGTTACACCCGCATAAGAAAATATGCAATCGCTTTGTCATCTGCTAGCGTTTTTGGTGTATCATAACAACAAGCTAGCGATGAGGTAGACAATGGGAGACGTTCTAGCAAAACAATATCTGCGCAAGTCTTATAATGGGTCACGTTTTTTACGGCAGTGGACACTGCATGTTGGCATAGCGGTTATTCTGACAAACGTGTTATTTGTGGAAATCTTTCGTGACGCGTGGTTACCGCACAGCAAGTATCTCGACGGGCAAAACTTCTTTCACGGTTTATTTGTCACAGCCGCATACTGTCTCATCATCAGCAGCTTGCAGCATGCGGAAATTGAAGCGCACTTGCGCCTCGAAATCGATTACTGGCAGATAGCTAGCACGGTGGGCGGCATAGTGGGCGTGCTACTGTGGATACTTTTGCTGCCGTCCTTACTACGGCCTGCTTTAGAAAAGCATCACATTGCCACAGGCTTCGCGGCGGTGTGGCTGGGCATGGGGCTGGCGCAAGCCTTGCTGCTGTCTCCCTACTATTTGCCTAAGCTCTACTCTTGGGTGGTGGTGGTCATCGGCAGCCTGAGCATTCCTCTGGTCATCATCGTGCGGCAGAACTATCGCAGTTTTCTAATGGACTTTGAGGTTGCTGCGGGATTTTTTGCCATGACGCTGGCGATGGGTCTAGGGTTGCTGGTGCTGTTGGAACGCAGTGCCCGCCGCTTTGATCCAAAGCCGCCCGCGCCTTCCGTTTGGGACGAGGCGATTTAACGCGGCAAGCCCAAGCCGGCTTAAACCTCGTGGGAACAAAACGCGCGCGCTGTGCGTCAATATGTTGTCTGTCTAGCGTAGCGCGCGCGTCGGTTACCAGCGGCGTATCTGCGCTATAGTGATAACAGCATCACACTATTTACCGGTTTACTCAACAAGGAAAATCCAACCATGCAACGCAAACTTTTTGTTCTTCTTCTTGTGGTTAGCGTGTTCGTCGGCGTGTTGCGCGCACAAAGTACCCGCGTGACGGGCGGCAGTGACCAAGACCTGCGCGACTTGATTGCCAAGTACATTGGCGGTTACAGCACAGGGCAAGACGTGGAAATTATCGTGGCGGGCGCGCCGAACAACCTGCCGTTCGCGCTGCCAACTCCGCCTAACACCCGCCTGCTTGCCACCATTGTGCGCGACAACGTGGAGGTGGTTTCGGTGTTTGCCGCCGACGGCAGCAGCATTAACAGTCTTGGCAAGGTGATTGAGTTCGTCTACGACACACAACAGGACGCGATGACCCTTGCGGCTTTCGTGCGCGAGTTCACCAGCCGCATCGAGGGGTTGAAAGAAACGCAGTTTAGTGAGTCTAAGCCCGTTGGGTTTAACGCCAACAGCAGCTTTTACGCCGCCTACTGCGCGGCAGACAAATCAGCAGGGTTAAGCATAGACGGCTACGCCGACCTCAATATGGGCAGCTACAATTACATGGTGCGCCTGTTGATGCCCGCCGAAGCCTACATGTGCAGCGAGCAAGATAACCAGATGCCGCCTTACATTGACCCGATGCAGCAGCTGATGCCCGCGCTGACCACTCCGGAAGGCGTGCGCGTGGTGCCGCAAATGGCGGGTGTTTTCTACACCTTGCAGGACACGATAAGCTCGCAGGCGATGCTCGTCTCCGAGCGTCCGCTAGCCGAGATTTACCAAGCCTACGCCGCGCAACTTGAGGCGGCAGGCTGGACACGCAACAGCGAAGAAATCGCCAGCACCATCGCTTACAGCACGTGGGGCGTGGGCAATGCCAACAACCGCGAATGGGTCGGCACGCTGATGATTGCCGGCAGCGCGCAAGGCACGGGCTTTAACGCGGTCATCACGATTGAGTCAAAGCGCAGCAACTAAGCGCAGCCAGCAGCGTTATCTCAGCCCTCGCCTAGCAGCGGGGGCTTTTTGTTGGGCTACTTCGTCAGCCGCGCTAATGCCTCTTGATAGCGCGCTGCACTTGCGTCACCGCCCAGCACTTCGTAGGTCTGCAGGTCGGCGCGCACCAACGCCTCAAGGGGCACGCTGCCCGTCTGCTGCCAGAAATGCGCGTTCAGCCACGCTCGTTCTACGTAAACCTCCGCCAACGTGCTGTCTAGCACCAGCGCGCGCTCATAATCTGCTAGTGCCAAGTCCCACGCCGCCGCGTCGTTTGCTTCCTGCGCGAGTGCGCTGTAGGCGCGTCCACGCTGCAGCAGCAGTGCCGCTGTGGCGGGCAGTTGCGCGAGCGCGCGGCTGTACTGTTCGGCGGCGAGGTCATAGCTACCGCTGCGGAAGAAGGCCTCGGCGGCATTCAAAAGCGTGTTGGCGTTTAGCGGCGTTGCGCTGGGTTCCCGTGCCATTTGCGTCCAAACTGCTCGCGTGGCGTTGGCAAGCTGCGCCGTCTCTTGCAAGTCAAACGAGCTGATACGCCCTTCAGCTGGGGTGCGCTCGGCAAGCCGCACGCTGCTTTCTGGCAGCAGCAGCGAAAAGACGAACATAAAAGCGAACAGCAGCCCCAAAAACATGAAGGCAATGAGGGCAATGGGCGCGCTTTCCGCCTGCGTGGGCTTGGGGTGATTTTCAGCGCGGCGGCGGCGCGCATATGCCCCCACACGGTCGGGGTCGGGCGGTGTCCAAGCCGCCGCCTCACGCTGACGACGCGCCGCGCTGCTGGCGGGAGCTTGTAGCTGCGCGTCGTAGCTTTGCCGTTGGCGGGGGTCGGAAAGTACTTTGTAAGCGGCGTTGATTTGTCGCGTTTTCTCTTGATAGAGCGTGTGCTTGCGCTCTAGCTCGCGCAGCTCGCTGGGGCTGCCGCCGCGCTGTAAGCGCATGCGCTCGCTGGCGAGACTGTCGGGATGGTATTGGCGAACAAGCTCACGGTAAGCGCGCTTAATCGTTTCGGCATCCGCGTCTTTGCGCACGCCGAGCGTGTCATAGTGTGTCGTCATGCGTGTTTAGTATCAGGCTAACAGTACGTCACTTTGATTGTAGCAAAAGTTAGGCAAGCGGTATAGACACGCCGCACGAGAAGTTGATGAGCGTGCAATAAAGCCTCTTGCGCGGTAAGGTCTTGAGAGCAAGCCGCGCCGCCACATTGCGAATTGACGAAAAGCTGCCCTGCTGCTAGACTAGGTGGGCGCGTGGCGTTGGTTGCGCGTTGTTTTTGTCGTTTACGTTCAAGTTGGAAAGGATGCTGCCATAGCCGCTTCGGATTATCGTATCAACGAAGAAATTCGCGCTCGTGAAGTGTTGGTGATTGTTGAAGAGGACACCGAAAAAGGCGCGGCTTCGCGCAATCTCGGCGTGCTTAGCACGGCACAAGCCCTCCAAATGGCACATGACATGGGGCTTGATCTCGTGGAAGTTGCCCCAGAAGCCAACCCGCCCGTCTGCCGCATCATGGACTTCGGCAAGTTTCAATACTCCCAGCAACGCAAAGAGCGCAAAGCCCGCAAAAATCAGGTTCAGGTCAAGATTAAAGAAATTCAGCTGAAACCAAAGACCGACGACCATCATCTGGGCTTTAAGCTCAAAGAAGCGCGAAAGTGGCTGGAAGACGGCATGAAAGTGAAAGTGCGCGTGCGCTTTAAGGGGCGCGAAATCACGCACGCCCACATTGGACGCGAACGACTGGAAGAAATCAAAGAGCAGCTGAGCGACATCAGCGTCGTGGAGCAGATGCCCAACCTTGAAGGGCGCGATATGTTGATGGTCTTGGCACCGCTCCGCGATAACACCAAGAAGAGCTAACCCAATCGCACGCATCAATGAACGGAGCAAGTGAAACGTGGGCAAGTTAAAGAAGTACAAACTGAAGACGCACAAAGCAACTGCTAAGCGTTTCCGCGTGACGGGAACGGGCATTGTGGTGCGCACACGCGGCGGTAAGAGCCACTTCCGCCGTCGCAAGTCGACGCGCGTCTTGCAAGCGTTAGACAAGATGAAGGTGGTCTCGAACAAATCGTTCGCCCGCCGTGTGCTGACGCTCGCGCCTTATTTGGGCAAGTATAAGGCGAACCCGCCGTCGTCCTAAGCTGCGCTGTTTTTTCGTTCGCACGTTTGCCCGACTGCTTGTCGGGTGTTTTTTGTCAGGAGCAAAGACGCATGAGAGTAAAAACTGGCGTAGTACGCCGCCAAAAGCACAAGAAAATTATCGGCATGGTCAAGGGGCAATGGGGCTCGCGCGGCGTGCTTTTCCGCCGCTCCAACGAAGCCATGCTCAAGAGCCTGTTCTATGCCTATCGTGACCGCCGCCAACGCCGCCGTCAGTTCCGCCGCCTGTGGATTATCCGCATCAACGCGGCGGCGCGTCAGAACGGCTTGAGCTACAGCCGCATGATGCACGGGCTGAAGCTGGCAAACGTCGCGCTTGACCGCAAGATGCTAGCCGACCTCGCCGTGCGCGACGCGGAAACCTTCCGCAAGATTGCCGCGCTTAGCCAGCAGTACATCCGCGCCTAAGCACAGCTATCGCCACAACAACGCCAAGAGGCTTACCCCAAAGGTAAGCCTCTTTTTTTGCTGCGAGCGTGCGCAACAGGGTTACTTGTGTCTCTTGCGAGGTGCTTACTCGGTCGGCGGCACTAGCACCGTGTCGATGACGTGGATGATACCGTTGCTGGCATCAATGTCCGTCCAGATGATGCGCACGCTGTCGTTCAAGAGCAAGCCCTTTTCCATATCGAAGCGGTAGCTGACCTTGCCGCCGTTGAGCATCTCCACCTCGACGCTGTCGCCGGTTGTCGGCAGGTCACTCGACACAATCACGCTGCCCACTACGTGATAGAGCAGGATGTTCGTCAGAGCTTCGGTGTCGGCGAGGATGCCGTTGAACGCTTCTTCACCCAACGCTTCCTTCAACGCGGCAAACGCGGCATCGGTGGGGGCGAACACAGTTAGGGTCGCTTCTGGGTTGCTCACAGCGTCTACCAAGCCTGCCGCGCTCACAGCCGCTAGCAGCGTGGTAAATTCTGGCGTTTCATCTTCAGCAGCCGCCATGACGATTTCCGCGATGGTGCGGCTTTCAGGCACCAACACCGCGTCAATCACGTGGATGATGCCGTTGGAGGCTTTGATGTCGACCATGTCCATCACGATTTTCGCGTTGTCCACGTACACGCCGTCTTCGTCAGCCGTGATGTCGAGGCTCTGCCCGAGCAGCGTCTTGGTCGTGAGTGGACCGACAATGCCGAACTGCTCTGCCAATTGCGTACCAAATTCTATTATCTGCATCAGCGTTGCCGAGTCAAATTCATCGGGCAGCACGTGGTAAAGCAGGATGTTTGTCAGCGTCTTTTGATCCGCGACAATTTTGCTCACCTCTGCTTCGCCCAACGCTTCTGTCAGCGCGGCAAACGCGGCATCGGTGGGGGCGAACACGGTGAACGTGCCTTCGCCGCTCAGGGCTTCAAGGACGGCGGGGTCTGCGGCTTGTACCAGCGATAAGAGCGTCGTAAACTCAGGGGTGTCGCTCGTTGCTTGTGCCACGACAATCTCGGCGATGGTCTGCGACTGCGCCATGACAGGGGCAACCATCAATGCAACCAGTGTTACCAACAAAACAGCGAACTTCTTCATCTTTTGCTCCTTAAATTGTGAGAAAATCAATCGAAAACGCTGATTTCACGGTAAAGGTTTTTTATGAGCATGTCTTGAACTAGGCATGAACAGAACGTTAAGCAGTTATTGAATTTGCAATATTCTCTTAAGGATTGAGCTGATGAACGAGCTTGGGGTGAACATCGCCATTTTCGATGACGCAGGGCGCGTGCTGCTTATCCAGCGTGACGATTTTGAGGTGTGGTGCATGGCGGGCGGCGCGGTGGACGCAGGCGAAGACCCCGCCACCGCTGCTATCCGCGAGGCGCGCGAAGAAACGGGGCTAGAGGTTGCGTTGACGGGCATGGTCGGCGTGTACACCTCGCACAACTACGAGGGCGACACGACGCACATCATCGTGTTTCGGGCGCGTGCGCTGCGTGTGGTTGGCGTGCCTGACCCGCATGAGGTGCGGCAGACCGCCTACTTTGCGCCTGACGCGCTGCCGGAAGCGATGTTGATATGGCAGCACGAGCGCATCGCCGACGCAGCAGCCGGCTATGTCGGACGGGTCGTGCGCGAGCTGCGTGAGTACCGCTTTCCGCCGCAGCCCAACCGCGCCGCGCTTTATGCCATGCGCGATGCCAGCGGGCTTACGCCCAGCGCGTTCTATCTCTCGCACTTCGTCAAAGTCGCGCGCGAGGTGCTGTTTTCAGGAACTTGCGTCTAGTCTTGGTCAGCTGGCGGCGTGCGCAGGTGCGTGCGGATGTGGTAGATGGGCTTGTCTTGTGCCTCGTGATAGGTGCGCATGACCATGTCGGCAATTAGCCCCGTGCTGATGAACTGCACGCCCAAGACCAACAGCAGCACGCCGAGCATGAGTAGCGGGCGATCGCCGATATTCTCGCCGATGACCAGCTTCACCCACGCCAAATACAGCAAAATCAGCGCGCCGATGCCGCCAATGCCCACGCCCGCACCGCCGAACACGCGCAATGGGCGGTTGAAATAGCTAAGGACAAACAGCACGCCGATGAGGTCAACGAACACTTTGAACGTGCGCGTGATGCCGTATTTGCTCTTGCCGTGCAGGCGGGCGCGGTCGTTTACCGGGATTTCCGCCACTTTGACCCCCATTTGGCTGGCAAGCGCGGGGATAAAGCGGTGCAAATCGCCGTACAGTCGCACGCCCTTCGCCACCTCATAGCGGTATGCCTTGAGCGAGCAGCCGTAGTCGTGCAAGCGCACGCCCGTCGTGCGTGAAATAAGCCAGTTAGCGACCTGCGAGGGCAGGCGGCGCGTCAAGAGAGCTTCCTTGCGTTGCACGCGCCAGCCGCTGACGATGTCGTAGCCTTCTTCTAGCTTCGCTAGCACGCGCCCAATATCAGCAGGGTCGTTCTGTAAGTCAGCATCTATCGTGACAACCACTGCGCCTTGTGCCAGCGCGAAGCCCGCCGCCATGCCCGCTGTCTGTCCAAAGTTGCGGCGAAACTGCACGATTTGCCAGCGTGGGTCGCGGGCATGAACAGCTCGCAGGCGCGCAAAACTGTCGTCTGTGCTGCCGTCGTCGACAACAATCACCTCGTAGCGTTTGCCCAACGCATCCAATGCCGCGCTGAGCTGCTCATAGAGCGGCTGCACGTTGTCTTGCTCGTTGTACAGCGGAATGACGACAGAGAGGTCGAGACTGGGCATAGGCGCGCTCACAAAAAAAGCCCCGCAGGGGGATGCGAGGCTTGCCTTTAACACTCCGCAACCTGGATTCGAACCAGGAACCCATCGGTTAACAGCCGATTGCTCTGCCGTTGAGCTATTGCGGAACGACACACAAACTATAGCAAACGGGGACTATGGTGTCAAGGTTGGGTTGCTTGTCTTTGCGCATCGTGCTGGTAAAAGCTCCGCGCGTCGCGTATAATAAAGCTCTATTGGCTTAGCTGCCCTATAGAAAGCTGTTCAATTATGATGATGCGTGTCAAAGCAGGGATAAAGCAGGCTTTACGCGAAGTGGGCTATAGGTTCTTAGACGTGGGACTGCCGCGCCCTTTTACGCCCCCGCGCCCGCATCTAACACTGCCTGCAGAAGCTCCCACACCTGCCTACAGCGAACGCCCTGCGCTGCAGATTGGGGTTCATCCTGATTTACAAGAGGAGTATCACCACCAATATACTGCCGACAAATCCGCATGGCGCGAGTTAGGCGGTAAGCACAAAGCAGAGCATATTCTCACGCTCTGCCAGCGCAACGGCATTGCCCCGCGCACCATTCTCGAGGTGGGTGCAGGCGAAGGGGCTATTCTAGCGCATCTCTCACAAGCGGGCTTTGGCACGGCATATTATGCGCTAGAAATTTCTCAAAGCGGCGTTGAGCGTATAAAAGCACGCGCTATCCCACAGATGCGCCTTGTCGAAACTTTTGACGGCTATCGTTTGCCTTTCGCGGATGAGAGTTTTGACCTTGTGATTTTGTCGCATGTGTTAGAACATGTTGAGTTTCCACGCCAGCTTCTGCGCGAGATGAAGCGGGTTTCGCATCTTCAGATCATCGAAATCCCGCTAGACTATCACCCCACTGTTGACCTTGAGCAGCCGTTTTACGCCAGTTACGGGCATGTTATGGTATATACACCCGCTTTATTGCGCTTTTTGCTGCGCAGTGAAGGGTTCGAGGTTTGTGATGACTTACTTGGGCAACCTTATGTTGAAGCTGCACTATTTAACGCGCCAGTCAGCCAGCACGCTGCCATAAAGCGTAAATATGCACGCATCGCTCGCCGTTTCAACCGAGCCAACCGTCACGCTCGCGAACGCCTCGCCGAAACCTACACGGTTCTTACTCGTGCGTTACTCACTGAGGCCTTAGAAGCAAGTCGTTTTTAACACTCACCAAGAGGGACGTTATGCCTCACGTTATCGTGCGACCTGTCGCCACGCCACAAGACCACAAACGCTTCTTAGAGTTTCCTTGGCAGCATTACAAGGATGACCCTAATTGGATTGCGCCGTTGGTCTCACAGCGACGCGATTTGCTCGACAAGCGCAAAAATCCGGCATGGGAGTATATGGAGGGCGATTATTTCTTGGCGTGGCGCGGCAATGAGGTAGTCGGCACGATTGCCGCGTTTGTCAATCATCGCCACAACGCCCATGCTAACGAGCAAGTGTGTTGGTTCGGCATGTTCGAAAGCCCCGATGACCCGCAAGTAGCGCACGCGCTGCTCAAGACAGCGCAAGACTGGGCGCGTGCGCGTGGCTACAAAGTGCTGCGCGGTCCGCAGAGCTTCACCACGCACGAGGAATGCGGCTTGTTGGTAGATAACTTTAGCCCCCCCGTTGTCCTTATGCCGTACAACCCGCCTTATTATCAAGCTCTCATTGAGAGCGCGGGTTTTAGCAAGGTGATGGACATTTACAGCTTGTATTTTGACCGTGCCTTAATCGAGGAAGCCAACGCACACGAACGCCTCAAGAAAACGTCTGAACGCGCCATGACACGCAGCGGCATTCGCATCCGTCCCCTCGACATGGCGCGCCGCCGCGAAGAGTTCGCTAAATTCCGCGACATTTACAACGCCGCGTGGCACGACAATTGGGGCTTTGTGCCGATGACCGACCGCGAGCTTGATGCGCTGGTCGCGAGCTTGGGCATGTTTGTTGACCCCAAGTTTGCCTTTTTTGCCGAGCATGAGGGTGTGCCTGTGGGTTTCGCGCTCGCTATCCCCAATCTCAACGAAGCGTTAGCGCGCGTGCGCCCGCACCCCCGTGTTCCGGAAATTTTCACGCTCTTGGGCGTGCTTTGGCACTGGAAAATCGTCCGCAGCATTCGCAGCGCGCGTCTGCCGCTGATGGGTGTCGTCAAAGAACACCGCGAGAAGGGCGTTGAGCTGGCACTGCTGCTGGCTATCATGGAGTCTGCGCTGCCTTCGCGCTATCAATACATGGACTCCGGCTGGATTTTGCAGACGAACAAACTCATCAGCATTGCCAGCAAGCTGGGCAACAAAATTTACAAAACATACCGCTTTTACCAAAAAGACGTGACAACGTAGGAGTTTCATCATGGAAAGAACGCTATTTGAACCCGAGCATGAGATGTTTCGCGCCAGCGTGCAGCAGTTCATCGAGCGGCACGTCGCGCCCTTCCACAAGCAGTGGGAGCGCGACGGTATTGTGCCGCGCGACTTGTGGCTGAAAGCAGGCGAAGCGGGCTTCTTAGGCATGGACATTCCCGAGCAGTACGGCGGCGGTGGCGTGGACGACTTTCGCTACAGCGTCGTGATGACGGAAGCCTTTACCCGTGCCAACTGCACTGGACCGGGCTTTGGCTTGCACAACGACGTTGCCGCGCCCTACATCAAGCATTACGGCAGTGAAGAGCAAAAGCAGCGGTGGTTTCCTAAAATTGTCAGGGGCGAAGCCATTTTAGCCATCGCCATGACCGAGCCAAGCGGCGGCAGCGACCTTGCCAACATGCGCACGCACGCACGCCGTGAGGGCGATTACTACGTGCTGAACGGCGCGAAAACCTTTATCACCAACGGTATCAACGCTGATTTGGTCATCGTGGCGTGCAAGACCGACCCCAGCAAGACGCACAGCGGCGTAAGCCTGTTGGTTGTTGAACGCGGCATGGAAGGTTTTGCGCGTGGACGCAACCTTGACAAAGTGGGCTGGCACGCGCAAGATACTGCCGAGCTGTTCTTTGAGGACGTGCGCGTGCCTGTGGAAAATCGCATCGGCGAGGAAGGTCACGGCTTCTACTATCTCATGCAGCAGCTGGCACAAGAGCGGCTGGTGATTGCGGTCGGCGCGCTAGCTGCCGCCAGTGCCGCGCTGGAGTGGACAATCCAGTACTGTCACGAGCGTAAAGCATTCGGGCGCGAGATTGGCAAATTCCAGCATAACCGCTTTAAGCTGGCGGAGATGAAGACCGAAATTACCATTGGGCAGGTGTTTATCGACCGCTGCGTCGAAGCCCACAACGCGAAAAAGCTGACCGCAAGCGAGGCGGCAATGGCGAAGTGGTGGGCAACCGACCTGCAGCGGCGCGTGGTTGACCAGTGCCTTCAATTGCACGGTGGCTATGGCTACATGCTGGAATATCCCATCGCGCAGGCGTGGCTGGACATGCGTTGGGGCCCCATTGGCGGCGGCACGAACGAAATCATGAAAGACCTCATCGGTCGGGAGATGGGCTTCTAGCCTATGCCAGAAAAACACAAATTATATTGGGCGTATGCACTGGCGGCTGCGTTGTCGCCAGTGCTTGTTAGCTTGCTGTTGCTCGCGCTCTTTGCCCAGCAGCCGCTTACAAGCTATTTGCCCAACAAAAATAACGATGCGGCAGGCTATTGGCTACAAACCCGTGCCTTTGCTAGCGTCGGTTTTAACAACGGCTGCTTTGTGTTGATGGAAAACGTGCCTGCCATTGGGTGCTATGACGTGCACGGCTTTGTCTATCCCATGCTCTACGGCACGCTGGCGCGTCTGTTCGGCTGGCACGAAGCGTTTATCCCCATCACCCATCACGTTGTGATTGCGCTTGCGCTATTGCTTTGCATTGCACTCACGCGCCCTACGTTGCGCCAGATGGGCGTGCTGGCGGTCGGTGTGGCATGTTTTCCGATACTATTGCTCTATCTGCCTATTGCGATGCAGGAGCCGTTGCATTTCGGCATTGCGTTGGTGTTAGGTGGCTTCTTAGTACGCGGACTAAAGCGCGGTCGACTGTTAGCGTGGGAGTTTGCTGCCTGCTTGCTGCTGTTAACGGTTGCCAGCTTGCTGCGCTTTTGGTGGGCGATAGTGCTGCTGCCTGTGTTGTGGCTAGCACTACCGCCACATTGGTCATGGCAGCGGCGCGGGTTGCTGAGCGTGGTTGCGACAGGTGTGTTTGTGTTGCTAGCATTGCGCGTTTATGGACTGATTGCCTCGCCCGGCGCAAACAGCATTATTACCGTGTTAGAAGGGTTTCGCGTTTCGCTGCCAGTGGGCATTGAACTTGTATTAAAGTTTGTATACAGCGGCATCAGAGGCTTGTTAGTGCTGTATTTCAACAGCCTTAATACGTTTTTCACACTATTTGTGGGTGGGATTTTGATATTATCAGGGAGACAGATTGCTCGAAACCGCTTTGACTTTGTTGCATGGTTAAGTTTTTACTTACTAGGTTTCAGTTTTATACTGGGCTTTACAAGCTATTCCTATAACAACTTTGGGCGTTTCTTTGCAATGCCTTTGTTGCTTATGTTTGTCGTGTGGGTGCTTCTGGACAAACGTGCTTGGTGGCGTGCCATGCTAGTATATGCTCTGGTCAGCATGCCGCTCTTTTTTGTTGCTTATGCTGAACAAGCGGCGACGGAGTTCCAAGCTGAACCTGTGGTTGTGTTGCAAACGCCGTTTGCCTACGACCTAGCCGCACCTGTATGGTGTAACACAGTGGCATTGGATGCGCGCTTATACGACAGCCGTCTCACAACACTGCCTGTTGGCATAGGTGTTAGTTGGTGGTGGTACAACACTCCGTTTGATACCTACAGTATTCCCAAAGCTAAGTACCTTTGGCTAGAAACGTATTATTACAACATTTGGAAAGAGGTGTTGACAGTAGAAAACCCGTTCATTGTGCGCGAAATTGTCGATGACTCGGTGTTCTTGGAAAACCGCTATCCCGATTGCGGTGGCGATGTTCTGGCAGGCGTTTGGGCAGGTAATACACCTGCTTACATTCCTGTCGAATACTTTGACGCGCCGTTTGCTCAGCGACGCGATAGCTTCACACAAGCAACAGCATTTCAC
>CALIEB010000033.1 GCA_938022205.1 uncultured Anaerolineae bacterium | reverse complement strand
TGACCGACAAAAGCCAAACTTATTCCGTCGAAGGCGATAATGCTGAGTTGCGACATTATCTGGCGCGTCTGGCACGTGCTTCCCGTTGTTTTTCGCGTTCGATTGAGGCTTTGCAGGCATCCGTTCGCTTGTTTATTTTTGCCTGGAATGCCCGCCAGTTGTACAAGCACCAGCATCCGCGCTATCCAGCCCATATCCGAGACTTTTTGTCTGTTCGAATTTAGACACTCCCATCACAAAAGACAATTGACAAACGCGCGTGTTGCCCTTAGAATGTGAACACGCTGTAGGTTAACAAGTTGATGAGGTTGAGATGGACGATGACAAGCTCACGCCCAAGCAAAAAAGCGGCTACACGCAGCATCAGAAGGCACGCCAACGCTATGAACTGAAGCCGCGTCATTGTGCGTTCTGCTATGAAAGGTTGCCCTATGAGAAGCGTCACAACAAGTTTTGTGACCAGCATTGTGCTGCATCACAAATAGAGGCGTTACTCGTAAACCGCGAACACGCGCTGAAATTTGCCCTAGTTGCGGGCAGATAAAAGAAAACCGCGTGAACAAATATTGCAAGGCGTGCGCAGATAGTCACATCTACAACAGCATCGCAGCGCGAACACTTGCTGAAGTGCGCACAGACCGCAGCCGAAAGCTCATTTTGCTGCGTGAACGTGGGCATCATTGCGAAGTCTGTTTGCTCAGTGAATGGCGAGGTCAACCAATTCCGCTCGATCTTGACCACATTGACGGCAACCCTGATAATAACGACGCTTCCAACTTGCGTCTGTTGTGTCCGAACTGTCATGCGCAAACAGAGACTTATAAAGGCAAGGGAACGCGAGCAGGTCGTTACAGTAGGCGCAAACTTACCCGAAGGCGGCGTTATGCCAATGGTGAAAGTTACTAATTGTGCCTTTGTAGCTCAGTGGTAGAGCAACCGCCTTGTAAGCGGTCGGTCCTCGGTTCAATCCCGAGCAAAGGCTCTAGAAGTCCTGCAAGGGGCTTTTTTAACAACACCATACAAATGGGTCGGTGTCCCGAGCGGCAAAGGGGGGGGACTGTAAATCCCTTGGCGGGAGCCTTCGCAGGTTCGAGTCCTGCCCGGCCCACTTCTTGCCTCCCTAGCTCAGAGGTAGAGCACTTTCTTGGTAAGAAAGTGGTCATGGGTTCAATTCCCATGGGAGGCTCTTTTTCCGGTTTTGTTGGTCAAAAGAAGACGAGGTAAGCATGGCTAAGAAAGGCAATCGTGTTCTGGTAAAGCTGCGCAGCAGCGCAAGCGGTCACATGTACTACACGTTCAAGAACCGCCGCAACACCACAGCGCGCATCGAACTCAAGAAGTATGACCCCATTGTGCGCAAGCACGTGGTCTATAAAGAGACGAAATAAGCTCGTCTCATTTGCGAAGGGGTGTAGCTCAGCTGGCAGAGTAGCGGTCTCCAAAACCGTTGGTCGGGAGTTCGAATCTCTCCACCCCTGTTTGGCAGGACGCAACACCGCCCCCGTTGGCGGTGTTTTCAGTTATCTTGCCAGCACACATCATCATCCGAGAAGTTGTTGAGGAAGACGGAGACCATGAGTGAAAAAGCCGTGACGAGCCGCAAACAGCGCGCAGAGAAAAAGGCCGCAGAAGAAGAAGCGCAAGTGGCGCAAGGCAAGGGGCGTGCTACGCCCGGTCGCCGCAGCCAACCCGAGCAAGTACGCGGTAACGCCCTCACCCGCCCACTGTACAACCTGATGGATTACTTAAGCGAGGTGCGCAGCGAGCTGGACAAGGTGACGTGGCCCACCCGCGAGGACATCGTGCGCCTAACGCGCATCGTCCTGATGACGCTGGTGTTCTTTTCGTTGATGATGGGCGCAATTAGCTTGTTCTGGGGGCAAGTTATCGCCTTTGGGCTAAACGCGCCGCTGTTCTTTATCGTCCTGTTCGGCGCAATCACGGTGGGCGCGTACGTTCTCATCAGTCGTGAGAACAGCGCAGGCAAGAGCATGCGCCGCTAAGTGGAGTAACGCCGCAATGGCAAATGACAAAAACAAACCCACACGCCCTAACCGCGATGACGACCCGATTTACATGGACGGCGAAGACGACGACAGCGGCATGAACATCGTGCTAGACGACGGCATGGGCAAAGCGAGCGATAGCAAGCCCGAGCGCGCTTGGTACGTTATCCACTGTTACAGCGGCTATGAGAACAAGGTGCGCCACGCCATCGAGCAGCGCATCGAGACGATGGGCATGCGTGACCGCATCTTTGACGTGATTATCCCCACCGAAGAAGAGATTGAGGTCAAAGACGGCAAGCGCAAGACGGTTGAGCGGCGCGTCTTTCCGGGCTACATCCTCGTTGAGATGGCGTTGGACGAAGACTCATGGTATGTGGTGCGCAACACGCCCGGCGTGACGGGTTTCGTCGGCATGGGCAACGACCCCACGCCGCTGCGCCCTGACGAAGTCAAGCAAATCATGGACAGAATGGACGATGACCGCCCCGTCTTCAAGGTGAACTTTAAGGTGGGCGACAAGGTGCGCATTATTGGCGGACCCTTCAACGATTTTATCGGGCGCGTGGCAGCACTTGACGCTGACCGCGCTAAGGTGCGCGTGATGGTTGATTTCTTCGGGCGCGAAACGTCCGTCGAGCTAGACTTTACTGGGGTTGAGAAAGTTTAGCCGTTCCCGTACACCAGCAAAACGTGTATCCTAAGAGGGCGCGCCGCACGACCGCGCTCTCTTTTGTGCAAAACATTTGGACGCTTAGAAGTGAGGAAAGCACATGGCAAAGAAGATTAAAGCGGTGGTGAAGCTCGCCATCAACGCGGGCAAAGCCACACCTGCGCCGCCGATTGGTCCTGCGCTGGCGCAACACAACATCAACCTGATGCAGTTCTGCAAGGAATATAACGCTCGCACTGCTAACCGCGTAGGCGAAATTGTTCCTGCCGAAATTACCGTCTTTACAGACGGTTCGTTTAAGTTCGCGCTTAAAAGCCCGCCCACTTCGTTCTTGCTGATGAAGGCGGCAGGCATCCAAAAGGGCGCGAGTAACCCGCTCACGCAGACCGTCGGCACGCTCAAGCGTTCGCAAATCCGCGAGATTGCTGAAATCAAGAAGGACGACATGAACGCCAACGACATCGAAGCCGCGATGCGCCAAATCGAAGGCACCGCCCGCCAAATGGGGCTGGAAATCGTCGAATAACCCGTTCGTTTTATGTGGCAGGGCGCAAACCGCCCGCTACGACCACAAGGAGTTGATAAGCTATGCCTAAACACGGTAAACGTTATCTCGAGCTTGCTAAGAAATACAAGCACTCTGATACCTTTCCGCTCGAAGAAGCCATTAGAATGGCAAAGCAAATGGCAAATGCCAAATTTGACGAAACGCTTGAGCTGCACTTTCGTCTGGGCATTGACCCGCGCCACAGCGACCAGCAGGTGCGCAGCACCGTGATGCTGCCGCATGGCTTGGGGCGCACCGTGCGCGTCTTGGTCTTCGCTGAGGGCGAAGATGCCAAAATCGCCCAAGAAGCCGGTGCTGACCTCATCGGTGACGACGAAGTTATCGCCAAAATTCAAGGCGGCTGGCTTGAATTTGATGCTAGCATCGCCGTACCAAGCATGATGGCGAAAGTCGGTCGCGTGGCGCGTATCCTCGGTCCGCGCGGCTTAATGCCCAACCCCAAAGCGGGAACAGTCGTGCCAGCGGGCGAACTTCCGCGCGTTATCAACGAGCTTAAGGCGGGTCGCGTCGAATTCCGCAATGACAAGACCGGCAACGTCCACATGCCCATCGGCAAAGCCAGCTTCGACGAGCAAAAGCTCATCGAAAACGCGCAAGCCGCCTTAGAAGCGGTGCGCGCCCAAAAGCCCAGCGCAGCAAAAGGCATTTACCTGCGCCGCATGGTGGTCGCCTCAACAATGGGACCCGGCATCCGCGTGACCGTCTAACCTTTCCTCCTTTCGTTGTGCCAACATCAACAGCGCGACAGACTTGCTCTGCCGCGCTGTTTTTTTTGTGTGTGTT
>CALIEB010000032.1 GCA_938022205.1 uncultured Anaerolineae bacterium | reverse complement strand
GTTTGGGTCGGTGATACCATTGACCTCCGCGAGGGTTGTCCAGCTCACGCCATAGCGTTGGGCGATGCGCGAAAGGTATTCACCACGTGCGACCACGTGAATAACTTCGCTACCTGTGGGTGCGGGAGCTTCTGGGACGGGTTCTGACGCGCTGGCTGGGGGCGGTACGTCGGTGATAGGCACGGCAAGTTCACTAGCCCAAATGTTAAGCTGCTGACCGGCGAAAATTCGGTCAGGATTGCGAATGTCGTTGCCGCTCAAAATTTGTGCCACCGTGACACCGTAGCGACGCGCGATGATGGCTAACGTCTCGCCGCGCTGCACTGTGTGGACAATCGGTGCTGTCGTGACGAGGGGATTGCTGGCTTCTTCGGGATGGGTCACAGGGGTGATGCCCGGAATGACCAGAGTTTGCCCAGCGAAAATGCGCTTAGGGTCGCTAATGCTGTTTGCGCGAGCTAGCGTGTTCATGTCTATGCCGTAGCGCAGCGCAATGCGAAACAAATTCTCGCCGCTTTGCACCACGTGCGTGGTGCTGTCCTGAGCCAATGTGGGCAGCACAAGCGAAAGCATGAGCAACACAAACCCGTAAAACTTCATAAAACGATAGCGCATGAGGCATTCTCCCAATCCATTCGGTTGACGCTTTGGCTTATTATAGTCAGCATCGCGCAAAATGTCTGTTGAGACGTTGGTATTTTGTAACGAATTCGGCGCGTGTCATTGCGACCGCTAGGATTTGCCTGTACAATTCGCCTGAATACGAATGCTAACTCATTTTAGGCTGTTTTTCCATGCTGCTGAGACTTTACCGCGTAACCGACCGTTTTGGCGTGTTGCTTTTCAAGCTGTTAAGCAGCTTGGCAGACGCGCTAAGCGACGCTGTACAAACGGCTGTTAGGCTTAGCCGTGGCGGGTTGCAAGGCATTTTGCGCGTCATCCGCCAGCTCTTGGGTGTCGCGCTCACGGCGGTTGTGTTGCTCATCAGCGGCGTTTGGTCGCTGCTGCGCGGCGTACTGCGCTTGCTAAGTTTGGGCGTGCTGCGCGTGTTTGGTGGGGCGCGGGCTGTGCTGCGCTTGTTGATACAGGGTACGCGCGGTGCGCTTGCGGTTGGGCGCAGTGTGAGCCAGCGTGGCGCACAACTTACGCGAACAGCTGCTCAGACTACTACTCGTAGCTTTCTAAAAGCTGCGGTGCCAAGCATGGCGCGCCCAAAGGTGGCACAACCTGTTGACGTGAAATTGGTTGAAGACCCGCTTAAGGTGCAAAATCGTCGCTTGAGCCTATTGGTACTTGGGCTAGGTGTGACTGTTGTGGGGGTGCTGCTGTGGGCAACCGACCCCTCGCGTAGCTTAGAACGCCCGTTAGTCCCAGAAGGTGGCGCGCTGTTGGCAGCAAACGACACCAACGCACCCGCGCCGACGGTTGATGCAGGTGGGCTAGTCTTGGTGGCGACTCCGGTGCCAGTTGCGACGCAAGTGCCGGTCGCGCTGCGTGCGGGCGGGACAATTGCCTATACCGTGCGTGAGCGCGGACAAACGGATTTATGGCTGATGAGCGTTGCGAGCCGCGTGCCAATTCGCTTGACGAACGACGCGAGCGATGAGCGTGACCCCGCGTGGAGTTGGGACGGCACGCGCTTAGCGTACGCTTCGCGGCGCGACGGCAATTGGGAAATTTACGTGTACGAGCTGCTCGCGCAGAACACGACGCGCATTACCTATGACCTGTCGTTTCAGGGCGGTCCCACATGGTCACCTGATGGGCTTTGGTTGGCTTATGAGAGCTATCAGGGGCAGAACTTAGATATTTATGCGGTGCCGATTGACGGCTCTGCCGCGCCTATTCGTATCACCGACCATCCAGCGGCGGATTTTGCGCCGGCGTGGTCGCCGGATGGGCGCAAAATTGCCTTTGTGTCGTGGCGCGATGGCAACCAAGATGTTTACGTGTTTGACCTCGACACGCTGGAAACGCGCAACGTGACCAACACGCCCACCCGCAACGAGGAATCGCCAGCGTGGTCGCCCGATGGACGTTGGCTGGCGTTTAGCGCGTTGGAGCAGGGCAGCGAAAAAGTCTTCGTGCAGGCGGTCGAAAGCGGCACGCCTTCAGTGGCTGTGAGTTTCGGGCGTACGCCTTCATGGTCACCGGACGGCGTGAGCTTGCTGTTTGCGGTTGACGCGCTGGACAAATCGCAAACGTATCTTTACGCTGTGCCGTATGGACGCGAAGAGAGCGCGCCGACGCAAATTTTGTCGGCAGCTTATGGCGCGACGCAACCGCGCTGGTCGGAGCGCACCATTCCACCGCAGCTGTTGAACAGCGGCGGGCTACCGCTTGGCGTAGAGCCTTTGTTTGAGGAGCAAGTAACGCGCTACGAAACGGGTGCGCCGTATCGACTTGGGTCTATTTTGGACGTGCAGGCTCCGCGTGCGTCGCTCAGTGACCGCGTCAATGATTCGTTTAACGCGCTGCGAGCGCATGTGTTTCGCGTGTCGGGCGTGGATTATCTGGCGCAGCTTGACGATGCATGGTGGGACTTAGAACGCCGACCTTCGCCCGGCGAAGAACGGCGCAGCTGGCACATGACGGGGCGCGCGTTCGCTATTCAACGCAGCAGCCTCTTGGGCTTTCCCCCGCGCATTGAGTTAGTTCGAGAGGACATAGGCATTGACACGTTCTGGCGCGTTTACTTGCGTGTGGACGAAAATGCGCAGTCTGGTCAGCTTGGTGAACCGTTACGTAGGCTGCCTTGGGACTTCTTAAGCGCGACCCAGGGCGACGTTGAAGCCTATAATCAAGGCGGGCGACTGCGTGCGCAAATTCCCGCCGGGTATTACGTTGATTTGACGCGCATCGCTGAAGATTATGGCTGGCTGCGCTATCCCTCTGGCAGCGATTGGCGCGGCAATGTCGCGTCGCGCAATTTCTGGCTTTTTGTGAAATCTGAAGGGCTGTCTTGGTATGACGCGATGCTAGAGATTTACACTTCGGGTGAGATAATAAACTTTGCGCCTACGCCGTCGGCACGAGGGTCCTAGCAATGCGGCGTGCTTCCCCATCTGCGCGTAGCGGCATGTCACCATTACTGCCGCTAGGGATTATGCTGGCGGTCTTTGGTGCGGCGGTCTTTTACAACGCGCAGCAAGCCGCGCCACCTCCTGCTTTGGGTGTGCCGACCCAAGTGCCACCTACCGAGACGCTCAACCCAATAACGGTGCTGCTGCGTGATGGCTTAAGCAGCACTGCCTTGCCGACGGTTGCGCTGCCTACCCTCGCGCCTACCGTGCCGCAGATTGCTGTGGTGGTGCCAGCAGCGTCGCCTATTGCGGCAGGCGATGTTGCTAGCAGTGTCGAAGACGTTGCGCAGCCCCAAGCACCGACTTCGCCACCGCCGACCGCGCAAGCGACGATGGTTGTCGTGGAGGCTGTGGCGCGCTCGCCGTTGGATTGGCGACCGCCGCCGCTGATTCCGCCGCTCTCGCGTGACCCGCTTGGACGTGACCACTATTGGCTAAGGCGACCGATTGACAGCAATGGGCGCAACTGGATTTTGGAGAGCTACCCGTATGGCTCAGATGGCAGCGACAAGGGAAATCCGCTGCGTGTGCATCATGGGGTGGATATGCCCAATCCGATAGGGGAGATTGTGCGTGCGGCGGGCAGCGGCACGGTGATTTGGTCAGCGGATGGACGGCAAGAGAACGTTGATATTTTCCAGAACTCGCCATCTTACGGCAATGTCATTGTGATTGAGCATGATTTCGGCTATCAAGGGCTGCCAATTTGGACGCTATATGCGCATCTTTCCGCGTCGTTTGTGCAGGTGGGACAAGTTGTTGCGGCGGGCGAACCCATTGGACAAGTGGGGATTTCTGGGCGTGTTTCGGGTCCACACGTCCATTTTGAAGTGCGTGTGGGGCAAAATCGCTATGGCTCAACCTACAACCCTATTTTGTGGATGGTGCCGTTTGTTGGTCATGGCGTGATTGCCGGGCGGGTGGTTGACGAGAACGACCGTTTTATCATCGATGCTGACATTACTATTCGTAACTGGGCAACGGGTCTTATCACCACGACCACCACGTCCTACGTGTTTTTGAACTCGGGCTTTGATGTGAACTCAGACCCTATTTGGCGCGAAAACTTTGCCGCGCCGGACATTCCTGTTGGACGCTATGACGTGATTACCACAATCAACGGGCAGCGTGTGGTGCGACAAGTACAGGTTGTCGAAGGCACGACAGCGTTTGTTGAGTTGAAAGTGCCTGTAGCGGCATTGCCTACGCCTGAATCCCCCGAGAACGGCGAATAATCGTCAGATTGTTTGTGTGGTATTTGCCAGTGAAATCCTCTAAACTGAAACACGTGACATACGTCAGGAGGGAAAACGTATGAAGGCTTTTCGTTGGGTTTTATTGTCGAGCGCGATGGTCTTGATGGCATTTTGGGGTGTTCAGGCGCAAGAGCCTCCACAGCTTTTAACACGTGGCACGCCCGTGCTTGGCGCATGGGATGACGCGGCGCGCGTGCGCACCTACTTCTTCGTTGGTGTGGCGGGCGAACGTGTTGTGCTGCAAGTTTCTCCTGTGGCAGATGTGGCGGTTGGATTGTTTGTGAGTGACGCGCAAGGGACGATTATCGGGCAAACGGTGGCACAGGCTGGCGCGGCTGCACGACTTGAAGCTATTGTGCTGCCTAGCACCGGCAACTACTACGCGACGGTGTTTACGACCAGCGCACTTGAGGGTGAGCGTGCGTTTGAGCTGCTTTTGCTTGGTGACGCGCCGACTGCGGAACCAACAGCTGTCCCTGCTGATAGCGGTGGCACGTCGTTTGGCGTGCAGCCCACGCCAATGGGCGCGGCAGCGGCTGAAATTGCCTATGCCGAGCCGCAGCAAGTGCTGCTAGCCAACGGCATTGAGGTGCGCCTTGCTTGGGACTCTTCGGCGGATATGAACCTTGAAGTGCGCGACCCGCTGGGGAACTCGTTGTATTGGGACAACCGTACTATTCCCAACGGCGGCACGTTTGGCTTTGACGTGAACGGCTTCTGCCAGATTATTACACCCAACCCTGTGGAAACAGCGACGTGGCAGCCCGGTTTCTTGCTCACTGGCAATTATGAGATTTTGGTTTTCTACCGCCAACCTTGTGATAACGCCGCTGCGCCTGTGAGCTTTACGGTGACGGTGACTGTAAACGGTCAAGTCCTTGCACCTATTCAAGGCACGCTGCTGCCTCCGCAACCGAACAGCGACAGCGTGTATCTGGCGAGTTTCCGTGTCAATGCGGACACAAGCGCGACCTTAGCAGCAGGTGGCATTTATCCGCCAACATCGCTGAATCAAATTCCCGCGCCTATTGATGTCCTGCGTGCAAGTGCGCAACCTTTGACGTTTAACAGCCCTGTGAGAAATGCTATCTACGGCGACACGTTTTATCACGTCTATGCGTTCAGCGTCGAAGCCAATGAGCTAGTGACCGTCTCACTGAACCGTGTGACGGAAGGCACTCGCGGTGGCAGTTTAGATACGCTTCTGCAAATTGTCGACAGCAACGGCAATCTTGTCGCTGTTAACGACGATGCCAACAATAGCCGCGACTCACAGGTACGCGACTTGCGCCTTGCTAATGCAGGTGTTTACTATGCGGTGGCGACGCGCTACGGCAAGAACTTTGGCGGAACAGAAGGAACGTTTGAGTTGACGCTAGCGCGCGCAGCGGCGACAATTCCGCAAGAGATTGCCAACCTGAATCTTGCGGCTGGCGACTTGCAAGTTGTCGTGACCTGGTCAACCAACGCCGATTTGCAGCTTTTGGTGCGCGACCCTGTGGGAGACTCTGTTTACGACGATCGCCCTGCGGTTGACAGCGGCGGACGCTTGCTCGTGAATGGTAACATAAACTGTCGTCGTATGACAGGCACACCGTACTCGCATATCAACTGGGGCAGCGGGCTTTTGCGTCCCGGCAACTATGAGGTCGAGGTGTGGTATCAGAACCCATGTGGGGACACAACGCCGGTGGAGTTCACGCTGGTGGTGATTGTCGATGGGCAGCTTGTGGCGGTTGAACGGCAGCGTCCTACACCTGACCAACGCTATATCCTGAGCTTTACGGTAAACCCTGACCGTACAGCGGTGGCGCGTTTGGGCGGGTATGCTAGCAACGACAGCAGCACTGTGCCGTATGCGGACAAAACACCGCAGCCTATCAACCTGAACGTGCCTGTGGCTGGAACGATTAGCGACAGCAATGTTTTTGACGTGTACGCCCTGCAAGGCAGTGCCGGGCAGACAGTCACGATTAGCATGGCGGCGAACAGCACGACGTTGGACACTAAGCTGTTTTTAATCAGCCCGTCCGGCGTGCAAGTGGCTGAGAACGACGATGCCAACGCGGCAACGATTACCGGCAATCGTAGTGACGCGCTTATTGCCAACTATACGCTGCAAGAGACGGGCGTTTACCTGATTGTTGCTACGCGCTTTGCCACGATTTACGGCGGCACGATTGGTGGGTATACGCTAACTGTGCAGGGCAATTAGGTAGCTAGCAGCCAACTCTGTATGGTATAAGCAAGAGCAGTAGTTTATACTATGGCTCTTGTGACACTGCTTTTGGAGAGAGAAACACGATGGGTTTACGCAAGGTGATTTTGCTGGGGATTTTGCTCGCGCTTGGGCTTTCAGCATGCGCGAACGCTCCTGTGCTGCGCGATGACAAGTTTCTGAAAGACCGTAGTTTGGTAACAGGCGACCCCTGTGAAGCACCGTGCTGGCGCGGCATTACGCCCGGCGAAACGACGTGGCGCGACGCGCTGACCATTGTCGAAGACAGCACCGATTTTATGAACTTGGAGCGCATCACGCCCGATAACACAGAGGCGCGCCTTGTCGACTTTAGCGCAAAAGATGGCTTGCGCTGCTGTCGCGTTTACAGCGTTGACGGTCAAAAAGTTAGCTCTATTCTGACGTTGTTAGCACCGCAAATGACATTTGGTGAAGTGGTGGCGCGTTACGGAGAACCGCAGTATTTTGTAGCGGAAGGTGTGACCGATGACCAAGCTCTCGTGTCTGTGGTCTTTGCGGACGTGCCGCTTATCGTGTACGTGTTTTCGGCGGGTCTGAGCGAAGGAGAAATCAGCGCGAGTAGCGAGATTATTGGCGCGATTTATCTGACGGCGGAAGACATGCGCGGCGTGCTGACGAGTAGCAGCCTTTATCGTTGGCGTGGCTACGGGCGGTTGGCGCGGCTTGCAGATGGGGCGTTTGACGTAACACCTCTCCCAGCAGAAGCCACCCCAGAAGCGACTGCGGAAACAAACTGAACCAAAAACGCGAAAAACCGCGTCAGCAAAACACACGTGAAAGAAAGGAAAAAAGCACATGACAAACGAGACACACGCTGAGGCTGTCAAGAGTTTTGCGGATTTGCGTCCCGGTACGGCAGTAACGGGAACGGTAACGCGCCTCATTCTCTCTGGGGCATTGGTGGACATTGGCGTAGGGCAGGATGCTTTGCTGCACATTTCGCAGCTCGGCAAGACCGACTTTCGCAACATTGAAGAGGTCATGACGCAAGGGCAGGCGATTGAAACATATGTGTTAAAGGTCGACCGTGAAAAGGCGCGTGTTGCGCTAACAATGGTGAAGCCACCGTCGCTGCCATGGCAAGACATTCATGTAGGCGCAACATATCAAGGTACAGTTGTGCGCATCGAGCGTTTTGGCGCATTTGTCGACATTGGCGCAGAACGTCCGGGCATGGTGCATATCTCGGAAATGGCGGATGGCTATGTGCAGTCGCCTGATGATGTGGTGCGGGTCGGTGATGTGGTTCGCGTGCGCGTGATTAAATTTAACCGCAAGAAACGCCAAATTGACTTGAGCATGAAAGAAGATGTCACGCTTGATTTGGCGGCACAGGAGAACGACGACGAGCTGCCGACCGCCATGCAGCTTGCGCTGCGCCGCGCAGAGATGCAATCGGAAGACCGTGTGGGCAAGCGTAGCAACGACAAGCGCAGCCGTTTCGCCAACGAGCAAGACGACATCTTTAAGCGCACACTACGCTCGCACGGCAAGTAAGCCTTCGCATACCGGCGATACAAAGCCCCTTGTTGAAAGGGGCTTTTTTGTTGACCTAACAGTTTGGCGTTAAGGTGATTTTAGGCTGGTATGGCACGACGTGCACGACAACTTCGCCTTCACGCAGGGCGATAACGCTTTCACCGCCGGCACGTCCGCGCTTCAGCAGCGCAGCGCGCCCAATACGCATATAAAGTGGCTTGGCTTTGTTGGTCAGCACGACAATGTTGTCATCTTGCCGTCCAATCGTAGCTGCCACGACTTCTTTGCTGCTGTTTGGCAGGCGCATTGAAATGACTCCACCGCCTGCACGTCCTTGCGTAGGGTATTCGTCTAGTGCAGAGATTTTGGCAATCCCGTCGTCAGTGATATTCCAGACATAGCCGTTGCTGACAGCGGACATTGCGCCAACGATGCGGTCGCGTCCGCCCATGAGCTTCATGCCGCGCATACCGCCGGCGGGTAAGCCTGTCGGACGCACCTCTTCTTCGTTGAAGCGTATGGCTTGCCCCTGCGAACTAACCAACAGCATGTCTCCCCCGCCGACCGTGTAGAAGGCGTTGATGAGGACGCTTTCGCCAACGTTCATTACGATAAAGGGTTTGGTGGTAACGCCTGGAAGGTCTTCGACACGCACGCGTTTTACTTGTGCGTCGCTGGTGACAAAGCACAGGTAGCCGGCGTTGGCGTTCATGGGCAGCGCAACGGCGGCGGTCACGAGGTCATCTTTGCTGAGCGTGCAAAGGTCGTAAAAGGCTGTGCCGCTTTCGGGTTCGTTCGCTTGCGGAAGCTGTTGAACGGGCAAGGTGGCGCACAAGCCTTTGCTGGTGAAGAGGTAAAGGATTTGCGCGCTGCTGGTTTGTAGGATGAGCTTGGGTGGATTTTTGCTGGTTGCCGGCACTTTGGGCGGTGTGGCATCGTAGCTGCGGGCGATTTTGCCGTCTATGGTGAGCGTCACCCAAGTGTCTTCTTCCGGCATAAGGAAGTTAGAGGCATCGCTGCTGGCAACGCTGTCGGCGATGACCGTGCGCCGCTTGTCGCCAAACGTTTGCTTAACCAGCGTTAGTTCTTCCGCGATGACCATGCGCATCTTTTTGGGGTCTTGCAGCAGTGTCTCTAGTTTGGTGATAAGCGCGAGCTTCTCTTGATACTCATCGTGAATTTTTTGCGCTTCTAAGGCGGCAAGACGGCGTAGCTGCATGTCTAGGATAGCTTGTGCTTGCGCTTCGCTGATGCTAAGTGTCTCTATGAGGGCTTGTCGTGCCGCGTCGGCATTGCGTGACTTGCGAATCAGCGCAATAACGCGGTCAAGCTGGTCGATAGCCTTAAGCAACCCCTCGAGAATGTGGGCGCGCTCACGCGCACGGGCAAGGTCGTATTCGCTGCGACGACGGACAATCTCAAGCCGATGCTCTAAGTAGACTTTGAGGGCTTGCTTGAGGGTGAGCATGCGCGGCTGCCCGTCAACGAGAGCGAGCATGATGATGCTAAAGGTCTCTTGCAGCGGCGTATACTTGAACAGATTGGCTAGTACTTCAGCGGCTTCTACGCCGCGCTGCAACTCAATGACAAGGCGCACGGGATTTTGGCGGTCAGATTCGTCACGAAGGTCAGAAAGCCCCTCCAGTTTGCCGCTGCTGACGAGGCTGGCGATACGCTCGATAAGCGTCGTTTTGTTGACCTGATAAGGTAGCTCGCTGACGATAATGCGCGACTTGCCACGCCCCATGTCCTCGATATGGACTTTGGCGCGCACAGTGATTTTTCCGCGCCCGGTTGCGTAGGCTTGCAGCACGGGGTTTTGCGCATTTTCAGTTTCGTGATGGCTGTAAATCACGCCCCCTGTGGGGAAATCGGGACCTTTGACGAACTGCATTAGCTCTTCCACCGTAATGTCGTCAAAGCGCGCCCAATGGCTGAGCATGTAAACCAGCGCGTCGACGATTTCGCTTAAATTGTGCGGCGGAATGTTGGTAGACATGCCGACAGCGATGCCCGATGCACCGTTGATGAGCAAGTTAGGCACGTTCGCTGGCAGCACAATCGGTTCTTTGAGTGTGCCGTCAAAATTTTCGCCGAAATCGACAGTTTCTTTTTCAATGTCAAACAGCAGCTCTTGACCTAATTGAGCAATGCGGGCTTCGGTATAGCGCATGGCGGCTGCGCTGTCGCCGTCAATGCTGCCGTAGTTGCCTTGCCCGTCGATGAGCATGTAGCGCATGGAAAAATCTTGAGCAAGGCGCACCATCGCGTCGTAGACAGCGGCATCACCGTGCGGGTGGTACTTGCCAAGCACTTCACCAACAATGCGCGCGCTCTTTTTGTAAGGGGTGTCGGGACGAATGCCCATGTCGTGCATGGCGTAGAGAATACGGCGATGAACGGGCTTCAACCCATCGCGGGCATCGGGCAACGCGCGCGAGATAATCACGCTCATGGCATAGTCGAGATAGGCATCTCGCATTTCTTTTTCGATGTTGACGTTTTGGATGTCACCAATGCTCATGAAACTTCCTTAAAGGTTCGCGTGTCGTATGGCGCAGATTGTAGAAGGTAATGCGCTATCTTGTCAATAGAGTAGCCTATTTGTTCTAATGTGACGAATTGTAAAATTCAATGGCATCTTGTGTTGCCTTGTGATAGCATGTTGCTTAGACACGTCACAAGAGAAAAGGCGAAAGCATGCGAAAAATAGTGATTTGGGTGATAGTTGTGTTGGGTGCAGCCTGTCGTCCGCAAGAACCGGTGAGGATAATCATCACGCCAACGCCTGCACACACGGCAACAGCGGAGGCCACTGAACAGGCTATTGCTCTAGCTGCCTCGAATACGCCTGAGCAACCCACGCCAACTTTACCGCCTCCGACAGCTACGCCAGAGCCGCCAACAGCTACGCCTTATGCGACACGCACGCCTATCGCTGGGGATGGACAGTTTATTGGGTCTATTTTGGGACCCGATAGCACGCCGTCTTTTATTGTGCCTACTGCGCAACCGATGACGGCTGTGCCAAGCACGCCTTTAGCAACCTTGCCACCGCCTGTGGTGGTGCCTAGCCCATCGTTGGATGCTAACCGTATGGGCATTCAAATCTACTACAACGTGGATTTAGAGAACTATCAGCAGGTCATCTGGCAGGCGCAGCAGCTGCGTGTTGGTTGGGTCAAATTTCAAGCCGACTGGTCTTTTCTGCAGCCTAATGCGCCTGATGAGATTAGCCCGATTATGCGCATGTTTGAGCTGCAAGTCCAGTACGCTAGAGGCGTGGGCTTGAAGACCATTCTCAGCGTGACAAAAGCACCCGCGTGGGCGCGTCGCACGCAGCAGAGCCAAGACGGACCGCCCGATGACCCGCAAGACTTGGTGCGCTTTTTGGCGATTTTGCTCGAGCGCGTCAAACCTGAGTTTATCGATGCCATTGAGATTTGGAACGAGCCTAATTTCCGCCGCGAATGGCAAGGCGCGCTGCCGTTTAACGGCGGCGGCTATATGCAGTTATTTCGCCCTGCCTACCAATTTTTGCGCCAGAATGCCCCTAACGTCATTGTGATTACGGCGGGCCTTGCGCCTACAGGCAGCTCGCAAGACAGCGTAGACGACTTTGTATTCTTACAGCAGATGTACGACGCAGGCTTGGGCGAACTGCGTGACGGTATTGCTGTAGGCGTTCATCCTTATGGCTGGGGCAATCCGCCCGATGCCTTGTGCTGTGCGCGTAATAACTCGCGTGGATGGGACGACAACCCGCACTTCTTTTTCTTGGAGACGCTGAACAAATACCGTGAGATTATGAATCGCAACGGGCATAAGGATGTGCAGCTTTGGGCGACAGAATTTGGTTGGGCGACGTGGGAAGACTTTCCCACAGAGCCGCCCGATGCGTGGATGACTTTTAACAGTCCCGCGCAACAAGCCGAGTACACGCTGAGAGCGTTTGAGATTGGACAATCACGCGCTGACATTGGGGTGATGGTGCTGTGGAATCTTAACTTTGCCAACACCGAACGCATTGAGGCGCGCTCGGAAAAATCTGCCTATAGCTTGCTTGTCCCCAGTTTCCCCGACGGCGGACTGCGCTTGCGTCCGCTTTATGAGTCGCTGCGTGACCGTCCCTAAAAGGCAAGCCGTATAAAAAAGCGCGTAGAAAATCCTACGCGCTTTTTTATGTGCTTAGTTGTAGAGGTCGTCGTTGTCGTCGAACTCTTCTTCGGTGATGACATCCATTGCGCCTTGCGCTTCCAGTGTAGTAAGCGGGGCGACTTTCTCGCGGTCTTGATAGTGCGAGAAGCCTGTGCCAGCGGGGATGAGCTTGCCGATGATGACGTTTTCTTTCAAGCCGTACAGCGGGTCAACCTTGCCTTCGATAGCGGCACCGGCTAGCACTTTAATCGTGTGTTGGAAGCTGGAAGCGGACAAGAAGCTGTCGGTGCTAAGGGCGGCTTTGGTGATACCGAGCAAGATAGGCACGCCTGCCGCAGGCTCAAGGCTTTGCGCGAGCAGCTGTTCGTTGATGTCAAGCAGTTCGCGCTGGTCGATGAGGTCACCAGGCAGCAGGTGGCTGTCGCCGCTGCGCGTGATTTGCACTTTGCTAAGCATCTTGCGAATCATAATCTCAAAGTGCTTGTCCGCGATGGTCACGCCTTGATCGCGGTAGACGGTTTGAATTTCACGCAGCAGGTAGATTTGCGTTGCTTCTGCGCCTAGCACGCGCAAAATCTGGTGGGGGTTGCGCGAGCCTTCTGTGAGCTGGGTGCCGGCGGTAATTTGCATGCCGTCTTCAATGCCCGGCAGCAAGCGCGCGTTCGCAGGGATTTCGTAGACGTGTTCGGTGCGCTCTTCATAGCGGATGTAGACGGTGTTGTCTTCGACATAAACATCGCCCATCAGCTCGGTTTGTATCTTGCCTTCGCCGTCAATCTCCTCAGCGATGACCGCGCCTTTCTTCACATAGGTACCATCTTCTACGACAATCTTGTAGGTGTCGGGGATAGTGTACTGCTGGCTAGAAAGTTTTGTGTCGACGATGGTGGCGATTTTTACGCCGTCTTCGCGCTCGCTGAGGCGCAGCGTGCCGCTGTAATCAACCATCACGCATTCGCCTTTAGGCTTTCTACGCGCCTCGAAAAGCTCTTCGACGCGAGGCAAACCGCTGGTAATGTCGCCGCTTGCGCTGGCTGTGCCGCCGGTGTGGAAGGTGCGCAGCGTGAGTTGGGTGCCCGGTTCACCGATAGATTGCGCCGCGATAATACCCACAGCCGTGCCGATTTGCACCATCTCGCCCGTGCCAAGATCGCGCCCGTAGCAAAGGGCGCATACACCGTGCATCAGCGCACAGGTCATCGGGCTGCGCACTTCTACCTCGTTGAAGCCAGCTTTGTCGATGATTTCGCTGGTGACTTCGTTAATCATCTCGTTGCGTGCCACCAGCAGCTCGCCCGTTACGGGGTGGTAGATGTCGTGCGTGGCACAGCGTCCTTCGATGCGCTCTGCAAGGGTTTGGTTCTTGATGTTGTCGGAACGGCGGACAACCAGCCCGTGCTTGACACCGCAGTCCATGCGATTCACGATAACATCTTGCGCAACGTCAACTAGACGGCGGGTGAGGTAGCCCGCGTCGGCGGTGCGCAAGGCGGTGTCTGCCAGCCCTTTGCGTGCGCCGTGCGTGGAGATGAAGTATTCTAGCGCGTTCAGCCCCTCGCGGAAGTGGCTGCGGATGGGCAGGTCAATGATGCGCCCGGAGGGGTCTGCCATTAAGCCGCGCATCCCAGCCAGTTGCGTAATCGGACCAAAGCCGCCTTTAGTCGAGCCGCTGATAGCCATGACCGCAATTGGTCCAAACGGGTTGAGCGTCTGTTGCAGGATAGCCTCGAGGCGGTCTTTGCTGTTTTTCCACGTGTCAACGGTTAGCTGATAACGTTCGTCGTCGGTCATTAGCCCGCGACGGAAGTCGCGTTCGGCGCGCGCCACAATCTCTTCGGCTTGCTGTAAGATTTTGTCGCGTTCCTCCGGAATGGTGAGGTCGCTTACGGCAATCGTTGTGCCGCTGATGGTAGCGTATTTGAAGCCGTAGTCCTTGATAGCGTCAACGATTTCAGTCGTGCGGTCGGAGCGCAGCACTTGGAAGCAGCGTGCCACCAGCTTTTGCAAGCCTTTTTTGTCGAGCGTTTCGTTAACGAAGCGAATTTCATCAGGCAGGATGCGGTTAAAGATAGCGCGCCCAACCGTCGTTGGCTCAGGATGCTCGGGACGCGGCTGTTCGTTGTAGTAGTTGCTAAGCAAGATGGGCGTGTGCAGCCCGACAATCCCTAAGCCATAGAGGTATTCGACCTCGTCAAGGTCGACAACAAGGCGGCGTTCGCTGAGGTTGGCGACGCTCACGTTGTCTTGAAGCTGTTTCTTCTTCAAGAAGTTACGGATAGTGAGAACGTTTTCTAGCAAGCAGTCGACTTCGCCGTTTAGCAAGGCGTTGACGGCGCGCTCAAGCCCAGTTTCGCCACCTTCAGCGTAATAAACGCGCACGTTATGAATGTCGCGGTTTTGTGTGAAGTAGAACCCGTTAGAACGGAATGCCACACCAACGCGCACGGCGGGGTCTTTGAGAGCCGCCAGCTTGCGGAACTTGTCGACATTCTTCGTGAGCGTGACGACTTCTGCCGAAGGGTCGAGCGTAAGGTAGTAAATGCCTAGCACCATGTCCTTAGCAGGACCGACGATAGGCTGACCGTCAGATGGTTTAAGCAGGTTTTTTGTGCTGAGCATGTAGGTGCGCGCTTCTTCGACGGCACGTTCACTTAGCGGCACATGTACTGCCATTTGGTCGCCGTCAAAGTCCGCGTTGAACGCCGAGCAGACGAGCGGGTGAATTTGAATAGCTTTGCCTTCTACCAGCTGCGGTTCAAAGGCTTGGATGCCGAGACGGTGTAGGGTGGGGGCGCGATTGAGCAGCACAGGACGCTCTTTGATGACTTGCTCGAGCATTTCCCACACTTCAGGCTTTTCGCGCTCGATGATGCGCTTTGCGCCTTTGACGTTGCTGGCGTAGTTATATTTAACGAGGCGGCTAATGACGAAGGGGCGGTAAAGCTCTAATGCCATCGTCTTTGGCAGACCGCATTGGTGCAGCTTAAGGCGCGGACCGATGACGATAACCGAACGCCCGGAGTAGTCGACGCGCTTGCCTAGCAGGTTGCGGCGGAAGCGACCTTTTTTGCCTTTGAGCATGTCGCTGAGTGACTTAAGCTCGCGGCGACCGCGACGGCTGAGTGCTTTGCCGCGCTGGCTGTTGTCGATGAGGCTGTCGACGGCTTCTTGCAGCATGCGCTTTTCGTTGCGCACAATGACATCCGGCGCACCCAGCTCTAGCAAGTGCTTGAGGCGGTTGTTGCGGTTGATAACGCGGCGATACAGGTCATTGAGGTCACTCGTGGCAAAGCGTCCGCCGTCTAGCTGCACCATAGGACGCAAGTCGGGCGGAATCACCGGTAGCACGGTGAGAATCATCCACTCAGGGCGATTGTTGCTTTTGCGCAGGCTTTCGACCACACGCAGGCGTTTGGTTGCCTTTTTCTTCTTTTGTTTTGAGCGGGTGGTGCGTACTTCGCGCCAGAGTTCTTCGGACATCTTGTTAAGGTCAAGGGTCTTGAGAATCTCGTAAAAGGCTTCTGCGCCCATGCTAGCTTGGAACACGTTGCCGTAGCGGCTTTTGAGTTCACGGTAGCGGTTGTCTGACAGGAACTGAAGCACTTCAAGGTCTTTTAGCTCGTTGATTTGCTTCTCTGCGCTTTGGCGGATGTTTTGTAGGCGCATGTCTAGCTCTGCCAAATGCCCATCAAGCGTAGCATTAACGTTGCTCTGGCTACTCTCGACCTCACTAGCGAGCTGCTCTAACTCTTGGCGAAGATTCTCTTCGAGACTGGCTTGCACGCTGCTGAGGTGCTGATTGACAACCTCTTGCATGCGAGCGATATGGTCGTTGCTAATTAGTTCAGATTGCGCCACAATGACGACATTATCAACACTGGGCAGTGTGTAGTCTCTGGTTGCCAGCTGCCCTAGCTGCGCCTCAATGCGGGCTTGCAGGAGCTGCGCCTCGCGGATGACAGCCTCGCTGATGCGCTCAAACTCGCTCTCGTAATGTTCTTTAATTTGTCTGGCGCGTGCTTCGTAATGGTTGCTGAGGTTTTGCTGGTTGCTACGCAGCTCGGCAATGCGTTCTTCAATGTCTCCGCCAAGCTCACGCTCTTTTTGTTCGAGTTCTTTTTGGATGCGCATGATGGCTTTGTTGCGCATCTCTTCGTCAACGTGCGTAATCACATATTGCGCGAAGTAAAGCACGCGATCGAGGTTGCGGCGGCTGACATCGAGCAGCAAGCCTAGATAGCTTGGCACGCGGCGGGTGTACCAAACGTGAGCAACAGGCGCAGCAAGTTCAATATGCCCCATACGTTCGCGTCGCACCGAAGCACGTGTGACTTGCACGCCACATTTGTCGCAGATGATGTCCTTGTAGCGAATGTTTTTATACTTGCCGCAGTAGCACTGCCAATCACGTGTGGGGCCAAAAATCGCCTCGCAGAACAATCCGTCTTTTTCGGGGCGAAGGCGGCGATAGTTGATGGTCTCGGGTTTGAGGACTTCCCCATAAGACCATGAGCGAATGGTTTGGGGGGATGCAAGGCTGACGCGAAGTGCGGTAAAGTCTTTAGCCTCCAAGGTTTCCTCCTCTATGCTAAAACCGCTAATAATGGGGGCTTGTTAAAATGTCTATAGAATAGACAACAAAACAGCATCTAGCGGTTTGAAGGCTAGTGCTATCCACGTGACGAAGTATGGGGTTTTTTCAACTACGCTTTCATCTTATGCCTTTTGTGGTTTTTTGTCAAGCGCGTCATAGAGCTTTGTCCGGGTTGATGGTCGCGCGCAGGTAGCTCTCCATGAAGTCATTCAGACGACCGTCGAGGACTGCGGTAGCGTTGCCGACTTCATAACCTGTGCGCATATCCTTAACCAATTGATAAGGGTGCAGCACGTAAGAACGAATTTGCTGCCCCCATCCCGCGTCCACATTGTCGCCTTTGAGCGAGGCAATTTCCGCGTCCTGCTTGCTGCGCTCTATCTCATAGAGCTTTGCCTTGAGGATTTGCAGCGCGCGTTCGCGGTTTTGTGCTTGGCTGCGTTGGTTTTGACACTGCACAATAATGCCCGTAGGCAAGTGGGTAAGGCGCACCGCTGTGTCGTTCTTTTGCACGTTTTGCCCACCCGCGCCGCTGGCACGATAGGTGTCGATGCGCAGGTCTTTCTCGTTTACTTCGATGTCGATGTTCTCTTCAATGTCGGGCCAAAGCTCGACTTTGGCGAAAGATGTGTGGCGGCGGTTGGCGGCATCGAACGGGCTGAGCCGCACAAGGCGGTGTACGCCGCGCTCGCTTTTGAGGTAGCCATAAGCATACTTGCCTTTGACGCTAATCGTCACGCTTTTGATGCCGGCCTCTTCACCTTCGCTGCGCTCGATAATTTCCGCCTTGTAGCCGTTTTGCTCCATCCAACGCAGGTACATGCGTTCGAGCATTTCAGCCCAATCTTGTGCGTCCACGCCACCAGCACCTGCGTGAATGGCGAGGATGGCGTTGTCGTTATCGTGTTTTTGCGAGAGCAGGGCTTGCAAGGACATCACGTTGAGCTGCTGGCTAATGCTTTGTGCTTCATGAGAAAGTTCTTCCCACATGTCATCACCAAGCGTTAACAGCTCCAACGTATCGTCAATGCGCTGTGACAGTTCTTGCCAAGGGGCAATCTGGTCTTTAAGGCGGGCGATGTGCTGCATTTGCTTTTGCGCGTTGGTCGGGTCGTGCCAAAACGCCGGGTCGCTGGTGCGCTCTTGCAAGGTGGCAATCTGGTTGATTTTGCCCTCGATGTCAAGCTGGCGCATCAAGTCGTTGACTTTTTGGCGTTGTTGTTTGAGTTGGCTGATAAGGCTTTCCATGTGCAGTTGTTCCGAAATTAGGCAGGTGAATGAAGCCGTTGGCGCAGCACTTCGTACATGAAAATTGCTCCGGACACGGAAACGTTCAACGAATCCGACAGCACGCCGTGCATGGGAATTTTCACCAGATGCGCGCTTTGCTGCGTCCAAAAAGGCGGCAGACCGCTGTCTTCCGCGCCTAATAGTATAGCAGTCTTATCCGTGAACGACATGTCATAAAGCGAGCGCGTGCCATCGAGATGCGCGGCAATGGTGCGATAGTCATGCTGTGTAAAAAAATCATACGCCTGTGCAGAAGAAAGCGCGAAAGTGTTATTTAAGAAGCACGCACCGGTGCTAGCACGAATGATGTTCGGATTATACAAGTCAATTTCGCAGTCCACAAGCAGCACAGCTTCAAACCCACTGGCATCGGCGGTGCGCATAAGTGCGCCGATGTTGCCCGGCTTTTCTAAGCCGATGATGGCGAGTAGCGGCTTGCTTGGCGTAAAGTCTGCCAGCTTGGGCAGTGGTTTTTGTGCTAGCACCGCGACCACGCCGGAAGGATTTTGGCGATAGCTCGCTTTGGCGAGCACGTCGGCGGTAACAGCATACTGCTGTGCCTCAAGTCCGTTAAGCATCTCGCGCGCTTCGGGCGTAAGCAGCGTGTCGCAACGCAGCACATAGCGCACGCTATAGCCCACCTGCAAGGCACGCGCCAAGTCACGGGCGTAGTCAACGACAAAGCACCCTTCAAGCTGGCGGTATTTTTTCTCTTGAAGCTGTCGCGCTAGCTTGACTTTGGGGTTTTGTGGACTTGAGATTGGTGGGTAGCGAGCGAACATGCTTACTCGTCTGTGTCGTCAAAAAGGCTGTCAACAAAGTTCTTTGGGTTGAAGTAGACTAAATCGTTGATGCCTTCACCAAGACCAATAAACTGGACGGGGACGTGAAGTGCGTTATGGATTGAGAAAATCATGCCGCCTTTGCTCGTGCCGTCGAGCTTGGTGATAATCAGCCCAGTGACGTTGGCAGCTTCGGCGAATTTTTGCCCCTGTTTGAGTGCGTTTTGCCCCGTTGTGCCGTCCATCACCAACAAAACCTCGTGCGGTGCGCCCGGCACGGCTTTGGCGATCACGCTTCTGATTTTGACAAGCTCTTGCATGAGGTTGTAGTTATTGTGTAGCCTGCCTGCGGTGTCAATAATCAGCACATCTATGCCGCGTGACTTAGCGGCATTGATGGCATCGAACACCACAGCACCCGGGTCTGAGCCTGCTTTGTTAGCGATGACCGGCACGTCAATGCGCTCGCCCCATTTTTGCAGCTGCTCAATCGCAGCGGCGCGAAACGTGTCACCCGCACACAGCATGACCTTGCGTCCCGCGCGTTTTAGGCGATGGGCTAGCTTGGCGATAGAAGTTGTCTTGCCGGAGCCGTTTACGCCGACAACGAGAATAATTGACAGCGGACGACCGTTGATGTTTAGCTCACGTGGGGGTTCTAACAGGCTTTCAAGGGATTCCCGCAGCACGGTGTAAAGTTGTTCCGAGCGCGTCAGCCCTTCCTCGCGAACAGCCTCGCGCAGGTATTCTAGAATGGTCTCAGTGGTTTCGACCCCTAGATCCGCTTGAATGAGCGTGGCTTCAATGTCGCTCCATGTGTCTTCGTCAATGGTAGTGTTGCCGAAAAGCTGCGACAAACGACCTAAGAACGATTGCCGTGTTTTGCTTAGCCCGCGTTTGAAAATGCCCAATGTGTGATGCTCCGTCTGATGTATACAAGCGTGAACACTCATTATAGCGATGGATAGAGACAAGACAAGCGCGTGCTACGCGCTTATAATAGGGCGACCATATGAGAGCTGTACCGCATTAAAACAGAAAGCGCGCTATGACATCACACACACCACAAGCACTTCAAGACGCAATAGGTTATCACTTCAAGTGTGAAGACCACTTGCTGGAAGCATTAACCCATCGCTCTTATCTCAACGAGAGTGATATGCCGTTGAGAGACAACGAACGCCTTGAGTTTTTGGGCGATGCCGTGCTGGAGTATTTGGTCACGCGCTTTATTTTCCTGTACTTTGAACACGCTGGCGAAGGGGAGCTAACACAACTTAGGTCAGCGATGGTGCGCACAGACGCGCTGGCAAAATTGGCGCGTGACTTGGATTTAGGTGCGTACTTACGCATGGGCAGGGGAGAAGAAGCCAACGGTGGGCGAAAGCGGGACACGTTGTTATGCCGTGCCTATGAAGCTCTGGTGGGGGCGGTTTATTTAGACGGCGGCATCGATGCGGTGCAGCGAGTGTTTTTGCCCGCTTTCGAGCAACTATTGCAGCACATTGTGACGAACTCGCTGCACAAGGATGCTCGCAGCCTTTTGCAGGAACGCAGCCAAGCCGAGTTACGCATTACGCCAAGCTATCGCGTTGTCGAAGCAGAGGGTCCCGAGCATGAGCGTGAGTATACGGCAGAGGTGCTAATTGGGGAGTGGGTGATTGGTTCAGGTAAGGGCAAGAGCAAACGCACTGCTGCGCAAGCCTCTGCGCGGCATGCCTTGCAAAAGGTGGAACGGCAAGGATGGCCGCCAGAGGTGCTGGCGTATGCGGCGGCGCAGCTGCATGAAAATGTGTCGGCTAGCGACGAATTTCAAGGCTGACAAACGCTAGGCGGTGGTCAGAAGCGTCACTTGGGATGACCCCATTGCCCGTTGAGCGCAGAATGTCCGACCAGACCCAAAGGTAATCGACACGAGCGCGTCCCGCGTAGGGCGAAACGTACGTTGCCGAAAGGTCAAGCGACGCACCCTCAAAAGGGTCGACAAAGCGCGTGGCTTTGAGGGATTGGAACAGTGGGGCGTTCGGCACGTTGTTGAACGTGCCACCCAGCACAGCACGCCCCAAGATACCGCCATAGTCGTTTTGAACGTGTTGTTCGATGAGCGCGAGCAAGGCGTTAAGTTGTATACGCTGGTTAGCTTCTTGCTGCGCCACGCTTTCGCCTTGCAGCAACAACCCCAACGCGGTGTTATAGAGCGTGATAACACCTTCGTCGGGCTGAATTTGCACGCGCTGTACGCCGGTTTGTTGGTCTGCGCTAGGCAAAAGCGTGCCGTCGTGATAGACAATGGGAACGCGCGAGAGTACCGCTAAGCCCAACAAACCTTCGTTGGTGGCAAAGAAACGTCTGTCCATACCTAAAAACCGCGCTAGCCAAAGCGATTGGTCAACGCCAAAGCTAGTTAGTCGCCCTGCATCGACCTCTTGGAGAAGGACAACCTGCACGCCACTCTCCAAGATGCTTAAAGCAATGCTGTTCAGGTCGTAGGTGTAGGTTGCACTGTAGCCGCTGTTGATGTTGTAGGTGCCGACGCGCATCTCAGTAAGGTTAAGCGCAGGCATGACCAGCACGGGGCGCGCGAAAAAAGCTCCCGCGCCGCTCATGGCAAGCACGACGAACAGCACAGCGGCATTGTGCTGCCAACTCGCGCCAAGCCAAGGGATGCGGCGGGTCGACTGCACCATAGGCATTGCGGCGATGAAGAGAGCCAGCAAGATAACGCCGAGTCCCATGCCGCGCATGCCGCGCAGCAGCGTTGCGAAGACTTCGCCAGCACTGTCGCCTGTGCTGGCAACAAACGCATACTCGTAGGTGAACAAGTCAAGCACGACGAACAGACCCAACAGCAGTATGCTTGTCACAATCCACAAGCCGCTTAAATTGAACTCGCGTTCACCTTGTGGGCGCACAAGCCACCACCACAACAAGCTGATGCCTGTTTGCGCGATGACGAGCGTCACCGCGCCGATAGGTAACACGACATTTCCTAACGTGAGTTGGGACAAGCGTGTGCCTATGATGACCAAGAGCGCAAGAAAAACTAGCCAAATCCAGCCGCGCGTGCTGCTGTCAAAAGGCGCGATAAGTTGACGGGCTTGCGTGCGCACGAAAGGCAGCAGCGGCGCGAGCGTCGCTGCGATAAGCGCAGGGGCGAGCAGTGTATAATCACCGCTGGTACGACCGGCGACCGCGTTAGGCAGCGCGAAAAGCGACAGCTGCAAGAAGCACGACGCGCCAAGTGCTAGCGCGCTTGTGAATGACAGCGCACCATAGGGGTGGTTTACAGACAAATCTCGTGCTATAGGGATTGGCTTTGCCACGTTTATCACGCTCAATAGCACAACGAGCGTAGAAAGTGCTACTTGGATAGGGAAGTAGTCACGACTAAGCGATATGTCCAACGTGTTTCCGTAGGCGCGCCATACCTGGTCGAGTGCAAATCCTACGATGAAGAAAACGGGTAGCAAAGTGGCGCGCTGCCTGACGATAAGCACGATATAGCTGAACCCACCGGCGACCACCACGAGGCTTGGCAGCAGTGGGGTAGAGGTGTCGGGTGCGACCATCAGCAAACGAAACAAGGCAATGAGCAGCGCGAAGAGCGCGAAGCTCCAGCGAATGCCCCCAATAAGCAGGGTCAGCAAGGGCAGCGCGAGGCTTGCCCCTAGCATAGGCAACAGCGTGTTGAGGTCATCGGTCAGTGCGCTCGTTTGGGTGAACTGCACGACAGCGGCGGACACCGTGCTGTAGATACCACCGATGCTGTAGCGCAAGGCTTGGACGAAAAAAAGAGCAAGCAGCCCTGTTTCGACCATTGTAAACGATGCGCGAATGGCTTTAAAAAGTTTGCTCAAGATGGGCATGTGCCTATGACCTCATGAAAATCGTGCCAATATGTCATGCTTAATTGGTATAACAATGCTATAATCGCGCAAATTGGCGACCTTGACAATGTAGAATGGGAGGGAAGCTCTTGAAAAAGGCTGACATGATTCTAAGTGGCGGGACGGTGGTCACGATGGACGCAGATTACCGTGTGCTGCGGGACGGAGCGATTGCGATTGTTGAGCATAAAATCGCGGCTGTGGACACACGTGAAGCGGTTTTAGCGGAATATCACAGCGATACGCTGGTCAATTGTGAGGGACAGTACATTTTGCCCGGCTTAATCAACGCGCACACGCACGTGCCGATGACGCTGCTGCGGGGCTTGGCGGATGATTTGCGCTTGGACGTGTGGCTGATGGGCTACATTATGCCTGTGGAACGCGAGTTTGTTCGCGAGGATTTTTGCCGCTTAGGCACAACGCTGGCGTGCGCAGAGATGATACGCGGTGGCGTAACTTCGTTCGCCGATATGTATTATTTTGAGGCTGAAATTGCCGAAGCAACCGCTCAAGCGGGTCTGCGTGCGCTGCTTTGTGAGTCGATTTTGAAATTTCCTGCGCCTGACGCGGAAACCTACGAGGACAGCCTTGCTTATACGCGCGATTTTATTGAGAAATGGCGTGAGCATCCGTTAATTACCCCAACGGTTGCACCGCATGCACCTTACTCTAACACAGAAGAAACGCTAAAACGCTGCCGTGACCTAGCACTAGCGTATAATTTGCCAATTATGATTCACATTGCTGAAACACGTCGCGAGGTTGATGATAACCTTGCCGAATACGGCAAGACGGTAGTGCCTTGGGTGAAAGATATCGGATTGCTTGACGTAAACCGCGTGATTGCCGCGCACTGCGTGCATATTGACGAACACGAAATGCGCATCATGCACAAGTATAACGTGTCAGTGGCGCACTGCCCGTCGGCAAACCTCAAGCTCTCTAGCGGCATTGCGCCAGTTGCACAGATGCTAGCAATGGGCATCAACGTGGCGATTGGCACCGATGGTCCCGCTAGCAACAATGACCTTGACATGTTTGAAGAAATGCGGTTGGCGGCTCTTTTGGCAAAAGTTACGCCCCCAGACCCAACCGCCGTGCCGGCGCGCACGGCACTGCAAATGGCAACACGTAACGGCGCGCGTGCGCTGCGTTTGGAGCAGGTCACAGGCAGTTTGGAGGTCGGCAAGTTTGCTGACGTGATTGTGGTGGATGCTAACCCAGCCCACAACGCGCCTCATTTTGACGTGAACGAAGACGCGGTGTATTCTCAGCTGGTGTATGCTACCAAAAGTGCCGACGTGCGCCACACGATTTGTCATGGTCGTTGGCTGATGCGCGACCGTGAGTTGTTGACGATTGACGAGGCGCGTGTGTTGCACGAGGCGCAGGTGGTCGCGCAAGAGGTGGGGGCGTTCTTGAAAGCTCGCGAACAGAATCCTTTGAGCAAGCTCATCGCTGTGTCTTTAGGGGTGGAACGCGCTGAGAGTTTTGAAGTACAGGTTAAGGCGGTGATTGACCGCGCTGATATTGTTGAGGTGCTGCTCAACCACGAGGCTGTCGAGGTCGCCCGGACAGTACATTATAAGCAGTATGACACCTATTTCCTGTTCGCCAACGAAAGCTATGGACGTGTGCGCTATCGTGAGGACTATCGCCTGGACGCTAAGGACGACGTTGCGCAAGTGCGCACGCGCTTGACGTATACCAGTATGGACAAAGAGCGCACGTTCAGCGACATGATTTTGCTTTCGCGCTCGCGTTTTATTGCGCCGGCGACGCAACCGCTGCGGTTTTATCGTGAGTATTTCCAGCCTGCATCTGAGCGTATCTTGGAGAAGGAACGCCGTCGTTGGCGCATTCTCTACAAGGGCGTGCTGTTCTTCGTTAACCTCGACCGCTTGTTGAAACCAGCGATGAGCGACCTGTATATCGAGCTTAAGGCGCGCACGTGGTCATTGAGCGACGCAGAGATTAAAGCAAGCTATATCCGCGAGATGCTGGAAATTCTTGGCGTTGACCGCACAAAAGCGGTGACGCAAGATTATTTGGAGTTTGCAGAAGCCTAGTTTTGCTTTTGCGAGGCAAAAAGGTGAGGAGAGCCGCTCGCCTTTTTGTTACTGCGAGCGGCGTGATTGTTCACGGTAGCAGCGTGGGCAAATGCGATAGCGGTAGCCTGTGCTAAGCACCTTGCCGCATTGGCGGCATTTGCGCATGGCGTTGAGCTTGTTGACTAGTGCTTCGTCAATGCGGATAGACCATTGGTTGCGCAAAGCGCGCACGCTGGCGTGTTCAGGTCCGTAAGGGCTAAATTCTTCGCGGCGTGCCAGCCAAAGGTAGATATCTGCTTTGGCAATAGCGGCTTCGGTCGCTTCTAAGTCAAGGCTGTCGGTAATTTCTGTGGGCGGAAATTCTGGCAGCGGCATTTTGTAGCCGCTGATAATCGACGTGGCACACTCGCGCCAGTACTCACGGCTAGCTTTGTTGGTGGGCGCGTTGATGAGCCGCATCGCCGTCGGCAGCCCGAGATAGTTGACTTCGTTTTCGCTGAGCATCTTGGCGAGTTCGATGCGTTCGTCCATGTTGGCGGTCATGATTTTGTCGCGCAAATTGGGCGGGATGGACTGCAGCTGCGACCAAACTTCTAGCTTTTGTGCGAGCGTGCCCGGTATCATGCTGAGGTCGTCGACGCTTGGCGCAACGCGCGCGTGGGTTAGCTCGGCGGGCGGCGCATAGAAAAGGTCGCGCACAACGCGCAAGTCATGTTTGTTAATCGCGCTGACCACGCCACTTTCAGCGAAACCATAGCGTCCGGCGCGTCCGCCGATTTGTTGAACTTCGGACGAAGAGAGAAACCGCACGTTCTTGCCGTCAAACTTCTCGACTTCGTAGAAACAAACGACATCTGCAGGTAAATTTAAGCCCATACCCACGGCATCAGTTGCGACACAAATGTCGGTTTCACCGTTGGCGAAGCGGTCCGACTGCTTGCGGCGTACTTCAGGCGGAAGGCTGCCGTAAATAATGGACACATTGCGTCCAAGCTCTTCTAGTGCCATTTTTAGGTCAAGGACATTTTGCCGCGAGAAGGCAATAAGAATAGTGCGCGGCGGCAAACTGTTGAGCGCAAAAGGACGGTCGGCAACGCGAATAGGGGCAAGGCGGTGATGCTCGATGATGTCAACTGTCATGCCAGCGGACGTGCAAAGCTGCTCGACTAAATAGCGCGCGTGATATGGAGCAATCACTTGAATGTCGGGAGCTTGCGCTTCCATCAGGGCGCGCGTCCATGCCCAACCGCGATCGGGGTCTGCGAGCATTTGCGCCTCGTCGATGATGACGCATTCGCCGCTGCGTTCGGCGTTAAACATTTCGATCGTAGCGGCGGTTACGCGTGCGCCAGCAACGGGAATAAACTCCTCGCCTGTGAGCAAATTACACGGCGTGCCGCGCGCGTTGAGGCGGTCAAACACTTCGTAGGCAAGCAAGCGCAGCGGCGCAAGATACCACCCCTCGCCGGCATCTTCTAACGCGAGCAAGGCATCGTGGGTTTTGCCGCTGTTCGGTGGTCCGACATGCAGCGAAACAACCTGCTGGTCACGTCCATCATGTCGCCACGTCGGAAAGGCTTTAACGAGCTTCTCGCGCAGTTCGCGGCGTTCTTGGCGTTCGCTTTGCCGCTGCTTGATGAGGCTTTGGCGGCGTTCTTGGCGTTCTTGCTTGGCTTGCCGCTCGCGGACTTCGCGGCGTTCACGCAGCAGCAAACGAAACTGCTTTAAGGTGTCTGGTAAGCCGAGTTTGCCGCGTATGCTACGCCATTCGGGCTTGTGCGGTTTGATGTTTAACGCTTGCAGTTGGCGGCGCACTTTGCTCGTTTCGCTCTGTAAGACCGTGGCGATGTCGTCCACGTCGACGCGCTCATAGGCATGAATCGCCTCAAGTTTGTGCGCGTCGTTGGCGATGGCATCGACGCTTTCAACGGACAGGCGGGTGATGCCTTCTGGGTCGACAAAGGCTTGTACAAGCTCTGCTTTAAGGGCTTGCTCGAGAGACGTTTTGCGCACGCCTAACACATTGAGGGCAGCGTTAAGCGGGTAGGAGTGGGCTTGTACCTGTTCGCGCAAGCTGTCGCCAACGGATGTTACGCCCTTGCGTTTTTTCGTTCCACAGTGTGTAAGTGCTTCCTGCCATAGCTCATCAGGAAGCGGGGATTGAATTTTTTGAGAAGGTGTCGTCATTGATTTTTTGCTGGTCTTGGCGGTTGTGATTATAGGGATGGGTTGTCAAGGCGAAAGCCATGCCCGCGCACTGTTACGACGTATTGGCCTTGTGGGTCGATTTCAGCAAGGCGGTCACGCAGCCGACGCACAAGCGCGTCGATAGCTTGTTCGCTCACGCCTTCGCCCATTGCTTCGGGCCAGACTGTCTCTACCACCTCGTCGCGCGTGCAAATGCGTCCTGCATTGTTGTAGAGAAGTTCGAGCAACCGATATTGCGGCAAGCTGAGCGGTGGGTTGACTTCGATGCCGTTGAGAAAAACGCGCCGTGCTTCGCTGTCGATGATGAGACGCTTGCTAGCGTTTGTGGTTGGGATAACGTCAGGCAGCTCTTGCGCCACAGGAGCTGTGATACCTGACCCGATAAAGCGCAGACGCACAATAAGCGCGACGTGAATTTCGTCACCATCGTGAAGGGGACGCGAGCCTTCGAGGCGGTTGCCGTTTACCCATGTGCCGTTTTTGCTGTTGTGGTCTTGGATGATGTACTGGTCGCCTTGTACCTGCTTAAACGTGAGGTGGTGGCGAGAGATTTGTCGGTGTGGGATGACAATATCACAGGTTTCCTCGCGCCCTAGCGTCATTTCTGGACGGTCAAGCACCCAATGTTTTGCAGCTAAATCCCCGTCGAGAATTACGATGATGGGGTGTTCCTGTTGTGACATTAGCGCACTTTCCTCACAGTTGGTCAACGCTAGCTTCTGCGCTTAATTATATACCAAGAACGCGCTGTTTGCTTAGGGTGCGTTGGATGCTGGCGCAGGGATGGTAACCGGGGGCGATGTGATGAACCCACCTGCGATAATCGCCAAGCCCTGGTCGGGGTAAATGCCCGCGCCTTGTGCAAATGCACCGCTTGTGTTGATGCGGTAGTAGGCTTGCACTGTGGTTGTGCCATTGAGCAAGCTGGGCGGCAGCACGCTGCCCGGAAAACTAATGCGATGAACACAACGTTGGCGGGGTCCTAAGATGCGGATGCTGGCTTCAGGAATAAAATTGCCTTGTGTTTGGCGAAAACCGCCTGTCGAAAGCCCTGTCGGTGGATTGAAAATAAGCCCAAAGCCGCTGCTGGCAGGGTCATCGCCTACAATAATTTGTCGCTCGTCGAAGACAATAGGCACGCTGCCGATGGTGTTGTTCTCGATAATGAGACGAATGAGCAGCTCGCCGTCTTGTGACAAAGGGACATCGCCAACGACTAAGCGCAGGTTGAGCGGATTGCGTGTGCTACGCCCAATAAGGGATTGGTGGTTAGCGCGGTCTTCTGCTTGGCGAAGGCGTGTGCAGGGAATGCCCTCGTCAATGAACGGGATGGTGCGTGCGAGCAGGCTGGGCAACACGCTGGGCCCGACAAAGACGAACAGCATGAGCAGCAGCACAATGCCAATATTGGTGTTGGAACTATCGCCTTCGCGGCGTAGCCAGTCTAGTGCCAAGTTAAGACTCCTTTAGCCAGCGCGTTAACGCGGTGATGTGGTCGTCTACGTGCAGCTCTAAGCTATTATGCCACAAAATGCCGTTATCATGTCCCTTAAACCAGACCTCTTGGCGACGAATAAAGTCATGGGTGTTGTATTGGGTGCGCGCAATAGCGTCAGCGAGCGGCAGCCCATCGAGCAGGTGCTGGCACAGCTCTAAATAGCCCAAGCCGCTCATAGCGGGCAGTGTGCGCGCATAGCCGCGTGCTAGTAACCCTTCGACTTCGGGTAAAAAACCTTGCGCCATCATGGCGAGGACACGGGCATTTGCACGCTCGTAGAGTTCTGTGCGCGGCATGGTTAGCCCTAAACGGTAGATACGAAAGGGACGTGGACGTTTGCGCTGCTGCTCGGTCATCGTGCTGCCGCTGAGCAAGCAGACCTCGAGCGCGCGCACGACACGGCGCACGTTGTTGGGGTGGGTGCGGGCGGCATATTCTGGGTCAAGCTCACGCAGGCGGCGGTGTAGAGCATCCTCGCCGTGCGCTCTGGCATAGGCTTCTAATTCAGCACGTAAGTCGGGATGAGGCGGCACGCGCGGAATTGACCAACCTTCTTCGATGGCGGTAAGGTATTGTCCTGTGCCGCCGACGAGCAGCGGGAGCTTGTCGCGCGCGTGAATGTCGGCGATAGCGGCGTAGGCTTGGTCTTGATATTCCGCGAGCGAAAGCGTTGCGTCAGGGTCAACGACATCAATCAGGTGGTGTGGCACGGCGGCACGTTGGGCTTTGCTGGGCTTGGCTGTGCCAATATCCATGTAGCGGTAGATTTGGCGGCTGTCTGCGCCAACAATTTCGCCGTTGAGTGCTTGCGCAAGGGCGATGGCGAAGTCGGTCTTGCCTGTTGCTGTCGCGCCTAGCACAATCACAAGCGGTAAATTACCAATCAAGCGCGTTCTCCATGTGGTTAATGACGGGCTTTTGACGGGCGTTCAGGCTGACGGTGACAAAATCAAAACGCCAGCCCTCTGTGTCCTCATTGTGCTTGTCAAGGTAAGCGTAGATGGCACGCAGCAACCTATCACGCTTTTTGGCGGTTAGACTCGTGGCAATGTCTTCGGGTACTACGCCGCGACGGGTTTTGACCTCGACGAAGATGAGCTGACCGTTTTTCTCGGCGACGATGTCTAGCTCGCCCTGCTGGCAGTGCCAATTGCGCGCGATGAGCCTGTAACCTGCTTGTACGAGGTGCGCGGCAGCGATGTTCTCACCTTGTACGCCAATTGCGTTTTTAGTCATCATTTTTCGCACTTTGTCTCATCTTTTACACATCTTGTTATGCTATTGTGCGCGGCATGACCAACGAATTTGAACAGCTCTTCCATCTTTCCACCGACATGCTCAGCATTGTTGACTACAACGGCATCTTTTTGCGCGTTAACGAAGCATGGACGACTGCGCTTGGTTATACTGTAGACGAGATTGTAGGTCAACATTATGAACGCTTTGTTTACGCCGGCGATTTAGAAAAGACACGTCGAATAGGAGAAGAGTTTAGTTCGACGAAGCAGCAAATTCAATTTGAGAACCGCTACGTGAGCAAAGACGGCAGCTTGCGCTGGCTGTCTTGGACAGCGAGACGTGATGACGAGCTAGGGCGCGTTTATTGCGTCACTCGTGATGTGACCGAAGCTAAGCGCATTGAGCTGCAGCTGCTGCTGCGCAATCAAGCTATTGAAGCCAGCCCGACAAGCATTGTCATCGCGGATTTACAGGCAGATGACATGCCGCTGATTTATGTTAACCCAGCGTTCGAAAGAATTACGGGCTATTCGGCGGCGGAGGCAGTGGGGCGAAACTGCCGCTTTTTACAAGGGAGTGACCGCGACCAGCCCGGTGTTTTGGCAATACGTACGGCGATTAAAGAGCGACGTTCTGTGACGGTCGTGCTGCGCAATTATCGTAAAGATGGCACGATGTTCTACAATGAGCTGAGCGTTGCGCCGATTTACAACGATGGCGTGGTGACGCACTACGTCGGCATTTCTAATGATGTGACCAAGCGCGTGTTGGCGGAAGAGAAGGTACAAAGCCAAAATCAGGAGCTGGTGATTGCGAACTACCATTTGGCAATGGCACAGCGCAATGCGCAGCACGCTGCCGAGCAAATTCGCCAGCAGAACGAGGCGTTGTTAAGGGCGAACCAAGAGTTAGCGCAAGCGCGGCGCGAGGCTGAAGAGGCGACGCGCCTGAAAAGCCAGTTCCTAGCGACCATTTCGCACGAACTGCGCACGCCACTCAACGCCATCATTGGCTACACGGAAATTCAGCTAGCGGGGATGACGGGCGCGTTGAACAGCGAGCAGCACGACTATCAAGAGCGTGTGCTGATTAACGCTGAGCATTTGCTGCAGTTGATTAACGACATTTTGGACATTTCTAAGATTGAATCGGGGCGGCTTGACATTCTACACCAGCCGTTTCGCGTTTCGGAGTGGTTGGATGAAATTGTTGCGCAAACCAAAGGGTTAGCCGAAGCAAAGGGGTTGGTGTTCGTGGTTTCTTTGGATGAGCGACTGCCTGAAGTGCTGGTCGGTGATGCGGCGCGCATTAAACAAGTTGTCATTAACTTGCTCTCCAACGCTATCAAATTCACAGATAAGGGGTTTGTCAAACTGTTGGTACGCAAGCACGGCGCAGATGCGTGGCGGCTGATTGTCGAAGATAGCGGCATAGGTATTCCGTCGCACATGCAAGAGACCATCTTTGAGGAGTTTCGTCAGGTTGATAGCAGCTCTCAACGCAAGCAAGGCGGCACGGGCTTGGGGCTTTCAATTGTGCGCAAGCTCACGCTGATGATGGGTGGGAATGTTCGCGTTCAAAGCCAACTGGGACAGGGGTCAACGTTTACTGTGGTGCTGCCGCTGAATGAGCCTAGTGCGCAGGAAAAGGAACGTTTTACGAAAGGGCATAAAGAACAATGATTAGTCAAAACATGAAAGAGTGGTGTGTTCTCATTGTTGACGATGAACCGGATAACGTCGGTGTGGCGCAAAAAGTGCTATCGTACAATGGGGCGGCGGTGCGTGTAGCGCGTAACGGCATAGAAGGATTAGCGGCTCTCGATGATTTTAAGCCGACGTTTATTTTGCTCGACCTATCCATGCCGGAAATGGACGGTTGGGAGATGATACGCAAGGTTAAGGCGAAACAGGAGCTTGCGCAAATTCCTGTAATTGCCTTGACCGCGCATGCCATGTCGGGTGACAAGGAGCGCGTGTTAGAGGCGGGGTTTAACGGATATATTGCCAAACCTTTTCGAATCAACACGTTTTTGGAAGAAATCCAAAGCGTCTTGCGGTCATCTTAAGGTGTAATAGAGGATGCGATGCTGACAAAAGACTGGCATATTCTGGTGGTGGAAGATGAGTTTGACAGTATACAAATGGTTTCTAAGATTTTGCAGCATCACGGCGCGCAAGTCAGCGTGGCGCGTGACGGCAACGATTGCCTTCGGTTCTTAGAAACAAATGCGGGTATGCCAACGCTAATTGTGATGGACTTGGCACTGCCTGAAATGGACGGTTGGGAGACGCTGTCGAAGATTAGGCAGAACCCACGTCTTGCGCACATTCCTGTGGTCGCGATTACGGCATATCATTCGGCGAGCGTGGCAGAAGATGCGCGTCGTGCGGGCTTTGACGGTTATTTGCCAAAGCCGTTGGACACGCAGTTGTTTGTGCAACATCTGGGTCGTATCATCAAAGGTCATTAATCACGCCGCAGGAGAAGAAGCCCATGAAGCTGCAATTTTTAGAAGACGGTCCCAAAGGCTATTACTTTGAGGATTTTGAAGTAGGCATGAAGGTTGTCACACGTGGACGTACCATTACCGAATCTGATATTGTGCAGTTTGCCGGGCTAACGGGTGACTATAATCCTATGCACACGGACGCGCACTACGCAGAGGGCTCGTTCATGGGCAAGCGCGTTGCGCACGGGCTGTTAACGCTGAGCTATGCCGTTGGGCAAGCCTATCAGCTGGGCATTTTGGAGCGCACGGTGCTAGCGTTTCGTGAGCTTGAGATGAAGTTTAGCGCGCCTGTGGCGATTGGCGACACCATTCGCGCCGAGCTTACTGTAGAGAGCAAGCAAGAGGCGCGTCGCTTGGGCGGTGGGACGGTTGTGTTCGCTATGCGCGTTGTGAATCATGAGAACAAAATCGTACAAAAAGGCACGATAACGTTGCTGATGGCATCGCGCCCGCCACAAAGTTAACCGGGCATGTCGCGGCAAACAAGGTCAGCAGTGACTTTGGCGGAGAGCATGACCATTGGCACGCCGCCGCCCGGATGCGTTGTGCCGCCTACGAAGTACAAGCCTTTAATGCTGCTGCGATTATGTGGGCGACGGAATGTCGTCCATTTGCTGTTAGCCGATGCTCCATAGAGCGCGCCACGCCATGCGCCGCTCATCTCAGCAAGTTCTTGTGGGGTTAAGACGATTTCGGCGCGTATGCGTGGTGCTAGGTCGATGCCATAGCGTTTAAGCTGTGCTAGAACAAGCTCACGGTATGTTTGGCGGTAGGTTTGCCAATCCACTTGTGGTGACAGAGCAGGTGCGTTTGCCATGAGAAACCAGTTCTCATGGTTGGTGGGCGCGTGTTCAGGGTCGGTTTTGCACGTGATGCAGGCGTAAAGTGTGGGCTGCTGCGCGGGTGTAAGCGTGTGAAAAATGGCATCAAACTCACGCTTGTAGTCCGTGCTGAAGAAGATGTTGTGATGTGCTAGCTGCGAGCTTTGCCCTTCAACCCCCAGCAGCATAATGAACCCAGAACAAGAGGGCGCGTAGTCGCTTAAGCGTCGCCTTAATCGCGTGGGCATTGCTTCGCTGTCAAGCAGCGTGTTGACGGTGTTGGCAACGTCGAGGTTGCTGATGACAGCGTTCGCCGCAACAAACTGTTCGTTGTGGTCGACGATGCCTATGGCTTTGCCGTTGCGCGTGACAATGCGCGTTATGGGGTGATTGACATGTATGGTCACGCCCAAGTTTTCCGCCAGCTTCTGCAGAGCTGTCGCAATCTGGTAAATGCCGCCTTTGGGATACCACACGCCGCCCGTAAGCTCGACGTGTGCGATGACATTGAGCGTGGCGGGCGCGAGATAAGGGCTGCCGCCCACGTAAGTGGCGAAACGCCCGAGCAGCTGGCGCAGATAAGGCGAGCGCACGTAGCTCTCGATAGCCGCTTGCATCGTGCGCAGCGGGTCTGCTTTGAGCCACTCGTGTACAGGCACGCGGGCAAAGCTGCGCAGAGTTGGCGGCTGATTGTAGATGAACACGTCACCCGTGATGCGGTGAATGCGCGCAGCGTAGGCGAGATAAGCGAGGTAACCCTCAACGTCGCGCGGCTCAAGCCGCTCAATAGCAGTCGCCATCTCTGCAAGCACTGCGCTTGCGTCAAGGCGCGTGCCGTCAGCGTAGAAGTAGCGCGTAAGTGGATTTAGCGGTAGCAAAGTAAGGTAGTCCTCGAGTGTTGCTCCGGCAAAGGCGAAAAGCTCCTCAAAGACGTGGCGCATCGTGATAACTGACGGTCCTGTGTCCCAGCGGTAGCCCGCGTGGGTGATTTGACTCATTTTCCCGCCCACTTGTGCGTTTTTCTCATAGAGCGTGACTTGCCAGCCCCGTCTACGCAGGCGTATGGCTGTGCTTAAGCCACCGATGCCGCCGCCAATGATGATAGCGTGAGGAGAAACCGTCATGCTAGCTCCTTTGCATGTGTCGTGATAACGCGACCTTTCCAGCGTGCGCCGCCGTTGAAATGCCAGTAAACAGCCTGCGCCGCGATGCGTGTCATGAGCAGCACAGAGACGGGCATGAGCAAGGCATCCAGCACACGTTGGCGCGCGAACGCTGCTGACAGCGCGCGCAAGCACATCGCCAGCACCAGCAGTGTGAGCGACCACACACGCCACCCATCAACCAATAAACCGACGAACGGTAGAAGGAACACCACCCAATGGAAGACGGCGGCGACAACAAGCGCGATAACGCTGTTACCATAGCCCGCCAAGATATTTTTGGCGAAACCGTCGCGGGTGCTTGTCCAATTGGTATACATGCGGCAGCCAAGCAATCCGCTGCCGTCCGCCATGCGTAGCCTTAAGCCGCGCTTTTTGGCACAACGCGCTAGTGTCACGTCGTCTAGCACGTTGTTGGCGACGCGCTGATGCCCGCCTACACGCAGATAGGCGGCTTTGCGCCAAGCCATAAACTGTCCGTTGGCGGCGGCAAAAACGGCAAAAGGTGTGTGGTGAACTAACAGAACGGGCAGGTAGCTCAAGATGACAAAGGTCATCAGTGGCACAACTAGCCGTTCTGCCCAAGTATGCGTTTGTTGTGTTGGCCAGACAGTGTATAGGTCGGCGCGTGTTGTCTGCATGGCGTTTATCACGGCATTTAAGGCTTCAGGATGCCAAACGGTGTCGGCATCTGCGAAGACCAGCACATCACCGCGCGCTGCCTGCCCAAGCTGCTGGCACGCCCAAGCCTTGCCCAACCACCCGACGGGTAGCGTTAGACCGCGCAGCACGCGCAAGCGCGGGTCTTGGGCAGCGATACTTTGTGCAATGGCGAAAGTATCGTCTTGAGAGTGGTCGTCTAGCATCACGACTTCGATGTTGGTGTATGTTTGCGCGAGGATGCCGCGCAGTGTTGTGGCGATAACGGCAGCTTCATTGCGAGCGGGAACAAGCACAGAGACAAGCGGCGCGTCTTTAACTTGTGCGGTGGGTCGCAAGCGTGGAAAGGCTAGCACGTTCGTGAGTAAGATGCCTGCCATGCCAATTAAGGTGGTGCTGACAAAAATGTAAGCGTAGAGCATAAGGCTAGGCAGCTTGTAAGAAGGGTAGCCAGCGCACAAAGGTAGGCGGATGATGTAGACCACGCCGATGCTTGAACAAGACGATGATAAAGTTGCCCAGCCAAAGCAATAGCAGCGGCAAGTTGGGACGTGTGAGCAGCAGGTAGAGCAGCACGCTGAGCATCATGGCGACCACCACCCAATCGGATTCACGAATGGACTTGTACCAGTATGCCAGCATCAAGCCAATCACAATCGGTAGCTCAAAGATGGTTATCGCTGTCCAAACACCGCCTGTGATGGCGACAGACTTGCCACCCTTGAACCCTAAGAAGGGTGAAAAGGCATGCCCACAGATGGCAGCAATGCCGATGGGGGCGATTTCTAAGCCTTGCCAACCAAGTACCCAATACGCAAAACCAACAGGCACTGTGCCTTTAAGCGCGTCGGCGATGACTGCTATGATGTACCATAAGCGGCTGCCGGTGGCACGGTAGACATTGGTTGCGCCCGGGTTGCCGTCGCCGTACTGGCGAATGTCAACGCCAAAGCGCAGCTTGCCAATTAGCAACGAGTAGGGAATAGCCGCGATGAGATAAGTCAAGAGCGTGTAAGCTAAGAAGCTCATGGTTTGTTCGCCTTTCTTTGACGCACATATGCCACGATGAGAACGCTCAGCATGGCGGTAAATCCCCAAAACGCAGGAGCAGGCTGTCCCCAAAAGAAGGCTAGCCCCATACTTTGCAGCCACCAGACGCAAGCATAGATGAGCGCGAGCTGCGGCAAAGGCAGCGGGCGCGGGTTGATGAGATAGGTGGTAAGCCCGCTCACCAGCAGCCAGCCCGCGTAGTTTTCTAGGGGAATGCCGTAATACTCGCCGACGCGCTCCCACTGCCAAAAGTTCCATGTGACCATCTGCGGGTCAAGAAATAAGTCCCACGCGGTGAAAGCTAGCGCGCTGACTATAGCTAGCGACAGGCGTGTCCAACGGCGCAAGATGGCTTGTGCTAAAGCCCACGCCGAAGGCAGCAGCATGAACCAAGCGATGGGGATGAGCATTGGCACGCCAAAAAGTTGTGGCTGTAAGGTGTCGGTGTAGTGATACGCGCCGAAGGGGAAGTCGGTCTTTGAACCAACAGCTTCTGCGCCCCATGTAACGACAGCGACAAGCGCAAACGTGCGCCACGCCTGCGCCCATCCCCACGCATGAGCGACAACCACAAACGCGGCGAGAGCTTGCAGCACAGCGGCAAGGGTGATAGCGGGTGCAATCGCACTGTCGCCAATTGCCCAGTAGCTGATGGGGAGGGCAATCATACCTAACAGCCATGCTCCGATAAGCGTATACTCTAAGCGTGCTTGCGGGTTATTAGATAAAGTTTGTTTGAGTGTGGCTATCATTTCAGCAGCATCCTTAGGTCGCCAATAACTTCTAATCCCATGTTGCGTCCTGTGCCTTCGAACAGCGTATATTTACGCATGCCGTCTAAGCGATTCAGCGTAACATGTGCAGAGGCTTTGAGCGTTTCGTCTACTCGTGTAATCATCGCAACGCGCTCGGGACTTTTGAGGAACGCACCATCAGCGCGTTCAGCTTGAACGACAAGTTCGTGTCTTGCGGTGTAGACAGTCCACGCGACGGTTGTATCGGTGACGGCGAAGCGTGAGGTTTTTGCGCCGTTATACGTGGCAAAGGGGTACAGCTTGCCTTTGTGCCATAGGGCAACAGCGAAACCAGCAATTTTGAAGCCAAGCATCGGCACAACAGCGATAGCACCTGTAAGGGAGGTGTCTTGCGCGTCGAAGTGATTGGTTTGCATCCACACGTAACCTTTGGGGAAGTTTTTGCCCCAATCCTTCTCTATATAGCCGCGTCCGCCCGTGAAGTCGATGATTTCACCGTTAATGCGCAGCGTGCCGCTGATAGCATGGTCGAAGCTCAGCACGCCGTGATAGCACTCGAGAAAAGGCAGCCACGCGAACCAGCCCATATAGCCCACGTAGAGCGGGCTAATATGCCACGCTTTGAGGTTGTGAAAACGCAGTGTGCCTTGTATTTGCGCGTGTTCGTCGTCAATATCCAAGTCGATTTGCTCGAGTTGAAAGCGATTGCCGCCTATGCGCAGGTCAAAGCTGTTCTTGCTTGCGTCAACGGTCGGGTAGCTGTGATAGGTGGCTTTGCCCGCCATGCCATCTAACACTTGGATAAACGCGTGGGACTCTGCGGCATTTTTGTGAATGAACACGCCGGGAATAATGGCAAAGCGTTTGTCTTCTGCGGCATTGACGAGCTTATAGTACCATCCTTCAAAGAATGGTGCGCGTTTGCCGTGTCCATGATACCAAGCCGGGTTGAGCGTGCGTTGAACAAATTCTTTCATGATGAGTTCTCGTAGTGATGGTGAATAAACTGACATGTCCAATCGCGCACCTTGTGCCAATTGGGCGCGTCGGTGTCGAGCAGGTTATGTTCGCCGTCGATTTCGTCGTACTGAACGGGAACAGTGAAGCGTGTGATATAGCGGCGGGTGCTGCTAGGCAGCACAAGCGTATCTTGCAGACCTTGAATGACGCGGACGGCGGCTTTCACTCGCGGAGCGTAAGCGTATCCTTGCAAGCCAACTTGGCGGATTTGGTCGAAGAGCTTGACAGACACGCTAAAGTCAAGAATGCTCTGGCGCGTGGCGTGGTCGTCGAGGTTTGCTTCAGGCAAAAAACGCGCGATGCTCTCACGGGTTTTGGGGTCGTCGAAGTTGGGCTTGAAGATTGTAAAGGGCTTAAACTGAGGCACGAACGTTTTAAGTAACGGCAAGGCGTACCAAAGCACATGTTCAACGCGCCAAAATGGAGCATAAAGCACGATGCCCGCGATGTCAAAACGGGCGGCGGCTTGAATGGCAAGCGCACCCCCCATCGACGTGCCGACCAAGTACACGTGTTTGTGTCCCTCACGCACGCGCTTCACAGCGTTTGCAACGTCGGCTACCCACTCGCTATGGTGGCGCGTGGGCAGCGTTTCTAGGTCTGCCCCAAAGCCCGCTAAGCGCGGCGCGTGTACTGTAAACCCTAGCGCGTGCAAAGGCTCTGCCATAGGGCGCATTTCAGCAGGCGACCCCGGAAAACCGTGTATTAGCACAACAGCTGCGCTGTTTGACCCTTCATCGTAGAAGGCTTCATGTTCGGGGGATTTGAAGGCGTGATTGAAAGTAAGTTCAGCCATACGCTTCCTGCTTATTGTCATGACGCTTATTCTAGTTTGGTTATATGAGCAGCACTTAAATAAGCGGCTAGCAGCATAGAAATGCTCACAACATTCTTAAATGGACTTTAGGTAGGGTTTACGGGATGCATGTAAGGTGAATGACGTTATTTTAGTGGCAGGAAAGAGGACACGCGATGCAAGATGCTTTAATCTGGGGTGCTTCTGGTGGGATTGGCGCGGCATTGGTGCGCGTTTTGGCAGCGCGCGACTGGCGTGTGTTTGGAGCAGCGCGGCAAACAGAGCGGGTGCCAGCGGAGGCAGCTTTTGCGCTACCGTTTGACCTTAACAGTCCGCACACGTTAGAGCATGTGGTCATGCGCGTTGCGCAAGAGAGTGACGGGGTCGCACTCATGGTTTACGCGGTTGGCGATGTGGTCTATGAGAAACTAGAGAGCCTTTCTAGCCAAGCGTGGCAGCAAACGCTGCAAGCCAATCTCACGGGTGCGTTTTGGGCAACTGCCCAGAGTTTGCCTGTGATGCGCGAAGGCGGACACTGTGTTTACATTGGCGCATATCTTGACCACCTCCGTATTTTGCGCATGGGCGCGTACACGGCGGCTAAGGCGGGTTTGCAGGAAATGGTGACCATTTGGCAAAAGGAGAACCGCAAGCATAAGTTTACGCTTGTGCGCCCCGGTGCCGTGCAAACACCATTTTGGGACAAGGTTGCGCTTAAGTTGCCGAGCGACGCAAAGCAGCCGCAGGTTGTTGCGGAAGCAATTTTAGCGCACGTTGAGGCGGGCATGAGCGGCGAACTCAATTTGTAAGTTGCTCACTATCTTCTCATATAAGATTCACTCAACCTTATAAGGTTTAGGTCATAACAGGAACATACTCAATCAAGGGGAGTTGCAATGTCAAAAGTCATCGTAATAGGCAGCGGTTTTGGGGGTTTAGGCGCGGCGATACGCCTTGCCGCACGCGGTCATGAGGTGGAGATTATCGAAAAGCGCGACAAACCGGGCGGACGAGCCTATGTCTATGAAATAAACGGGTTTAAGTTTGACGGCGGTCCGACCGTGATTACTGCCCCTTTCATGTTTGATGACCTTTGGGCGGCAGCGGGCAAGCGTCGTGAGGACTACGTACAGTTTGTGGCGTGTGACCCGTTCTATCGTATCTTCGACCACAACAAGAAGGCGTTTGACTACAACGGCGACGAAGCGTTTATCCTCGACCAAATCGCCAAATGGAATCCTGCTGACCGCGAAGGCTACCAGCGATTTATGGCAACGACGAAAGCTATTTTCGAAAAAGGCTTCGTCGAATTGGCAGATAAACCCTTTCTTAGCTTCATGGACATGCTGCGCGTTGCCCCTGATTTAATCCGCCTGCAGTCTTACTTGAGCGTTTATCAATACGCCTCTAAGTTCGTGCAAAACGAGTTTTTGCGCCGCTGTTTTTCTTTCCATCCACTCTTGATTGGCGGCAACCCGTTTGATGCGCCCAGCATCTACGCTATGATTCATTACTTAGAGCGCGAGTGGGGCATTCACTACGTGTTGGGCGGAACAGGTGCGTTGGTCAACGCGATGGTGCGCTTGTTTGAGGACATTGGCGGCAAGTTACGCCTCAGCACGGAGGTCGACGAAATTCTTGTGGAAGGTCGGCGCGTTACGGGTGTACGGCTGAAAGACGGCAGCATCGAGCGAGCCGACCACGTCGTGGCTAATGCGGACGTTGGCTTTGTCTACGAAAAACTGATTGACAAGCGCAAGCAAAACCTTTACACGCGCACGAAGATGAGCCTCATGCGCTACAGCATGTCGCTTTTCGTCATTTACTTCGGCACAAAGAAGCAATATCGCGATGTTGGGTTGGCGCACCATAACATCATACTGGGTGAACGCTATAAGGGGTTACTTGACGACATCTTCAACAAGCAGCAGCTTGCGCAAGATTTCTCGCTTTATTTGCACATGCCAAGCCTTACCGACCCGTCAATTGCGCCAGAAGGCTGCGAAAACTTCTATGTGCTGTCGCCTGTACCGCATTTAGGCTCTGGCGTGGATTGGACACGCGCTGCTAAGCCGTATCGCGATGCGATTATGCAGTTCTTGGAGGATAACTATCTTCCCGACTTGCAAGCAAATATCATTGCCGAGCATTACATTGACCCACTGCACTTCCGCAACGACTTGAACAGCCGTATGGGGTCAGCGTTTAGCGTGCAGCCTATTTTGACGCAATCGGCGTGGTTTCGCCCGCACAACCGTTCGGAAGCGTTTGACAACTTGTACTTTGTAGGGGCAGGTACGCACCCGGGTGCTGGGCTGCCGGGCGTGCTGTCGTCATCCATTATCGCCGAAAATTTGATTGGTGACGCGCCAAATCCTCACAATGTGCGCGTGCCTCAAGCAAAAGTGGAGCCAGTCCTATGAGCTTGGCACACAGAAAACCACAATCTTGGGAACAGCGTCTTTTAGGGGCAGCCCAAGAAGCCTTTGACAGCCACAAGCACCTAGACCATGCATATAACGACGCGGATGCTGTGGCATTAGCGCGCGCTTATCACCGCTGTGCAGAGATTACGCGCCAGCACAGCAAGACGTTTTACGTGGCTTCGGGGTTGCTACCTAAGGAAAAGCGTCAAGCAGTACGCGCGCTATACGCCTTTTGCCGTGTGACCGATGACATTGTTGACTGTGCGAAGCCGACTGACGACCGCTTGGCGAAGCTATCGGCGTGGGAAGCCAAAGTGATGTCGCCACACACGTGTGAGGACGATGACGTGTGCCGTGCGTGGGCGGATGCGCGCGCACGGTTTGGCATTCCACGCGGCTACGCCAAGCAGCTGATTGAAGGCTGCGCTCGGGATGTCGTGCAAACGCGCTACCGCACGTTTGATGAACTGGCGGAATATGCGTATAGCGTTGCCTCAACGGTGGGTTTGATGGCGATGTCGGTGATAGGCTTTCGTGACGAAAGTGCGATGCCGTACGCGATACGACTGGGCGTTGCACTGCAAATGACCAACATCTTGCGCGATGTAGGTGAAGACTGGCGCAATGGTCGTCTTTACCTGCCGCTGGATGAGCTGGCGCAGTTTGATTTGAGCGAAGCGGACATTGCGGCGGGTAAGGTGACAGAACGCTGGCGTTCATTCATGCGCTTTCAAATTGCGCGCAATCGCCAGCTTTACGCGGAATCTTTTGCTGGCATACGGTTGCTTGACGCGGATGGCAGATTTGCGATTGCGGCGGCTGCTAAGCTCTATGAGGCAATTCTTTGCGACATCGAAGCGCATGACTACGACGTTTTCACGCGGCGCGCGCACTTAAGCACATTGGGCAAGCTATCGCGTTTGCCGTACATCTGGTGGCTTAGCCGCACCGCGAAGCACTAGAAAGGTCAAATTTGTATGACGTACTTTGCGTTTCTTGCGCTATTTCTTGGTATTCCGCTCGCGCTACTTAGCTGGGTAACCGTGCGCGATTATGCACGTGGGCGGTGGCTGCCACCTGCGCTTTCGGCACGCCGCGCCTGGGTGGTCATCATCGGGATTTGTGTGGTGGCTTTTGCCTACACAACGCCTTGGGACAACTATCTTGTGGCAACACGGGTGTGGTGGTATGACCCCGATTTGGTGACCGGGCTGGTGTTTGGCTATGTGCCTGTGGAAGAGTACACGTTTTTTGTGCTTTTGCCGATTTTTGCGTGCTTGCTGACGCTATGGCTGATGCGCTTGCTGCCGTTAGGTGCGCCGCTGGTGGATGCACGCTTTGCGCTGCGCGTGCGCGCTTTTAGCACGCTCGTCGTGGGGGTGCTTTGGCTGGTCAGCGTGCTAGTGTTGCTGCTTACGTTTGTGGACGGCGCGTACGCAGAGTGGACGTATCTTGCGCTTTTGCTATCTTGGGCGTTAATTCCAATTGGTATCCAATGCGCTTTTGGTGCGGACATTCTGCTGCGGCATTGGCGCGTGGTAACGCTGGCGATTGCTTTAGCGACGGTCTACTTGAGCGCAACGGACGCAGTGGCAATTCAAGCTGGCACGTGGACGATTAACGCCGAGCAGTCGCTGCCCATTTACTTGCTAGGTGTGCTGCCAATTGAAGAAGGCGTTTTCTTCTTGATGGTGTCGACGCTGAGTATTTTCGGCTTGGTGTTGGTCGTTGCGGAAGAAAGTCAATCGCGCGCTTTGATGTTAGAGCGTTACGCGCTGATGCGCCCACTTATTCGTTTAATTAAGGATAAGCCTGTTGAGGTTGGCTCATGAACATCTGGCAGTTCCAAAACCGTTTAAGTCAGCGGTTGTTTCAGTGGGGCTTGATTAGCTCGCTCTTAGGATTTTTGATGATGCGCGGCAGCAAATTTTGGCAAAACATCGGTTGGCAGTTTATCGGCTGGGGGCTAATCGACGCGCTCATTGCCTTATTTGGGCAACATGCGGCGCGGCAGCGTCTCGACAGCTATCAGAACCCCGGACTACCTGAGGTGAAAGTCAAAGAGGCGGCTAATCTGCGCAAGCTATTGTGGTTTAACGCTTTGCTTGACGTGTTTTACGTGTTGGGGGGTCGCCGTTTTGCCGCTGAGGATAAGGGCGACGGCGGGAAACTCGGCACAGGGGTGGGCATCATGCTGCAGGGCGCGTTTTTGCTGCTGTTTGATGTATATCACGCCTTGATGATGCCCGACGAAGAGGCGTAAAGCTGACCCAGCTTTGCATGAAAATCAGAAGGGCGTACCGTTGAAGGCGCGCCCTTTTTGTTTACTCAGCGAGGAAAGCGATGAGGTCAGCGTTGAATTGTGCCGTGTTTTCTTCCATCGGCAGGTGTCCTACGTTGGGGTAGACAACCATGCGCACGTTGGGCAAGCGTTCTTTCATGGCGTTGCCTACGCGGATGTTGACCCATGTATCGTTCTCACCCCAGATGATGAGCGTTGGCATGGTGGCGGCTTCCGCGAGCTGCTCGATGGTAATGGGGTGCTGCTCTTGGGCGACGGTATAAGCAAGAAAACCGGCGGGGGCATCTTCAAGCAGCAGC
>CALIEB010000031.1 GCA_938022205.1 uncultured Anaerolineae bacterium | reverse complement strand
ATGTTAGACGGCACGGTGACGACCTCTCCTTCGACCCATTCTAGGCGTTTGTCGGCGTTCTCTTCGCGCATGGCGAACTCGTCGAACAATGCGACGGTTAGGGCTGGCTGGGCAAGCATGCGCTTCCTCCTCCACAACGTTGCCTTTTGCGCCCATTATAACACCGTTTGCTGCTCGACTATTGAACACGCTTGCAAAACGCTCCTGTTTCCCCCACAATAGCCGTGTGTAAATGGTTACCTACGGAGCGTGGACGCGATAACATGAAAGCTCTTATCTTAAGCGGCGGAAAAGGTACGCGCCTTTATCCCCTTACCTACACCCGCGCCAAGCAGCTCATGCCTGTGGCGAACAAGCCTGTGATTGTGCGCGTCATTGAAGCGATCCAGCAGGCAGGCGTGGTGGATATTGGCGTGGTGGTGGGGCATACCGCCCCAGAAATCATGGACACGCTCAAGGACGGCAGCGCGTGGGGCGTGAAGATTAGCTACATTCCGCAAGAAAGCCCAGACGGGCTGGCGCACGCCGTAAAAATCTCGGAGTCCTTTATTGGGGATTCTTCGTTTGTGATGTTCTTGGGTGACAACGTCATTCAAGGCGGTATCAGCCCGCTCATCCGTGATTTTGAGCATAACGCCTGGAACAGCCAAATCGTGCTGAAAGAAGTGCCGAACCCTACTGCTTACGGCGTGGCGAAGCTGCGCGCTGACGGCAGCATTGAGCAGCTCATCGAAAAGCCCGCCAATCCTCCCAGTAACTTCGCCCTTGTCGGCATTTACATGTTTGACTCGACGATTTTCAAGGCAGTTAACAGCATCCAACCCTCCAAGCGCGGTGAGTATGAGATTACGGACGCAATTCAGTGGCTGATTGAGAACGGCTACAGCGTCTACCCCCACGTGCATGAGGGCTGGTGGATTGACACCGGCAAGCCGATTGACATGCTTGAGGCTAACGCGCTGGTGCTGGAGGAGCTTACGCCTAGCATCGACCCTACCGCCTTCATTGACGAGACCTCGCAGGTGGACAGCCGCGTGACCGTGCAAGCGCACGCCCGCATCGTCAACAGTGTGGTGCGCGGGCCCGCTATCATCGGCGAACACAGCCTGGTGGAGAACAGCTACGTCGCCCCCTTCACCAGCATTTACCACCACACCACGCTGCGCAACTGCGAAGTGGAACGTTGCATCATCCTTGAGGAAAGCCTCATCAGTGACATTGACACGGTGCTGCGCGACAGCTTGATTGGTCGCAAGGTGGTGGTGCAGCGCGGTAACACGCGCCCGCACGGGCTTAAACTCAATCTTGGCGACCACAGCAACGTGCTGATTTAAGCCAGTCAAGCCAAATAAGGAGGCTTCTGATGACCCAACATGACATTCAACTTATCGTTCTGGACGTAGATCGAACGCTGCTCAACGATGCCGGCGTGTTGAGCGAGCGCAACAAGCAAGCGATTGCCGCCGCCCAAGCGCGCGGTGTGCGCGTTATGCTGGCGACGGGCAAGACCTTCTACTCTTGTGCCGAGCTGGTGGCAACGCTCAACCTCAACACGCCCAGCGTCTTTGTGCAAGGGCTGGTGACGCATAACCCTGATGGCTCGCCGCGCAGCGAACACGTGCTTGACCCGATGGTCATCCGCCGCATCGTCCCTTACGCTGAGTCGCAAGGGCATGTGGTCGTGGCGGTTAGCCGCACGCGCCTGCTCGTGAAGGCGGCGGATGCCCGCGTCGACTTCTTGACCGCGCAGTATGGCGAGCCACGCGCCGAAGCGGTTGGCTCCCTGGTCAATATCGCTGCCACGCTGCCTATCAACAAGCTAATTGTCATCGGCAGCGATGCGCGCGCCGCGCGTGCCATGCGCTGGCAGTTGGACAAGCAAATGGACGGCAAGGTCAACCTTGTCATGACGCACGTTGACCATCAGGTTGAAGTGCTGCCGCACGGCACGAACAAAGGGCGTGCGGTAGCGGCGTTGGCGAAGGAGCTGGGCATTCCCGCCGCTAAAGTGCTGGCGATAGGCGACGGCGACAACGACATCGAGATGATTCAGTTCGCCGGTTTAGGGATAGCGGTAGGCAACGCCACCGAAGGCTTGAAGCGCGTCGCGCAACACGTCGTCGCCAGCAACAACGAGGATGGCGTGGCGGAAGCGATTGAACGCTTTGTGTTGCCGCCGCCTGCGCCTGCGGCGGAAACACCTGCCGACAGCCAAGAAGCACAGTAATCGCTTACGCAAGAGGACAACAGGCATGAAAAACATTCTCGTAACAGGGGGCGCAGGTTTTATCGGCAGCGCGTTCGTGCGCCGCATGGTGCAGCGTTACCCTGAGTTCCACATCATCACGTTCGACAAGCTGACCTATGCGGGCAACCTTGACAACTTGCTGCCCGTCAAGGACGCGCCCAACCACACGTTTGTGCGGGCGGACATCGCCGACCGTGAGGCGGTGCGCGCCACGTTAGAACAGTATAGCGTCGACACCATTGTCAACTTTGCCGCCGAAAGCCACGTTGACCGCAGCATCCTCGACCCTGATGCCTTCATTCGCACGGACGTTTTCGGCGTGTACACGCTGCTAGACGTGGGGCGGCAGCACGGTATCGGGCGTTTCCTACAGGTATCTACGGACGAAGTGTATGGCGACGTTCACGAAGGCTTCAGCGTGGAAACCGACCCCTTCTTGCCCAACAGCCCTTACGCCGCCAGCAAAGCCGCTGGCGAGCTAATGGTGCGCAGCTACTTCGTGACCTATGGCATGGACACTGTGGTGACGCGCGGCAGCAACACCTACGGTTACTATCAATATCCCGAAAAACTCATCCCGTTCTTCATTACAGAAGCGTTGGACGACCGCCCGCTGCCGGTCTATGGCGATGGTCGGCAGGTGCGCGATTGGTTGCACGTGGATGACCATGCCAGCGGCGTAGAGGTCGTGCTGTTGCACGGCAAAAGCGGCGAAGCGTATAACATTGCCGGCGAGGACTTGCGCTATAACATCGACGTAACGCACGCCCTGCTGAAACTCTTAGGCAAGCCCGAAACGCTGATTAAGCACGTGCCAGACCGCCCAGGTCATGACCGCCGCTATGCGATGAATGCCGATAAGCTCAAGGCGTTGGGCTGGCAGCGGCAAATGACGTTTGAACAGGGCTTGGCGGCAACCGTGCAGTGGTATCAAGATAACGCTTGGTGGTGGCGCAAAATCAAGACGGGCGAATACTTGGAATATTACAAACGCCAGTATGCCGCCCGTCTCGCCAACGCAACGAACGTATCTAGCTAATCGGAGACCGAAGGGGGTGGCGATGAACGTGAGACGGTTTTTGGTACTGGGTCTGCTGTTGGGCTTGTTAGTGCTGCCGAGCGCGGCGCAGTTTGCCACCAACACACCGCCTGCACCGACCAGCAGCGGCTTTGTCACACCAGCACCCACGCTTGGCGGTGGTGGCTTTGCGACAGTTACCCCGCCGCCCGCTTTGCCCACGCCGCGCTTGCCTGAAGCACCCGTGCAAAGCTACGCGCTGCCCATTTGGCTAGAAAGCAGCTTCTTGCCAGTGTACGAGGCACAGGTTGCCGCTGTACAGCGCGGGCTGCCAGAAGCCCAGCTTGCCCTGCAGCTCACGCAGTACGAGTTGCTGCGCCGCTTCCCCAACGCCCCTAGCGACCCGCAAGCTCTAGCGCGTTTGATTGCGTTGCTGCGCGAGTCCCCGATTGGCAGCGTAGACATGCGCCCCTTCGTGCGTCGCTACGTGCTAGACACGCTCAATCGCACGCCAAATGCTACACAGTGGCGCGTGGACGGCTTTGCGGTGACGCTGTTGCGCGCGCGTTTGAACAGCGACGACACGCCCGACGCGCTGCTCACCATCACCTACCCATCTGACCCCACACCGGATAACCCGCTGCGCTATCAAGACTACGTGCTGGCGACGCGCAGCAGCAGCGGTACGTTCACGTTTTTGCCCTACGAGCGTGAGCTGCCCTTGTTTCCGTCGCAAGGCGTGAACGCGGTAAACATGCTGCAGGTGGCAGACATCAACAGCGATGGGCTGGACGAGGTGGTGTTCGCGGTGGACGACGACGACATAAACGCCCGCTATATCATCGTGGCGGCGCGCGGTGGACGCGCGGTCGACTTGGTGGCTGCACCCGCGCAAATCCGCGTGGGTGAGGTCGTCAGTTGGGACTTTGAGCGTGGCACGCTGACGGTTAACGAGTGGCGGTCTGAAAGCAGCGCGCCCAATTGGGTGTGCCGCAGCCAGCGCGCCGTCGAGTGGCGTTACGCCAACAACTTCTATCGCCGCGTAGACGGTGAGGGCGCGTTCGCTCCGCAAAACACGCTGGGTTGCTACTTCCACCGCGCTGAACCTATTCTTGCCAAACCACCCGCTGAAGCCATTCCGCTGGTCGAGCAGGGCGTGCAGTCCTTTCCTTACACGTCCGCAAGCATCGAGCGCGGTATCCTGCTCTTGGGATTCTTGTACGCGCTGGACGGTCGCCTCGAGCAGGCGCAAATCACGCTTGGTACGGTGGTTTCTGGCTATGGCGCGGATAGCTGGGCAGGACAGCAAGCGCAAGCCATGCTCAACGTGCTAAGCCGCGCCACTGGCACAATTTTAGACCTGTGCGCCGCGACCTACATTGACGAAGCCCCGGTTTGTAACATGGATGACTTGCTGGCGTACCTGTTGAGCATCATCAGCCTCGACACCGCGCAAGACCTCATCACCCAGCTCAACCAGTTCGGCTTTTCGGCGCGGGTGGTCGACACGCTGAGCGAAGTGGGGCGCGCCACGCGCACCGTCGTACAGTTTGACCTTGTCGGTGCGGGGCGTTGGGCATTCCGCGCCGAGCGCAACGGCACGTACCGCGCCGAGCGCATGCCTGTCGCGCCGCTTGCCGCCGCTGCCACGCCCGAGTTGCCGACAGGCGTGTTAGACGCGCTGCTGCGCGACAACAATCCCCAAAGCGCGCTGGTGCTGCTCGACAATTTTGTGCGCCTGCAAGGCGGCACGCTGCCGCTGCGTGGACAGTATGTGCGCGCCCTCGCCTATGATCTTTTGGGCAATCGCAGCCGCGCGCGCCAAGCCTACTTTGACTTGTGGCGGTCTGCTCCCGAAAGCGTGTGGGGGCAACTCGCTGCCGCGCACCTCGAGCGTCGCTAAAAAATCACCCTTGCAAAGTGAGCGCGAGCGCGTTATACTCTGAGCATGTTCGCGGGTGTAGTTCAGTGGTAGAACGACTCCTTGCCAAGGAGTAGGTCTCGGGTTCGAGTCCCGTCACCCGCTCAACAAAAAAACCCCTCTTGCGCAAGAGGGGTTTTTGTTTGTCTGTGCTGCACACCTTATGCGATGGGGTGGGCAGCGCGCTCCTCGTCGGTCACGTCGTCAATGCTTAACTCAATGTGCTTGTTGTCGACATCGACCCCGACAATCTTCACTAGCACCTTGTCACCTTCGCGGAACATGTCGCGCGGGTTGGTGGTCTTGAGCGATTGCATGCGGCTGGTGTGTACCAAGCCCTGCGCGCCGCTGGGCGCAGCAATGAACACGCCAAAATCGACCACGTTGGTGACCGTGCCGATAAGCACGTCGCCGCCTTTGTACTGTGCCATAAACGTGTCCCAAGGGTCGGGCAGTGTGACCTTGCGGTTCAGCGCGACGCGCTCACGTTCGGCATCAATCGCATCGATGCGCACTGTCACCTCGTCGCCCACGCTAAACAGCTCGTTGGGGTGGGTGATGTGGCGATGGTCAAGGTTGGAGATGTGAATCATGCCGTCCACACCGCCGATGTCGACAAATACGCCGAAGTGTGTCACGTTCACCACGCGCCCCGTGACAATCTGCCCCACCTGCAGCTCGTTGAAGCGTTCGTTGCGGGTGCTGCGTTTGGCGGCGCGCTCGGAAAGGATGAGGCGGTTGCGCTGGTTCTCCACTTGAATGACCTTCAATTGCATCGTCGTGCCGATGAGGCTGTTCTTGATGTCCTGCGCCTTGCTTTCCGATAGGGTCGGTGAGATGCTCTCGATGTGGCTGTTCGGCACGAAGCCCATCAACCGCCCGAACTTGACCAAGATGCCGCCCTTGTTGCAGTCTATCACCACGCCTTCAGTGATGACATCGTCGCGCAAGTAGTCTTGGGCGCGCTGCCAATCTTCGAGTTCGAGTGCCTTGTTTAACGAGACGACCATCTCGCCATCTTCGTCCGTGTGCAGCACGTACACCTGTACCTCGTCGCCGCTTTTCAAGCCTTCGACATAGGCGCGGTCAAGGCGTTCGATGTCGCGGCGCGTGACAATTGCGTCGCGCTTTAAGCCCACGTCCACGATGATTTCATCGCGGCGCGTCGTGATAATCGTGGCGGGGATAATTTGCCCGCGCTGCGGTTCTGCGTAGCTATAGGTGTCTAGCAGCTCGGCAAAAGAAACGTCCGTGTTGTCGCTACCAATACGCTTCTCTAAATCAGCTTGCACTACCACAACCGACCTCCAATATGAGAAAATACGCTAGGTTGGCTCTCAATACCCCGCCAACGGATAGGGTGTTTCATCTTAACCATACTAAAAAAACGTAAACAATTTGTTACAAGCAGATAAGCGTCTATTCACATTCATGAAATCTTAAGGAGTGCCAAAAATGGCAATATTGGTCACCGGGGGCGCGGGCTATATCGGCAGCCATGTGGTCGACAGCCTTATCAACGACGGCTACGAGGTCATTGTGTTTGACAATTTGCAGGCGGGGCATCGCCAAGCCGTGCATGCGCAGGCGGCGTTTGTGCTGGGCAACCTGCTCAACAAAGCAGACGTAGCGGCGTTGTTCGCGGCATATCCGCAAATTGACGGCATCATGCACTTTGCCTCGCGGATTTTGGTGGGCGAAAGCATGCAAATCCCCTTTGTGTACTTTCATGACAACGTGATGGCGTTGCTTAATCTGCTGGAAATTGCTACACAGCACCACGTCAAACGCTTTATCCTCTCTTCAACTGCCAATTTGTTTGACAAACCCAACGTCATACCCATCCGCGAAGACGAGCCGCTGATACCGGGCAGCGTGTACGGCGAGACCAAGTTCTTCGCTGAACGCATCTTGCACTGGATGGACACCATTTACGGGCTGAAATACTGCTTCTTGCGCTATTTCAACGCTTGCGGCGCGCACGAAAACGGACACATTGGCGAAGACCACGACCCCGAGACGCACCTCATCCCGCTGACTTTGCAAGTGGCGTTGGGCAAGCGCGAACATATCAGCATCTTCGGCACAGACTACGACACGCCGGATGGGACGTGCATCCGCGACTACGTGCATGTGCTAGACCTTGCGCGGGCGCATATTCTGGCGTTGGAGGCACTGCAAGATGGGCAAAGCCGCGTTTACAATCTCGGCAGTGGCACAGGCTACAGCGTGCTAGAAGTTATTGAGGCGGCGCGTGCAGTGACAGGGCATCCTATCCCCGCTGTGGTAGGCGCACGCCGTGCGGGTGATTTGCCTGTGCTAGTGGCGGATAGCACGCGCATCAAACGCGAGCTAGGCTGGCAGCCGCGCTATGACTCGCTACGCGTGATGGTCGAAACGGCGTGGCGGTGGCACAAGGCGCACCCCGACGGCTTTGCCGACTAGCGCGCTACAATCGTGAAGTCGGTCGGTGCGGTCGCCGGCGTGCCGTTTAGGTCTAGCACCACCGACCATCTGCCCGCCTCAAAGCGCACGTCGCTTTGGTCGATGAAGAACCAAACGCAGGCACGGGTGATGTCGAAGGTTGGCGTAAACTCAAAGCGCACGACTTGCTCGCTGCCGCGAAACCAGCGCGAGGCAATGGCGGTGCCGCGTGGCACGTTAATCGCCAGCGCGACCACGTAGATGGCGGGCGTGGTGCTGTCAAACGTGTTGACGACGTTGGTCGCGCAGTCGTCGCGTCCCACGCCTGTGGAGGTAACGACGTTCTCAAGGCGTGGCGCGTCGGCGGGCAGGGCTGTGGGCATCGGCGGCGCAATCGGCGCGAGTGGCGTGACCGGCGGGCTGGTCGGCAAGACAGGACTGCCGTCCGCGTTCGCGGTGGGCGGTGGCGCAAAGTTCTCCAGCACTTCGCGTCGAAAGGCGGCAATTAGGCTTTCGGGCGTGCCGCGCTCAACCAGTGTGGCTTGTAAGAATTGACTTTGTGTGGCGCGTATGCTGACCTCTGTGCCGAGATAGTCGGTGGTGATGGCGATGCGCGCCGTTTGCACGGTGGCGGTCATGCGCAGGTCAGCGATTTGCGTGCTGATGACGGCGTGATTGGCGCGCAGCTCGCGCTCTTCACCGTTGCCTACGCAGCCCGCAAGCAGCATGACCACGCCTAACGTTGCCAAAATTGCCTTGCGCATAAGCCTCTCATTCAGACCATGCAAAAACCGCCACGAGGGCGGTTTTTGGCGGGTGATGGAAGCGCCGAGGTACTGCCCCTCGGGTCCAACGGAATCGATACGCGCACGTCTACAAGCGTAGTCTGTTGTTAGATTTCGCCAGCAACAGCCCGAACAGACACGGTACGAAGCTGGCTAGCCGATGCATTTGGCTCCGCTTATCGGCGTAAGCGAAGTTACGTCCTATCTGTGATGATGCCCGCGAGTACCCTGATAGGCGCAGGTACTGCGAACAGCCAGCCTCTCTGGGCTGGCGCATTTCACCGACAATTAAGCGGCGAAAGCGAGTTGGGGTTTCTTGGCATTTATTTGCCTTGCTCGTTTAACGTGATGAGCGTCACGGCTTGCAGTACGGTGTCAGCCTCCGCTGTCGAGCCTATTTCGCTCCCGTATACTACTATCATAAGCTATCTTGCCCGTTTTGTTAAGTGAGAGTTTGGCTCTAAAAGGCGACAAGGGGTAACAAAAGACCCTTTGTGAAATATTTCGCAAATCAGTGACAAGAGCCTGCTCCTCGTGCTATAATCAACGCATTAACCAGAGGTGGCAGTGTGGCTGCCTTAGCTTGAGGAAGAGAGTGTTGGTTATGGAACGTGAGGTAATGATCATCGGTGCCGGTTTGTCAGGGCTAACGGCGGCGCGTGTGCTAAAAGAGGCAGGCTTGGACGTGTTGGTTCTGGACAAGGGACGCAGCGTCGGTGGGCGTTTGGCAACGCGCCGCGTGGGTGATGGGGTGGCAGACCACGGCGCGCAGTTCTTCACGGCGCGCGGTGAACGCTTTTGGAAACAAGTAGAGGCGTGGATCGACGCGGGCTTAGTGCGCGTCTGGGGCTATGGCTGGAGCGATGGTAGCCTGAAGCGCACACGCAACGACGGGCATTCGCGCTTCGTCGTCAACGGCGGCATGAACGCGCTGGCGCAGTATCTGGCGCGCGACCTTGACGTGCGCTTGGACGTGCAAGTGACCTCTGTCCAATACACGGGTGTAAGCTGGACGCTGACCGACAGCCAAGAGAACATCTACAACGCGCGCTACTTGGTGATGACCCCGCCGGTGCCGCAGTCACTGGCGATATTGAACCGTCAGTACGTGCCGCTCATGCCCGACGACCTCGCTCAACTCAAGCGCATTGAGTACGCGCCCTGTTTGTGCGGCATCTTCCGCATCGCTGGCGACGTTGCGCTGCCCGAACCGGGTGCGATACAGAACTTCAACGAGCCAATTTACTGGTTGGCGGACAACAAAGCCAAAGGCATCAGCGAAGAGACCATCGTCACTGTCCATGCTGAAGCGCGTTACAGCCGCAAGCATTACGACGCGCCCGAAGAAGAGGTGCTAGCGTTTATGCGCACCTATGTGGAACGCTACATGAGAGAGGGCGCGAGCATCGTCGAGACGCAGCTTAAGAAGTGGCGTTACAGCACGCCGCTGACCACATATCCGCAAGATTGCTTTGTGGCGGAAGGATTGCCGCTCGTTTTCGCTGGCGACGCTTTTGGCGGGCGCGGGCGCGTCGAGGGCGCGTATCTGAGCGGGCTGTGCGCAGGGCAAACCCTCGTGGCGACGATTAAAGGTTGATACACAGCGTTTTCCTATGTGTGATTTAGCTTGGGCTTAGACGTGTTTTGTACGATGGTCAGACTGAGCCTATTACACACAAGGAAACGCTATGCGTTGGCAGCTCCCTAAACCTACTTGGAAACGTTCGCTCGCCGTCATCGTCATCTCACTGCTGATTATCGTCACCAGCTTTGTGGCTTGGGCAGGCACGCCCAGCGGCACGCTCATGGCAGAGGCGGAGCAGGCACTACTCAGCAGCCATGACGTGCGCGTTAGCCGCGACAGATGGCTTGCCTTTATGCCTAGCGAACTTACCGCTGATGTCGGCTTTATCTTCTACCCTGGCGGGCGCGTGCAAGCGGAGGCGTATGCGCCGCTGGCGCACGAGCTGGCGCGGGCGGGCTATTACGCGGCGATTGTCTACGCGCCGCTCAACCTCGCCATTTTCAACCCTAACCTCGCGCAAGAGGTCATCGACGCGAACCCTCACATCACGCGCTGGGTCGTCGGCGGTCATTCGTTGGGCGGCACGACGGCAGCACTGTTCGCTGACCTCAACCGCGAGCAAGTGGCGGGCGTGGTCATCATTGCCTCTTTCCCCGCCAACGACGCGCTGGCAAAGCGCGATGACCTGCGCGTGCTGTCTATCTACGGCACGGAAGACGGTTTAGCCAACCCCGACGACGTGCGCGCCAGCGCGAAAGATCTGCCCAAAGGGGCGCGTTTTGTGGCGATTGAGGGCGGCAACCACGCCCAATTTGGCTGGTACGGCGCGCAAAACGGCGACAAACCCGCCACTATTAGCCGTGTTGACCAGTTTCGCCAAACTGTCGAGGCTATTCTCGCGCTCTTGGACGACCTCGCGCAATAAACCCTAAGCGACAACTTGGGCCAGCTTGACAAGGTGAGAACATGCTTCTCGCCTTGTTTGTTTTTAATCAATTCATCAGAAAAGTTGGTGCGCAGACGGGCATTCCTTGCTATGATTAAGGGTGTGTAAAGCACACCCTTAGTATGCCTTAACCTATATGATTTGAGGAGATGACCTGATGCTCAAGAAAACCTTTGCGTTTTTGTTGGCTGTGCTGCTGCTGGTCGCGGCGTTTGCGGTGCAGGCGCAAGACCTGCCCAACCTCGAAGGGCGCACCATCACCGTTGCCGTCGAGAACGCCTATCAACCGTTTAACTTTATCAGCGAAGAGACGGGCGAAGCGGTCGGTTGGGACTACGATGTCATTAACGAAATCTGCCAGCGTCTGAACTGCACGCCGGAGTACATCGAGACTTCGTGGGACGGCATGATTAACGCCGTTTCGCGCGGCGAGTTTGACGTGGCAGCGGATGGCATCACCATCACCGTCGACCGCTATGAGGTTGTCGACTTCTCGATTGGCTACGTGCGCCTTGCCCAGCGCATGATGGTGCGTGTGGACGAAAACCGCTTTAGCACTGTTGCCGAATTTGTCGCCAATCCCAATCTCAAGATTGCCGTGCAGACCGCTACGACCAACTTCTTGACCGCGCAAGACCTCGTGGGTGACGCGCGCTTGATTGGCTTGTCGGAATTCGGCGCGGCGATTCAATCGCTCATCGCGGGCGACGCGGACGCGGTGTTGATTGACGACGTGGCGGGCATTGGCTATGTCAACCAAAACAAGGACAAAATTAAGCTGCTGCCCGAGTTCCTCACGTCAGAAGCGTTGGGCTTCGCTTTCCCCAAGTATTCTGACCTGCGCCGCGCCTTCGACCTTGCGCTCAAGAGCATGATTGCCGACGGCACGCTGGATGCTATCAACGAAAAGTGGGGCTTGCCGCCTTATAGCCCCGCGCAGTAATTCTGCCGTAATGACAAAGGGGGCGCAGTCCCTGCGTTCCCTTTTTTATTTGACACAAGCAAGAGCGAGTGACTGCCATGACAACTTCTCAAGCAAAGGAGGCTGCCCGCAGCCAAAATGAGTTAGAGGCTATTGCCGCGTATGCAAGGCGGCGCAGTGGGATTGTCTTCTGGTCGCGCTTTTATCGTTCGCCCTTTTGGCTGTTGTTCTTTGTGGCGTTGTGGGCGTGGATTATCAACGCCGTGAACACCATTCCGAATTACTCACGAGCGTTTAACTACGTCAAAGACGGCGTGCAGCTCACGATTTTCATCGCGGTCGTTGGCTATGCCGCTGCGTTGGTGCTAGGGCTTATCTTGGGTATCATTCGCGCCCGTCCGCCGCAGCCGCCGCCAACAGGCAGCCCCATTCAACGCTGGCTAGGGTCGGCGATTTACGTCGTTCTTTATAACTTGGCGACGTTCTACGTGGAGTTCATGCGCGGCATTCCGTCGTTGGTGTTCGTGCTGCTGGCGGGCTTTGTGATTGTGCCTGCGCTGCGTGACCTTGTGAACACCTCGATTGTACCGCTTCTCAACCAACTTATTGCCTTGTTTCCCAACACTGAGCCGTTGCCTAACCTGACCTTGCGGGCGGTTGACCCCGCCACCGGCATCACCGCGCTGGCGATGATTTACGCCGCCTACCTTTCGGAGGTGTTTCGTGCGGGCATTCAAGGTGTGCCGAAGGGACAGGTGGAGGCGGCACGCAGCTTAGGCATGACGCGCTGGCAGGTTATGCGCTTAATTGTTATCCCGCAAGCTGTTCGCGCCATCTTGCCGCCGTTGGGCAACGATTTTATTGCTATCATCAAAGATACGTCGCTGTTGACTATCTTAGGCGTGAACGAAATCACGCAGCTCTCGCGCAAGTGGGTGGGGACATCTTTTGCCTACCCCGAAACCTACGGCGTGCTGTCGATGATTTACCTCACGCTGACCATTGTCGGCTCGCTGATTGTGCAATTTATTGAGCGGCAGCTGCGCACGCACGAGCGTTAGCCGAGCGTAGGGCGCGCGTGGGGCGCGCGTCAGGCTGATGGGGCAGGCTTTGTGCTACCTTATTGTTAGCCCATCCTACTTTTGTGATGCCCCCACATCCGAAAGTACCCAACTTCCCCATATTGTTTGACGACACGGCGCACCGTCTCCTCAAGTGAAGCGGTGCGCTGTGTCTTTAACGTGGCGGCATGAGGCTGTCCAAAACGCGCGCGAACGTCGTCAAAAAGGGCTGCCACGCTGCTTCGGGCGCAATGCCGAGCGCGTAAAGCGTGCTACCGTCGCTCAGCGTGCGCGTCGTTTGCGTGGTGCGCGCGCCGGCGATGGGGTAATCCTCAGGGCGGATGGGCTGGGTGTCTAGCACAATGTACAGCGTGTCATCGGGCGAAATCATCGCTAGCCGCAGCGGCTCTACGGACGGGTTGAGCTTGACGATGCGCCAACCCTGCGGATAGCGCACCGTAAACATCTCGGCGTAGAAAAAGTTGTCGTCAAGGCGCACCACCGCGCCCATCGTGTGCTGAAGTTGTGGCGGCGTGGTGGCGGGAATGGGCGATGCACAGCCTGCGCTCACCAGCAATGCAATCGCCCACGCGGTGAAGCGTCTCATGGCGCGCGGTTAGGAACAGTCGGGTCGTTGATGAGCGCGCTTAAGCCCGCGTTGGGCGCGTCGCACGACATCCACCCCGCCCAGCGCGTGATGTGCCACGTGTTGCCTTGCTTGCGCTCGCTGCGGGCATAGATGCAAACGCCGCTGAAACCCTGATTTTCTGCGTAAGTCGCCAGCAGCAGCACATCCCAAGCGTGTTGACCGTCGGGCTGGGCGCGGCGGAACACCGCGTTGAGGAACGCGCCCCATTCAGCGGGCGTATACGCTTTGATACAGGCGGACACGCTGCCTTCGGGGCAGTTCTCCGCCACGTAGGCGCGCAGCTGTGGGCTAAGCAGTGCGACGGCGGCATCGTCGTCGCCCTTGCCCGCCGCGACGACAAACGTTACCGCCGCCGCAAACGCGGGGTTGGTCTGGTGTGGCACAAACAACGCTGTGGCGGCAATCAACAGCACCAGAATGATGAAACCAACGGCGAGGTAGAGGGGTTTAAGTTTCACGGGCTTTCTTCCTTGTGTGCGAACCAATCTAAGGTCGGCGCGGTGGCAGGTTAAAGCAGGGCGCAGTTAGGCTGATGAACTCGCCCTTAACCCAGCCGGCTGTGCCGTTGTACTCGGCGAACCACCATGTTTTGTCCGCGTTGGGGTTGTAAACCGCAAACACGCTTTCAAACGGAATGGTAAGCAGCACTTTGCTGTTTTGTAGGTCAGGAAAATCGCGCAGGTTAACGTTGTAACGCGCGCTGGCGATGCAAGGGTTGGGCAGCGTGGGCGTGAACGTGGGCGTAGGCGTGTTGAAGCGTTCGCGCGTCGGTGTGGGAGAAAGCGTCGGCAACGGCGTGCGCGTCATCGTCGGCGTGAGGCTGGGCGTGATGGTCGGCGTAAGGCTGGGCGTGGCGGTGGGAACTTCGGTGGGCAGTGCGTTCACCAGCGCGACCCGCGTCAGCCGTAGCTCTTCGGCGTTGGGCGTGGCGTTGTTGTCGCGCGCGCTGTTTTGCTGCCCGCCTAAGCTGGAGGCGATGCCGCTTATGAGCGTGTCGAAGTCGTTAAACACCGCATCGCGCACAATCGGCTCAATCTGCCCGATGATGAGCGGGTAGGCGAGGCTTGGCACGCAGCCATCGGCGATAAGCCCTTGTACCAGCGCGTCCACCTCGCGATTGAGCTTGTCCACCAAGCGCGCGGGGTCGTTGCCGCGTGCGCGCACCAGCTGCGCCGCGCTGGTCGTGCCGTCTTCGGCGAAGCGCGCTAGCAGCTCTTCGGTAGTCAAGTTGGCTTCGCTGGCGATAATGCCCAAAAAGTTCCCCGTGAGCGACGCGCCGAGCTGCGTGAAGTCGCAGGGGTCAACAAAGTTGGGCGTGGCGTTAATCGGCGTTGGACGACGCACGATAGGCGTAGCAGCCTGCTGCAAAAACAACGACAAGAAGCTGTAAGAGAAGCTGGCGAAAAGCAGCAGCAGCGCACTGCCGATGCCCATTACCCCGCGTGAGCCGCGCAGCCGTTGCGGGCGCAGGCTCTCGATGACGGTCAGCGCAAGGCTCAGCAGCAGCAGCGGGATGATCACCAGCAACACCATCTGCTCAATTGTGTCGAAGCGCGCGTCTTGCAGGTTATCTAACAGCAGCGCGACCACTAACAGCAACACCGTGCTGAAGGTTAATGTCAGCTCCCAAAACGTCATCGCCTTGTGCCGCCTTAACGTGCGGTAAAGATTGTTGAGCAGCAGCAGCAGCACACACAACGCGCCGAATAGGAAAAATACAAATGCCATGCCAAAGCCTTTGTGTCTCTGGTGTGATTGTACTGTATGTTACACAGATGATGAGAGGGTGAGTGATGGCTTTACGTCGGCTTATGCGGCACGAACATGGCGCGCACGAACTCGCCTGCGCTGTTCCAGCGCATGTCGGGCTCTTTGGCGAGGGCGCGGTTGACGGCATGGGCAACGTGGCGCGGCAGCTCGGGCTTGATGTCGCGGATGTCCGGCGCGGGCTGCTGCAGGTGCGCGAACATCACTTGCGCGGGGGTGCCGCTGAAGGGACGCTGACCCGCCAGCATCTCGAACACCATCACGCCCAAGCCGTACACGTCGGCGCGGTGGTCAACGGCCTTCGCCTCGCGGATTTGTTCGGGTGCCATGTAATCAATCGTGCCGATAGCCCCGGTGCCTGTCAGGCGGCTCTTGCTGGTTTCGACCTTCGCCACGCCAAAATCCAACAAAATAGCCGTGTAGGTCTCTTGGTCTTTGTTGAGCTGCAGCATGACGTTAGAGGGCTTCAGGTCGCGATGGACAAGGTTTTGCGAGTGCGCATAGTCCAGCGCATCGGCAACGTCAAACGCAATCGGCTGCAGCTCGATTAAGTCTAGCGCGCCGTGTTCTTTGAGATACTTGTTAAGCTCGATGCCGTTAAGCAAGTCCATGACGATGTAGTAAGTGTCCTCAAAGCCGCCGTGCGCATGCACGCGCACGATGTTAGGGTGACGCAGTCGCGCGACGGTCTCCGCCTCGCGGATGAAGCGGTCGCGTGCGCCTTTGTCCTGTGTCCAAAGCTCTGGCAGCACCTTCACCGCGAACTCACGCTTGGTGTCGACGTGATAGCCTTTGTAGACTTCGCCCATGCCGCCCTTGCCGATGATGCCTAACAGCTCATAGTCGCCGAGCTGTTTGCCGGTGAGGCTGCCGGCGTTTTGAACGACCGGCTTGACGTTTTGGGCGCGCTCAAGCTGGATGAGGTCAAAGCGCAGCCCGTAGAGGCGACGGTCAACCAAATTTTGCACTTGGCGGCGCGTAGGGTTGAACAGTCCGCCCGCAATGACCACGCTTAGCACCAACGCCAGCGTCGATTGCGACTCCCCCAGCGTTGCTTGGATGAACAACGCCACGCCGATGAAGACCGCAGCCAGCATCACCGTGACGGCAGCGTAAACCAGCGAGCGGTTGATGACCAAGTCGACATCCCAAAGGCGCGTGCGCGTGATAGCCAGCGCAAAGCTAACAGGCACAACGAGCCACGAGACAATATCGAGCGGCTTAGCGACCAAGAACGCAAAAAAGCTCTCGGTAGTGTAGACAATGCGTTCGGTCGCGGCGTAAGGGTGCGCCCAGTCCGGCGGCACGGCGGACATCCACACCAGCACGTCGAAGGTCAGCGCAAGCGCGCCGCCGAAGACGACAAATTTAGTTTGTTGGCGTTGAATGGGGTTGGAAAACTTGTAGTAACGCACGATTTGCCCGATAACCAACGCTGCCAACAACAAGATCGCGCCCAGCACCGCCAGCCCGTAAGTGGGTGGCAGAGCTGCCCCGTCGCCGATGTCGAGCGCGGCAACTTGCACGGGCAGCGTGAGTGCGAAGTAAGGTACAGCGATGAGGTTTAGCCAGCGAAACCACTTGGGCTTGAGCGTGCCATCGGGGAAGAACGTCATCGGCACAATCAGCATGATAAAGCCTAGCTGGGCGATTGTGCCGCCGATAAGCGGGTCGAGCTGGGCAATGGCGAACGAGAAACTAAAACCCAAGAAGAAGATGGTCTGTGAGATGAGCAGCACCAACCAATCATCCGAGCGTTGGAAGTAGAGTAGCAGGGCGAGAATGGTGCAAAAGAGCGCGGCGAAAACGTCGAAGCCAACCAAATACGCCGCGATGAACTCTATGCCTAAGCCGTAGCTCTCTAGCAGCGGTTGATAGCCCAAATAACGCTCGGTAGTTATCACCGATGCGTAGTAACGCGGTAGACCTAGCACATACAGCAGCAGCCCGCCCACAAGCACCGTCCACCATGTGATGCGCGCGATTCTCAAGCGTGTGGTACTCTTTACGCGGGTGCTGTGTGTCGTAGGCGAGCTAGCGGTCAACTTGGCATCGCTGGTTGTAGGCATACTTGGGCTGCTCTCTTTGAGATGAGATACCGTCACACTCACGCCTATAATTGTACCACATATCACAAGGCAACAGGATATAAAAAAGCACCCTTTTGAGGTGCTTCGAGATTGCGCGTCGAGATGAATACGGCTAAGCCATTTCGGTCGTGAAATAGTACAAGCTATCCGCCATGTCTTGCACGCTGTCCATCTCCAGCACCAGCTTGGCTTGTGGGGCGATGGTGCGAATTTTCGGCAGCATTTGGTTGTAGTCCAGCACGCCGTGTTCCCAATCAAAGCCGTGATGCTCGTCTAGCACGCCGTTGTTGTTGTTCATGTGGAACTCGATAATCCAAGGCTCCATAACTTCTAGCCAGTAGTCCCAGCTGTAGGTGGTGTCGCTGAACAGGTGCGCGTGTCCTACATCAAGGCAGGCGCGCAAGTAGGGGTGATTCACGTCGTTGAGCAGGTCGCCGATGATGGTAGGGTCGAACTCCCACATGTTTTCCAGCGCGACGTAGACCCCATGCGTCTGTGCGTATTCCGCCAGCGGTCGCCAGAAGTCGACATTGCGCGCGTGCCAGCCGTCACGGTAGAAGCGGTTGTGCAGCGTGCCGATAAAATTGGCGTGGAACACGACTTGCGTCGCGCCAAGCTCGGCAGCGATGCGTATGGCGTGGCTATAGCGCGCCACGCACACCGCGTTGATGCGTGGGTCAGGGCTGCCGGACACCATGTCCATGAAAGGTCCGTGCAGCGTGATGTTTTGAATGGGGCGCAACAGCTCTTTGTACTTGCTCAGCCACATGCGCCAGTCGCCATCCAGCACATCCGGGAAAGCAAACGCCATCACCTCAATCCCAAGCCCGTAGGCTTCGGCGAGACGAACGGCTTCTTCGATGTTGGTACGACTTGCACTCAAATGAAGGCGGTTAATCATCATACTACCTGCTGACTACGACTGAATAATCATGATATTGCTTTTAAGTGTACAGCAAAAACGCTTTGGTTTATTTGCTGTAATTGTTATAGATAAGTCGTTGCTAGGATACAGAAAAGTTTGCGCTTTAGCTAGCGGTCAGCCCGCCGTCAATCGCCAGCGTCGTACCGTTGATGAAGGACGCGCCCTCGCTACACAAGTAAAGAATTGCGCTGGCGACCTCACCGACCTCGCCCATGCGCTTCATCGGGCTGGCGATTGGCACGCGCTGGGCTGTTTTGGGGTCTTGCGCCATGACATCCGCCACCATCGGCGTGTCGATATAGGACGGACACACCGCGTTGACGCGCACGCCGTGCCGTGCGAACTCCAGCGCGACGGCTTTGGTCATGCCGATGACGGCGTGCTTGCTGGCGGTATAAGCCGAGCCGCCCGGCGCGCCAATCAACCCCGCCACGCTGGCAAGGTTGACAATCGCGCCGCCGCCGCTTTGCAGCATGGCAGGAATTTCGTACTTCATGCATAGCCACACGCCGCGCACGTTGACCGCCATGACGCGGTCGAACACCGTCTCATCGCTTTGGGTGATAGGCAGCAGCATCGTGCCGCTGATGCCCGCGTTGTTGACCGCGTAATGCAGTGCGCCAAGCTGTGCCACGCATGCCGCGACCATCGCTTGCACTTGCGCGCTGTCGCTCACGTCGCAGTGGACATAGAACGCGCTGCCGCCTGCCGCCTGAATGGCTTGCACGACCTCCGCGCCGCCCGCGTCGTTGACATCCGCCACGCATACCCGTGCGCCCTCTCGTGCGAACGCTTGCGCGGTGGCACGCCCAATGCCGCTGCTGCCGCCAGTAATCAACACCACTTTGTCCTGAAAACGCATCGTTTTGCCTCTTTCGTTAGGTCGATTGGTTAAAAGAACTGACGACCATCGCGGCGCGCTTCGGCGGCAGCGCGTGCCACCTCGCCTAGCAGGTACTTGTCCTCTTCGCTGAGCTGCGCGCGCCTGAGCAAGTCAGGGCGATGCTGCCACGTGCGCGCCAACGCTTGTTTACGTCGCCACTTGGCGATGGCTTCGTGGTTGCCGCTTTGCAGCACATCCGGCACGTCTAACCCGCGAAAGCTGGCGGGGCGCGTGTAGTGCGGATGCTCTAACAGTCCGTCGGCGTGACTTTCGTTGGCTGCGCCGCCTTCCGCGCCTAGCACGCCATCTAGCTGGCGCACCACTGCGTCGATAATCACCATCGCCGCCAGCTCACCGCCCGTCAGCACGTAGTCGCCGATGCTGATGTCGTCCGTAATGAAATGGCGCACGCGCTCATCTACGCCCTCGTAATGCCCGCACAGCAGCACTAAGCGCGGATGCTGTGCTAGTTCCAATGCCACGTTGTGCGTGAAGACGCGCCCTTGCGGTGACGTGAGAATGACTGGGCAAGTGTCATCGCCGCGCACGGCTTCGATAGCGCGCACCAGCACGTCCACCTTCATAATCATGCCCCCGCCACCGCCATAGGGTGTGTCGTCAACTTGGCGGTAGGCAGTCGTGCTATACGCGCGAATGTCGTGCGTGTAAAATGTGAGCGCGCCCATTTGTTGGGCTTTCCACATCATGCTGTGCTGCATGGGGGCGAACATCTCGGGAAACAAGGTGAGTACGTCGATGCGCATGAGAAAAAACACGCTTGGTTGGCGATTTACATTACTCTACCCAATAATAGGTCGTTTCGTCAAACCTGTCCTGCTACTGGCGGCGTGCTTGGGGTTGTTCGCGTGCAACCTAACGCAACCCGCGCCTACGCTCATACCCACGCCCGACTTGCCGCAGGTGGTCATTCTTGACCCGCCCAACAACCGCCAAGTGATTGAGGGCGTGGATTTCCCTATCGACATTTTGGCGCGTGACGAGGCAGCGGGCGTGGCGCGCCTTGAGCTTTACGTAGACGGCGAGCTTATCAACAGTGCCACGCCTTTTTACAACATCACCGAGCCGCTTTTTCGCGTGGAGATGAACTGGCGCGCGCGCGGCGTAGGCTTACACGTCATTGAGGCGATTGCCTATCGCCAAGACGGCACGCCCAGCGATCCTGCGCTGATTACCATTGAGGTGCTACCGCGTCGGGATGGCGGCTGATGCGCGCGGTCGCGCTGTGCGTGCTGCTGTGCTTGGCGGCGTGCGCGCCCGCTGCTGAACCAATGCTGCCGCAAACGCTGTGGGGGCGGGCGGTGCGTGTCGCCAGCGCACCCTATGCCCATGCGCCCGCGCTGCTGGTGGAGGGTGGGCGTGTCTGGTGGGCGTGGTCGGGCGTGGACGGCACGCCGCGCCACTACGCCAGCATCACACCGCAAAGTGTGCCTGTCATTTTGGCATTGGATGCCTTCTATCCGTTTGACTACGCGCTTTTTCCTGCGCTGGACGGCAGAACCCATTGGCTTTGGCTTGACCGCCACGCGGAAAGCGGCGAGCTGCGCCTGCTCTTCGCGCTTGTTAACGGCGACGCGGTGGCGGAACTGGGGATTAACGTCCTGTCAAGTGCGCCCACGTCGCATTACAGCGCGCTGGCAGTGGGCGAGGGGCGTGTGCGTGTGGTCTGGTCTGAAGGTAGCTTGGGGGCGCGCGCGTTGTTCACCCGTGTGTTGGACGGGCGCGGGCGCGCCAGCTTGCCGCAGCTGCTCACGCGCTCGGCGGACTATCCCGCGCTGCTGCAGGAACGCGATGGCACGCTATGGCTGTTTTGGCAGGGCGAGGGGCAGCTCTGGCGCGCGCGCTTGGACGATGAGGGCTTGGCGCAAGTTACGCGCTTGGGTCTTACACCCGCGTTGGCGTGGGGCGACAGCCTTGAGAGTTTGAGCGCGGCGCATGATGACACCCACACCTACTTGTTTTGGCAGCTCGAGCGCGCTGACGGTACGCCCGCGCTGCTGTGGAGCGCGTATTCACACGGCGCAGCGCACATGCCTCGTCCTATGCCGTTAGCCGCCGTGCTAGAAGAGGCAGACACGCCACTCGCGACGGGCTTCAACGGCGGGCGCGTGCAAGCGGCACGCTTGGGCGGGCAAGCGGTTGGGTGGGCGCAAGCCTTGCCGCAGCAAACCGCTGTCGTGCCAATGGTCGCCACGCAAGACGACAAGCTGCTCATGCTCTATTGGCACGGCGGCACGCTGGTGGGCGGGCAAACGCTGGCAACTGTCGGGCGGCTGTTGCGCCCACCGCGCCTAGCCAGCGACCCCCAGCAACATCTCTATGTCGCGTGGTCACAGCCGTACGATGCGACCACTGCACACCTCTACAGTATCAGCACGCGCTAAGGCGGCGTTTGCAAATTCTCCAGCAATTCACGCCACACGGCAAGATGAGCATGTTTAATTTCGCTGCCTAAGGCAAACTGCTCTTGAAGACTTTGAGTGTAGCGATGGATAAACTCGTCTACATCGGGTAAAAGACGCAGATAGTAAGTTAGCGAGGGAATAACACCGTTTGCGATGATTTCGCAACCGTGTGCTTGCTGAATGTGCTCTGCCAGCTCGGTGACGCGCATAGGGTCGGCGATGTCAGGTCTAGCCGTGCTGAGTAGGTAATAGCGCGCCAGCGACGTGCTTCTAATCTTTGCGTTGTACACTTGCTGAAGCATGTCGGACGTAATTGGCTTGCCATGTTTGACCTCTACGGCTTCAAACAAGCCACCGTCACCGTGAACTATTACAATATCGCCAACGCTGTTGCTTTTGCTATCAGCTGACGTGTGGCTTTTAAGTGGCAAGAGCTGCTTGTCTTGGTATCTTGGTAAAGACATCATGCAAGCGTAGGCGGCATGTAGTGCCAGCACGGGCAGTCGTGCCGCGCCACGCACTGTATAGGCATGAAAGAAATGCCTATACAGTGCAGCGATAACGCTTGCCACGCTGTTTTTGAATGGTTGTGATGGTGAAAAAATAACCTTGTGCGTCTCTTGTAGGTGATACAGCATTCGCAGAAGCGCGAGCAAGTAGGCTTTGGGGTCGGCTTGTTTGGTCTCTATATCGTCAAGAATGAGCAAAAACGCGCGTTTTACTTCTTGGTCGCGCACTTTTCCTTGAAAATCAAGTGTGAAGGCTTGTGGCTGCTCGAGAGAGCGTGTTAACCAACCGCTTTCTGCCATTGCATAGCGCGCGAAGTGTTGCTGCATGAAAGGCGTTACCCATTGCGTGTCATAGCGTCTGCCTGAGTATCCGCCTGTAAGTCCTTTCTTGTGTTGGCGCACGTCCTGTGTCGGGTCTTCCAATTTTTTCAGTAGCGACGTGATAAGCACTGTCACAATCGCTTTGTGCTGCTCAACAGACGATGCCACACGCGCGAGGTTGTTGATTTGTTCCGGCGAAAGTGTCGTGTCTGTCAACGTGAGAGCTTCCACGTATAGCTGTTCTAATCGCGCTCGTGGTGTTAACATAGACCTTCATAGCAGCAGCGGGGTTGTCAGGCTTTGGTTTTCGACGCGCTCAACTGCCGCTTTGCAATAATCGGCGTTTAGTTCAAACCCGATATAATGCCGATTGAGCAGTTTGCACGCTACTGCTGTTGTGCCTGAACCCATGAAAGGGTCAAGGACAATGTCCTCTGGGCGCGTTAACAGCTGCAGAAATTCACTCACAAGCCGAACGGGGTAAATAGCAGGATGATTACTCTGCTTGAGCGATTCTACCGCCGCCTCAATTACGTCTTTTTTGAGTGGATTGCCGTGAATACGAATAATGGTAAACCCCTTGTTATCGAGCTGGAGCTGCCTACCCCCTGCTTGACCGCCAAAAGGTTCAGAATGCAGCCCTTTAATTTTCATCCTGAAGCTCTCAATTTTGCCTGATTGCACCTCTTGGATAACTTCTAAGAGAGCTTGACGCGCATGTTTTTTTTGTGCGTCTGACAGGGACGATTTTTCGATAAGTTCAAAATATCCCCGTCCAATCTTATCGCCTCTGCGCGATTTTGGTGTTTTAGATGGAGCTTGCATAAAGGCATCGAGGTTGTAATAGTATTGTGAGCTCTTCACAAAGTGAAAGAAGGGCTCCGTGCTGCTGACAAGCCGTCGCTTGAACTGACGCGGTGTCGGGTTAGACTTTACCCAAGTGACAGCGTTAACGAGCGTCACGGGATAGCGTTCTGTGGCTTGAATGGCAAAGCGATATGGCACAAGCAGGAGGTTGCTGTTTTCGTATTTATCTCCCAAGTTGAAAACGATGCTGCCGTCATCTTTTATGACGCGCACACATTCCCCAAACAAGGTGAGAAGGTTGTCGAGATAGGCTTGAAGCGACTCTTCGTTGCCCATACCACCACCGTAATCACGTTGACGGTAGTAGGGTGGTGAGGTGATGACGAGGTTTACGCTGGTATCTGGCAGCGTTTTGATTAAATCAAAGCTGTCACCGCAGAGAATTTTATCAACAGGTAGCATGAATTGTCTCGCATCATCGGCTCTTGCTTGGTTCATTATAGCGCAAATATTGTCGTCTTGCTCAAAGTGTGTGTCGCACAACAAAGGGCAGGCGGCAACGTCTCGCTAAAACACCAGTTTTGCTAGCTTGAGGATGCCTTGATTCCACGGCACGCGGTGCGATATGCCCGTTTGGTTTTGGAACTTATGCAGGTTATCGATGTACCACTGATAGTTGCGAATGAGTGCCTGCTTGTTGCTGTATTTGGGTTTGAAGCCCAGCACGCGCTCGGCTTTTTCGATGCTGACGAAAGACTCTTTGTTGGCGGTCTCGTAGACCCATTTGTACAGCGGTGATACGCCTAGCTTTTCGATGAACTTCAGCGCAGCAATGGCTGGTCCAGCCGGCAGCGGGATGATGCGCTTGCCGTGTCCAGCGTAGTCTAGCACCGCTTGCAGGTCTTCGCGGAAGGTGGTGAACTCTTTTGCGCCAATGTTGAAGGTGTCGTTGACAGCGGCAGGGTCGAGCGTGGCGGTCAGATAAATCGCGTCGCACAGGTCTTCGACATCGAGCAACTGGTAGGGGTTGTTGCCGCTGCCCAGCACGGGGAAGTTTTTGCCGTCTTTTGCCCAATCGTAAAGCAGCGCGAACACGCCCAAGCGTTCGGGACCGATGAACGACTTGGGGCGGATAATTGGCACGCACATGCGGTCACGATAGGCAATGCACAGCTCTTCTGCCTTGATTTTTGCCTCGCCATAGGGACCCACGCCGTCGAGCTTATCGTCCTCATAGAGCGGGTGATGGTCGGGGATGCCGTACACGGCGGTGCTGGAGATGTGGATGAACCGCTGGACACCGTGCGCGTGTGCCGATTCGAGCATGGTGCGCGTGCCGTCGATGTCAGTGGTGTAGATGTCTTCGGGCGTGTAGAGCGGCAGCGCGGCAGCGGTGTGAACGACAATTTCTGCGCCTTGCATTGCTTTGTCGACATCGGCGCGCTTGCGGATGTCGCCCATTACTTCGGTGATGCGGTCGCGCTCGGGATAGTCGAAAGGCGCGATGTCTAATGTCGTTACGCTGTGACCACGTGCCAAAAGGTAGCGCACGAGGTTGATGCCCAAGAAACCTGCGCCACCGCTAATCATGTAATGCGTCATCGTGTTGTTTACTCCGTCTTTCTTTCGCGTTTAGCTTTCCAGCAGCTTTTGAATGTGTCGCTGAATGCAGTTAGGACACAAGCACCCTGTGGCAGACCCTGTGCCTGCGCCGTCAAACGACAGCACATGGGGCAAGTTAAAGCACCAGCAGTGGTCATCCCCGTTGGCAATGCCGCACAGGAACGTGCTTTTGCACTGCGGGCAGGTGCGCCAACCGCTTGGCTGTGACGCGACGGCTTGCGTGTCCTCGAGGCTCTCGTTGAGCGAGTTGTTTAGGTCAGTCATGAGGCGTGCGTTCCTTACTGGACGTTGATTGGCAAGTGTAGCCCCAAGCGCGGGCATGGTCAATGGTGGCACAGGCGCGTATAATGCGCGCTATGACGATTCAAGACGCACTGGCTTGGGCTGTGCCACAAATGCCCGACCGCGAGATTGCCCACATGGACGCGCAGCTGCTGCTGGCGCATGCCTTGCAGACCACACGAGCGCACGTGCTGGCGTACCGCGAGCGTGTCCTTATGCCTGAGGAGCAAGCGCGCTTTGCCGCGTTGGTGGCGCGACGGGCAGCAGGTGAGCCTTACGCCTATTTGGTGGGTGAACAGGCGTTTTATGACGGCGCGCTGCGCGTTTGCCCGTCGGTGCTTATTCCCCGCCCTGAGACCGAGCAGCTGGTTGAAGAAGCCTTGCGCGCCGCTCAAGCCTACGCTGCGCCTGTGATTGCTGACATTGGCACGGGTAGCGGGGCGATTGCTGTGACGCTCGCGCGCCACCTGCCTTATGCCGAAGTTCATGCCAGCGATGTCAGCGCGGCAGCGTTGGCGGTAGCACGCGAGAACGGGCGCGGGCTGGCGATTGTGTGGCATGAGGGCGACCTTGCCGTGCCGCTCATCGCAGCGGGCGTGCGCGTGCATGTCTTATGTGCCAACTTGCCTTATATCCCTAGCGCGGACGTGCCGCAGCTTGCCGTCAGTCGCTATGAGCCTGTGCTGGCGTTGGACGGTGGCAGCGACGGGCTACGGCTGATAGCGCGGCTCTTGACGCAGGTGCCGCAGGTGTGCCACGCTGGCGCAACTGTCCTGCTCGAGATTGGCGCGGGGCAGGGTGCGGCAGTGCTGGCATTGGCGGCGGAGCTGCCGCTGGCGGATGCAGCGGTGCTGCACGACTACGCGGGTCATCAACGCGTCGTGCGCTTGTGCTTGCGCGCGGCAAAACAAGGTTAGAATAAGAAGCAAGCCTTAGCAGCGAGCATTGTCAAAGGATAAAAAATGTCACTTCTTGCACAATTACTTGAAGCACAAACTCGCTTTCAGCTCGAGCTGCTCGCCAAAGCCAACGTGGTGGGCGTGGGCATTGGCTATAAGGGCGCGTTCGGCGAGCCAAGCGACCAATTGGCGTTGATTGCGCTGGTAGACGTGAAGAAGCCGCCCAGTGCGCTGCGTCCCGAAGACCAAATCCCGCCTGAAATACAAGGCATTCGCACCGATGTGGTGGAGATTGGGCTGCCACGCGCGCAGCAAGACTTGCCTGCGCGCCGCCGCTGGCGACCGATTATCCCAGGGGGCGTGAGCATCGGACATTATCAGGTGACGGCTGGCACGCTGGGGGCGGTTGTGCGCGACCGCAGTAGCGGTGAGTATTTGTTGCTTTCCAACAACCACGTGCTGGCGAACAGCAACGACGCACAAATTGGCGACCCTATCTTGCAACCTGCCGCCACTGACAAGGGGGTCAACCCTAGCGACGTGGTGGCAAGGCTGGAGCGTTTTGTGCCGCTGCGCTATGTGGGCGACCCGATGACGGTCGCGCCGCCGCCCCCTCCGCCACCGCCGCCGATTATTTTGCCTAATGAGCCGCCGCCGACCACGCCGACTGTGCCGCCACTGCCGCCACCACCTGTGCCGACAACACCGCCCGCACCAACGACACCGCCGCCAACGGTGGGCGACATTGAGCCGAGTGGATGTGCCGCGCTCATGTTGGGCGTGGGCAACTTGTTAGTGCGCATGGGCAACAGCAACGCTCAGCTAGCTTTGGTGTCGGCGGCGGCACACAGCGCACCGACTTCGCCGCTCAACGCCACCACGCTGCAAGCGCAGCAAGCTATCGCCGAAAACACGGTGGATTGTGCGGTAGCCAAGCCTGTGCAGCTGAGCATGTTTAGCGACGAAATCCGCTACATCGGGCGCATCACCGGCGTGAAGCAGCCGCATTTGGGCATGCGCGTGCGCAAGGTGGGACGCACGACCGACTATACCGAAGGCACGGTGACAGTGGTCAACACGACCGTAGACGTGGGCTATAACACCGCGCGCGGCGCGAAGACGGCGCGCTTTACGGGGCAAATCTTAACCACTGGCATGAGTCAAGGCGGCGACAGCGGCTCGCTAGTCGTCGAGATAGGGACGAACAGCGCGGTCGGCTTGCTCTTCGCCGGGTCGGGCAGCGCGAGCATCTTCACGCCCATTCAGCGTGTGCTAGACGCGCTGAACGTCGTGTTCGTCTAGGCGAAGCGCGCATGAAACGAACGTTTTGGGCGGTGCTGCTGCTGGCGTTGGCGGTGCGCTTGGGCGCGGCGTGGCTTGCACCCCATCCCGGCATCGCCGACGCGAACCACTACTTTAACGTGGCGAAGAACGTTGCGGCCGGGCGCGGGCTGGTCGTCGATTACATCTGGCATTATCACAACCCACCGCCCGACATCACGCACGTGGAAGACTATTGGATGCCGCTGCCCGCGTTGTATCCTGCCTTGACGCTGGCACTGTTCGGCGAGAGCGTGTTTGCCGCGCTACTGCCGAACGTGCTGTTCGGCGTGTTGGCAGTTGCGCTGGCGTGGGAGCTGGCGCAGGCGGCGGGCTTGGGCGAGGCGGCGCGCCTGTGGGCGATGCTCGGCGTGCTGTTCCTGCCCGAGCTGATGGTCAACAGCGCGCGCGTCGACACCGCCATTTCCTACGTGGTCTATGTGGGCGCGGCGTGCTTAGCGTTTTATTACGGCTATGTGCGCGGTGGCGCGTGGTGGGCGGCGGCAGGCGCGGCGGCAGGTCTCGCGCACCTCACCCGGCAGGACGCAGTGTTGCTCGCGCCGGCGTTTGTCGTGGCGACCGGCGTGCTGTGGGCGATGGGCTGGCGGGCGCGACGGGCTTGGCTGCTGCTGCCGCTGGCTTGGCTGCTCGTGCTGCTGCCTTACTTCTGGCACAATTGGCAGCACTTCGGCGTGCTGCTCAACAGCGGCGCAGGGCGCACTCTCTTCATGACCAGCTTCATCGACCAATTTACTTACGGGCGCACGCTTGACCTCGACCACTATCTCGCGTGGGGCTTGCCCAACATCCTCGCCAACATGGCGACAATGGCGGCTGCGAACGTGCGCACCATGACCAGCACGCTGGACGTGTTCTTACCGGTGCTGGCGATAGTCGGGGCAGGCGCGCTGCTGCTGCGTCGTGACCGCACGCGCGGCGCGCTGTTCGTGCTGCCGCTAGTGATGCTGCTGGGGCTGTTTTGCTTCTACAGCTTTGTGACCCCGTTTCACACGCAGGGCGGCTCGTTCAAGAAGAGCTACTTGTTCACGCTGCCGTTTTGGGCGGTGCTGGCGGCGGAGGCCTTAGAAACGTTCGTCAGCCCGCGCCGCGCCGCGTGGGTAGCGGTAGGCGTGGGCGTTTTGCTTGTGGCGATGAACAGCGTCTACGCCTTGCGCGCCGAGTTCGACGCGACGCGCCGCTTTGATGCGAGCGTGCGCGCCCTTGCGCCGGTGCTGCGTGCCTATGGTGACGTGAACGGCGACGGCGAAATTGTCATCATGACGCAAGATCCGTTTATCTTGAGCTATCACGGCTTTCGCGCGCTGATGCTGCCCAGCGACCCGCTCGACATGATTTTGGCGGCAGCGTATCGCTACGGCGTGGACTATATCCTGCTGCCGGCGGCGCGTCCCGCATTGGATGGCTTCTGGTACGGCGGCGAGCAAGATGACCGCTTGGTCTGGCTGCCCGCCACCGACGTGTATCAGCTCCTGCGCGTGCTGCCGCCTAGATAAAGGGGATGTGGCGGCGGACGGCGCGCAGCAACACCACCAGCTTTAGCGTCAGCGGGTCGGCAACGGTCAGCTCAGGCTTTTGTGCGAAGAGATTGTCCGCGAGGATGCTCTGCGTCTTGACGTACTTCATCAAGCCGCTCTCGCCGTTGCGTCGCCCGATGCCGCTGTTTTTCTCGCCACCTGTCGGCAGCGCAGGCGTGGCGGTACACATCTGCGTGCGGTTAATGCTCACGTCGCCGCTCTCGATACGCTCGGCGATTTTCTCCGCCCGCGCGAGGTCTTTGGAGAAAATCGACGCGGAAAGCCCGTAATCGCTGTCGTTGGCGAGGCGTATCGCCTCTTCGACGCTGTCCACTTTCATAATGGGCAGCACGGGACCAAACGTTTCCTCGCGCATGATGTCCATGCTGTGGTCAACGTCCACCAAAATCGTCGGCTCAAAGAAGAGCGGTCCTAAATCCGGGCGACGCTTGCCACCAAACAGCACGCGCGCGCCCTTTTGCACCGCGTCGGCGATGTGCGCTTCCGTGCGCTCTAGCTCGCGGGTGTTGGTCATGCTGCCCATGTGAACGTCAAAGCCGCTGCGGTTGCTGAGGTTGAATTGCGGCGCGTAGTGCAGCATGCGCTCGATGAGCTTGTCGTAGATGGGGGCTTCGACGTAGACGCGCTCTACGCTGATGCAAACCTGACCGGCGTTTTCGAACGCGCCGCGCATTAAGCCTGTAGCGGTCATGTCGACATCGGCATCCTTTAGCACGATGCTAGGGTCTTTGCCGCCTAGCTCCACTGTGAAGGGGATGAGGCGGGCGGCGGCTTGCTGCGCGACTTTGCGCCCGGTGGCGGTGCTGCCTGTGAAGGCGATAAAGTCGACGTGGTCGACCAACGCCTTGCCGGTGCTACCGTCGCCATGCACAACCTGCACGACATCGCGCGGAATGCCTGCTTCGTGCATGAGGTCAACGCCATACTGCACGCTGAACGGCGTGACCTCGCTGGGCTTGTAAACGACGACGTTGCCCGCGAACAGGGCGGGGATGCTATCCATGAACGGCAGCAAGAACGGGTAGTTCCACGGGCTGATGATGCCGACGACACCGTGCGCTTTGTAGACAATCTTGGCGCGCTGCACGCCCGGGAAGAGCGTTGGCACGCGCTTGGGCTTTAGCAGGCGCGGCGCGTTGTGATAGTAGTAGGTCACGAGGTTGTCGGTGACGAGCAGCTCGAGGTACGCGCCGTTTTCCGCCTTGCCCGTCTCACGGCGGATAACTTGCATAGCTTCTTTCTGGCGTTCCCAGAGCAAATCTGCCCACTTGCGCAAGCGTTTGCGCCGCTCGCGCACGCCTAGTGCTTCCCACGCGGGCTGCGCTTGGCGCGCGCGCGCCACTGCTGCCGCTACGCCTTCGGGCGTGGTCAGCGGCACTTGGTCGAAGACTTCGCCGCTGATGGGGTTCTTGACGGGGATAAAAGTTGCTTGCCCATTGTGTTGTGCTTGGGTGGTGGGCAGGTCGGCGATTGCCATGTTCTCGTCTCCTCAAAAATATTCTAACGACCGTTCAATTTAGGCTGATTATAACACACAAGCGCGTTGACGGTTTCATGCTATGATACATACAAGTCCATTTAGATTAAGGAGTCGCTATGAAACGCACGTTGCTTGCCGTTTTGCTGCTGTTGGCAGCTGTCTTGACCGTGACAGCCCAGCCTTCATTTGTCGATTGGACAGTGTTGTTTCGCCCTGTCCTGAACGACAACTACGATACGGTCGGTGGTGAGATTGTGCTTGTTGCGCCGGAAGGCACGGTCACGCGGCGCACACTGCCAAGCGATGCTTTTTTCTTCGGCGCGTGGGTGACAGACGTGAAGATTTCGCCCAATTTCGACCGCCTTGCGCTGGCACAAGCCAACACGCTTACCGGTGAAGTGTTCCCGATAGCCTTTATCGACTTGAACACAATGGCTTGCTGCACGTTTGCTAGTTTCGATAATATGTTAGAAGCCTATGAGCTGGGTGGCTTTAGTTCCAACGGCAGCTATTTCGTCGCGTCTTTCGTCGGCAGCGACAGCACCGGCACATTTGGCGGCGTGGCGATTTACGACGTGTTGACGGGCAACATTATGAGTATTGTGCCAATGTCCGCGCTTACCGACGAGCCGGGCGCGGTCTGGGCGTTGCTGGGCAACTGGGGCACGGACGGCATCGAGTTTTACCCCAACTGCTGGCAGTGCGGCGGCGCGTTTGCCGGCGAGTGGCAGCTGTGGAATCCTGACGCGCTGACATCAGACGCGATGCTGAAGCCGTCCGGGCGCGTCTTCGATGAGATTTTCGGCAGCAGAAAGACCGTTCACCAAGAGATGCTGCTGCGCCAGTATGACGTGCGCTTTCCGGGCTTGCCTGACGAGGGCATGTTTGCACCCAACAACACCGTGAAGTATGTCGGTCCAGACCTAACGCTGTTCTACGCTGGTGCTATACCGGTGATTTTCCAAAATCCCAGCTATCGTGACATTTACTTGGCGGAGTGGGTGTATAACAGCTATTACTACTTGGTGGCGGATGGACAAAACCCTGTTGCCGCGCTGGTGGGGCGTGATGGCTCGCAGCTGTTTATCGATTGGAGCTACACGCGCACGTTTTTGACCGGCACGCCAGACGGCTGGCTAGAGCTGCAAGACGCAGGCGGGCGCACCGACCTCGTGCGGCAAAGATTCTTTAACGGTGCTATAACTAGCACGGTGCTGGAAGAATTTCCGCCTTATACGACGATGCGAGTGCTGCACGCGCCACCGCTGGGCATTGGCTTGAACCCGTCGCTGCCCGTTGCGGCGGCAACCTTTGGCGCGCAGTTTTTGCCTACACCGACACCTGTCATGTTGGCGCAGCCCACGCCGTTTCCCATGTCCGCCATGCCTGTGGTGACGATGCCACCGCCGACGGTTACCTGCCCGAACTTCTTGCCGTCACGCTTGGTAGTCGGCAAGCTGGGGCGCGTGACCCCCGGCAAACCGAACAACTTCCGCGATGGACCCAGCATCACTGCCAAGAAAATCGGCGAAATTCCCGGCAGCGGCGTGTTTGAAGTGGTCAGCGGTCCGGTGTGCGATGCCGCCAACCGCCTCGCGTGGTGGCAAGTGCGCTACGCTGGCGTGACAGGCTGGACGGCAGAGGGGCAAGACAACACCTATTGGACAGAGCCACTGCCTTAAAAACGCGCTTTAGCGGCAAGCGTCTTTTGCAAACAGCAGATAAGGGGGCTTGCGCGTGCAAGCTCCCTTACCACAGCGTTGAAAGAAGGGCAGGAGGTGAGGCGCAAGCACGCTGTCTTAGAACACGATAACCTTAAAGCTCGCTTAATCTCGTTGTGCCATAACGACAAAACTGCTGTAGAATAAAAGGTTAACAAGGCATCTTAGGCGAGGCGTGTTACCTATGGTTTACACAACGACAACGTACCCAAAAGATTTGGCAGCCCTTTTGGAGAGCATGGGCGAGTTGAACCCGGCTGACCGTGAATTGGTGGAACACGCTTACTACTATGCTGAAGAGAAACACAGAGGTTACACCCGTGAGTCCGGCGAGCCGTACTTTACCCATTGTCTGGCGGTGGCGACTATCTTGGCGGACATGCGCATGGATGCTGAGACCATCGCGGCTGGTTTGCTGCACGATGTGATAGAGGACACAGCCGTTACCCCTGAAGAATTTGAAGCAGAGTTTGGCAAGACCCTCCTTCACTTGGTGGATGGGGTGACGAAGCTCAAAAAGATGCCGACTAGCAGCGAGAACAGCAACGCCAACAAGAACGGCAGTAGCACGAGCAAGCACGGCATCTCCGCGCCAAAAGACCTTGAGTACTTCCGCAAGATGATGCTGATGATGGATTCCGACATTCGCGTGGTGCTGATTAAGCTGGCAGACCGCTTGCACAACATGCGCACGCTGGGCTATATGGCACCTGACAAGCAGCGCAAGAAAGCTCTTGAGACGCAAGAGATTTACGTGCCGCTGGCGAACCGTTTGGGCATTTGGCAAATCAAGTGGGAGCTGGAAGACCTGGCTTTTCGCTACCTCCAGCCCGATGCCTACAAGGCGATTGTCGCTGCCTTGCAAGAGCGGCGCGTCGACCGCGAGGCTTACGTGGCAAGAGTGGCGGAAGTGCTGCGTGCCGAGCTGGAAAAGTATGGCATTTGCAACGCGCACATCACGGCACGCCCCAAACACATCGCCAGCATCTACAACAAAATGCACCGCAAGGGTATTCCGCTCGAGCGCGTGTACGACGTGCGGGCGGTGCGCGTGATTGTCGACGAAGTGCCGCAGTGCTACCTTGTGCTAGGCGTGGTGCATCAGCTTTGGAAGCCGATTCCGGGCGAGTTTGACGACTATATCGGCACACCTAAGGACAACTTCTACCGCAGCTTGCACACGGCGGTGATGGACGATCAAGGGCGCACGCTGGAGGTACAAATCCGCACGTGGCAGATGCATGAGGACGCGGAGTATGGCATTGCCGCGCACTGGCGTTACAAAGAAGGCGGACGCTTGGTCAACGATGAACGCTTTGAGAAGCGCATTGCCTTCCTGCGCCGCTTGATGGACGGCACGGAAACCGCCACCGTTAGCGCGCAAGAGTTCTTCGACCACATGAAGTCGAACTTCTTCGAAGGGCGCATTTATGTGTTTACCCCCAAAGGCGACATGATTGACCTGCCTGTCGGCTCTACGCCCATTGACTTTGCCTACGCCATCCACACTGAGATTGGTCATCGCTGTCGCGGCGCGAAGGTACGCGGCAAGCTCGTGCCGCTCAACTACGTGCTGAACATTGGCGACCAAGTCGAAATTCTCACCGCCAAGCGCGGCGGTCCGTCGCTGGATTGGCTTAACCCCAATGCGGGCTATGTGACGACATCGCGGGCGCGTGAAAAAATTCGCCACTTCTTTCGCAAGGAACGCCGCGAAATCAACATCAACAGCGGGCGTATGGTCTTACAGCGTGAGCTGCGCCGACTGGGTGTTTTGGACAAGGTATCGCTGGATGCCGTCGCTAGTGCCTTTGATTTTAGCGGGCGGCTGGACGATTTTCTCGTCGAAATTGGCATAGGCAACATCACGGGCGCACAAATCGCGCTGCGTGTGCTGGAGATGGACGGGTACAGCGATGCCCAAGATGTGGCGGTGGACGAATCGGAAGAGCTGCAAGCGCGCTTGCGTCCGCCCGCGCCATCCAATGTGTCCGACGCGGTCACGGTGTTGGGCACGGAGGGCTTGATGCTGAACATCGCGCGCTGCTGTAACCCGCTGCCCGGTGACCCTATTGTGGGCTATGTTACACGCGGGCGCGGCGTGATGGTGCATCGTGCTGACTGTCAAAATATTCTGGCCAACACGGAGCGTGAGCGTCTTCTCGACATCAAGTGGGGCAGCAAGCGCAGCGAACAACGCTACGACGTGCCAATTGAGGTCGTAGCGCATGACCGCCCGGGCTTGTTGCGCGACGTTAGCGCGTTGATTGCCGAAATGAACATCAACATGTCGTCGGTCAATGTCTCGACCAAACGCCAGATTGCAACGCTTTACATTACCCTGCAGATTGCTCACCACGACCAGCTTTCGCGCGTGCTTTCTAAGCTCGAGCAAATCCCCAGCGTGACGGAAGCGCGCCGCCGCAAGCACGCCTAAAACGACAAAACGCCCCTATGCCGACGGGGCGTTTTATGTTACGATACGCCTTCGGGTTTTCGCCCAATTCATTGATTCGCACACTGTGGGACTTGCGCAGGTGTTGTCCTCCTTAGAATAAGAAGGGGATTATTTGTGTGGGGATGAACACAGTGGAAGCACAAACACCAACCTAAGGAGCTTTTCATGCCGTCAAAAGTCAAAATGCGCGACCTGCTAGAAACAGGCGTACACTTCGGGCATCGCACCAACAAGTGGAACCCGAAGATGTCAGAGTTTATCTTTACCGCCCGCAATGGCATCCACATCATCGACCTCCAGCAGACGTTGGCGAACTTGCACGCCTACCACGACATGATTCGTGATATGGTCGCCAACGGGCAAACCGTGCTGTTCGTCGGCACAAAACGCCAGTCGCAAGAAATCATCAAGACCGAAGCGACGCGCTGCAACATGCCTTACGTCAACGTGCGCTGGCTGCCGGGCACGCTCACCAACTGGGCGACTATCCGCAGCAGCATCGAGACGATGAAACGCCTTGAAAAGCAGAAGAAGGGCGACGACTGGCAGCGTCTGACCAAGAAAGAAGCCTTGCTCAACCAACGCCAGCTAGAAAAGCTGCAGCTGCGTCTGGGTGGCTTGCGCAATATGCGCGACTTGCCCGCGCTGCTGATTGTCGTGGACACTGACCGCGAAGATACTGCGGTGGCAGAGGCAAACGCGCGCGGTATCCCCGTGTTAGGTATTGTGGACACCAACAGCAACCCGGACGTGGTCGATTACATCATTCCGGGCAACGACGACGCGATGCGCTCAATTCGTCTGCTGGTGTCGGCGTTAGCAGACGCGGTGATTGAAGGGCAGCAGATGCGCGGTAAAATTGACGACACACCCGCCGAAGAAGAGGATGTGTTGGCGATGGCACGCGGCAGCGGGCGCATCGACATTGACGACGACGCAAGCGACGATGAGCTGCTCGGCGCGTCGACCTTGAGCAAGCTGCGCAACGCTAAGCTCTTCGACGACGACGACGAATAAGCCAGCGACTAAACGGTAACGACAGGGCGTAGCTTTCACACAAGAGACTACGCTCTTCTTTTGAACGCACGTGATGACAAACGAGGAGAGAACAACGTGGAAATTACGGCAAAGATGGTGAAGGAACTGCGCGAAGCCACCGGCGCGGGACCGCTCGACTGCAAGAAGGCGTTGACCGAGACCAATGGGGACATGCAAAAGGCAGTTGACTATCTGCGCGAGAAGGGCATCGCCAGAGCTAACAAGAAGCTCGGCGCGGGGCGCACGATGAACGAAGGGGTCATCGAGGTCTACCAGCACTTTAACAAGCGCATGGGCGTGATTGTGGAGGTGAACTGCGAGACGGACTTTGTGGCGAACACGGAGGCGTTCCGCGCATTTGCTCGCGACATTGCGCTACACATCATCAGCCTTGCGCCACAGTACGTGCGCCGTGAGGACATCCCCGCCGAAGTGATTGAGCATGAGCGTGCCATTCAAGTTGCCCGCGCTATCGAAGAGGGCAAACCTGCCGAGCGCGCCGCGCAAATCGCTGAAGGGCGTTTGAACAAGTTCTTCGAAGAGATGTGTTTGATGGAGCAGAGCTTCTACAAGGACGAGAAGAAGACCATCCAGCAGCTCTTACAGGAAACGGTGGCGGAGGTAGGCGAAAGCATCGAAATTCGTCGCTTTGCCCGCTACGTGTTGGGCGAAGACACGCAGCAAGACGGTGGGGATGAATAAGCAACGCAGCCATCCCACACGGCGCGGTTGTATTTGGTAATTCTTGGAGGATTAGCCGCTGGCTAGTCCTTTTTTTTGCCTGATGACCACAGAGAAAGAGAGACCCCATGACAATAGCAAAAGCGGTATACCAGCGTGTTTTGCTTAAACTAAGCGGTGAAGCACTCGCTAAACAGGGCGACTATGGTATCGACCCTGATGCGGCAGATTTTATCGCCCGCAAAATCAAGGCAATTCGCCACCTAGATGTGCAGGTGGCGGTGGTCATTGGCGGTGGTAATCTCTGGCGTGGTGAAATTGGGCAGAAGCGCGGCATGGACAGAAGCACCGCCGACCACATGGGCATGATTGCCACTGTGATGAACGGGCTGGCACTGCGCGACGCGCTCGAGCGCAACCAAGTGGAAACTCGCGTGCAAACGGCGATTGAGATGAACGCCGTCGCCGAGCCTTACATCCGCTTGCGTGCCATTCGCCACCTTGAGCGCGGGCGCGTCGTCATCTTAGCGGGTGGCACGGGCAACCCCTTCTTCACGACTGATTCAGCGGCGGCGTTACGCGCCAGCGAAATTGAGGCGGACATCCTGATTAAAGCCACCAAAGTCAACGGCGTTTACGACAAAGACCCCAAGAAACATGGCGACGCGGTGCGCTACGATAAGCTGACCTTCCAGCAGGTGCTAGAGGCGCACTTGAACGTCATGGACATGACCGCCTTTACAATCTGCCAAGAGAACAACATCCCCATTCTTGTGCTGGACTTTTGGCACGGCGAGGACTTGTTGCGCGGCATTTGTGGCGACAGCAGCGTTGGCACGCTGATAACGTCGTCCTAAGGCGCGCGCTCGATGTAATTGCTGCTGGCATCGCCTTGCGCTGTCCAGCCCATGAGGCGGGCGTTGGTCACCAAATACCATGCCCGCCCTTCGGCGCACACGGGACCAGCCAGAATCTCGAAAGGCTCGGCGGGTGGCAGTTGCCCTAGCAGCGCGCCGCTTGGGCTTGGCACGCTGCGCACGTTGTTCGCGCTGGTGTTGGGGATGACCCACGCGCGCTCACCCGCGCGCAGCGTTGAAGGCAGCGCGCCCGCACAGCGCGGCGGTGGCAGCAGCTGGTCTAGCTCCCAGCGCGTCGCGCCCCACACCACCCCCGCCGTGAACAGGTCGCGCAAGCCGCGCGTGCCGACAATTTCCCCGTATTCGCCCGCGTCCCAAAGCTGCACCGCGTCGTCCATCAATGCCACCTGATAGCCATCGGGCGAAAGCGCGATGCGCTGTTGGCTCAACCCGATAAAGCGGTCGCCTCTGCCGCTGCGTCCCGCCGCCAGCGTCGCATAGGTGGGTTCGCTGGGGTCGGTAAGGTCATAGACCAGCGCGTTATCGCGCGGCGCGCCCTGTGCCACGCGCAGCACGGCGGCAGTGGCAGGCGTTTGTGCGCCGGTCGTCAGGTCGATGAGCTGCCAGCCGCTGCGGCTGAGGTACACTAGCGCGTAGTCACGCAGCCCCACGCGGGCAATCAGACGCTCTAGCACGAAGTCTTGCGCGGGGTCGGTCACGCTGTGCAGCGGCGTAAGCGTGATGAACGCACCGTTAGGCGTATACAACGCGAGTGCCTCGTTAAGTTGCACCAAGTCGGGCGAGCTGACGCTGTAGACCGCCAGCCCCTCGCTTGTCCATGTCACATCCGGCGCAACAGGCACGCCGTACTGGGGCGGATAGTTCAACAGGGGGAAGCGCACCATGCTTGTGCTGGGCGTGTGGTAGATAGCCAGTTGGTAGCTGCTGTCACCAAGCATTTCCACCCACGCCACGCTTGTGCCGTCAGGCGACCACGTGGGCTGCGAGCGCGCGATGGTTGGCTCGCTGCCGTTGTTGAAAAAGGCGGGGTTGTTAGGCTGTCCACCGAGCAAACGCAGCCGCTGCGCGGCGTGGTCGCACAGCCACACGTTGTTAGGCAGCTGTCCGCCGCCGATGCCGCCCTCGCGCTCAATGGCTTCGCGCACGAAGCGCGGCTCGGTTGTGAACGCGAAAAAGGTGTTGTCAGGCGACATCACCGGCAGGGCTTCAATGCGTTCATCGGGTTGGCACGCGCTGTAAGGCAAAAACTGCAGCTCCAAGTAGTAGAGCGTGCCGTTGACGACCGTCATCAGCGGCGTGTTCGTTTGTGCTGCGACAGACAGTACCCACAACAACGCGGCTAACAGCAGAAACGTGCCTCGCGTGCGCATGTGCTACGCTCCTTCGCTGCCTGCCACGCTGATGATGAGCGCGTCGGGGTTAAGGTACATCTGGGCAGCGGCGCGAACGTCCTCGCGGGTCACGCTGTAAATGATGTCGCGGTAGTCGCGCAAGTAATCCAGCCCCAAGCCGTAGCGTTCCATTGCCTCTAAGACCGACGCGATGCCGTTGTTGTTTTCCAGCCGCAGCGGCAGCCGCCCGACAAAGTATGACTGGTTGTCTGCCAGCTCCTCCTCGTCGACCAGCTCTTGCGTCAGGCGTGCGAACTCATCGCGGGCAAGCGTGATAGCTTGGTCGACGTTGTGCGGGGCAACGCCGGCGTTAAGCTGCCACGTGCCTTGCGATTCGCCCCCCTCGAGGCGCGTGTAGGCATAATATGCCATGCCTGCCTCCTCGCGGATAACATGCCCCACGCGCCCCATCATGCCGAATTCCCCGAGAATGCTGTTCGCCAGCATGCACGCGGTATAGGCAGGGTCGCGTCGCGTGGGGCCCAACGTTCCCATGCTGATGTCGTTTTGCGTCTTGCCCGCGATAGGCGTAAACAGGCGGCGCGTGGTTTCAGGCGGAGTCACGACCGGCGCAACGCGGGGCGCGTCTTGCGCGGGGTTATGCCAATCCCCCAGCGTGCGCTCGACCAGCGCGACCGCTTCCTGTGTCTTGACCGCGCCGACAATCGCCAAAATCATGCCTTGCGCGCCGTAGCAACGGGCGTGAAAGGCTTGCAAGTCCTCGCGTGTTACCTGCGGCAAATAGGCGAGCGTGCGGTCTAGTGGGCTGTGCTGCGGGTGCGTGGGTGGGTAGAGCGCGTCGCGGAAGGTGCGCTCTGCCATGTAGCGCGTGTCTTGCAGGGCGTAGTTGATGCTTGTCTGCAGTTGTGCTTTCAGCTGGGTAAGCCAAACTTCTGGGAAGGTGGGCGCGCGCAGCATGTCGCTGAGCAGCGTGAGCAGCACTTGCAAATCTTCCGCTAGTGCTTTGCCCGTGATGACCACGTTATGCACGCTGGCGGTCAGCTCAAGGTCTGCGCCAATGCTCTCGAGTGCCTCGTGTAGCGCGGTAAAGTCGTGGGTTTGCGTGCCGCGCATGAGCATGGTGGCGGTCATGCTGGCAAGTTCCGGCGTGTCAGGGGCTTCGTAGAGCTTGCCCGCCTGCAGCGTGCCGTACAGGTTGACCGACTGCGCGCTCCAATTCTCGTAGACTAACAGCGTGATGCCGTTGGCAAGCGTTGTGCGCGTGATGTTCTGCGATGAGGGAATGTCAAATGTGGCGTGCGCCATGTGCTATGCCTCCGAGCCTGTAGGAATAAGCCAACCCACCGTGCGCTGTCGCGGCACAAGGTACTGCTGCGCGGCGGCTTGCACGTCTGCTAAAGTCACTGCTTCGAGGCGTTCGGTGTAGCGGTCTGCCCAGTCTAGCTCGCCTAAAATGGCGGACTCCGCTAGCGCGTGCGCTTGCTCCGTAACGCTCTCTTGCGCGTAGGCGAAGACTGCCCGCGCTTGCTTTTTGGCTTTCGCCAGTTCCGCCTCGCTGATACCCTCTTGCTGCACGCGCTCTAACTCTGTCAGCAGTGCGCGCTCGGCATCTTCGTGCTTCACGCCGTCGTTAAGCGTGACAGAAAGCGTGTACAAAAAGGGGTCGACCGTGTTTTGCAAGCCGCCGCTGACATTAGCCGCCAAGCCGCTTTGTACGAGTGCTTGATAGAGGCGGCTGCTTTTGTTGTCTAGTCCGTTTGTGCCGCTTAGCACGCTGTCCAGCAGTTCCAACTTGAACCAGTCGGGATGGGTAGCGGGCGGAGTTTTGTAGGCAGCGCGCACGAAGGCAGTCTTGCCGGGTCGCTCGACGACGACGCGGCGTTCGCCGAGCTGGGGTGGCTCGGGGCGCACGAAGAGTTTGGGCTGGGGACGGGAGGGCAGTGTGCCGTACAACGCTTCAATTTGCGGCAGAATTTGTGCTGTGTCGAACGCGCCTACCAAGATGAGCGTGGCGTTTGACGGCGCGTAGTGCGTTTGATAGTGCGCGTACAGGTCGTCGCGGGTGATGGTGTGCAGGTCGGCAAGGTCGCCGATAATCTCGTGATGGTAGCCATGCACGTGGAACGCTGTGGCGCGCATTTGCTCGCCGAGCCAGAACGTGGGGCGATTTTCGATGCCTTGCCGCTCGCTGATAATCACGGTGCGCTCGGATTCTACTTCTTCGGGGTCGAACAGCGCGTTGACCATGCGGTCGGCTTCGGCTTCCAGCGCGAGCGTAAGCTGGTCGACGGGCAGCGTCTCAAAGTACATGGTGTAATCCATTGACGTGAAGGCGTTCCACTGTCCGCCGACGCGGTCGATGGCGTGGTCGAGCATGCCAGCGGGGAACTTGTCAGTGCCTTTGAACATCATGTGTTCGACCCAGTGCGAGATGCCCGTCTGTCCGCTGCGTTCGTTGCGGCTGCCGATGCGATAGGCGACCCAGTGGCTGACGAGGGGCGCGTGGTGTACTTCTTTGAGAATGACCGTTAAGCCATTGGCAAGGGTATGAATCGATGTTGTCATGAGCCTTTTCTAAAGTCTTTACAATGGTGTGCAGATAAATGGTGAGAGGGATGCGTTGCCAAGAAGTATAGCACAAAACCAAGGGGTACGAAGGCGGCAAACGTGCGAAAACGTGCTGCCAAAAGCCTGTGGTTTAGGTATGATAAAGCCTGACACGGCATAGGCTAAGAAAGGTTTTCTCATGCTTCCGAAAACGTATCAAAAGCTCGTGGCGGTGCGCAGCAGCGACAACCTGCGCGAAGCTGTCGAGGTGCAAGAGGTCACGCTTACGCCGCCACAAGCGGGCGAGCTGTTGGTCAAGACGCGCTTTAGCGGTGTGAACGCGGCGGATTATCTTATGGCGGCGGGACGTTACCTTGCGCCGACACCGCCACCTTACGACATGGGCGCGGAGAGCGTCGGGGTTGTCGCGGCGGTGGGCGAAGGTGTGACGGACTACCGCGAAGGCGACGCAGTTTTTGCCATTGGCGGCGGCTACCGCGAGTATTTCACGCTGCCTGCCAACCGCGCCATTCGCGTGCCTGCCGCCAATGCGGAGGCGGTCACGGTGGGCGTGTCAGGCTTGACCGCCTCGCTCGCGTTGGAAAAAGTCGGCGAGATGACCAGCAATGAGACGGTGCTGGTGACAGCGGCGGCGGGTGGCACGGGCAACTTTGCCGTGCAGCTTGCCAAGCTAGCGGGCAACCATGTCATTGGCACGTGCGGCAGTGCGGACAAAGTCGACTTTCTCAAGTCGCTTGGCTGTGACCGTCCGATAAACTACAAGGCTGAAAGCCTGCGCGACGTGCTAAAGCAGGAGTACCCGAAAGGGCTGGACATCGTGTTTGAGAGCGTTGGCGGCGAACAGTATGACCTCGCGCTCAAGCATTTGGCGGTGCGTGGGCGGCTGATTGTCATCGGCGCAATCAGCGAATATGCCAGCGGACCGCAGCCGGTGACCCGCGTGCGCGATAGCTATTTGCTGCTGAACAAGTCAGCATCGGTGCGCGGCTTCTGGCTGATGCACTTTTTCAGGTACGCGCAAGAACACGCCAGCCGTCTGCTGGGCTTGCTGGCGGAGGGCAAGCTCGTCGCAGCGGTCGATCCACAACCCTTTAAGGGCGTGGCGGGCGCGATTGACGCGATTGAGTACATGTATAGTGGCGCGAACGTGGGCAAAGTTGTTGTGGCGTTTGAGTAGGCGCGCGGTGCGCCAGCTTGGGCGCGAAAAACAGGGCGCGCCTGTTATAGGTGCGCCCTGTCGTGGCGTGGCTTAGTTGCCTAAAGCAGCGGCGATGGCTTGCGCGTTGGCGCGCACGTAGCCGATGTAGGTGTCGGCGGGCGGCTGGTCGCTTAGGCTGCCCGAGTACAGCGTGACGACCTTTACATCACCGCCGACTTCCGCCGCTAGGGCTTCGGCGAGGCGGGTGGGGCTGCTGACTTCTGCAAAGATGACGTTCACGCCGCGCTCTTTCATCGTTTGCGCCAGCATGGCGATGCTTTGCGGGTCGGGGCTGGCGAGCGTCGTGCCGCCGCCAATGACTACGCCCGCTACCTCAAAGCCGTAGTGGACGGCGAAGTACGCCAAGAACTCATGGTTGCTGATGAGGACGCGCTTTTCTTGCGGGACGACCGACAAGATTTGCTTGACCTCTTCGTTCAGCGCGCTGAGCTGCTCGATGTAGGCACCGGCGTTTGCCATGTAAACGCTGGCGTGCGCGGGGTCTTTCTCAGCGAACGCGCGGGCGATGTTGCGCGCCCATACCTTCACGTTCATTGGGTCAGTCCAAACGTGCGGGTCGCATTCGCCGTGCGCGTGGTCGTGCGCATCACCCTCGTGCGCGTGGTCATGCTCACCCATGCCACAGTCGGTGGTCACGCCCAAGTAGCCGACGTAGTTCGCGCCCTCGTGCGCGTGTTCCATGATTTCTATGTCACTGTGGCTGTGGTCGTGGTCATCCATGCCGGCGGGGGCGGCGACGGGACGCACCCAAGCGTTGCTGATGCGGATGGCTTCGTTCTCGAAGACGGTGGTGGTGGTGATGGGCATCATGCTGCCGACCGCTGTGACGATGAGGTCGGATGCGCCGTCAAAGTTGACGGTGAGCGGGAAGAGCTGCCCTTCTTCGATGCCGACG
>CALIEB010000030.1 GCA_938022205.1 uncultured Anaerolineae bacterium | reverse complement strand
CTTTCCTGCGGTTAAACGCGAACAAGGGAGCGAAAGCATGGGAGTGAAGGCACATCTAAAATCGCAAGGTACGAAGTTGGGTCTTGTGTTATTTGGCGTGTTGCTCGCGCTAGTGTTGTTGGAGCTTTGGCTCTCTTTAGTCATAAAAACGAATGACCAGTTTCGCGTTTCATATAAGACGCTTTTTTTAGAGCCGCATCCACAGGTAGGCTGGACGCATGTGCCTAGTTTCACCTATCGTTGGACGGGATTATGCCGTGAGTTTGATGAGACGCACCGTACGAATTCTTATGGGCTTTTAGACAAAGAATGGACGACAGAGAAGCCGCCTAACACGGTGCGTATTGCAGTACTAGGTGATTCTTATATTGATGCTGTGCAAGTTCCACGCGAGCAGACGGCGGTGTATCGGTTGCAAGAGCGACTCAACAGTGACCCTAACAAACCGAAAGACATTGTCTTTGAGACGATGAACTTTGGGGTGAGCAACTATGGCGTAGGGCAAATGCAGCTCATGTACGAGCATATTGCGCGACAGTTTGATGTTGACTACGTGATTGCTTACATTGCCTACTTTCATATGGAGCGCACAGTAAATCCTTACACCAAGCACGTGAATTTGTACACAGTAGAAAGCGATGACATACGCGCGCGTCCCACATACAAGCTATCAGAAGATGGTGACCTTGTTTTTGTTCCTGCTGAAGAATATGAGACCTATGTGGAGCGCGTGCGTCTTGCTATCGATACGGTGTATGGTGAAGACCGCATGGTGAAGGTATCAGGCGATGAGCCTGCTTGGTGGAAACAGCTGCGGCTTGTGCGTGTGCTGCGCAATCCCAGATTGCTCACGCAGGTCTTTTTCCCTCATCCTGCGCCACAGACAGTTCCTGTTGACATGGCAGCGCAGCCTGTACAGCAGACGTTTTTCTCTAAAAGTGACGAGTTTCCTGCGCTGGAGCTGAACTACCGTATTTTAGAAAAGCTGCAGCAGCAGGTGAGCGAAGACGGTGCGCAGCTCGTGTTTTTAGATGTGTTTGCTTACTTTGCACAGTATGCAAGTGTGCCAAACAGCGGTACGCTGGTGGCGAACAATCGTGCGTTTGCAGCAGCACATGACATGGGATACTTTGACGGCTCACAAGCATTCTTTGCTCAGACCGAACCTCTTTATTTCCCTTGCGACATTCACCTTACCCCATTTGGCAACCAAGTGCTAGGCGACGCGATGTATCAGTGGTTTGTTGCCAACACGCCCTACTTTAAGTCTTAGCCCCACGCGCCGAGCAGCTCGATTTCTAGCTCAAGCGTGATGCCGTGTTTGGCTTGCACGGCATCGCGCATGTGCGTGATGAGCGTGTAATAGTCGCTGGCGGTGCATGCCCCCACGTTGAGAATGAAATTGGCGTGAACTGTTGAGACCTGCGCGCCGCCGACGCGGTAGCCTTTCATGCCCGCGCTTTCCAGCAGCCGCCCGGCGAAGTCGCCGACAGGGTTTTTGAAGATGCTGCCCAAGCTCGCGCCGCTAGGTTGTGTGCGCTTGCGGTAGGCGGTGAACTCGTCCATCTTGGCTTGGATGTCCGCCTTGTCGCGTTGGGGCAGCCGCAGGTGTGCCTCGAGGATAAAGAAACGCTTATCTTGGCGTGCCTTGAGCGCGGAGTGACGGTACGCATACTCTAGCTCAGCGTTGGTCAGCCTGTGTATGCCGCGCTGCATGTCGGCAAGCGTGACATCGACCACGCATGCTGCCATGTCATCGCCGTGTGCGCCGGCGTTGTTGACAATTGCGCCGCCTACTGTGCCGGGCACGCCTATCGCCCACTCCATGCCGCCGATACCGCGTGCTGCGCACCATCGCGCCAGCACTTGCAGGCTTGTGCCACTGCTCACGCGCACGTTGCGCCCATCGCCCCAATCGCCAAACTGCGCGTCGGCGAGGTGGTTGACGACCAGCAGCCCGCGTACGCCACTGTCGGCAATCAGCACGTTTGCACCGCCGCCAATCACGCGCACGGGCAGTTCGGCTTGCCATGCTGCCATGATTAGCTCGGCAATATCGTGGGGCGTGCCGTCCCGCGCCACGTAGAGATAGTCCGCAGTGCCGCCCATGCGTGCTGCTGTGTAGCGTGCAATTGGCACATTGTAAGCTAGTTTGTCGCCGAAGCGGGCGAGGAAGGCTTGCATGGCGGGCGTGTCGGCTGGTGGGGTCATTGTCGCTTACTCGTTTTGTTGGATGTAACGGGTGGTCAGGTTGACGGCATCGCCTGCGCTCATCACCAAGATGGCGGCGGGGGCGCGCACGTGCGCGCGCAAGTGCGCCAGTGCGTCATCAAGCGTTGGCGTGTAATGTGCGTCGGCGTGTGCCATCTCGCGCACAAACGCGCCCATATCAACGCTGGGGTCGTATGCTTCACGCGCGGCGTAAACGTCGGTGACGAGGACGTGCTGCGCGTTGTCAAACGCTCGTAGATAGGCATTCCACAGCGCGCGCGTGCGCGAGTAGGTATGTGGCTGCCAAACCGCCCACAAAGCGCGCTCGGGGTAGCGTGCGCGTGCGGCTTGCAACGTCGTTGCAATGGCAGTTGGGTGATGGGCGTAGTCGTCGACAATTGCCACGCCGCCCTTATCTTGGCGCACCTCAAAGCGTCTGCCTGTGCCGCGAAAGCTGGCAAGTGCGCGCGCCGCGTCCGCCAACGTCACGCCATAGGGCTGGCTGGCGAGTGCTGCCGCTGCGGCGTTGAGCGCGTTGTGCGTGCCATAGACTTGCAAGGCAAACGGCACGGACGGCGCATCAGGTTGGGTTAGCGCGAAGGTCATGCCGTCAGGCGTATAGCGCAAGTCGACAACGCGATAGTTAGCGTTTTCGCCGGTGCCGTAGCGCAGCACGTGCGGGTGTGTCGCCGCCAATGCCAGCGCGTGCGCGTCATCCGCGCAAACCACCACGCGCCCGTTCGTGTCCACTTGTGCGATGAACTGGGCAAACGAGGCACGTAAGGCTTCGGGCGTGGCGAAAAAGTCCGGGTGGTCATGTTCCACGCTGGTGATAACTGCCGTTTGCGGGTGCAGCCCATGAAACATGTTGTCGTATTCGTCCGCCTCAATGACAAATGTCGCGCCCGCGCCATCGCCGGCGTTGTCGCCCGTGTTCGCCAGCACGCCGCCGACAATGTAGGACGGGTCGCGCCCGTTCTCACGCAGCACATGCACCGTCATGGCGGCGGTGGTCGTCTTACCGTGTGTGCCGGCAATAGCGATGCACGCCTTATCGCGCGTTAGCGCGTCAATCATCTGCGAACGCTTGTAAACGGGGATACCGTGCGCTTGCGCGTAGGCGATTTCGGGGTTGGCGGGGTCGATAGCAGACGATACCACCAACAGTTCGGCACCCTGTGCGTTCTCGGCGGCGTGTCCAATCTGAACGCGCGCACCCAGCGCGGCGAGCTGCATGGTTAGCGCGTTGGCTTGGCGGTCAGAGCCGCTAACCAGCACGCCCCGCGCTAGCAAGATGCGCGCAATGGCACTCAAGCCCACGCCGCCAATGCCGACAAAATGTACGTGTTGGTTGCGCTGAAACGTGAGGGGCATAGGCTAGAACACAACCACGATGAAGAAGAGCATGACAATCACCGCCACCGCCAAAATGTCGCCCGTGCCGCTCGCGCCGCCGCCGACCAGCACCAACGGAATCCAGTTGATGTTTTGTCCCGACGGTGAATTGAGCGCAGGCGCAATGACGAACTGTGTGAGCGGGTATTCGTTGATGTCGAGCAGATACCACAGCGAGCCGCCAACCAAGTAGCCGTTGATAAAGCCGACGATGCCGCCAAGCATCGCAGAACCCCAGTTGTTTGTCTCACGTCGCGCCTGCCCGCGTACCTCGCGCGCTCGGTACATGAGAATGACCACCGATAAGAACAGGAGAGCCTGCACCAAGAACAGCTGGTCGCGCGGCAGCGAGAAGAACAGCAAGCCGCGCATATAGCCGTCGAGCTGCAAGATGGCGAACAGCGCGAAGAGGATGCCGCCGGTCGAGACCAGCTCCTGATTCCAACCGCGCAAATAGCCTAAGAAGGCAAAAAACAGCGCGAACACCCACATCAGCGAATAAAGCTGTATCATGCGTCCGCTCCTAGATGAGTATCAGCACTAGCACGAACAAGACCACCACGCTCAAAGAGAGCAAATCACCGTTTGTCCCGTTTTGCGTTAGCAAATAGAGCGGCAGGTTGGGCAGTGCCTGCGCGCTGGCGGTGCCGGCTAGCGGCGCGATGACGTAGGGGTCAAGCGGGTATTGCCCCGATGGCAGGCGGTTGATGTCAAGAAAGTACCACACCGTCCCCGCGATGAGATAGCCGTTGAGGAAGCCCACCAAGCCGCCCAAGACTTTGGCTTGTAGCGGGTCGCGCCCTTCGCTAGCACGTCCACGTGGGGCGGTGGCTTCTGCGCCGACAATCGCGCGGGTTTGATAGGCAAAGAACACAATCACCAAGAAGATAATCGTCTGTAGCAAGAACTTCTGGTCGTTGGGCAGCGCAACGAACAGCGTGCCGCGCAGCACGTCGTCGAACTGGTAGAGCGCGAACAACGCCAGCACTACGCCTGAAAGCGAGATAATCTCTTTTGTCCAACCGCGCAGCGACCCCACATAGGCGAAGAACGCCGCGAAACTCCAGACCAACACCGATAGCTCAACCATGCTTTGCCCCCGCCAATGTGAGCAGCTCTGCCGCCAATGCCGCCGCGCCGTCGCGGGCAAGCTGGCGTGCGCTCGCTTGCATTTGTGCTAATTGTACCCGATTTGCCAGCAGCTCGCGCAGGGTTGGCAGCAGTTTCTTGTCCAACGTTTCGTCTTCAAGGCGCAGGGCTGCCCCACGCGCCACCAAGTAGTCGGCGTTGACCTTCTGGTATCGCCAAGCGTGCGGATAAGGCACAAGGATGCCCGCTAGCCCAAAGTAGGGCAGCTCGCCCAGCGTGCTTGCGCCGCTGCGGCACAGCACCACGTCCGCCGCCGCCAACGCCAAGCCCATATCGTCGTGCAGGTAGGGAAAGGCGTGGTAGTCGCGCGCGTCGCGTTGCGCCTGCGTGGCGGTTTGCGAGCGTTCCCAATCGAGCGTGCCGGTCAGATGCAGCACTTGCACGCCGTCCGCCAACAGCTCGGCGAGGCAGCTTTCCAACGCGAGGTTGAGGCTGCGCGCCCCACGACTGCCGCCAAACACCAACAGCACCGGACGGTCGTTGTCCAAGCCAAAGTGCGCTCTGCCTGCCGCGCGGGTGGCTTCGCGCACCGACCGCCGCAGCGGATAGCCCGTTGTCACGGTCTTGCTGCCCTTGAAGAAGGCGCGCGAGTCGTCGACCGTGACCGCCACGCGCCGCGCAAAGCGTGCGACCACGCTCACCGTCAGCGCAGGCTCAATGTCCGGCAAATAGACTAGCATCGGCGCGCGCAGCAGCCAGCCCGCCACCGCCAGCGGCACGTTCGCCCAGCCGCCTGTGAGCAGCACGGCATGCGGACGATGACGCAGCAGCAGCGCAAACGCCTGCAGTGTGCCAATCGCCAGTTTGAGCAAACTGACCAGCGCGGTCAGCACGCCCACACCGTTCAGCGGTCCCGCCCATACTTCGTGATAAGCGGCGAAACGCACGCCTGCCGCCTCGACCAGCGGACGCTCAAAGCCACCTTGCGTGCCGACAAACACCAGCTCATGCGCTATCGCTTGCGTTTGCAGCACTTCAGCGGCTGCTAGTGCGGGGTAGACGTGACCGCCCGTCCCCCCAGCCGCGAGCATAATGCGCGCCATCTTGCCTCCGTGTGGCGTTCGCTTCGCGCTGTACGCTGACGCGGTGAACGCTCAAAATTAAGCCCACGCCAATCATCAGCACCAACAGCGCAGACCCGCCGTAGCTAATAAAGGGCAGCGGCAGCCCGCTCGACGGGATGACCGCCGTCATCACAGCGATGTTGAGCAGCGACTGAATGGCAACCCACAGCGTGAAGCCAACCACCAACAAGCTGCCGAAGGGGTCAACAGCGCGCCGCGCAATGGCAAACCCGCGCATGACGAAAGCAATGAAGAAGAAGACAACCACCGCCGCGCCAACCACGCCCAGCTCTTCGCCAATCACCGCGAAGATGCTGTCGGTGTGCGGCGCGGGCAAGAAGCCGAACTTTTGCTCGCTTTGTCCTAAGCCACGCCCCAACCAGCCGCCGTTTACGAAGGCGATAATCGCTTGCTGCGTGTGATAGTTGGCGCGGGTGGGGTCATTGAGGCTGGCAAAGTAGGAGGCAACGCGCTCTTGTGCGTAGGGGTTGACTTGTACGAAGGCCGCGCCTATCAACGCCGCTGCGACAAATGCTGTGCCTAAGTGCCAAAGGCGCGCCCCAGCCAAGAAGTACATCATGACGGCGGTTAAGCCGATAATCACCGCCGAGCTGAGGTCGGGCTGCAAGATGATAGGCAGCGTTATCATGCCCACTAAAATGCCAAACGGCAGCAAGCCGCCGAAGAAACTTTCGGGTTTGGTGTTTTTTGCGCTTAGCCACGCCGCCAAGTAGACGACCACCGTGAACTCCGCCAGCTCGCCGGGCTGAAACCGCCCGCTAATTAACGACCGCCGCGCCCCAAACGTGTTGTCGCCGAACAGCAGCACCGCCACCAGCGCGCCCACCGTGAACAGCAGCAACCAAGGGGCGAACCGCCGCCAAAAGCGATAGTCGACCAGCGTGAAGAACACCATCGCCACTAAGCCAATCACCACGTTGCGCATGTGGTCTTGCAGGAAAATAGCGGTACTGCTGCCGCGTGACTGTAAGCTCCAGTCGAACGTCGTGCTGTAGACCATCATCGCACCTACGGACAACAGCACGCCGACAATCACCAGCAGCGGCTTGTCCAGCGAAGCCCACAGCGACACGCGCTTTTCGCTACGCTTGACCTCAACGGGCGGCGCGTCGGCAGTGTTGCCACGTGGGCGCGCTTGGACGGGGTAGGGGCGTTCGCTCATCGCTGTTCTCTCTCGGCTAGACTGCTTAGATTATAGCACAGGCGCGCTAAAGCGCGTGAACGAGCGCGCGGAAATGTTCACCGCGCTCCTCGAAGTCCTTGTAAGCGTCGAAACTGGTGCCGCCCGGCGAGAGCAGCACCACGTCGCCCACTTGTGCCACTTCCCGCGCCCGCGCCACCGCCTCATCGAGCGTCTCCACGCGGGTGTAAAGGTCTTTGGACGCGCCCAACAGCTGCAGCCCTTTCTCAACTTTGTCAGGCACCGACTTGGCACAGGGCTTGCCGAACAGCACAATGTGGCGCGACTTGCGCAGCGCGAGGCTGAGGCAGCTGCGCCAGTCGAGGTCTTTGTCCGCGCCACCTAGCAGCAGCACGAGCGGCTCGTGAAAGCTGCGCAAGGCGGCGATGGTGCGCTCGGGCGCGGTGGCGATGCTGTCGTTGACATAGGTTACGCCGTTCAGCTCGCGCACCGTTTCGAGGCGATGCGGCACCGCGCGAAAGGCACGCACCGCCTCGCCCATCACATCGGGGTCGATGCCCGGACGGTCAGTCGCTAAGCCCAAGCTGCCCGCCAGCGCGCACGCCGCCAGCACGTTCAGCACGTTGTGGTCACCGCGCAGCGGGATGTCCTTGCGCTCGCACAGCACGTGCGGCTGCGCGTCGTAGCTTGCGCTGCCCGCCAGAATCAGCCGCTCGCCTGCCAAGAACGCGCCGTCTGCGACCATCTTGCGCATGCTGAACGTGACAATCTCGCCGCCCGCGACGATTTCCAGCGCGATGCTGGCGGGGTCGTCCTCACACAGCACCGCGATGTCATGAGGCTTCTGGTGCGCCACGATGTTGGCTTTGGCGCGAATGTAGTTCTCCATCGTTTTGTGGCGGTCGAGATGGTTGGGCGTGATGTTCAGCACCGCCCCCACCTGAGGGCTGCGCGTCATCACGTCCAGCTGGAAGCTGCTCAGCTCCATCACGACGACATCGTCAGGCTTTATCTGCGCGAGGTCGTCAAGCAGCACGTGTCCGATGTTGCCGCCCACCCACGTGCGATAGCCGGCGCGGCGCAGAATGTCCCCCGTGAGCGCGGTGGTGGTCGTCTTGCCCGCGCTGCCGGTGATGCCTACCACCGGCGCGGGACAGCGTTCCAAGAAAAGCTCCGCGTCGTTGCTGATACGGATGCCGCGCCGTTTCGCCTCTTGCACAATCTCCAGCTCAAGCGGCACGCTGCCCGACACGCACACCAGCTCGATGCCGCGCAGCGCGCTGAGGTCTTCCTGTGCTTCTTTGCCGAAGCGAAAGCTCACGTAAGGGTAATCGTCGGGGTAAATTTCGAACTCGCTGGCGGGGCGGCTGTCGATGACCAGCGCGGACGCGCCCACGCTCGGCAGCCAGCGCGCCAACGCCTGCCCCTGCCGCGCAAAGCCCAAAATCAAAACTTTCTTGCCTTGTAGTGCGTCTGCCATACGGTCTCCTTAAAGTAGAGCCAGTGCCACACCAATCATCGCGCTAAGCAAGCCGACCAGCCAAAACCGCTGCACGACTTGTGTCTCGCTCCAACCGAGCAGCTCAAAGTGGTGATGAATGGGCGCGCGCTTGAAGAGACGTATGTCTTCGCCTAAGTAACGGCGGCTGTACTTGGCAGAAAACACCTGCAAAATCACGCTCAGCATCTCCACCACAGGGACGATGGCGATAATCGGCAGCAGCAACCACTCGCCTGTCATCACCGCCACCGTGCCGAGCGTCGCGCCCAACGCCAGCGAGCCGGTGTCGCCCATGAACAGCTGCGCGGGGTGGGCGTTGTACCACAGGAAGGCAAAGCACGCTCCGACGATAATAAAGCACAGCTGCACCAAGTAGATTTGTCCCTGCAAGTAGGCGATGATGCCATAGGCGGCGAACGCGCTGGCAGTGATGATGCCCGCCAGCCCGTCCAGCCCGTCGGTAAAGTTCAGCGCGTTGGACGTGCCGATGATGATAAACATGGTGATGCCGATAAAAAGCAGCGGGTGCAGCGGAATGGTCAGGCGTAAAAGCGGAAGTTGCAGCTCGTTGGCGAAGGCGAAGCCGCCGTTGTACAGCGAGATAATGCACGCCGCGCCACCGCTGAGGATAATCTGCCCTAAGAACTTTTGCCGCGCTGACAAGCCCTCGCCGACAATGCCACGCGAGTTGCGGATGCCCTCCCAATCGTCGATAAAGCCCAAGAAGGCAAAGCCCAACAGCACGCCTAGCGGCAGGAAAATGCTTGCGCCGCGCCCAAACTGCACGATGCCAGCGATGTTCAGTGCCAACATGATGAGCGTCGTCGGCACGATAATCATGATGCCGCCCATCGTCGGCGTGCCAATTTTCTTGGCGTGGCTGTCCTGCAGCTCGGCGCGTATTTGCTTGCCGACGCGCAGCCGCCGCAAAATCTCAATGAACGGCGTGCCCCAAATCACCCCAAGCAAGAATGTGACCGAAGCCACCGTCAACGCAAGCGAAAGTTGTCCACTCATGCGCTGTTTACCGCCCCCCGCTGTTCACGCGCCCGCCCTCAGCTTGCAAGAGCTGGCGGGTTTGGTCGTTGGGTATGCCCAGCAAAATCACCAACCGCTCGGCAACCTGCCGAAACACCGGCGCGGCGACGATGCTGCCCCAATATTCGTTCGGGCGGTCGAGCTTAATCAGCACGGAAATTTGTGGGTCGTCGGCGGGCAAGAAGCCAACGAACGTGACGATAGAGCTGTTGGGTCCTGTCTCGTAGCCCGTCGGCGAGGGGATTTCCGCCGTGCCGGTCTTGCCCGCGATGGTGTAGCCGTTGACGCGCGCCCGCGCTACGCCGCCTTCGCGCTCGACGACTTGCACCATCATTTCGGTGACGATGTCCGCCGTCTGCTTCGAGGTGACGCGCCCTAACGCCGAAGGCTGCGCGTCAATCACCTTGTCGCCGTCGATGATTTGGTAGACGATGCGCGGCTGCATCATCAAGCCATCGTTGGCGATGGCGTTCACAGCGGTTAGCATCTGCAGCGGCGTGACGCTTAAGCCCTGCCCGTAGCTGTTGGTGGCGAGGTTGGCTTCGCTCCAGTCGGGGTCGCCCGGCACCTTCATGATGCCCGCTTCCTCGCCCGTTAAGTCCACGCGCGTGGGCTGCCCGATGCCGAAAGCGCGCATGCGGCTGTAGAACTCGTCCGTTCCCATGCTCATCGCCACCGTCGCCGCACCCACGTTGAGCGAATCGACCAGCAGCGTGGTGACATCGACCAGCCCGTAGGCGCGCCTGTCCCAGTTGCGCACGTTGATGCCACCGACGGTCAGCACACCTTGATCGTTGTACGTCCAATCGCGGGTAATCACGCCTTGCTCTAACGCCGCTGCGATGGTCAAGACCTTCATCACCGAGCCCGGCTCGTAGGTTTCGCTGATGGCGGGGTTGCGCAGAAGCGCGGGGTCGCTGACGCGAATGAAATTGTTCGGGTCGAAGCTGGGTAAGCTCGCCATAGCGAGGATGTCACCGTTGCGCGGGTTCATCACGATGACCGTGCCGCGCGTCGCGCCGGTCTGTTCAAGGGCGCGGCGCAGCTCTTCCTCTACCCAAAACTGGATGTCGCGGTCAATCGTCAGCACTAGCGACATGCCGCGCTGTCCGGTTGGCTTGGTGTCGCTGGGCAGCCCAAAAGGAATGGCACTGACCTGCTCTTGCAGCGTGCGCCCCGCCAACGTCTGGTTGTAACTACCCTCCACGCCCATCGCGCCGCGCGTGTTGTCGTTGCTCTCAATGACAAACCCCAGCACTTGGCTCATCAGCTCGCCCTGCGGGTAGAAACGTTTAGAAAGCGGGTTGATAATCAGCCCGAAGATGTTCAGGTCGGCGATTTGCTGCCCGATTTGTGCGCTCACCGGGCGAGCGATAAGCTGCCAAGACGTGTTGCTGTTGAGCAACTGCAGCAGCTCGTACTCGTCGCGTTGCAAAATCACGCCGAGCTGGCGCGCCACGTCTAGCCGCTTGTCACGGGTAATTAGGTTGGGACTTACGCCAATTTCATACTCAATGGTGTTAAACGCTAGCGGTTGCCCTTGCCTGTCAAAAATCAAGCCGCGTTCGGCGGGCAGACGGCGCACTGAACTCACGTTGGCTTGCCCACGCAGCAAGAACTCGCGCTGCACTTCGGGCGGCAGCCATTGATAGCGCGACACGGCGAAGAGCAGCAAGCCGCTAATTGTCGCCAAGAAAAAGACCACAATCGGCATGCGGCGGTTGATAATCTCCTGACGGGGCAAGGCACTCATGCGCTTATCTTCCGAAACTTTCGAATTGGCGGCGCAGCGCGTCGAACTGCTGTTGGAGCCAGCCGCCGAACGTCTCCTCATACACGGGCGGCGCGTCCTCTGCGGCAGCAACCAACGGCACAACGCTTCTATCGCGGTTAGGATTGTACCCGTCAACCACGAGATACTCAATATCGTTCGCGGTCGCCTGCCGAAAGCCCAGCTCGCGGGCGCGCGCTAGCAAGCGCGGCACGGTCTCTAGCGCGGCAATCTCGGCACGCAGCTGCTCGTTGGTGCGCTCAAGGCGGTCGCGTACGGCGATAAGCTCCTCAATCTGGCGATTGGTCGTGGCGAAGTTGGCGACTTGCGACAAGTAAATGCCGCCGAACACCAGCACAATCAAAATCCCCAACACAATCAGCGCGACGACCTGATTTTGCGGCTGGAAGCCGCGCTGTGCGAGCGCGTGTTGTAACCACGTTTGTTTGGACATCGTCTGTTCCTAGCCCTACAGTTTTTCGACAACGCGCAGCTTTGCGCTGCGGCTGCGCGGGTTGTGCGCCTGCTCGTCGGCACTTGCCTCAAGCGGCTTCTTGGTCAGCAGCCGCACGGTCGCTTGCTTGGCGGGCAAGCTCGCCATGCCGCGCGGCGGTGTGAAACTGGTGCTGGCTTCTTTGAAGGCGTGTTTGACGAGCGCGTCCTCGAGGCTGTGGAAGCTGATGACCGCCAGCCGTCCGCCGCTTGCTAGCAGGTCAATCGCTTGCGGGAGCGTGCGCGCTAGCACGCCTAGCTCATCGTTGACGGCGATGCGCAGTGCTTGAAACACGCGGGTAGCAGGGTGGATGGGCTTGGCGTGGGCGCGCTTGTCGTAGGTTTTTGGCACGGCGCGCTCGATAACGTCGGCGAGCTGGCGCGTTGTCGTCAGCGGGCGCGCCTTGACAATCGCCCGCGCAATCGCACGGCTGCAGCGTTCCTCGCCGTAGCGAAAGAAAATCTCGGCAAGCGCGTCCTCATCCCACGTGTTGACCAGCTCTTGCGCGGTCGGACGATGATCTGCCGTAAAGCGCATGTCTAGCGGCGCGTCATAGCGAAAGGAAAAGCCGCGCTCGGCGGTGTCAAGCTGCAGGCTCGACACGCCTAAGTCGAGCAAAATCGCGTCGACTTCCTGCCAACCAAGCGCATGTGCGTGCGCCGTCATCTGGGCGTAGCTGTCCTGCACAATGCGCACGCGCTCGCCCCAAGCCGCAAGGCGTGCCTGTGCCAAGGCAATCGCCTGCGCGTCGAGGTCAAACGCCAGCACTGACGCTTGGCTTTGCGCTAGGATAGCTTCGCTATGTCCACCCGCGCCTAGCGTGCCGTCGACGACGCGGCGCACGTCGCGGTCCGGCGGCAGCAGTGCTGCTAGCACTTCGTCCTTTAGCACGCTGATGTGGGTCATGCGTTTTCCTTCGGCGCAGCCAACACCGACGCGAGATGGATAGTGGCTTGCAGCAGCGGCGAGGTGAAGGGCGTGCTGCCGTCGAACACGCCGAAGAAGGCGAAGGCTTGTCCGTTGTGCTGCCAGACTTCCATGAAGCCCTCGTGTCCGTTGACGATCCAATACTCGCGCACGCCGTGCGCCTGATACAGCCAGAACTTGTCCATCTTGTCGCGCTTGGCTGTGCCTTCGGACAGCACCTCGACGACCAAATCGGGCGCGCCTCGCCAGTATTTGCCGTCGACCGGCAGGCAGCGCGGGCTGTCCTGCGCCACCCAAAACAGGTCAGGCTGCACGACGTGGTGCGCGTCCAAATGCACGTCGGTAGGGGCAAACCATAAACTGCCTGCGGGAGCGTGCGCCAATAACAGCGCGTAAAACCTGCCGATAAGCAGTTGGTGCAGCAAACTAGGCGCGGGCATCGTCACGATTTCTCCGTCAATCAGTTCGCAGGGCGTGTTGCTGACGGGCAGCGCGGCGTAGTCCTGCGCCGTCATGCGCTGGCGCGTCTGTTCAGAAGCTGCGAGCATCACGCACCTCCTGCCAACACCGACGCGAGATGGATGGTGGCTTGCAGCAGCGGCGAGGTGAAGGGCGTGCTGCCGTCAAACACGCCGAAGAAGGCGAAGGCTTGTCCGTTGTGCTGCCAGACTTCCATGAAGCCCTCGTGTCCGTTGACGATCCAATACTCGCGCACGCCGTGTGCCTGATACAGCCAGAACTTGTCCATCTTGTCGCGCTTGGCTGTGCCTTCGGACAGCACCTCGACGACTAAATCGGGCGCGCCTCGCCAGTATTTGCCGTCGACCGGCAGGCAGCGCGGGCTGCCCTGCGCCACCCAAAACAGGTCAGGCTGCACGACGTTGTGCGCGTCCAAATGCACGTCCAGCGGCGCAAAGCGCAGCGTGCCTGCGGGCATGACCGCCTTGATAAGCAGCAACAGCTCCATAACAAGGCGTTGATGGCTATCAGAAGGTGAAGGCATCGTCACGATTTCTCCGTCAATCAGTTCGCAGGGCGTGTTGCTGACGGGCAGCGCGGCGTAGTCCTGCGCCGTCATGCGCTGGCGCGTCTGTTCAGAAGCTGCGAGCATTGTCAACTGCCTTTCTGTTTAGCCTGCGGCTTATCGTTATTTTAACACAAGTAGCGCGGGGTGGCGATGTGCCGCCGCGTTGCTTAAAATAGAACAAACAATCGCGCTTTGTAAGGTGTTTTATGCCATACACGCCGCCTGAACACATCAAGACCATTCTCGCCAATTTGCCTGCTAAGCCCGGCGTGTATCTCATGAAGAACGCGCAGGGCAAGATTATCTACGTCGGCAAAGCCAAAAGCCTAAAGAGCCGCGTGCGCAGTTACTTCACGGTCAACGCCGACGGGCGGCGCAAGACGCTGAAGATGCGCCATCAAGTGGCGGACATTGAGTACATCGTCACCGAAAACGAGGTGAAGGCTCTTATCCTCGAGGAGACGCTCATCAAGCAGCACAAGCCGCGCTACAACATCAGCCTGAAAGACGACAAACGCTATCCCTACATCCGCATTACGTGGCAGGATGACTACCCGCGCGTGGAGACAACGCGCCGCGTCGCGTCCGACGGCGCACGCTACTTTGGTCCCTATATCACGATGTGGATGGTGCAGCAGACCTTGCGCGTGCTGCGGCGCGCCTTTCCCTACCTCACGTGCGACCGCGTCATCACGGGCAAAGACGAGCGCGCCTGTCTGTTCTATGACATCAAGCTGTGCAACGCGCCCTGCATCGGCGCGGTCGACAAAGCACAGTACCGCGCCATGATTCAAGAGCTGATGGACGTGCTAGGCGGCAAGTCCGAAGACGTGCTAGCGCGTCTTGAGCGCGAGATGCTCGCTGCGTCCGAGAAGCTGAACTTTGAGAGGGCGGCGGTGTTGCGTGACCAAATCAAAGCCATTCAGTTCATCACCACGCGCCACAAGGCGGTTAGCCCCAAAATGACCGACCAAGACGTGATAGCGATTGCCCGCGAGGACGGCGAGGCGGTGGTGCAAATTCTCTTCATTCGCAACGGCAAACTCATCGGCAGCGACGCGCGTGTCCTAGAGAACGCTGATGAGGCGACCAACCCTGAAGTACTCGAGCAGTTTATCGCCCAATTTTACAGCGAGTGCGGCGATGTCCCCGCCGAACTGGTGCTGCCTGAAGAAGTGGAGCAGGCGCGCATCCTTGAGCGTTGGCTTAAGGACAAGCGCAGCGGCAAGAAAGTGGAGATCACTGTGCCACAGCGCGGCGACAAGCGCGCCCTCGTGCAAATGGCGCAGGAGAACGCCGTCGAGGCGTTGCGCATGTTCCGCGCCCAGTACGAAGCCGACACGACCAAGCAGGAGGAAGCCCTCGCCGAGCTGCAAGCCGCGCTCAAGCTGCCGCGTGTCCCTAACCGCATTGAGTGCTTTGACATCAGCACGACGCAGGGGACAGCCATCACCGCCAGCCGCGTCGTCTTCACGCGAGGCACGCCCGCCAAAAGCGAGTATCGCCGCTTTAACATTCGCACGGTCGCGCACGAAGGCTCGGATGACTTTCAGAGCATGCGCGAGGCGTTGACGCGCCGCTTTGCGCGCTGGCAGGCGGCGCAGGAAGAGCCGCAAGGCGCGCTGCCCGTCAAGGACGACAAAGACGAGACGTGGAAGAAGCTGCCCGATTTGCTGCTGATTGACGGCGGCAAGGGGCAGCTAGGCGTGGCGGTCGAGGTCTTGGCGGCGTTTGGTTTGAGCGAGCGCGTGCCGGTCGCCAGCCTTGCCAAGCAGTATGAGGAGCTGTTCGTCCCGCAACAAAGCCAAAGCATCGTGCTTGATCGCCGCAGCCACGCGCTGTACTTGGTGCAGCGCGTGCGCGATGAGGCACACCGCTATGCCATCACGAGCCACCGCGCGCGCCGCGACAAGGCGGGCTTGGCGAGCCGCCTTGAGGCGGTACACGGCATCGGCGTGAAGAAGCGCAAGGCACTGCTCAAGCACTTCGACAACAGCATTGACGCGATACGCCGCGCCAGCATCGAAGAGCTGTGCCAAGTGCGCGGCATCACCCCCAGCCTCGCACAAGCCATCAAAGACGCGCTGGCGTGAGCGAGGTCATGCTATAATGGCTGAAAAGGCTGCTCTCCAATGACCTATCGTGTGCTTTCATTCTATTATATTACCCACCGTGATAACCTTGCGTCGATTATGACATTAGGTATCTTGTCTCATCAGCAGGTAGAAACTCGTCATGTGGCATACAAACCTATCTATGATGAGGGCATTGTCAGCAACCGCAAGCAGCGCATGACACCTGACCAAAGAAGCCTTTGGCAGTATGCGAACCTCTACTTACAACCCAGAAACCCCATGATGTATCGCGTCACTCGTGAGAAAGACCCACAAGACATTGTTGTTTTAGCGGTTAAAAAGCACGTGATGGATGGCGCAGGCGTATGGCTCACAGATGGCAACGCAGCCAGCTATACTAGTCGCTTTATAAAACCAACAGAGGCTGCACTGAAAGAGATAGCCCAAGACCTTGATCGTGAGTTTTGGCATGATATCGACGGCTCAAAGCGTAAGATTATGGCGGAGTGCCTTGTGCCTGATAAGGTTGCCCCCGCTGATATTGAGGCTGTCTATGTTTATCGTAATGGCATTGCGCAAACCATTCGCCAGCAGTTCCCCCAGCTTAAAGTTGTCGAAGAGCCGCGCTTCTTTTTTCAACCCGATGTGATCATAACATTGAGCGAGCGCATCAAACTGGTGGATGGGGACATGTTCCTCTCGCAAGCGCAAACGCTCACCGTAAGCGTGAACACCGTTGGCGTGATGGGTAAAGGGCTGGCTTCTCGGGCAAAATATCAGTTCCCCGATGTTTATGTGCGTTATCAAGACCTGTGCAAAAATAAGTCGCTGAGGGTCGGCAAGCCCGCGCTGATAAAACGTGAAACGTCGCTTGCGTCACAGCTTTCAGAAACGCCGCTCGAGCGGGATGAACCGACATGGTTTATCTTGTTCCCCACCAAAAAGCATTGGAAAGAGAACTCACAGCTTAGCTACATTGTGGACGGTCTAGCATGGCTGCAAGAACACCTTGTGTCATGGGGTGTAACGTCCCTCGCGCTTCCTGCCTTAGGGTGTGGGCTAGGCAACCTATCTTGGCAGCAAGTGGGACCTTTACTTTGCCAATTCGCTCAAAGGCTTAGCATACCTGTGTTGATTTATCTGCCCAACGAACAAAGACCAGACGCACGCTTTTTAGACAAAGCCTTTTTGCTTGGCGAGTAAAAGACGCGCTGGCGTGAGGCTGGCGTACCTCAAGCGCAGTGTTGACAAACGTTTTTCGGTGTATCATGCTGAATAGACGAGGCATGAAAAAACAAAGAGAGACGCTATGACGCTAAAACGCTTTTGCTTGGCACTGCTGCTGGTGCTGCTGAGCGCGGCGGCGGGCTTCGCCCAAGATCCCACGCCGACCTTCACACCCGAGCCGCTGCCGATAAGCTATCGCCTGAACAACGTGCGCTACGAGGCGCAAACGTGGAACAACTGCGGACCCGCCACGTTGACCAACGCGCTGTCTTTTTTCGGCTACCAGAGCAACCAGCGGCGCGCCGCTGAATGGCTGAAACCGAACTACGAGGACAAGAACGTCAGCCCTTGGCAAATGGAACGCTTTGTCAACGAGCATGTGCCTGAGCTAGCGGTGTTCGCGCTGGTGCGCATGAACGGCACGCTCGAGCTGCTCAAGCGGCTGATTGCCAACGATTTCCCCGTCATCATCGAAAAGGGCTACGACCCTGAGCCGCAGCGGTTGGGCTGGATGGGGCATTACTTGCTCATCATCGGCTATGACGACCGCGCCAGCCAGTTCACCACCCACGATAGCTACATCGGCGCGAACACGCCCTACCGCTATGACTACATCGAAAAGATGTGGCAGCACTTTAACTACACCTATCTCGTGCTGTATCCTGCCAATCGCTACGAACGGCTGCGGCAGCTGCTTGGCGATGACATTGACGAACGGCAGAACGCCATCAACGCACTGGAGCGGGCGCGGGCGCAAGCTATCGCCAACGAGCGCGACGCTTTCGCTTGGTTTAACATGGGGACGAGCTTTTTAGCGTTGGGCATGCCGCGTGAGGCGGCGGTGGCGTATGACCAAGCGCGCAACTACGGGCTGCCGTGGCGCATGCTCTGGTATCAGTTCGGTCCTTTCGAAGCCTACTATCAGGTCGGACGTTACGACGACATGATTGCGCTGGCGCAAGCCAACCTCAACGACGGCGGTGGGCAGTACGTGGAAGAAACGTACTACTACGGCGGGCTGGCGCGGGCGGCGAAGGGCGAACGTGAGCGCGCGCTCGCCAATTTAAACGCGGCAATTCAGTTTAACCCGAACTTTACGCCGGCTGTCGAGGCACGCCGCCAACTGCTTGGCAATTGAGACTTGGCAAACTTTTGCTATAATCTTGGCGTGGTCTTAACGAGAACGAGGACAGAGAAAACCCATGATTGACGTGAACCAACTGCGCAAAGGCACAAATTTTGTGCGCGATGGTGAGCTTTACAAGGTACTAGACTATAAGCACAACAAAACGGGGCGGGGCGGCGCGACCATCCGCGTGACCGTGCGCAACCTGCGCACAGGCAGCACGTCGGAAATGACCTTCCCGAGCGGCAACATGGTCGAAGACGTGCGCGTGGAAGGGCGCAACGTGCAGTTCTTGTACGCAGACGACGAGTTCTTGACCTTTATGGACTTGGAGACCTTCGAGCAGCCGCAGCTGCGCCGCGATGTGTTCGGCGACGATTTCTACTATCTCAAAGAGAACATGGAACTCAAGCTGAACAGCTTTAACGGCGAGATTATCGACTATGAACTGCCTGCAACCGCTGAGTACGAGGTGGTTGAGGCGGAGATGGCGGTGGCGGGCGACCGCGCACAGAACCCGAGCAAGAAGGTGCGCATTGAGACGGGTCTAGAAATCACCGTGCCGATGTTCGTGAGCGTGGGTGATGTGATTAAGGTCAACCTTGAAGAAGGCACATATATCACCCGCGTCAACAAATAGGCGTGGCAAGCAGCAGGGCGCGGGCGACCGCGCCTTTTTTGTTGCGTGTGACGTTGCGCGCCCCCGCAAAAAATGGCATAATAACGGCGTTTTGTTTAGACAATTCAGAGAGAAACCAAGATGACTGAAGAAACAACGACAGCAAAGCCTTTGAGTGTGTTCGTAACAGGCGCGGAGACTAGCATCGGGCGGGCGTTGGTGCGAGCGTTGGTGCGGCGCGGTTGCCGCGTGACGGGCGCGGTGCGCAGCGGCACGGCGGGCGCGGTGCTGGTGCGTGCGGACGGCGGCGTGCCGGTTTTTCCTAGCCTTGTGCGCGCGGGCGAAATCCGCAGCGTGCTGAAGATGGCGCGGGCGGATGTCGTGGTGCATCTGGCATCGCAAGCCTTGAACGTGCTGCCTTTTACGCCTGTGGACTGGACGGGACACCGCGACGTGTTGAACGGCGAGGCGTTGTTAGAAGCGGCGAAGAGCGTGGGCGTAAAGCGCGTCATTTACACCAGCTTTGCCTTTCTCTATGGTGACACCGAAGGCGCGACAGCGGATGAAGACACGCCGACCTCGCCTGTCAATGACTTCTACAAGGCGGCAATCAAAGCCGAGAAGGCGATCCTTAAGGCGCAACTGCCCGCCTATGTGTTGCGTTTAGGCTACTTGTACGGCGGTCACAACCCCGCGCTAGACGCGCTGGCGAACATGCTGCGCACGGGCAAAATCCTGCCGCAGGGCAAGGGCTTCGCCAGCTTCGTGCAGCTTGAGGATGCCGTCGAGGCGTTAATCGCGCTCATCACCCGCGCGGACGAACCCGCCAGCCGCGTGTACAACATCGTTGACGACGCGCCGACAACGCTCGACGGCTTTGTCGACGCGCTGGCGAACGGGCTGGGCGTGGGGCAGCCGCTGCGCGTGCCTTCACTGCTGCAAACCTTCACGCTGAGCGAAACGCAAAACACGCTGCTCGCGCAATCCTTCCGCGCTAGCAATGCCCGTGCGAAGGCAGAGCTGGGCTGGCAGCCCACTTACGCCACGCTGGCGGCGGGCATTGAGCGCATGCTGATGCAGTGGCGTGCCGAAGGCGCGTCCACCGACCAACCCGCCCGCGAGGAGAAGGCTCTGACGTTGGCATGAGCGTGCAGCTAAAAGCCGTCTTATTTGACCTCGACGACACGCTGGTCGATTGGGGTGACATGAGCGAAAGCTGGCAGGACGTGGAGGCGCGCCACCTTGCCAGCCTGTATCGCCATGTTCAAGAAGTGGGCGGCAAACTTTCGGCGGACTTAGCCACGTTTAGCGAACACTACGGGCGGCGGCTGCGCGAGGCGTGGATGAGCGCACGCAGCACCTTGCGCGCCCCACAGCTCGGCAAAATCATCGCCGAGACCTTGACCAACTTTGGCTATCCCGTCACCGATGCCCCCACCCTTGAGGCGTGTTTGCGCGCCTACAATTGGGGGGCGGTGCGCGGCGTTCACGCCTTCCCCGAAGTCCCGCAAGTGCTTGAGACACTCAACGCGCACGGCATCAAGACGGGCATCGTCACCAATGCCCACCAGCCGATGTGGGTGCGCGATGTCGAGCTGGCGCAGTATGGGCTGCTGCACTACTTCCCAGAGGCAGGCAGCCGTGTTTCTGCCGCCGACGCGGGCTATCTCAAGCCGCACCCACGCGCCTTTCAGGGCGTGCTAGACGCGCTGAGCGTGACCCCTCAAGAGGCGGTCTTTGTCGGTGATAATCCAGTGGCAGACATTGCGGGCGCGCAAGGCTTGGGCATGCGCGGCGTGCTGCGGCTTAAAGGGGACAATCAGCCGCCGCTTATCAGCGGGTTGATTGTGCCTGACGCGATTATCTACGACATGCGCGACCTGCTCAAGCACCTTGACGATTGGTTTTTCGGCTGGCGTGGGTAAGCGATGAACATCTCTCTCGCGCGTGACCTTAACCTTATCCTGAGCGGCTACAGCGAGCTGAACAAGCCGCGTGTCGGGCGTGGCATTGCCGAACGCTTAAACATGACGTTCGTCGACGTGCGCGAGCAAGTGGAGCATCTGTTGGACAAAGACCTCGAAAGCGTGCGCGAGAAGTTCGGTGAACGCCGCGTTGCCGTCATAGAGAACGACGTGATGGATGGGCTGGTGCTGCGGCGCGGCGCGGTCATTCGCGTTAACGCCACGACGCTTGTCAGCAGCGAACGGCGGCAAAGCATCATGCGCACGGGCTTCACGGCATGCCTCACAGCGCGTCTTGACGCGCTCTTGCAGCGGTCGCACATCACGCTTGGCGCGCGCTATCATGACCCTGCCATGCGCGGTGAGGTGCTGAGCTTGCTGCGCCGCGAGAGTGCGGTATTCCAGCTAGACGGTGTCGAACGGTTTGACGTGACCGATAACAGCGAACGCGAGATTATTGAGCGGCTCGTCGCGTGGTGGCAGACGGTTGCCGTGGTGCGTGGCTAGCGCGTCCCTATCAACCAGATAAGCAAAGGAGCGAAACAACATGCCCAAGTTAAACATTACTCTCGCACAGATGCGCATCTTTTATGGTGATGTCAAGCGCAATGTCGCGCAGGCGGAAAAGCTCATCGCCGAAGCAGCGGCGCGCCGCTCGCACATTGTCGTTTTGCCCGAGCTGTGGTCGACGGGGATGGCGGTCGACAACGCCAAAACCTTTGCCAGCGAACTCAATCAAGGCATCTTTGCCCAGCTTTCAACGTGGGCAACGCAGTACAAGCTCACCATTGTGGGCAGCACCCTAGAGAAGCGTGGGCTAGAAGTTGCTAACAGCGCGCCGATTTTCGCCCCTAACGGGCGCATGATGGGCGTTTACCGCAAGATACACCTGTTCGGGCTAATGGAAGAGGACAAATACCTGCAGCCTGGCGCGTCGCCGGTGGCGGTGGACATGCCTTGGGGCGTGACTGCCTTGGCGATTTGCTACGACCTGCGCTTTCCCGAGCTGTTCCGCAAGTACGCGCTGGAACAAAACGCCAAGCTCATCATCTTGCCTGCGGAATGGCCCCTGACGCGCGTTGAACATTGGCGCACGCTGCTGGTGGCGCGCGCCATCGAAAACCAGTGTTTTGTCGTGGCGTGCAACGCGGCGGGTGACATCAACGGCACGGTTTACGCGGGCAATTCGATGATTGTCGACCCTTGGGGGCGCGTTGTCGTCAGCGCGGGCGAAGAGCCGCAGCTGCTGACGGGCGAAATCGACCTTGACCTCATCGACGACGTGCGCAAGCAGTTGCCCGCTTTGCGCGACGTGCGTCACGACGTGTACTAAGGACTTACTTCTTGCGTGGCTTGTGCTTCGGCGGTCTGCGTCATAAAGGCGGCTTGTAGCGTCTCGCGCACGAACGGCGATTCTGAGCTTTTGCTAGGCGTGGCGGTCGCAGCGGGCAGCGGTCTCACGTTGCTTTGTGTGAATGTCGGCGAAGGCGTGAACGTCACTTGCAAGCCAAGCATCGGCAGCGGTGTCCACGTCAGCGTAGGCGAAGCTGTCCACGTCGGCGTGGACGAAGGGATGTGCAGCGGCGCGTCGGTCGGCGTGCGCGTCGGTGTGGGCGGGAAGCGCGGCGTGTTGGTCGCGCTGGCGGTTATGGTCGGGCTAGCGGTCTGCGTCGGGGTGCTGGTCTGCGTCGGTTCTGGTGGCGTAGGGCTAGGCACGCTGGTCGGTGTGTCGGTAGGCGTGGGCGTAAGGCTGGACAGCACAGGCATCGGTGTCGGCGTGCCTTCCACGCGCACCAAGAGGGCTTGGTAGGGCGCGCTGGCTTTTATCAGCGGCGGGAATGCGTCCATGTGCGCTTTCAGCGTCACCATGAACGCCTCAAGGCGCGCTTGCGTGCCGCTGCTAGCGTGCCGCTGCGCCGCTTCTACCGCCGCTTGTAGGGCAGCTAACTGCTCGGGCGTGAGCAAGCCCTGCGACTGCAGATACGCCATCTCTTCTAGGCGCACTTTCGCCAAGTGCAGCCAAACCTCATCCGCCATGTTGAGCAGCTCGGCGAAAAAGACAATCACGCGCTCCCACGCCAGCTTGACCTCGTAGAGCGGCTCGTTGGGCATGCTCTGCGCGCTGGCAGCCACCACGCCGCCCGTTCCCGCCAAGCCGACGAACAGCACCAGCAGCAGTCCCGCCGCAAGACGGCTCATGCCCGCCCAAAAACGCGGGCGGAGCGCACGCTTTGGCGCGCGGCGCGCCTGCAAGCGCAGCATCTCGCCCGTGCGCCGCACGGCTTCGGCACTCATGGTCGGTAGCTCGGCGCGTCGCGCTAACTCCGCCGCGAGCAGCAGTGGCTTAAGCGCGTCGGCGTGTTCGGGGTAATGCGCCAGACACGCCGAGAGCGACATCTCGCCGCGCTCGAGTGCGGTGAGGCACTCGGCGAGAATTTCTTCGAAAGTGGTTGGTGGCGTGTCTTGTGTCACGATAGTCCTGTTAAAAAACTTTCAAGGTCGATAGAATAGCGTGCTAACCTTTGGGAGAGAGCGCGCAGGGCGCGGTGCTGCAGTGCCTTGATAGCGTTGACGTTCTTGCCCATGAGCTGTGCCGTTTCTTCCAGCCGATGCCCTTCCACAAAGCGCAGCACAATCACCTGCTGCTGCTCGTTGGTCAGCGTTGCCAGCGCGCTTTGCATCACGCGCTGCAATTCGCTGTGCAGGATGGGTGCGTCAAGGTCGCTGCTTATCGCTATCGACTGCGAGTCGAGGTCAAGCTGGGCAGGCGTACGCCCCTGCTTGCGATAGTAATCGACGACGCGAGCGTGGGCAATGCGGTACAGCCACGCGAGGAAGGGCGTGCCTTCGTCGTTGTAGCTAGGCATGCTGCGCAGCGCACGCATGAACACATCCCCTGTTAAGTCCTCCGCAACGTGTATGTCGCTAACTCTGACCACGACGTAGCGAAAGATGGACTGCACGTTTGCCTCGTACAAGGCTGCAAACGCTTCGCTGTCACCACCCTTTGCGCGATGAATGAGGCGTTGTTCCTCAGCGCGTTCCAACGGCATGCTCCTCAGCGTGGGGCGGAGGCTAGCGTGCGTGCTTATTCACACTACCGCTGCCCCTTAAAAAAAGTTACGGCATTAAGATGGTGCAGGGCCATCGTGCTGTTTCCTCACCATTTTGCCGTGCTTATGCCTTTTCCTACGCTGCGGCAAACCCTCTCGCTGCGAGAGGCGCAGGGGGAGGGTATTGCGCTGCGTTCGTTTCCTAGTATAAACTGTTTTTGCAGGAAACACGCAAGGGATAAAGAATGCCTGACAAACGCAGCGTTGATGAGCTTTCGATTGAAGAGCTTGAGCGCATTTTAGCGATTAAGAAGCGACAAGCGCGACAAGAACGCTTGCAGAAGATGAAACAGGGTGGGCGGGTGATTGACGTAGAGGCAGCCGTGCGCTCGTCGCAGTCCCCTGCGCCTAAGGTAACGCGCCCTGCTTCGACAGGCGCAGCACCTCAGTTTGAGGATGAGGACGCGCCGACAGTAGCACGCAAGCGCAAGAGCGATGACGATAGCCTGTGGCAAAAGTTCCTTGACCGTTTCCTGTTGCTGGTCGAGATGGTCGCGGTGGTCGGGCTGGTGGTGATTGGCGTGATGATGCTGAGCGGCATTGACACGCTGCAGCGCGAGACGGCGCAGGCGCAACAGCTCGCCGAACAGCAGATGCGCGCTTCAGTGCCGACGATTGCGCCCACGCCCACGCTCAACATCGCCAACATTGTGCTGCCCGGCGGGCATACGCCGCCCAACCAAGCCGGCGGTGGGCAGTTTAACTTTGATGAAATCCCGCAGCACTTGCGCGCCCAGCTGCGCGACCAAATTTTCCTGCCGCCTGAGATTTCGCGTCCGCCTATCTTGCCGCAAACCCCGCTGCGGCTGATTATTCCGGACATCAACGTAGACCAGCCGATTGTGCAGGGCGTGGACTGGGAGGCACTTAAGCTCGGTGTGGGGCAGCTGCCCAACGGCGCAACGCCCGCCGACCCCGATGCCAACATCGTGTTGGCGGCGCACAACGACATCTACGGCGAGATTTTCCGCCATCTTGACCGCCTTAAGCCGGGCATGTACTTTCAAATTCAGACCCAAACTCAAATTTACACCTACGTGGTGACGGGCTCGGAGGTTGTCGAGCCTGACGCGGTGCATGTGATGCAGCCGCGCGGTTACGCCGCCGCCACGTTGATTTCCTGTTATCCCTACCAAGTTAACACCAAGCGCATTATCATTTTCGCTGAGCGTGTCAACACCTAACTAACGAAAGAGACCAAGCGATGTCAAGCAAACGCCGTAAAGCCAACAATGCCCCGAACATTCCCAAAGAGACGCTAGAGCGCGTGCGCTCGCAGATTAACGCGCCCAAAACCAGCGACAGCGACGTGCCTGAAGCGGCGGAAAAACCCGCCGTCATGCTGACGATGGACACGCCCGTCGTCAGCAGCAGTGCCCTACGCGCGCGGCGGCAAGGGGCGGTTAAGCGGCGTGGCGGTGAGCTAGAGCGCAGGAGCAAGGATGGCCTGCTAGACACCGAGACTATCGAGGACTGGCTGATGAACCCGACCAAGTTCCCCACCGCTGAAGACCTCAAGAAGGATTATAGAACCGTCATTAACGACTTACGCAGCATGTTCTTGCTGGCGGGCGCGCTGATGGCGTTTCTGGTGGTGATTACGCCGCTGATGAACTAGACGCTGCTTTGTTTGCGGTAGAGGTGGCGGTAGCTGTTCTCGCCCGACCAGCTGGCTTGCAGGTAAAGCGCGTAAAGGGCTTTGATATCGCTTAGCAGCGTGGTTTCGATGTGCGCCTCCCTAAGAGCAGAGTCATCCAGCGTGTACCATCGCCCAATGCGCAGGTTGTCTTTGCTGACTTCGAACGTGCGCATCCATTCTTCGAAGATGGGGCGGCGGCGCAAGTGTCGCACAGGCAAATGCAGCTCGTGCAGCTGAATGCCCTGCCAAAAGCCCATGCGAAAGTCGTCATCAAGCTGCATGAGGCATTCATAGAACTGTTCATAATAGCGCGGCAGGCTCAGCCGCCCCATGAGGTTTTCTTGGTCCCACCACGCATCCGCCGACAGGACAAACTCAACGACCAAATGCTGCGCTTGCAGCCGCAGTTCGATAACGGGGTGGCGACGCGGCTGGACGCGGGTTGCGCTGTGAACATCCTCCAGTCCCATCAGCCGCTCGACATTGGTGCAGATTCCGGCGGCGCGCAGGTAGCGCGTGCAGAGCAGCCCGCCCTCTATCAGCGATGTGACCGACAGCAGGCTCAGCGGCTGCCCCCCAACGAGGTGTGGAAACAAGTAGAGGTTGTGTGCGAGCATGTGGTGGTGGAGTTTTTCGTGTAGGCTGTAAAAACGCTCGAGCAGCGGCTGCACAAGCGGGTTCTGCAAGTGTTGTGGCTGTAAAAACGGTAAAAGCTCAAGATGCTCGGGTTGAAAATACATAGCGTTTACCAAGTCGAATAAAGTTACCAACCAACATAAATGTCTGTAGTATAACGCAAAACGTTGCTTTGTGCTTGAGGCTGTAAAAATAAATGGACAAGTGCGCTCTAGGGCGCAATGCTTTCGCCTCACGCCCACCGCCCCATCTCTAACGATGTGGAGCGAGAAAGTTTCTCGCGCGCAAGCCCCCTTTATCTCTTTATGCGAGTGGTGCAGGATTTGAGATGAGGATGTATGAGAACGTTAGGAGAACGTGATGCAAACCCTCTATTCTTGGAACGTGAACGGCATTCGCGCCGTGCAAAGTAAGGGCATCTTTGGCAAGTGGCTAGCCGCCGCCCAGCCCGATATTTTGGGCATACAGGAGACCAAAGCCACCCCTGACCAGCTTGACGACAGCTTGCTTAAGCCCGAAGGCTACCACACGTATTGGGCGAGCAGCACCATCAAGAAGGGCTATAGCGGCGTGGCGTTGTTCACCAAGCGCGAGCCGTACGACCTGACGATTGGCTTGGGCATTCCCGAGTATGACCAAGAGGGGCGCACGATGACAGCAGATTTCGGCGAGTTTGTCTTCATCACCGCCTATTTCCCCAGCGGCAGCAACGACCCCGAAGGGCGCGTCCCCTTTAAGTTAGCCTACACAGAGGCGTTTACCGCGCACTGCCAAGCCCTGCGCGCACGCGGCAAGTCGGTCATTTTTTGTGGCGATGTCAACACGGCGCACCGCCCGATTGACCTGGCGCGCCCTAAACAGAACGAAAAAACCAGCGGCTTTTTGCCCGAAGAGCGCGCTATGCTCGACAAGTGGGTTGATGAGTACGGCTACATCGACACGTGGCGGCACAAGCACCCGGACACCGTAGCCTACTCGTGGTGGTCGAACTTTGGCGGTGCGCGCGCCAAGAACGTGGGCTGGCGCATCGACTATTTCTTCATCACCCCGGACTTGCTGCCGCGCTTAGCGGACGCGCACATCCACGCCGACGTGCTAGGCAGCGACCACTGCCCGATTAGCGTGACGCTCGTATGAAGCCACCCAAACGCCCGCAGGCGCGTAAACCTGCTCACGGCGATGACGCGCCGATTGTCGACGTTCACGCGATGGCGCAAGGGGGCTGGGGCGTGGCGAAGCTGGGCAAACGCACGCTCTTCATCCCCTACGTCATTGAGGGCGAACAGCTCACCGTCGTGTTAGGCGAGACGCACAAGGGCATCACCTACGCGCAAGGCAAGGCATTGCTGCGCGCCTCTGCCGACCGCGTGCGTCCGCAGTGTGCGCACTTTGGCGCGTGCTGGGGCTGCCAGTGGCAGCACATTGCGCCCGACGCGCAGCGGCTCATCAAGTTTGACGTGTTCGTCGAGCAGTTCCAGCGCGGCAGCCAGATGCCTGACGCGCAGCTTGCGCCGTGCTTGTACGAGACCATGCCCAGCCCGCAGGTGTGGGGCTACGCGCACCATGCCACCTTCCGCCGCGCCGAAGAAGTGGGGGCGTGGGGCTTCGCGCGCGCGCACGGCGGAGGTGTGGAAGCTATTACGCGCTGCGAGGTGCTGCACCCTGAGCTGCAGGATTTTTACGCGGCGTTGAGCATCGACGCGCCCAACGTCAGCCAATTTGCGCTGCAGCGTGGCGAGAATGGCGTGCTGTTGCTGTTGTATTTGCGCGATGAGGACGTGCCGGCGTTAGATGCGGACATGCCCGCCAGCGTCAACGTGATGCTGCCGGACAATACGCCGATGAACCTTTTCGGCGACGCGCATGTGGTCTATCGTGTGGCGGGGCAGCCTTTCCGCGTGACAGCTGGCGCGTTCATGCGCCCCAACATCGCACAGGTGAGCCAGCTCGCCGAGACGCTGCGCGCATGGGCAGACCTGCGCGGTGACGAGGCGGTGCTAGACCTATACGGCGGCGTAGGCGTGTTTAGCGCGTTGCTTGCGCCGCATGCCGAAGTCGTCACGCTGGTCGAGAGCTATCCGCCCGCCGCGACTGATGCCGAAGTCAACCTTGAGGCGCACGAAAACGTCGACATCGTCGAGGCGAGCGTGGAGGAGATGCTCACCGAGCTGCTGGCGGACGAAGCGCGCTATGACCTTGCGCTGGTTGACGCGCCGCGCGGCGAGATGAGCGCGGCTGCCCTGCGTGACTTGCTGGCGTTGGCTGTGCCGCGCCTGCTGGTGATTGCGCCGCCGCTGGCGTTGGGCGCGTTTGCCAAAGCGGTGTTGGCACAGGGCTACCGCCTTGACAAGCTGCAGCCGTTTGACTTTGCGCCGCACACCGCCGCCAGCGAAGGGCTGGCGTTGTTCGTGCGCGGCGGATGAGGGCAAAAATCCGCATTGACAAATTGTCGTTACTGGGACTACAATCTTGGCATACGCAGCGGGGGCCTATAGCTCAGCTGGGAGAGCGCTTCAATGGCATTGAAGAGGTCAAGAGTTCGAGTCTCTTTAGGTCCACTCACCGTCGCAAAAGCCCCGCCTAGTTTGCGGGGTTTTTTGTCAGATGGCGCATCGCAGGCATGAGCGAGAGGCAAACCCCTGTGGCAGCACCCAAACGTACTCTGTGGGATGATTTGGTCGAGGTGGGCAAACAGCTCATCGACCGCATTGGAGAAGCCCTTAACCCGCGCAAAGCAGCGCGCAAACCTGCCCGCGTTCCCGTTCCTATCCCCGTGCGCGACACGCCGCCGCGCCATCCCCATGACGCGCGTTAAGCATTGACAATCCGCCTGATTGCTTTAGGATAGCCTGTCGGGGCTGTTCTAGGGGAAGCTGGCATCATGGCCAACACACTGGCATTTTTCACCTATGGCAGGCAAGCCAAAACGGGCGAACTTGCCTTGTTGCACGTGCAAGGCGATCTCACGCTGGCACAAGCCCAGCAGTATCAGCAAAGTGTGCCGCTGGATGCGCCCGACACGGGCGATGCGCTGTGTGTGATACGTGTTGAGCCAGAATTCTTTGTCGTTGCCCACGCCCAACAGCAAGAGGGCGCGCCGCTTTTGCGCTATGTGCGCGTCCCGACCGCCGCGTTGCGCGCCTTGCAGGGTGACCTTGCCCCATTGGTCGCGCTCTTCGACGCGCCACCCGCGCCCGACATGACGCTGCCCGCCACGCAGGCATGGACGCAGCCCCTGCGCCAGCACGCCCTCGAGCGCGCCTTGCAGCTGTGCGAGGGCGACATGACACGCTTGTTCTGCTTGCTCCAACTTGCCCTCATGCCCGAAGGCGGCTGGGTGCAAGGCTTTGCGGGGGATAGGACGCAAACGCTCACGCTGCTACAGGGGCTGACGCTGCTGCTGCCTGCGCCGCTGCGCTACTATCTCACCTTTAGCACGTATAGTTTGCGTTTGCCGCCCAATCGCCCACGCCTCATCTTTGCGCCACAAGAAAGCGCGACCACGCGCACGCGCTGGCAGTGGGGCGATTGGGACGTGACGTTGCCGCTGACGGCAGGCGCGGCGTTTATGGCACACTTGCGCGCGCTTTGGCAAGGCGACCTGACCACGTTCTTGGGACACCTTGAGATGCTCGACGACATTGCCGAACACATGCACACGCTAGATATTGGCTTAGCACAGAACGTCGACCTCGTCGCGGCGCGCCACGCGCTCGATTTGGCGGTGCTTGCCCCACAAGCGCACGTCGCGCTCGACGACCTGCTCAACCACGTGCGTGGCGACAATCCCCCGGAGGGGGAGCTTTACGTGCGTTATTTGGAACGCCTGCTTACGCTGACCTTAGAGGAGCGGCATGCGGTGGCGGCGGCGTGGCTCGCCCAGCACCTTGATGACCAGCCCGCGCTCGCTCAACGACTCAATCCCATGCTAGATGCTGCGCTTGTCGAGCAACCCGACGCGCTTTATGCCTTCGTGCGCGCCTATTTGAGCGAGCGCAGCGACACGTCCGAAGCATGGCTAGCGCGCTTGCACGCCAGCGCGCGCGCCGCCCTTGCGCTCGCGCTCGAGAGCGGCGACCCGCCTACGATTGGCGGCTGGCTGCAGCTGCTGGCGCGTGAGCCGTTGCGTTACGCGCTGGAAGACATCTTGCGTGAGGGCTTGCTGGCAGCACTACCCACCGCCTATACCAGCGATGCGCTGGCGCGCGACGTGCTGGTGATTGCCTGCAAGCGCGAGCCGTCGCTGGTGGCGACGCTGCTTGACGACGCGCGCTTCACCGCCGCACTCGCTCCCGCGCTGCGCGCCGCGCTCTTGCAAGACGACGTTGAGGCGTTGCAAGGGTTGGTGGAAAGCTCCCGCGAGCTGTTCTTGCTGGGTTTGGCGCGCTTGATTGACCATGCCAGCAGCCCCAAGCTCACGCCGGCACTGGTGGCCGCCTTGTGGGATATTCTGCTCAACAAGCCTAACTTGGTCATCGCCGAGAGCTATCGTCCGCTGACGCTAGTGCGCGCCCTGACCAGCTCGCACTGCGCCGCGCTTCAGCCCACTGCCCTCGAAAACTTGCTGGCGTTGATGCTGGCAGACCATCAGGACGCGCTCTTCTACGAGGCGGCGCACGAGCTGGCACAGCAGGAGGTACTCGCGCCTCTGCTGCCTAACGTGTTGATTGCTTCATGGCGCGACAGCGGTGACGTGCTGGCACTGCTCAACACGCTGTTGGCGCAAAGCACGATAACCCCCCAGACTGCCGTTAACACGCTGGTCGCCATGTTGAACGGGCGGCGATGGGACGACAAGCCCAGCGCGCCATTAGTCGAGCAATTAGGGCGGCTGGTGCATCAGCACAGCGACGTGCGCGTGTCGTCAGAGGTGCTGTGGCGGCTTGCCGAGTTCGCCAGCGAGAACAAGCACGAGCTGATTGCCAAAGGCGTGACCAAACGCCTGCTGACTGAGTTCAGCAGCCAAGAGGATGAGACCCAGCTCTGTCAAAATGTGCAGCAGCTGCGCAAGTTGCACGCGCCCTTTCCCGCGCTTAAAAGCACCGTCAAGGCGTGGTGGCGCGAGCAAATCCATCGCCGCAGCCTTGCAGCTTTACAGCGGCTTGACCGTGCCCTCGAGGGCAATCGCGCTCTTGAGGACTTACGTCCGACGGTGGCGAGCGCGCTGGGGCTGCGGCGCGCGCTCAACGGGCGTTCGCTGGAGGCGTGGGCGCAAGATATCAGCGTGACCTTTCGCGTGCTGCAGGCACTGTCTGACGGGCTAGACGCGCTAGGCAGCGACGACTTGCTCGAGCTTGCCGCGCTGCGTGCCGAAGTCGACCAGCTTCTAGGCGAGGTCGCGCCTGACCTGCGGCAGGTGTTGGCGACCAACCTCAAGCAGCTCGTCACACTGATTGCCACGCTGGCGGACAACCGCACCAAGCCCTCGTTGATACGTGGTGACGACGCGCTGGAACGCCAGCTCGTGGCGGGCGAAGTCACGCCGCAAGGCGCGGTGGATGTGCTGCGTTGGTTGGCGGGCTACCTCGAGGACAGCACACAGAGCAGTAGCTCCTAACCTTGTGCTATAATCACCCTATGGACGACAACAGCCTCTTTTTCACGCCTTCGCAGGAACGCCAGCCGCGCGCGGATGCCACGCGCAACCGTGAGCTGTTGCTGGCGACCGCGCACGCCTTGTTCAAGCGCGACGGCGTGGCACGTGTTACCATGTCCGCGATTGCTGAAGCGGCGGGCGTGGGCAAGGGTACGCTCTACCGCCATTTTGCTGACAAGCGCGCGCTGTGTTTTGCCCTGCTCGACAGCGAGATGCACGCCCTGCAAGTGCGCGTCTTCGATCATTTGCGCCGTCCGCTTGCCCCAGAGGAGAAGCTGCGCTGGTTCTTGCAAGAAGTGGCGCAGCACGTGCATGAGCATCTGGACTTGCTGCTCGCCGGGCAAGACAGCACGCTGCCCCAGCACCCACATGCCTGGTGGCGACAGACCATACGCGGCTTGTTAGCGCAGATACCGCTGCAGAGCGACGTAGAGTATTGGGCGGACACGCTGTACCTCATGCTCGAGGTGAACACGCTGTGCTATCAGTTGCGGCTGCGCGGCTACACGCTGGCGCGGGTGTGCGCGGGCTTGAACACGCTGCTTGATGGGGTGCTGGCGTGTCCGCGCTAAGGCGTGTCGTGTGCTTGGGCTGGCTGCTGCTGCTGGCGGCGTGCAACCTTGTGCTGGGCGAAGGCGGTACGCCCGCGCCGTTACTGTCGCTATCGTCGCCGCTGCGCTTGGTGGTGGCTTGGGCGGACAGCGGCAGCTTGTACGTGTGGCGTACGGGGGATACGTTGGCGCGGCGTGTCGCCAGCGGCGGGGTGGTGCGTCCCTACGTGGCACCGGATGGGCAGACGGTTGTCTTCACGCGCGGCACGAACACCACGCCCGAGAGCCTTTGGGCGGTTGGTGTGGACGGCAGCGGTGAGGTCGAGCTGATTGGCAAAGACCAAGAGCGCACCTATCGCGCCGGGCGCAATTGGATAGGTGACGTGGCGTGGTTTAGCGAGAGCGTGTTGTATTTCAACACGCTGGCGCAGAACTTGCCCAACTATACTCCACGCGATGACTTGTATCGCGCCAACGTGCGCACCCGCGAGGTATCGCTGATTTTGGGCGCGGGCAAGGGCGGACGCTTCGCCTTTAGCCCCGACCGCGCGCACATCGCGCTGGTGCGGGCGGGGACATACGGCAAGCAGGACGGACGTATCGCCGTGATTGACCCACTGGCACAGCGGCGCGCCGTCGACTTGCTCTACTACGCGGGCGTGGCATCGGGCGGGCATTTGCCGTTTTATCCGCCGTTGTTTTGGGATAATGACAGCCAGCAGCTTTACACCGCTATTCCCGACCCCGATTTGCTCTACAGCGAGACCGCTGACGCAAGCATCCAGCCGCCGACGCGCTTGTGGCGTGTGCCAATTGCTGCGCCCACGCAGCGGCAGATGCTTGGCACGGTGCGCGCCAGCTTCTTCGGGCAGCCGACGCTTAACCCTTTTACGCTGACGTGGCTGTACCTACAGCGCGCGCCCGCCAGCAACACCTTCATCGTCACAACCAGCGCGTTGGACGGCAGCGACGCGCAGTCTTTCACCAGCGGCACGGTGGGGACGTTCAGCGCGCCCGCGTGGATAGCAGGTAGCAACGCCTTTTACTACACGCTGGCGACGGGCGGCGTGTACGTGAGCGACGGTGTCGACGCGCCCTACCGTTTGACCGACGATGCTGCCTACGCGCCGGTGTTTGTGCGCCCTGATGTGTTGGTGTACGCTGCCATACAGGGTAGCCTCGTCAGCGTGCGCGTGCTGGTGGTTGGGCAGTCGCCGCAGACGCTCGCCACGCTCAACGCGCTGCCGCTGCTTGACGCGGTGGCGGTCGCGCCCTAGCTAGGCGCAAAAATCGCGTGTTTACAAACGCCGCGTTTGCGTGTATCGTAAAGGTCGTTTTAGAAACCGCTTTTGCAGAGATGCGGAGGATGCTCGATGAACATCAGCAGCACACACATTCCGCAGGGTGACGAGGTCGCCCGCTCTTTGCTTACCGTGCGGTAGGTTGCTACCGCCCCCTTCCACCTCACAACCTGTACGCTGCTTGCGCTGTTACCGCGCTTTTTTGCGTTTCGGTCTTTTTTGCTATCGATGACACCCTTACGAGGAGCGAATAACCACTATGCAACAAGCCTATGTACCTAGTGCCGTTGAGGCGAAGTGGGCGCAACGCTGGGAAGAGACCCAGATTTATCGCGCCAAAGTCGATTGGAGCAAGCCTAAGCACTACGCGCTGACGATGCTGCCTTATCCGTCGGGCGATTTGCACATCGGGCATTGGTTCGCCATGACCCCTTCGGACGCGCGGGCGCGCTACATGCGCATGAAGGGCTACAACGTGCTGTTTCCGATGGGCTTTGACGCTTTTGGGCTGCCTGCCGAGCAAGCCGCCATCAGCCGCAACATCCACCCTTGGAAGTGGACATACGACAACATCGAGCGCATGCGCGGGCAGCTGCGCACGATGGGCGCGATGTTCGATTGGGAGCGCGAGGTCATCTCTTGTACGCCCGAATACTATAAGTGGACACAGTGGTTCTTCAAGATTTTCTACGAGAATGACCTTGCGTATCGTGGCGAGGCGTTGGTCAATTGGAGCGACGCGCTGCAGACAGTGCTGGCGAACGAGCAAGTCGTTGACGGCAAGGACGAACGCTTGGGGCAGCCGGTGGTTCAGAAGATGATGACGCAATGGTTCTTCCGCTACCGCGCCTACACGGAAGAGCTGCTGGACTTCAGCAAGCTAGATTGGCCCGAGCCTGTCAAGCTGATGCAAACGAACTGGATTGGCAAGAGCGAAGGCGCGCGTGTGACGTTTAAGACGGCGGACGGCACAGGCGCGATTGAGATTTTTACGACCCGTCCGGACACGCTGTGGGGTGCGACGTTTATGGTGCTGGCACCCGAACACGCGCTGGTCGACGCGCTGACCACGCCCGAGCAGCGCGAGGCGGTTGCCGCTTACCGTGAGCAGACGGCGCGCAAGACCGAGATTGAGCGCATGAGCGAGGGGGACGACAAGACGGGGGTGTTTACCGGCGGTTATGCGATCAACCCGGTCAACAACGAGCCAATTCCCGTTTGGATTGCTGACTACGTCATGGTGAGCTACGGCACGGGGGCGATTATGGCGGTGCCGGCGCACGACGAGCGCGACCATGCCTTTGCGGTCAAGTATGGGCTGCCGGTGCGCGTGGTCATTCAGCCCGACGCTGCTGCCGAATGGGACGGCAAGAGCGCGTGGGTGGGCGCGGGCGTGATGGTCAACAGCGGCGCGTTTGACGGCACGGTGAGCAATGGCGAGAAAGGGCGCAAGAACCCTGCCATCGCCGCTGTGATTGACTATTTAGAGGGGCAGGGTATCGGCAAGGAGAACGTCAACTATCGCCTGCGCGACTGGCTGATTAGCCGCCAACGCTACTGGGGCAGCCCCATCCCGATTGTCTATGACCCTGAAGGCAACCCGCACGTGCTGCCGATGGAGGAGCTGCCTGTTGAGCTGCCGGAAGGCGTGGACTTTGAGCCGACGGGGCGCAGCCCGCTGACGTATTACGCGCCCTTCTACAATTACAAAGACGGCTGGAAGCGTGAAACCGACACGATGGACACCTTCATGTGTTCGTCGTGGTATCACCTGCGCTACCTTAGCCCGCACGCCGACGACGTGCCCTTTGACGCGGAAGAGGCGGCGTACTGGCTGCCGGTGGACACCTACACGGGCGGCGCGGAACATGCCACGATGCACTTGCTTTACACGCGCTGGTTTAACAAGGCTATCCGTGATTTGGGCGTGTTTGACGAGGCAATAAAGGTGGCACAGGCACACGGGCGCGACACGCAAGGCTTATTTGATGAGCCGATGCTGCAGCTGCGCAATCAGGGGCAGGTGCTGGGCGCGAAGCGCATCGGTGACTTCTTGCTGTGCTATGGACATTACGAGGGCGAGAAGTTTGTCGCGCACCGTGTCGAAGTGGTCGCGCCCATCGACGCGCCCGAAGATTTTCAAGGCGTGGCGGGCGAGCTGATGAAGCGCACCGAGCGCACGCTCTTCGTCGGTGACGCGATGCAGCTGGTGGAAGTGCTGCCCGACGCGGAGATTGACATTCCCAGCATTGAGGGCAAGAACAACATCAACCAGCTCAAGCAACATCTCGAAATTCAACGCATGTCCAAGTCAAAGGGCAACGTGGTCAACCCCGACGAGCTGGTGCGCAAGTATGGCGCGGACACGGTGCGCGGCTATCTGATGTTTGCCTTTGACTGGATGACGGGCGGACCTTGGGACGAGGCGAACATTGTGGGCATCACGCGCTGGCTGGACGACGTTTGGGACATGGCGCAGCAGAGCGCGCCTGCCTCAGGCGACGCGAAGGCAGAGCGTGCGTTGTTGCGTGCCACGCACCAAACGATCGAGCGCGTTGAGAGCGGCTTGCAAAAGTTTAGCTTCAACACCGCCATTGCCGCGTTAATGAGCCTGCGCAACGACATCAAGGGTGCCCTGCGTGCCAATAGCGTCGGCGCAGCGGTCTTCGACGAGGTGATGAGCATTTACCTGCGCCTGATGGCACCGTTCTGCCCGCACATCACCGAAGAGCTGTGGGAGCGGCGTGGCGGCGCGTACAGCATCCACACGCAGCCGTTTCCGCTCTATGACGCAGAGCTAGCGAAGGCGGACACGATGCCGCTGGTGATTATGGTCGATGGCAAGCCACGCGAGACGGTCGACGTTCCTGCGCAAATCAGCGAGGCGGACGCGCAAGCTATCGCCATGAACGCCGAGAGCGTGGCGCGGGCTTTGGCGGGCGGTGCGCCTAAGAAGGTCGTGTTTATTCCCGCGCGTGGTGGGCAAGACCCCAAAATCAACGTCGTGACGAAGTAGCGCGCTGCACGCCTGACACAAAAAAGGGCATCCTACGTGAGGATGCCCTTGCTGTGTTGCTGCTTGGAGCGGACTAGAAGTCCATGCCGCCGCCCATGCCGCCGCCGGGGTTCGCGGCGGGTTTTTCCGGCTCGGGCACGTCTGTGATGAGGGCTTCAGTCGTCAGAATCATCGCCGCAATTGAAGCCGCGTTGGAGACCGCACCGCGCGTCACTTTGGCGGGGTCCGGAATGCCCATCTCAATCATGTCGCCGTATTCGCCCGTCACGACGTTGTAGCCAATGCGGTGGTTCTTCTTGGCTTTTTGCGTGCGGCGCACGTTCTCGATGATAACCGCGCCGTCTTCGCCGGCATTCGAGGCGATCTTGCGCATCGGCATTTCTAGCGCGCGACGCACAATCATCACGCCGGTGTTTTCATCCTCGTTGTCCATTTTGAGCTTGTCGAGCGCGGCGATTGCGTTGACCAACGCCACACCACCGCCGGGCACGATGCCCTCTTCAACGGCGGCACGGGTCGCGCTGAGCGCGTCTTCGACGCGGTGCTTCTTCTCTTTAAGCTCGGTTTCGGTCGCCGCGCCGACGCGAATGACCGCTACGCCGCCGCTGAGCTTGGCGAGGCGTTCTTGCAGCTTCTCTTTGTCATAGTCGCTGGTGCTGAGTTCGATTTCGCTGCGGATTTCCGCGATGCGCCCCTTGATGGCTTCTTCGTCGCCCGCGCCGTCAATGATGGTGGTGTTCTCTTTGGTCGAAACGACCTTTGCGGCGCGCCCAAGGTCTTGGATGGTGACGCTTTCTAGCTTGCGCCCGGTCTCTTCGCTGATGACCGTGCCGCCGGTGAGGATAGCGATGTCACGCAGCATGGCTTTGCGACGGTCGCCGAAGCCCGGCGCTTTCACCGCCAGCACGTTGAGCATGCCGCGCAGCTTGTTCAGCACCAGCGTAGCAAGAGCTTCGCCGTCCACGTCCTCGGCGATGATGACCAGCTCACGCTTGCCAATCTGGATGAGCTTCTCGAGGATGGGGATGATGTCCTGCGCTGCGCTAATTTTCTTGTCGTAAATTAGGATGTAGGGCTCGTTGATGACCGCTTCCATCGCTTCAGGGGCGGTGACGAAGTAGGGGCTGATGTAGCCGCGATCGAACTGCATACCTTCGACGTAGTCGGTTTCGAACTCCAGACCGCGCGACTCTTCAACGGTGACCACGCCGTCCTTGCCGACCTTGTCCATCACGTCAGCGATGAGTTTGCCGATTTCGGTGTCTTGCGCGGACACGCTGGCGACGTTGGCGATTTCTTCTTTGGTGTCGATGGGGGTGGCTTGCTCGAGGATGAACTCCGCGACTGCTTGTGCCGCCGCCATGATGCCCTTCTTGAGCAGCATGGGGTTCGCGCCCGCCGCCACGTTCTTCAGGCCTTCGGTGACGATAGCTTGCGCCAGCACCGTCGCGGTGGTCGTGCCGTCGCCGGCGATGTCGTTGGTCTTGGTGGCGGCTTCCTTGAGCAGCTGCGCGCCCATGTTTTCAAAGGGGTCTTCTAGCTCGATTTCTTTGGCAACGGTCACGCCGTCGTGCGTTACGGTCGGCGCACCGAACTTCTTATCCAACGCCACGTTGCGCCCTTTGGGACCTAGCGTTGTGCTAACCGCGTTGGCGACCTTGTCTACACCCGCTTGCAATTTGCGGCGTGCGTCGTCTTTGAAGATGAGTTGCTTGGCCATCTTGTTTCCTCCGTAGGTGTGTGAATGCGTTCAATAAGACTTTGTAGGGTTATTCAATCACGCCGAGAATGTCGGCTTCTTTCATGATTAGCAGCTTCTTGCCGTCCAGCTTAATTTCTGTGCCAGCGTACTTGGCGAACAGCACCTTGTCACCCACCTTAACTTCCATGTCGATGCGCTTGCCGCTGTCATCGATGCGCCCCTTGCCCGCCGCCAGCACCTTGCCTTGCTGCGGTTTCTCTTTGGCAGTCTCGGGTAGATACAGCCCAGTCGCCGTTTGCTCTTCTTGTTCGATGGGTTCAACCACGATGCGGTCTGCGAGTGGACGAATGTTCATACGTTCAGCCTCCTGTTGAGTGATGAGTGAAAACGTGTTCACGGACTTTAGCACTCAAAGTGTTAGAGTGCTAACTTCCACACGGTAGAATAGCACAGGTTGGGGGTTACGTCAACAACTTCTAGCAAATTTCTTATACAAGTGCTAACGCCGCCCGCCCGCGCGGCACTGCGGACAGACGGCGTTGGGGGTTATTGCACGTAGCGCAGCACAGACAGCACCTTGCCGCGTATCTGGCAAGTGTCTGCCTTGACGTAAATGGCATCCATTTGCGGGTGAGCGGGCTGCAGGCGCACGCGCTCGCCTTCAGGGTAATAGTATTTGAGCGTGGTCTCGTTGTTGTCGGTCAACCAAACCGCGACCATGTCGCCGGCTTGGGCGGTGCTTTGGCGGCGCATGATGACGATGTCGCCCTCGCGTATCATCGCGTCAATCATCGAGTCCCCTTTGACAATCAGCGCAAAGGTGTCGGCGGGGTCTGCGCCCTTGAGCATTGCGCTCGGCACGTCGATGAGGTCATCCTCGTCGTAGTGCTGCCCGCTGTCTTCGGGCATTTGCACGGGCTTGCTGGCGACGATATGCCCAATCAACGGCAGACGTAGGTGCTGGGCTTGCGCTTGCACGCGCTTGCGCTGTCCGGGGATGTTTACCCCTTCGACTAGCCGTAGTCCACGCGACACGTGGTTGGTGCGCACGAGATAGCCCGCCTCAACCAGCTTGTTGAGATTGTAGTTGACCACAGACGTGGAGGCGATGTCGGTCGCTTCGCCGATTTCGCGGATGCTGGGTGGGAAGCCAAACGTTTCCACGTAGTTAAGCATGAACTGAATGATGTTGCGCTGCCGTTCCGACAGCTTGTGATACTCTTTGACCATATACCCCGCCTATTTGTTCTATGAATGTCTGTTCTAAGTATACGTGAACAGATGTTCATTTGTCAAAGGGGCAAAGCGCAAACTCTTGACGTTGCGCGGCTGCGTTGGCGCAAACTTGCGCTACAATAGCGGTAGGCGCATATTCAACATAGCACAGAGAGAAAACAGCATGTCTGAGGTCAAGCATTACGAAATGTTGTGGGACTGCCAGTTTTGCGGCACGAAAAAGCTGCTGGGCAAGACGCACCGCTTTTGCCCCAACTGTGGCGCGCCGCAAAACCCTGACTCGCGCTATTACCCTTCCGATGCGGAAAAAGTAGCGGTAGAAGACCATATTTTTGTTGGTGCGGATGTCACTTGTGCCGCCTGCAATTATCTTAACAGCGGCAACGCCGAGTTTTGCGTGCAGTGTGGGGCACCGCTCAAAGCGGGCAAGGTCGCGCGCACGCTTGGCGCGCAGTCGCGCGGCATGAACGAGGTGTTTGAGAGCAGCGGCTCGCGTGATATTGTCAAAGAGAAGTTCGATGCCGAGATGCAGCGTGTCGCCGCCGCCGACAAGCCTTCAGGCGGTTTGAATATGCGCACGGTTGCCATTGTGCTGGCGGTGATTGCCGGCATCGTCGGCGTGTTCCTCTTCCTCACGCGCACCGAAGAGCGTGTTGCGCTGGTGACGGGGCATGAGTGGGAGCGCGTCATCACGATTGAGAAATATGACCGGTTTACCACGCAGAGTTGGCGCGACGTGCCGCCGGCGGGTGACGCTGTCTCGCTAGTGGTGGGGTCTTGTGTGCAGCGTCAACGCAGCACGCGCCAAGTGCAGGACGGCGAAACCTGCAGCACGGTGCGCACCGACCGCGGCGACGGCACGTTTAGCGAACAGCGTGTTTGTTCGCCTAGATACCGCAGCGAGCCTGTGTACGATGACTGGTGTTCGTGGACAGGCTTGAGCTGGCAGCACGACCGCGACGTGCGCACTAGCGGCGGCTTAAGCGACCCGCCTGTCTGGGGGGAGTTCTCGCTGAGTTGTGCCAACGAGCGGCGCATCGGTTGCCAGCGCGAAAGCGGGCGCGAGGAAAAGTATTTGCTGCAGCTTAAAAGCGACGAGTTCACCTACAAATGCCCGCTGCCGCAAGCCGAGTGGCAGAACACGCCTATCGAAGCCGCCTTTAGCCTGCAAGTGCTAGCGATTGACAACAGCCAAGCCAAGTGTGACACGCTCAAGCGCAAGTAAAACGACGAGGAGGGGGTAGTGCGCCCCCTTTTTCGTGCGGCTAGGAGACAGGCGCAGGGGCGGCTTCTGCTGCTGTCGGTAAGACTTGCACTGACGCGGGCTTGTAAGGCTCGTCACCGATGCGATACGGCACGTCGATAACGGGTCGCCCGCGCCCGTAAGCAATTTGGTCGTGATACAGCGCGAGGCGGATGGCGCGGCTGGTTTGGTTGTGTAGCGCGTCCTCCCACCAATGCGTGACGACAAACTGTGGCAGCACCACAATCGTAGGCATGTGTTCGCCTGCGCAGTAGACTTTGTCAATGCGATGCAGATAGTCAATCAGCGGTCGCCCAATCTCGCGGTATGGCGACTCAACGATGTCCAGCGGAATGTGGTGCAGCTTCCAACGTTGCCACTGCGCCTTAAGGCGTTCGGTGGCTTGTGGGTCTATCTCAATGGCACAGACGCGCACGTTCTGTGACAAGCGCAGCGCGTATTCCAGCGATTGTAGCGAACAGCGGTTGAGGCTGTTCATCAGCACAACGACCGGAGCTTTGCTGCGGTCAAGGTGTGTGTCGTAAATCGGACCCGGCAGCAGACCATCCAGCGTCAGCGATGCCGCCACCTTGCGATAATGCTCGCGGATGCGAATAAAGCCTATCATCAGCAAGGGGATGGCGACGATGACCAACCACGCGCCTTCGGCAAACTTCGTGACGATGAGGATGAGCATGACCACGAACGTGCAGCACGCGCCAAAGGCGTTGAGTCCAACGCGAAATCGCCATGCGTTCGTCAGCACAAAGCCCTCTTCGTGCCGCTGCTTGAGCCAATGTATCACCATGCCCGACTGTGAGAACGTGAAGCTGATGAACACGCCCACCGCGTACAAAGGCAGCAAGTTATGTTCGCGGGCATCGAACAGCACAATCAGCACGCCCGCCACCACCGAGAGCGAGATGATACCGTTGCTGAAGACGAGGCGGTCGCCCAAGTTGGTGAGCTGGCGTGGCAGGAAGCCGTCGCGGGCAATCAACGACGCGAGGCGCGGAAAATCGGCAAAGGCGGTGTTTGCCGCCAGCGACAAGATGAACAGCGTGGCGAACTGCACGTAGAAGAAGAAGAGGTTCTCGCCGCCAAAGACCTCGCGGGCAAGCTGCGACAGCACGGTGACTTCGGCGTTGTGCGCCACGACAATGGGGAAGTGGTTCGCCAAGAAGGTGATGCCCAAGAACATGGTACAAAGCAGCAAGACCATGGCGATGAGGGTTTGACCGGCGTTTTTGCTCTCAGGGGGCTTGAACGCCGGGATGCCGTTGGAGATGGCTTCCACGCCCGTGAGCGCGGTGCAGCCTGCCGCGAAGGCACGCAACAGCAGAAACAGCGTCAACTCGCCGGTAGCATGTGCCGTTTCGGTAAGGTGCGCCGCAACGACGGGCTCGCTCGGCACGTTGCCTGTTACCAAGCGCACCAGCCCGACGGCAAGCATGCCCAAGATACCCACCACGAACGCATAGGTTGGGATAGAGAAGAACGTGCCGCTCTCGCGCACGCCGCGCAAGTTCATCAGGGTGATAAACGCCACAATCAGCAGTGCCAGCGGCACGCGATAGGGCAATATGGCGGGAAAGGCGGAGGTCAGTGCCGCTACGCCCGCCGAAACGCTGACCGCTACTGTCAGGATGTAGTCGATGAGCAGCGAGGCGGCGGCGGTCAAGCCGGGCAGCTTGCCCAAGTTTTCCGCCGCGACAATATAAGCACCGCCGCCGTTGGGGTAGGCGTGGATGGTCTGATAGTATGAGGACGCTACAATCAGCAGCAGCGCGGCAATCCCCAGCGCAATCCACCACGACAGCCCCAAGAACAGCGTGCCAGCCGACACAAGCACGAGCAAAATCGCTTCAGTGGCGTAAGCACTTGATGAAAGCGCGTCCGACGAAAACACCGCCAACGCTTTGATCTTGCTCAGGCGTTGGTGAACTGCTTCGTTCGTGGCAAGCGGCTTGCCAATTAACCAACGCCGCACGTTTAGCTCTGCCATGCTTTTTTGCCTACCTTATGAAGAAATCGGTTGGGACATGCTTATCCTACATCCGTTTTTTTTAGGATGCAATACTATCGCATCTGCTAAAAGTTTCGCCGCTTGACAGCTCACGCCCTCACGCTATCATGCCGATAGAAAGCGAGACCATCATGCTAGAGACGCACCTTTGCATCGACCGCAGCCTTTGGAACGACACGTTGCGCACCTTCGCTCACGCGCATATCTTGCAGACGTGGGAATGGGGCGCGTTTAAGCAGGCAACAACCGGCTGGCAGCCGCTGCGCTGGCTCTTTCAACGCGATGGGCAGACTGTTGGCATGGTCAGCTTAGGCGTGCGGCGTGTGGCGGGCTTACAGCTGATGTATGCTGCCAAAGGGTTTGTGACGCATTTCGACCAACCCGACCTCGTCGCGGACATCCTCGCTGTGCTGGAGACTTACGCGCGTCGCCGCCCGACGGTCTGGCTTAAGCTCGACCCTGACCTGATTGCTGCGACGGGGCTGCCCGAGAGCGACGAAGACACGCCACATCCCGATGGCGCGCGCTTTATCGCCCAGCTCAAGGCACGCGGCTGGCGGTTTAGCGATGACCAAGTGCAGTTCCGCAACACGCTGTGCGTCGACCTCACGCAGGACGAAGACGCGCTGCTGGCGCAAATGAGCCAAAACACGCGCCGCAAGGTGCGCACCGCTGAAAAGAAGGGCGTGACCGTGCGTGTCGCCACGTTGGATGACTTGCCCACGCTCTACGCGCTCTATCAGACGACAGGCGAGCGCGACGGCTTTCTCATTCGCCCGTTTGGCTACTACGAAAAGGCGTGGCGTGACTTCATGCAGGCGGGGCTGGCGCACGCGTTGCTTGCCGAACACGAGGGGCAGCCTATCGCGCATGTCATCCTCTTTCACTTTGGACGCAAGTGCTGGTATTTCTACGGCGCGTCGGACAACCGCGCCCGCGAGACCATGCCCAACTACGCCTTGCAGTGGGAGGCGATGCGTTGGGCGAAAGCACAGGGCTACGTGGTCTACGACATGTGGGGCGCACCCGACGTTTTCGACGAGCGCGACCGCCTATGGGGTGTGTATGAGTTCAAGCGCGGCTTTCGCGGGCAGGTCGTGCGCCACGTCGGCGCGTGGGATTATGCGCCGCACGCGCCGCTTTACTGGGCGTATACGCGCGCTGTGCCTGCCGTACGCGCGCTGCTACGCCGCTAAACGACCGGTTTCTCGTGCGTGATGAGCAGCTTGGGCGCGATGATGCCCGCGACAATCGCCCCTAGCAGCGCGCCGGTCATCACGAGGTTGTACGCCACGTATTGCAGCGGCTCGGTGATGCTGCCGATGGGCATGCCCGCCAGCGCGAACAAGCCTAGCATGGCGCGAAAGGCAAACGCGCCCGGAATCAGCGGAATGCTGGCGGTCACTTGGAACACTTTGGCGGGCATTTTCATGACGTACGCTCGCCAGCGCGCGCCCGTGCCAATCACCAAGCACGCGACCAGCGTCGCAGGCACCACGTGCAGCCCCACGCCCGCCACCAACGTCGTGCGCAGCGCGTGCCCGACTGCGCCCAGCAGCGCGCACCAAAACAGCGCGCGCACAGGCACGTTGAACAGCATGGCGAAGCCTAATGCCGCCAACGCTGACCAAAACGCATCTTCTAAGACGAACAGCACAAATGGCACGTTGTTCATATGCCATTGACCCCCGTCAGCCAGATGACTAACGCCAGCCCTAATGCAATCGCCAGCGAGATGATGCCGCCATAAATCGCGCGCACCATGCCGTTTTGCGCGTAGCCGTTGATGAAGTCCTCCGCCGCGTTGATGAGCGGCACGCCCGGCACCAACAGCAGCACGCTGGCGGCGATTGCCGTCGCCACTGTCGCGCTACCGAGCAGGCGCGCCAGCACGCTGGCAAGTCCACCCGCCACCGCCGCCACTACGATAACAATCAGCAGCGGGTTGTAATAGCGTTTCGTCAGCTCTTGGCGCACAAAAGTTGCCGTGCCTGCCGCGCCAAGCGTCGCTAAGAAGGTCGCCGCGTCGCCGCCGAACAGGTCGCTGAACGCCGCGCACGCCAACGCCACGCCCACTAGCACCAGCCAGCGGTTGTAGAGATGCCCCTGCTGGTCAATTGCGCGCAGGGCGCGACGCAGCTGCGCGCGGTCACACGCGCCTTGTTGGATTTGGTAGCTCACGTCGTTGATGGCGACGATGCGCGCCATGTTGACCCCCCGCAACGGCGCGCGGCGCACTTTCGTGCGGAACTCGTGGTTGTTAATCGTGGTGGCGATGATGGCATCCACCGTGACGACGATGTCCAACCAATCGCAGCCCAAGCCCGTGCCGATGCGATGTACGGTCTCTTCGACGCGCGCCGTGTCCGCGCCCCACTGCAGCAGCATTTGCCCCGCCCACAGCGACAAGCTGATGACCTCGCGCAGCTCCTCGCGTTCCATAGGCGGCTTGTGAGGGCGGTCGTCTGTGATGTTCGCGTTCATGCTGTCCTCACACAAAAAAGGGGCAGATACCTGCCCCTGTGGTTAGCTTTCGCAGACCCAATCGCGCAGGATACCCGCCACCAACGTCGCGCGCTGCGGCAGGCTGGCGAGTACGACATGCTCGTGCAGCGCGTGCAGCCCGTCGCCTTGCGGACCCAAGCCGTCTAGCGTCGGGATGCCTAGCGCGGCGGTGAAGTTGCCGTCGCTGCCGCCGCCACTGCCGTCCTCGCGCACGCTGATACCGTATGCCTCGCCGATGCGCTTGGCTTGCTCGTAAGCGGCGGCATTGCGCTCCATCGGCGGACGGTAGTGGTTACGCTTCGCGCTGACCACCGCGCCGGGGATAAACGGATGCAGTTGCTCAAACGCCTCGTCCAGCGCGGCAAGCTGTTGCTGCGTCATCATGCGCGTGTCGATGTAGGCTTCGGTGCGCGCCGGGATGACGTTGCCCGCGCTGCCACCGTTGACCATCGTCACCGACACCGACACGCCGTTTTTGTAATCGTTGAGCTTATGAATTTCTAACGCCTGCTGGGCGAACTCGATGACGCTGTTAATGCCTTGTTCGGGCGCGTTGCCGGCGTGCGACGGACGACCTTGTATCGTCAGCGTGTAGGTGGCGATGCCCTTGCGCCACGTCTTGAGCGCGCCCTCTTTCGTGGCGGGCTCCATCACCAACACCAGCCCGCAGTCTTTGGCAATCTCTTTAATCAGCGTCTCGCTGTGGACGCTGCCGACTTCCTCGTCGCTAGTCATCAGCACGTAAATCGGACGTTCGGGCAGCAGATTGAGCGCGCGCAAGCCACGCAACGCCGACAGTGCCACCGTGATGCCGCCCTTCATATCGACCGCGCCGGGCGCGTAAAAACAGCCGTCTTCTACGCGGATAGGACGCTCTGCCAGCGTGCCGGTGGGCCACACTGTGTCAATGTGGATAAGGAACATGATGGGCTTGCCCGCCGCGTCTTCGTGCCACTTTGCCAGCAGAATGTCGCCGATTTCCTTCTGGGGAAAGCGCGTCACCGACGACGCGCCAAGCTCTTTGAACTGCGCTTCCATAAAGTCGCCCAGCTTGTCGACCATGTGCTTTTCGGTGGTGAACGTCTCGTAGTTGACGAGCGTCGTTAGCAGGTCGACCATTGCTTGCTGTTGACTTTGGAAATAGCTGAGTAATTGCGTCATTGCTGGGATTGCCTCTTTCTACATGCTTAAAATGGACATAAATCTAACGGGGCGTAGGTGGGACTGCGCCTGCCGTAACGATTGAGCAAGGTGAGCGCGTTGGGGCGTTCTTCAAGCACCTTGAGCGTTTCTACGCATGCCGCGTGCAAGTCCTGCACGGCTTGCAACGCCGCTGCAAAACGATACGCCATCAACGCAAAGGTGGGAATGTCTTCGGCGGGCGTGTCGGCGATGGGAAACCGTTGCTGGATTTCTAGCAGCACGTCGCCAAAGCGCACGTCGCCCAAGTACGCCAATGCCAGCATGGTGCGATACAACGTGTATGGCACAAGCGTGTTGGGTTCGTCGTTAAACCAGTAGCGCAGGTCAAGCTCGCCCGACAACGCCAGCGTGTATGCCGCGACCGCGCGCTCCATCTCCAGCTGTGAGAAGAGTTTGTCGCCCTCATGCACGACCTGCACCAGATAGCGCGGCGGGTCGAGCTGCACAATCGAGAGGGTGTACTGTGAACCGTTCCAGTCGTAAATGTTTACGCCTGTGCGCAGCGGACCGGTGGCTGCTGTGCCGCGCTCTTTCAGCTCGACGACGATTTCCGCCACGTCGTCGCCGTCGATGTCACGCACTTGCGGCGGCTTGAGCGTGACGAGCGCGCTGTCGAGCAGGTTGATAAAACGTCCGCGTGCGCTGTCCCATGCTAGCACAAACGTCTCGTAGTCGCAGCTTTCCGCCACAACGCACAGCGGACGTGCCACGACCAGCTCGGCGGGCGGCGCGTTGTTCATGTCGCCCAACCAAATTAATGTCGGTGGGTCGGGGCTGGTCTCGTCGAGTAGCGTGTAGCGAATTTGGTACACGCCCTCATAGCAGCCTAAGACCAGCAGCGCGCCTACTTTGGGTGGCGCGGTGTAGCCGATGACCAGCTCGGGCGTGCCTTCGCCCGTCAAGTCGACCTCTTCGCGCCAGTAGCCGCTGGTGGGGATGGCGTTCCACTCGTTGCGCAGGGCGCGCTGTAAGCCGGTCAGCGTGCCGCCTGCTTGCAAATAGTCGGCGATGGCACGGTGGGCTTCGTCGGGGTTGGTGGGCTTGGGCGCGAGCGTGCCGCCGCCGGTCACCAGCGGGCAGCGCGAGAGGTTGGGCGTGGGCGTGGGACGATTGGCGAGAGCGGCGGCGGTGGCGGGATTGCTCAGGTCGCCGCTTTCTATCTGCGGGCGTACGCTGTCCAAAGGCAGCACGCCGACCAACGCCTGCCCTGGGGTCATGGTTGGAAAGGGCGGAAAGGTCGGCGCGACTTGCGCGCTTTGCGGTTGGCAGGCTGTCAGCAGCAGCCCGAGCAAGAAGCCTAGCGTCAGCGGTCTCATGCCGCGATTATAGCACGACGCGGGTCACGTTTTTAAGGTGCGGTTTCGCGTGGGCAACGTGTGCCTTAAGTCCGCGCTTGGGGTTGGCTGCGTGCTGCCTCACGTAAGATGAGAATCACCCAGCCGATGACTATGCCGCTAAGCACGGCGTTGCCTGTGCCTTCGGCAATGGGCGACGCGCTCACGAAGTCGAACAACCCATGCCAAAGCGCGACCAACAAGATGCTGTGACCGCCGCCGCGATACAGCCACGACAACAGCAGCGACCCCATTATGATGCTGACGAGGTAGCCGAAGAAGCCGCCCAAGCCCAGTGCGATGAAGTTCGCCTTGTAGAAAAAGTACGGCAGATGCCAAAGTCCCCACAGCACGCCGACCAACACCGCCGCGCGCACCCAACCTTGCGCTTGCAGGCGGTGGAAGGCGAAGCCGCGCCAGCCGATTTCCTCGCCGAAGCCGTAGGTGGCAACCCAAAGTCCTAACGCCGCCAGCGCGCCGATGTTGCCCAAGTAGTCGACCTCGCCAAACTGTTGCAAAACTGGTAACGTGTTGTTGCTAACGGCATAGATGACAACGGCTATGACGGCTAAGGCTAGGGGCGTGCCGACACCAATCAACCACCAACGCAGCCCAACGCGCCAATGCGTGAGACGCTGCCAAAGGTCTGCTAACCCGTCGCGCCCGCTGCTGAGCGCGGTCACGATGACGGCGGCGACGGCGGGACCAAACGCGCTGGCATAGTGCAACGCTTTAGGGACGCTGATGAGTCCTTGATAGTCGGCGATGAGCAAGCCGCCAATCGCCCATGAAAATGCGTAGGCAATGACAAAAAACGTTAGAATAGGGTGCTGGGCTACGATATGTCTTCGGTCTTCTTCGGCGGTGTAGGTCGTCATTGCAAGCTCCTCAAGTTATATATTCGCTGTAGAAAATATAGGACTTTAAGTATATACTATCACAATGTATGTCTGCTGCGCGTTTGTCATGTACATGCTTATCTCATGACAAATGTCACCACATGGCAAGGAGTTACAGGATGTCACTAGCACACGCCATTCTCGGGCTGCTCACGTTCACGCCAATGACAGGCTATGACCTTAAGACGCGCGCGTTCGACAACACGGTTGCTCATTTTTGGCAAGCCGACCAAACGCAGATTTATCGCACGCTGGCAGCGATGGAAGATGCTGGCTGGGTGAAGCATACCCTAGAAGTTCAGCAAGACCGCCCCAACCGTAAGGTCTACCACATCACCGACGCGGGCAAGGCGGAGCTGCGGCGGTGGCTGGCGACCGAACAGCCGTTGCCGGTTTATCGCGAGCCATTTCTTGTACAGCTGTTCTTTGGGGGCTATCTCGACCGCGACACGGTCTTGTCGCATATCGACACACAGCGCAAAGGACACGAGGCACGCCTCGCACAGTACGAGCGCATCGATATACCCATGTCAGACGACCCTAAATTGGCGAACACTCGCGCGTTTTGGCGGCTCACGCTGGAAATTGGCATGGCTATCGAGCGCGTCTATATCGACTGGCTCAAGCACTGCGAGGAGGTGGTGCGCGGCATGAGCGCGCCAGACCCCGCCGCAAGCGACGAGTAGGCGTATAAGCGCGCAACCGTAGGCAACAGCGCGCGAGAAACTATCGTATAATGACTTTATAGCCAACTCAAGATAGGGGGAGTTATGCGCGGTCGTTTCTTTTTATGGCTTTTACTGTTCATCATCACATGGACGCTGGTGGCGCAGGAGGCAGCGGAAACGCCAACGCTGGCTGTTACGGAGATTTTTCCTGCTAACGGCAGCGTGACCGCCATTGACGCGCGGGTCGTCGTCGTGTTCAACCGCCCGGTCGTGCCGCTGGTGACCTCGCGCGATCAAGCCACGCTGCCGCAGCCGCTGGTTTTCACCCCCGCTGTTGAAGGCGTGGGCGAGTGGCTTAACACCGCCATTTACACGTTCAAGCCCAGTATAGGCTTTGCCGGCGGCACGCGCTACGAGGTGCGCATCCCCGCCGACAGCTTGCAGAGCGTGGACGGTTTCAAGTTGGCGCAGGACTTTGTGGCCACGTTCAACACCGAAACCCCGCGCGTCTCGCGCCGCTACCCCGGACCCGCAGACCGCAGCGTGCGCCTTGACGAGACGGTGCAGGTCAGCTTTAGCCAGCCAATGGACAGAGCCAGCACCGAACGCGCTTTTACGCTGCGCGTTGACCGCGACGGCGCGCCCCCCGTGCGCGGCACGTTCACATGGAACGAAGACAGCACGGGCTTCACGTTTAAGCCTGACGCGCTGCTTGAGATAGCCAGCGCGTACAACGTCAGCTTCAGCGACGAGGCGCGGGCGGCGGGCGGCGGCGCAAGCCTGCATGGTGAGATGCGCACGTGGCGGTTTTTCACTGTCCCTTATCCTACTATCACCGGCACGGAGCCGTTTGACGGGCAAACCGATGTGCCTACGTATCGTGGCTTTACGCTCTCGTTTGCCTCGCCTATGGATGTGGATAGCGTCAAGGCGCGCGTTAGGATTAGCCCCACGCCCGAGCAGGAGCCAGAGGTTTACTATTATGACTGGAGCGACACCATCACGTGGTGGTTTGTTGCTTATCCCGACACCGAATACACGGTCACGGTCGAGAGCGGCATGAAGGATATTTACGGCAACGTGCTTGAGGAGTCGTTGGTCGTGCGCTACCGCACCGCCAGCTACTCGCCGGACTTATCACTGCGTGCCCCGGGCAGCATTGGCTTTTACAACGCTGAGCGTGTGCCTGTTGGCTTGTACCTGTCGCACTTGAATGTCTCGCACGTGGACTTGGCGTTGTGGCAGGTGGACAAGATGCGCTTTGTGCAGGAGTTGCTCAAAGGCAGCGCGTATGACTTCCGCCCGCAGCCCAACACGGACACGCTGCTCAACGAGTGGCGCATTCCGTCGGTCGCGCCGCGCAACGCCATGCGCTTTGAGTTTATCGACCTGAAGCAGCAGCTGGGTGGCGCAGGCGACACGGGCTGTGCAGGCGTGCCGCCTTCGCGCTTAAAAGAAGGCGATGTTGCCGTCGTCAAGGCGGAGCCGAATTTGCGCGCCCGTGCTACGCCGCAAACGGGACAAATTCTCACGCTGCTGTATCCCAATACGCAGGTGCAAGTGCTTGAACCGCGCTGCGTTGAGGGCGTGTTGTGGTGGCGCATTCGCCTGCGCGACGGCAGCCCAGCGTGGGTGGCGGAGGCGGTTGGTGAGGAGTACTTGCTCGAGCCGCTGGTAGCGGCGCAGGTTACGCCTGTCACGCTGCCCGACGGCATGGACAAGCTGCCGCTTGGCATTTACCATCTGACCGCGCAAGCCCCCGAGCTGCGTCAGGACTGGTACACGCAGCGGCACTTTATGGTGGTGGCGAACGCCCAGCTCACGCTCAAATCGAGCCCTAACGAGGTGCTGGTGTGGGCGACGCACGTGCAGACGGGGCAGCCCATTGCCAACGCGCCCGTGCGTCTGTTTCTCGACAACGACCGCAGCTTCACTGTTATCACCGACGCGGACGGCTTGGCGCGTATCGCTGTGCCGCGCATCCGCAGCCCTTACGATGGGCAGGTGGCACTGCTTGACGACGGCAGGCACTTTGGCATTGGCTATAATGATTGGTCGGTTGAGCTGTACTCGTTTGCTATTTCCGCCAACTACCTGCCGCCGCGCTATCAGGTGTATGTGTACACCGACCGCCCGGTTTATCGTCCTGACCAGCCCGTTTACTATCGTGGCGTGGTGCGCTTGAAGGACGACATGCGCTACAGCATTCCCAGCGACCTGCGCACCGTGCCTGTCACCGTCTACAACTACGCGAACGACATCGTGTTTGAGGACGAGGTCGCACTCACGCCGAACGGCACGTTTAGCGGCACGTTCACGCTCGCGCCTGACACGACGCTAGGCTATCACTACCTTGAGGTGCGGCTGCCCAGCGAAGAAGGGGCGGACTATTGGCAAACAGAGGGCGGCAGCGTCAGCTTTAACGTTGCCCAGTATCGTCTGCCGCAGTTTCAAGTGAGCGTTACGCCCGCCGTCTCGCAGGTCGTGCAGGGTGACACGATTGACGTGATGGTCAACAGCCGCTATTTCTTTGGTGGCGCGGTTAGCAATGCCGAAGTGACTTACAGCGTGGTCGCGTCGCCCTATGACTTTGCCTACGCGGGGCGCGACTTCTTCAGCTTTGGCGATTACAACTACGACGAGGGTCCCGCCTTCTTCTATGATGGCAGCAGCACGCGCATTGCGGACGGCGTGGCACGCAGCGACGCGCAGGGCATGGTGATGCTCACGCTGCCCGCCACAGCGTCTGAGCGTGGCGGCAGCCAAACCTACCTCATTGAGGCGAGCGTACGCGACGAGACCGACCAAGTCGTCAGCGGGCGCGCCGAAGTCGTCGTGCATCAGGGCTTGCTGTACGTCGGTGTGCGTCCGCTGCGCTATGTCTACAACGCCAACAGTGCTGCGACCGCCGAAATCGTCACCGTCGATTGGGACAGCCAGCCTATCGCCAACCAAGACGTGACGGTGCGCGTCGTCGAACGCCGCTGGTCGTCTGTGCAAGAGCGTTCGCCTGACGGGCGCACCAACTGGACGTGGGAAGTGGAAGAAATTCCGCTGGGCGACGCGCAAACGCTCACCAGCGACGCAAATGGCTTGGCGCGCTTTGAGTTCACGCCGCCGCGCGGTGGCACGTACAAAATTTACGCCACCACGCGCGACACACGCGGCAACACCGTCACCAGCAGCACGCTGCTTTGGGTGAGCGGGCGTAACTATGTTGCGTGGCGGCAGCAGAACAGCAACCGCATTGACCTGATTGCCGACAAAAGTGATTACGCCATTGGCGATGTCGCTGAAATTCTTATCGCCTCGCCGTTTCAAGGCGCGGTTGAGGCACTGGTCACCGTTGAGCGCGGCGGCGTGCTAAAAGCCGAGCGCATCACGCTCGAGAGCAACAGCGCGGTTTATCGCCTGCCAATTGAGGAGAACTTCGCGCCCAACGTCTTCGTTAGCGTGATGCTGGTGAAAGGCGTGGACGAGAACAACCGCGTTATGGCGCATCGCGTGGGCTATGTGCAGCTGGGGGTGGAAAACACGCGCTATGCGCTTACGTTGGCGGTGGAAAGTGACACCGAACGCGCCGAGCCGCAGCAAACCGTGACCTACACCGTCACGGTGACCGACTATACGGGCGCGCCCGTGCGTGCCGAAGTAGGCGTTGCCGTCACCGACCTTGCGTCGCTGTCGCTGGGTGAACCTAACAGCCTAGACATCCTGCAGCACTTCTACAATCGCCAATCGCTCAGCGTGCGCACGTCCACGCCGTATGTGGTGAACGCGGACGTTTACACGCAAGAAATTCTCGACACGTTCAAGGGCGGCGGCGGCGGCTTCTCAGAAGATGGCATCATTGCCGTGCGTGGCGAGTTTATCGACACGCCCTATTGGAACGCGACGCTGCAAACAGACGCGAACGGGCAAGCCACGTTTAGCGTGCGTCTGCCCGACAACCTGACGACGTGGCGGCTCGATGCCCGCGCCGTCGCCAACGTCACGCCCGACAAGCTGCTGGTCGGGCAAACGACGCAAGACCTGCAAAGCACCAAGCCGCTGCTCATTCGTCCCGTGACCCCGCGCTTCTTTGTGGTGGGGGACGAAGTGGTGCTGGGCGCAGTGGTCAACAACAACACCGACGAGGCGCAAGATGCGACCGTGACGCTAGCCATCAGCGGTGTTGAGCTGCTCGACGACGCGGCGCAGCGCGTGACCATCGCCGCCGGAGGGCGCGCCCGCGTTAACTGGCGGGTGCGCGTGCAAAGCGTAGCAGCGGTCGTTGCCAGCTTCAGCGTGCGCAGCGGCAGCTATAGCGACGCAACCATCTCGCCTGTCAGCAAGGACGCACAAGGCACGTTGCCCGTCTACCGCTACGACGTGCCAGAGTATGTTGGCACGGCGGGCGTGCTGCGTGAGAACGACACGCGCAGCGAGCAGGTGCTAATCCCGTCGGATGTTGTCGGCGGTGAGCTGCGCGTCAAACTGGATTATAGCCTTGCGAGTGCGATGCTCGACGCGCTTGAGGCGTTGGAAAGCCAAGACTACGACTTTATCGAATGGACGGTAAGCCGCTTCCTGCCCAACATCGCCAGCTATCAGGCGTTAGAGGCGGGCGGTTTCGCCAACCCCACGCTGCGCGCCGCGCTTGACCGCGAAGTCAACCTCGCCTTGCAAAAGCTGGCGGCAGAGCAAAAGGGCGACGGCGGTTGGGGCTGGTCGCTGCGTGACGACAGCAACGAATACGTGACCGCCTACGCGCTGATTGGGCTGGCGGCGGCGCGCGAGGCGGGCTTCACCGTCAGCAACACCCTGATTGGGCGGGCGCAAACCTTCCTACAAACCAAGCTCATCGCCACGTCTGCCAGCACGCCCGTATGGCAGCTCAACCGCCAAGCCTTTATGCTTTACGCGCTGGCTTACAGCGGCAAGCATGACATCGGGCGCGCAGCGGCACTGTTCGACCAGTATTTGCGCATGGATTTGTGGGCGGTTGGCTTGCTAGCGCAAACGTTGCACCGCATCAACCCCAGCGAAACCACGCGCACCGACACGCTGGTCAACCATCTGCTCAATCAAGCCATCACCAGCGCGACGGGGATCCACTGGCAAGAGCGCGGTCATGACTTCCGCTCTTGGAACACCGACACGCGCACGACGGCGATTGCCTTACAAACGCTTGTCATGTTGCGTCGCGACAGCACGTTGCTGCCGCAGGTTGTGCGCTACTTGATGGTGCAGCGGCGCGCGGAAATTTGGGAAACCTCGCAGGAAACGGCGTGGGCTGTTATGGCGTTGAGCGCGTGGATGACCGCCAGCGGCGAGCTTGATCCCGCCTATGCCTACACGCTAACGCTCAACGACGGCGCGCCTCTCAGCGGCAACGTGACCCGCGACAACGTGTTGGGCGACGGCGCAACGCTAGTGGTGGCGGTGGCTGACCTGCTCAAGCAACAAGCTAACACGCTGCGCATCAGCCGCACGGGCGAACGCGGCGCGCTCTATTACACTGCGCACTTGCGCGCTGATTTGCCTGTCACCAGCGTGGAAGCCCTCAACAAGGGCATCTTGCTCGACCGTCGCTACATCGACCCCGTCAGCGGCGACCCCGTCAGCGAGGGGCGTGTGGGCGACCTCATCGAGACGCGGGTGACGATTATCGTGCCGTCGACACGCCATTACATCGTCATCGAAGACCCGCTGCCTGCGGGCGGCGAGGGCGTTGACCCCAATCTGCTGACCAGCGCGCAAATTGGCACGCGTCCCTCGTTTGGCGATGCCGACCCACTTTCGTATGGCTGGGGCTGGTGGTGGTTTAGCCAAATTCAGTTCCGCGACGACAAAGTCACGCTTTCGGCAACGTATTTGCCCGCTGGCACGTATGAGTTCCGCTATACCATGCGCCTAAGCGTGCCGGGAGTATACCAAGTTATTCCGACCACCGCCCGCGAGTTCTACTTCCCTGAAGTGTACGGGCGCACGGCGGGCAGCCTTTTCACCGTGCTGCCCAACGAGTAAACGCCACTTGGCTAGCCTTCCTCCGATTTTTTGGAGGAAGGTTGGGGGCGGCGGCAAAACGTGTTATGATAGGGCAAGCAAACTAGCGTGGGGGCTTGCCCGTGAGCATCGTGCTTCGCTTAGAAAAACTGTTAAACGCGCTGGCGCAGCAGCACGCCGAATACCTGCTGCATCGCTTGCCGAGCGGCGACGCGCGCCTGCCGACGCTGGCGCGGGAGCTAGCCAAAGCGGGTTTTTTGGTGATTTGGGCTGAAGTGGCAGAAGCGCACCGCGCGACTGCTGCCGCTGACATCAACGACTGGGTCAACGCCTACGCGCGCTTGTATTACACGTTGACGCGCGCGCTGTTTCCGCCCGCGCTGCTGCGCCTGAACGCGGTCTACGCTGACAACCTCTACCCGCCGGTGGTCGTGCTAGAAGGCTTGTGCGCGCCCGTTCTGCTGGCTTTCGCGGATTACATCGCGCCGTATGTGGCAATACGCTACGGTGAGCCGCTCAACCCGATAGAACTCAACGGGCTGATACACTACGTGCTAGACGATCTTGAGGCAAGCAACCTGCAGCCCGTGCGCCGGCGACAGCTCGTTGAGGCGTGCCTAAGCGACGTGCGTGCCTTGCTGACGGGACGCATTCGCCCGCGCACGCTGACTTCCTTCGCGCGCACGCTCTCCGAGCAGCTTCAGCCGCCCGCACAGCCAGCGCGCCTATTGGACACACCGCCGCCCCCACCCGCCGAACGCTTTGGCAAGACCGGACCGCTCTTCACGTCCGACATCCCCATCTTCTTCGAGCCAAAGCAGGGTGACGACGGACAAAGCCGCCCGCCGAAGCCGCCGCCACCGCCGCTGCCCGAACGTTAACTTATGACGCAAGCGACAAGGAGACAACGTTGCTACGCACCATTCGCATCTTTTTCAAGGCCTTGTGGCTGACTCTGACAGGGCGCGCCATTCAACCCGCCGCCGTCAAATACCCGCGCTTGACAGCGTGGGTGGCGGTCGGCGTGCAGCGCGTCGACACCGTGCTGCGCATCGCCGACAAACACAGCTGGGAACAAGCCAAGCGCGAGCGGCTGCTGTTGCATCTCGACAAGCGCGACATCAGCATGCAAACCATCCTCACCGCCGTGCGTCACAACCTCACACGCGAGTATCCCATGCTGCTGGAAAGCAACCTCGAACATGCTATCACGACGCTGAAAGCACTCAACTTGAACGACCTCTACCGCGTGGCGGCGTTGCGCGACGCGCCCGACTTGGCACAAACGCCCATTCGCGACGCGCTAGCAGCATTGCATGCGCACCTTGACGCGCTGCCCGACATGCCGTAAGGCTTTTTTTAGCTTTTGGTGTATGATAGGGCGTATCATCATTGACAATCATCAGGATGGAAAACGCTATGTGGCATGTGCTTCGTGTGATGATGCTTTGTGCTGGCATGCTGCTGTTGGCGGCGTGCGCACCCCAAGCCAGCGCGCCGACCGCCGCGCCCGCTTCCGACACCCGCGCCGACACCGTGCTGGTCAGCGGCAAGGCACGGTTCTTGGACAGCTACGCGGCGTGGTGTACGACTTGCCGCCGCAATGCGCCCTTTATTAACACGCTCAAAACACAGTTTGCCGACCACATCGAAGTGGTAACGCTGGACGTGGATGACCCCGCCACACGCCCGCTGCGCGACAAGTTCGGCTTGGTTGACCGCAGCATGTACGCGCTGGTTGCGCCAGACGGTGAGACGGTGCTGGCACGCTGGTTTGGTGTGCTGAACGAGCAAGAGGTAACCGCGCGCCTGACACAGTTCGTGCAAAGCGGGCAGTAAGTCGTGCTATAGCGCGCGGGGCAGCTGCGCTATAATCGGGTTTTGTGTGATTTAGCGCAAGGATACTGCCCGTGCCCCGTATTCTTTTCGTCGCCAGCTTGCACCATCCCGACACGCTGCTGAAAGAGCGCGCCAGCAATCCTACCCAGCTCTTTCCCTCCAGCGCAGCGCAGCACTTCTACGAGCGCGCCCTCACGCAAGCGGGCTACACGCTGGACGTGTTTTGGCGCAACGTGCCGAGCTGGGGCAGTGTCGAGGGGCTGCGTCAGCTGCACTATAGCAATCGCCCGACGTTGCGCCGCGCCCTAGAGGCGGGACTGCGTCGCCTGCCGCCTGCGCTCAATCCCGAGTATCGCCTGCGCAACCAACGCCTGCTGGCGCATGCCGAACGCTTTGCGCCCGACGTGATTTGGCTGGTAGGCGACAACACCGTCATCACGCCCGACACGCTGGCAACGCTGAAGGCGGGCGGGGCGCGCCTTATCTACACCTGCGGCACGTCACCTATCGTCTTCTCGCAGCCTATCGAACGCGCCGCTGCACGGCTTTACGACTGGGTGCTGGCAAACGACTACTATCACGGCATTCAGTGGCAAGAGCTGGGCGCGCCGCGCATGCTCTGCCTGCCTGTCGCGGCGATTGACCCTGACTTCCACGCGCCGCGCGCCGTCACACCGACCTGTGACGTGGCGTTTGTTGGCACGCTTGTGCCGCACAACCTCTACAGTGAGCGCGTGCAAGCTCTTGAGGCGTTAAGCGCGTTTGAGCTGGGCATCTGGACAACGCATGACGTGCCGCCAAGCCTGCGCCGCTTCGTGCGCGGGCAAGCACTCGGCGCGACGATGCTCGACGCGGTTAGCGCGGGGCGCATCGCGCTCAACACGCACGGCGACTTCATGCGCTACGGCGGCAACATGCGCCTGTTTGAATGTGCGGGCGTGGGCGTGTTTCAGCTGGTCGACGACCGTCCCGGCGTGCGCGAGTGGTTCACCGTCGGTGAGCATCTAGCCGTGTACAGCGATTTGCAAGACTTGCGCGAAAAAGTCGCCTATTATTTGGCGCACCCTGAAGCGCGTCAACGCATGGCAGAAGCCAGCCGCGCCCACGCCTTAGCGCACCATACCTACACGGCGCGCGTGCGCACTTTGCAAGCGGCGGGCGTGCTGCCGCCCGTCTAACGCACGATGGGCAGCTTGACGACGATGGATGTGCCTGCTCCCAGTTGGCTGCTGACAGTTATCGTGCCGTGATGCAGCTCCACCGCGTGCTTGACAATCGCCAGCCCCAAGCCCGTGCCGAGCACGCCGCCATGATTAGAGGCACGGTAGAACGCCTCGAACACGCGAGGAAGCTCTTCGTTGGGGATGCCTATGCCCTCGTCGGTTACCTCTAACACCAACACGCCGCTTTCGTCATAAAGGCGTATGCTGATACGGCTGTTTGGGAGCGAAAACTTGAGGGCGTTGCTGACCAGATTGTTGAGAACCACCCGCCACAGCACAGGGTCAAGCAGCAGCTCACCGAGCTGCTCGGCGCAAGATAGCTCCATTACATGCGTCCCGTTGTCGAGCGCGCGCATGTCGTCGACAATCGCGCGCGTGTATGCCGCAACATCCGTGCGCTCCGGACGATATTCCAATCGACCCGTTTGTGTCTTGCCGTACAGCAGCATGTCGTCAATGAGGTGATTCATGTGTTTGACCTGCGCGATAATCTTGTGCAGCTGCTCGTCGATGCGCTCGGGGGGCATGCGCTCGCGGTAGCGCAGGATGAGTTCGGTGGCGGTCATGATGCTGGCCAGCGGCGTGCGAAACTCGTGCGAAGCCATCGACACAAAGCGCGCCCGCAGCTCCACTTCAGCGTGCTTTCGGCTTACATCGTCTAAGAGGCGTGTTTCCGCCTCCTTCATGGGCGTGATGTCGGTGTGGACAATCACCGCCCCTTGCAAGTTCTGGAGTGGGCTGACGTGCATCAAGAACCAGCGTTCGCCTTCGCGCGTCATGCACGGATACTCGAGCATGAACGAGGGCAACACGCCCCGCAGCACACCGTTGAGAGCGATGATTGTCTCGTGCGCGATGATGTCGCCGTGTTGTGCTGCCTTTTTTATTACCGCAAAGTAATTCGTACCGACATCCATGCCCTGCAAGTCGCGCGCGCCGTTGGCAAGCGCAAACGCGCGCCAGGTGGCATTCGTCCTGAGGATAATACCCTTGCTGTCAATTACCGCAACATGTCCGCGCATCGCATCTAGGATGTCCGTATCAGACACGTCATGAGAGGATTCGTGCGTCATTGTGCCTCACGTGGTGCAATAATTTCAACCGTTCTATAAATAAGCCTTTTTATCATATCGCTTTAAGATGAGTATATGATGATAACGCACAGACAGCAGCAAGCTGGCGCGTTGGAATTAGCGTGTTGCTAGCCACGCGCGCAGGGCTTGCTCGCCCTCAGGCGTGTAGTCGCCGCTTGCTTGATAGACCACACAGCGCGCCGTGTCGACCACCAGCACGACCATCTCGCTCGTGTCGGCGATGTCCAACGCGCTTAAGAAGTCCGCTTGGTTCTCGAGGAAGGCGACGACTGTCACGGCACGTACGTCAGGCGCGCTGACCGCAAGGCTCATGCCGCCCACCACGAGCAGGCGTATCGGCGCGGACAAATCCGGCAGCGCGGCGAGGTTGTAGTAGGCCCACGCGCGGTTGTCCCGCGTTAAGGCTTGGAAGGGCGCAACCCATGCCAGCGCGCGCTCCTGCTGCTCGCGGGTGAAGGGTATCACGACAAAGTTGAGCGCGCCTGTGAAGTCATCAGGGTAGGTGCGCGCTACGCCGTCAAGGTCGCTGCCTTGCAGCGTGGGCAAGGTGCGGCAGGCTGCTTGGGTGGGCGCAATGGCGGCAGTGGTGGCGGCAGGGGCTTGCAAGAGCTGTCGTGCTAGCAGCGCGCCGAGCGCAATACTTGCTAGCAGCAGCGAAAGGATGAGGCGTTTGCGCATAACCGAAGGTCTTTCGTTATTGCTATACCGTACGCATTATAACATGCGTCGATAACGATGCCATAACCATTCAACCGTCGCAGGGATTTAGGGACAGGGGCATTGCTGCGCTGTTGACCGCACTGCCGACCCACAGCGCGGCAAAATTCCACATAGCCAAAGCGGGCAAGGGCGTGCTATAATGCCCGCCGTCACGGAGAGATCGCATAGTGGCCTAGTGCACCCGCTTGGAAAGCGGGCCCGAGAGATCGGACGTGGGTTCGAATCCCACTCTCTCCGCAGCGTTACAAGCACCCATAGGGGTGCTTTTTGTTTGCCGCGTCGCTTGTCCTTGCCCTACAAAGCCCGCTGGCACGTTTGTATAATGAGCGTGTGTGCGTTTTGTCACAATCGCACACACGCAAGCCTTGCCCAAGTGTGACCATGAGGAGACAAAACCCTATGACGCAACGCGACCACAAATATTTGCTGCTGCCCGGCCCTGTTGAAGTGCGCAAAGAAATCCTTGAGGCGCAAACAGCATGGATGATTGGGCATCGCTCCACCGCTTTTGCCGAGCTTTTTGCCCGCTTGCAAACCAAGCTCAAGCAAGCCTTCCTAACGCAATACCGCGTGTTCATTCACGGCTCTTCTGGCACAGGCTTGTGGGAAGGCGCGTCGCGCAACTGTGTGCGCGATGACCGGCGTGTGCTGCACCTTGTCGGCGGCGCGTTCAGCGACCGTTGGGCGAAAATTAGCGCGGATAACGGCAAGCTCGTCGACACGATTGATGTGGACTGGGGGCAGGCACACACCGCCGAGATGGTGGCGGACGCGCTGAAGAAGGCGCACTATGACGCGGTGATGGCTGTTCACAACGAAACCAGCACGGGCGTGACCAATCCCATCAAAGAGATTGGCGAAGTGGTGCGCCAGTACGACGACACGCTGTTTATCATCGACACAGTCAGCGGCTTTTTGGGTGCGGAGCTGCGCGTGGACGAATGGGGTGTCGACATGGCACTGACCAGCAGCCAGAAGGCGTTCGCGCTGCCGCCCGGCATCGCCTTCGCCGCTGTTAGCGACCGCGTCATTGCGCGTGCCAAGCAAGTCAAGCAGCGCGGCTACTACTTTGACTTTGTCGAGATTGAGAAAAGCCTGCAGAAGAACAACACGCCCGCTACGCCGCCGATTAGCTTGATGTTCGCTGCCGATAAGCAGCTGGACGACATCTTGGCGGAAGGGCTGGAGAACCGCTGGGCGCGCCACCTGCACATGCGCGACACCACGCACGCTTGGGCGTTGTCGCGCGGTTTTGGCTTGTTCGCGCAGGAAGGCTACCGCAGCCCGACTGTCACGACGGTCGACAATCGCCAGAAAGGCATTAACGTCGACGACCTCGCCAAGTTCATGAGCGGCAAGGGCTTCACGATTGACAAAGGCTACGGCGAAATTAAGGGACAGACCTTCCGCATCGCTCACATGGGCGACACCCAGCCCGCTGTTATTGACGAAGTGCTGGCGTATATTGACGAGTTTATCGGCGCGTAAGTCGCAAAGGACATCTTATGACCTTTCACGTGTTAGTTCCGGATGATGTTGACCAAGCGGCATTGGACATTTTGAACGCCGCAGAAGGCTTGCAGGTGACCGCCACCGGCAAGCTCCCGCAAGAGGAGTTTAAGGCGCGCATTGTCGACGCGGATGCCATCGTAATCCGCAGCGGTGTTAAGGTGACGGCGGACGTGCTGGCGAACGCCCCCAAGCTCAAGGCAATCGCGCGCGCCGGCGTGGGGGTCGACAACGTTGACCTTGAGGCAGCCACCCGTCATGGCGTGGTCGTCATGAACACACCCGGCGGCAACACCATCGCCACCGCCGAGCTGACGATGGGCTTGATGCTCTCGCTGGCGCGCTTTATTCCACAGGGCGACGCTTCGCTCAAGGCGGGCAAGTGGGAGCGCAAGCACATGGTGGGCGTGGAGCTGCGCGGCAAAACGCTTGGCATCGTGGGTTTCGGGCGCATCGGGCGCGCGGTTGCCCAGCGCGCGCGCGCGTTTGAGATGCGCTTGCTGGCTTATGACCCGTTCGTGCCGGAAAGCCCTATCGAAGGCGTGCGCATGGTCGACCTTGACACACTTTATGCCCAGTCGGATTTCATCACGCTGCACGCGCTCATCACCGAAGAGACGCAGCACATGATTAACGCGCAAAGCATCGCCAAGATGAAGGACGGCGTGCGCATCATCAACGCGGCGCGCGGCGCGCTCATCAATGACCAAGACCTTGCTGCCGCGCTAAAAAGCGGCAAGGTGGCAGGCGCGGCGGTCGATGTTTACGAAGTTGAGCCGCCGCCGCCGAATCACCCTCTGGTTGGCTTGCCCAACGTCATCGACACGCCGCACTTGGGCGCAAGCACCAGCGACGCGCAGGTGACGGTCGCCATCGAAGCGGCGGAACTCATCCGCGACTTTTTGCTCAAGGGCGAAAAACAGAACGTTTGCAACCCCGCCGTGTTGGGCTAAAAAGAGAGGGGCTTGAGGTAAGCTCAAGCCCCTTGTGGCGCGCTACTGCTGACAGATGGGCGGTCCCTCCGGCGGATAGACCCACACCTGTGGCACCTGCGCGACAACCGTCATCGTCACGAACTCAGTGTAGATGGCGGTCAAGCTCGCGCAATCGCCCAAAATTTCGGCAGCCTGCCCCTGCCAATACCAACACTCAAAGCGACGGTCTGGCACCGGCACGTCTTGCAGCACTTGCAGCGCGGCGCAGCGGTTGAGCGCGCGCTGTGCGTTGGCAAAGTCACCTTGCAAGAAATACTCGCGCCCCAGCTGATACCAGCCGTCAACGAACTCCGGCGCGCGCTCGGTCACATCGCGGCAGTAGGCGATAGCCGCCTCGCGTTCGCGCATAACGCTGCTCAGCTCGCACAGGCGAAAGCGCGCCTTGACGTTGTTGGGGTCGAACGCCAGCACGTTGAAATAGGCAGAAGTGGCGGTGTCGGTCGCGCCGAGCTGTAAGGCGAAGAGGGCGCGCTCGAAGTGTGCCGGAATAAGGCGGCGGTTGTTTTCAATGGCGGTGTTGATGGCGTTGAGCGCGTCGCGGTAACGCCCCAAATTGCCCAACGCAATCGCCCGCACGCGCAGCGCGTCCCACAGCCACGCCGGCGCGCTGGTTTGGGCGATGCCCACCGCGCGTTCTGCCTCGCGCAGCGATGCCTCAAACAAGCCCTGACTGCCGTAAGCCAGTGCCAACGCCAGCCGTGCCACGATGTCCTCGCTGTCGCGCTCGATAACGCGCAGTGCCAGTCGCGCTGCTTCTTGCGGGCGTTCGTTGGCTTGCAACGCCAGCGCGTGAATAGCTTGGACGCTGCGTTGGTTGGACGCGGCGGCAAACGCCTCTTGCGATAGCTCTAAGGCGCGTGCGCGGTCGCTACGATGCTCAAAGTCCACGTAGCTGCGGTAAATCAGCGTGCGCACCAACAGCGTGAGCGCGCCACTGTCGTGTTGGTCGCGGTGCAACGCCCGCGCTAGCTCGATGGCGGTGTGCCAATCGCCCGCGTTAAAAGCAGCGTAGGCGGCGGAGAGCGTGGCTTGCGGACGCGGTGTCATCGGCAGCCGCAGCCACGCTAGCCACCAATCGCGCGTGAGAAATGCCATGCCCGCTACGACCCCCATCCAGAGCAAGAAGGGCAGCCACCCGCGTTGGCGAGCTGGCGGGCGAAACAGGGGCGTGCGGCGGTATCTTTTGATGCGCATGGACGTTTGTCTTGGGTGGCGGTGGCTCTTGCGCGTATTGTAACGCTTTTCGCAAACTTACGCTATATAACTGTGTGTGTTTCAGCTGACCTTAAGGTGGCGCATGAACCGCTGTTTGCTTTTTGGCGAATTGGACAAACAGGGCTACAATATAGAGCAAGGCGTTGACGAACGGGGCAAAAACTGATGACCAGTGACATCCGCGTAGGTACGCATCACACGCTTGGCGCGACCGTACAAGGCGATGGCGTGAACTTTTGTGTGTTCTCTAAGAACTGCACCCAGCTTGACTTGTTGTTTTTCGACCATGTGGACGCGGCGCGCCCGTCGCGCGTCATTGTCTTACAACCGCAGCGTAACCGCACGTTTTACTATTGGCACGTGTGGGTGAAAGGCGTGCAGGCAGGGCAGCTTTACGCCTATCGCGCGCACGGTCCCTACGCGCCCGAAGAAGGGCACCGCTTCGACGGCAGCAAGCTGCTGCTGGACCCTTACGGGCGGGCGGTGGCGGTAGGCGCGCACTATGACCGCGCGTTGGCGGGGCGTTATGGCGTGGACAACACCCGCGAGGCACTCAAGAGCGTGGTCGTCGACCTCAGCACGTATGATTGGGAGGATGACAAGCCGCTGAACTTGCCCTACGCCAGCAGCTTTATCTACGAGATGCACGTGGGCGGGTTCACCAAGCACCCCAACAGCGGCGTAGACGCGGCAAAACGCGGCACGTTCGCCGGCTTGGTGGAAAAAATTTCCTACCTTAAGTCCTTAGGCGTGACGACGGTCGAACTCATGCCGATTTGTCAGTTTGACCCTGACGACGCGCCGAGCGGGCGCGTGAACTATTGGGGCTACAGCCCGATTGGCTTCTTCGCGCCACACGTGCAGTACGCGGCAGCCGGCACCCCGCTCGGAGCGGTCGACGAGTTCCGCGACATGGTCAAAGCACTGCACAGGGCGGGCATCGAGGTGGTGCTGGATGTCGTCTTCAACCACAGCGCGGAAGGCGACGAGAACGGACCGACCTTGAGTTTTCGCGGGCTGGAAAACCGCGCCTACTACATCCTCGAGAAGAACCGCGCCCGCTACGCTAACTACAGCGGCTGCGGCAACACGCTCAACGCCAACCACAGCATCGTGCGCCGCATGATTATGGACGCGCTGCGCTATTGGGTGGCGGAGATGCACGTCGACGGCTTCCGCTTTGACTTGGCATCGTCGATGGCGCGCGACGAGTGGGGAACGCCGCTGAAAAGCCCGCCCATCGTCTGGGAGATTGACAGCGAGCCGATTTTGGCGGGCGCGAAAATTATCGCCGAAGCGTGGGACGCGGGCGGCTTATACCAAGTCGGGCGATTTGTTGGCGACCGCTGGGCGGAGTGGAATGGGGTCTTCCGCGACGACGTGCGCAAGTTCATCAAGAGCGACGCAGGCATGGCGGGCGCGTTCGCGCGCCGGCTGACCGCTAGCACTGACCTGTACGCTACTGTCCGCGACCCCAACCGTGCGGTGAACTTTGTCGCTTGCCACGACGGCTTTACGCTTAATGACCTCGTCAGCTACAATCACAAGCACAACGAAGCCAATGGCGAGGGCAACCGCGACGGACACAACGAAAATTACTCTTGGAACTGCGGCGTTGAGGGTGACACGGATGACCCTGAGGTGCTGGCGTTGCGCAGCCGCCAAGTGCGCAACTTCCTGCTGGCGGTGTTCATCGCGCAAGGCACGCCGATGCTGCTGATGGGCGACGAGGTGCGCCGCACGCAGCGCGGCAATAACAACGCCTACTGCCAAGATAATGAGCTGTCGTGGTTTGATTGGTCGCTGGTGGAGCGCGAGCGCGAGCTGCTGACATTTGTGCGCGATGTGGTAGCGTTCACGCATCACTATCAGGCGTTTGCCGAAGAGCGTTTTTGGGGGCATGGCAGCGTGACGGCTATCACGTGGCACGGGCATAAGCTGCACGAGCCCGATTGGAGCGCGCGCGCGCACCACGTGGCGTTCACGTTGGTGGGGGCGGATGTGTCGTTATACGTGGCATTCAACGCGCATTGGCAGGAAGCGCGTTTTGAGCTGCCACCGGGCAATTGGCATGCGCTTGTCTACACCGCAGAGGCGCACCCCCCCAACGCCACGCTTTACAGCCAGCACATCACGCTCATGGCGCGCTCGGCAGTCGTCTTGCGCTTGGAAAGCTAAGACGCACGCAGCACGATGTGCCGTATACTACGCAGTGTAAAAACAGGGTGCTAGAAACGGGCAAAGCATGGGGAATCAACCACTTCACAAGTTGTTTGGCGATTATCGCTGTATCCACACGTTAGAAGCTAGCAATGACATGTCGCTGTTCCAAGCCTTGAACCGCAAGACGGGCAAGAGCGTCATGCTGCGTGTTCTCAAGATACATCTAGCCAAGCAAGAGCGCGGCAAATACGACAGCATCCGCCAAGAGTGCCTTAACGAAATGGCGCGGGTGCAAAAGCTCACGTCTCCCTACCTTGTGCCTGTGTTGGACTACGGCGTTGATGAGTTTTATCTGTATGCTGCTATGCCGCTTATGCGCGGTGGTTCGCTGCACAAGCGGCTGAAAACGCTGCGGCAGCAGGACAAGCTGACGGAAAAACTGCCCTCGCTTGGACAAATCTCTGACTTCATTCAGCGCATTGCTGATGCGCTCCAAGACCTGCACCGCAACGGCATGGTGCATGGACAAGTCGAGCCGCGCGCTGTGCTTTTTGACGAAACCGGCAAGGCATACCTTAACGATGCGGGCATTGTTCGCCTGCAAAAAATCTTCTTTAATCTCGAAAGCACCAACTCGTTTAGCGTGACACGTTACAGCGCGCCCGAGCTTTGGGACGGGCAGCGTCCCGAACCCGCCTCTGACCAGTACGCGCTGGCGTGCTTAACCTATGAGCTGATTACGGGGCGTGCGCCGTTTGAGTCTGATTCGCTGATAGGACTGATGAACAGTCACCGCTACGAAGCCGCTATGCCGCCCGGCTTGCTGCGTCCGGAGTTGTCTCTGCCGCCCGAGCTGCCGATGGTATTGTGGCAGGCACTCGCTAAGCCGCCGTCGAGCCGTTTTTCCAGCGTGACCGCGTTTGCCGAAGCCTTTGCGCGCGTCGTGTCGGCTTATCGCGGCACGCCAACCGATTTTTTTACCTTTTCTCTGACAAGCCAAGCCGACTAAAATAAAGGCATCATTTATCCGCAACGCAGCATGGAGAAAGAAGGTCAGCATGTCCCTTGAAGCCGCAAACAAGTTTTTGGCACGCCTCGAAAAAGAGGAGTCTTTGCGCACTCAGCTTTACGTGAACGGCGTTGCCGACATCGCTCGTTTGCGCCAGTTCGCGCACGGCAAGGGCTTCATCCTCAGCGAAGAAGAGCTGAAAAGCGCGCTGCAAACGTATAAGCCCAAGCTCGCTAGCGGCGGCAACATGGAAACCTTCAAGCAGCTGGCAGGCTAGTCCAAAAGCTGGCGCACTGCTTCAACGGCGTTCGTCTGCGCGGTGGTCACCTCCAGCCCGTCGCGCAGACGTTTGAACTTGACCACGTCCTGCGCAATCTCGTCTGCCCCCAGAATCGCCACCAGCCCAATGCCTTTCTTGTCAGCATGGGCAAACTGCTTGCTGAGCTTGTACTTCACGTCGTCCATGTAAAGCTCGGTGCGGATGCCGCCCTCGCGCAGTTTTGCCGCCAAGCGCGTCGATTCTGCCAGCGTGTCCTCGCCAAAGACGGTCACCAGCACTTGCACGACTGTGCCGCCTACGTGCGCGGGGTAAAGGTTGAACACGTCCATCAGGTCGATGATGCGCTCAATGCCCAAGCTCACGCCGGTTGTGGGCAAGCTCTCGCGGCGGAAAATGCCAATCAGGTTGTCGTAACGTCCGCCACCGCTGATGCTGCCCAAGTTTGGCTCTGTGATAACCGTCTCGAAAATCGGTCCCGTGTAGTAGCCTAAGCCGCGCACGACCGTGTAATCAAACGCCACGTACGCCATTGGCACGCCCAGCGCGTCCATGTGCTGCGCCATCTCGCGCAGCTCGCGGATGCCTTCGGCGGCTTGCGGCAGCTGCCCCATCACACGCTCTAAATAGTCAAGGCTGGCGGTGCCTTCGTGCTGCACGGTGATGAGGTCAAGCATGCGCGTCACCACGTCGGGGGCAATGCCGCGCGCTTCTAACTCCTTCTTCACGCCGTCCGCGCCCACCTTGTCGAACTTGTCTACGCTGCGGTAAAGGTCAGGCAGCTGCGCGTCTGGCACGCCGCTGTAAATGCCCATCGCCGTGAGCAGCTTGCGGTTGTTGATTTTGACGGTGAATTTGGCGAAGCCCAAGCGGCGCAGCGCGGTCACCAGCACGCTTATGAGTTCAGCGTCCGCACTCATGCTCGCCACGCCGACGATGTCCACGTCGCATTGGTAAAACTCGCGGTAGCGTCCGCGCTGGGGGCGTTCGCCGCGCCAGACCGGCGCGATGTGATAGCGTTTGAACGGCAGCTTGAGCGCGTTTTCGTGCATCGCCACCACACGCGCCAACGGCACGGTCAAGTCATAGCGCATGGCAAGTGGCTCTTTCTCGCTGCGCTGGTGCTGTGCGTCGTAAATCAAGTTTTCGGCTTCCTCGCCATACTTGCCGAAGAGCGTCTCGCGCAGCTCTAAAACAGGCGTTTGCAACGGCTCAAAGCCGTATAGCTCGAAGACCTCGCGCACGACCTCAAACACGTAGGCGCGTTTGAGCATGTCGGCAGGCAAAAAATCACGAAAACCTTTGGGCAGGCGGGGCTTGACGTTGGACATAGCGACATTCTTTCGTTGGCATAAGCAAAAAGGCGCGGCTAGTATACCCAGATACCCGCCGCGCCTTCAACCTTGCGTTAGCCCTGTTGGCGTGCCGCAAGTGCTTGGCGGCGCGCGTCACGAATTTGCTCGTAATGTCCGACCTCGTGCATCAGCCCAATCAAAAACGACACCATGCAGTTGCTCTGGCCAAAATATTCGATGTAGCGTTCGCTGATGACGCGGTATACGTCCATAAAGGGCTGGTCGGGCAGCGCGTCGAGATAGGCGAGGCGTATACGGCGGCTCTCTTCAAGCCGCTGGCGCAGTGCCGCCACCGTCGTGACCGTCTTCCAGTCAGGCTCATAGCGCAGCCGTCCCTCAAAGGCGATGCCGCGCCCCAGCACCGAGCCAATCGCCGCGTACTCTTCTGTGCTGGCGGTGACGTGCAAGATAAGGTGCGCGATGTTCCAGCCAATGTGCTGCTCTTCTGGGGGCGCGAACGGGTCGTTGGCGTGCGGGTCATACGGCACAAACGTCACGTCGACATCCTCTAAGCCGTCCAGCAGGACGTGCAGCGTGTCGACGCTCTCGTTGAGTGCGTCGCGCACCTGCTGCCACGTGATGCCCGCGCTCTGCGTATACGCCAGCATCTTCATCTCGCCGTTTTCTACAGGGCTAAAATCAATCATGCGTCTCTCCCGTCCTCGCGTGAAAAGTAAACCTAGCCACTCTTCAGAGCGCAGCATCACGGCAAACCTTACGT
>CALIEB010000029.1 GCA_938022205.1 uncultured Anaerolineae bacterium | reverse complement strand
GTGGACGCGATATTGCCAACGCTGCTAGGTGAATGAGCCGCGTTTGTGGCGTTGGCGTTGGATGCTAGCGGCACGTTTAAGGAAACCCCTATAAATTTGGGGGAACGTTGCAACATTTTGTGATATAATAAGCGCGTAAAGCACAGTTAGTCTAAACCAAAAGGAGTGGCTATGTTTAACTCAGGGAACAGTACACCTGCAGTAACCCGTGTGTCGACCCTTGCCGGCGTGCAAATGGCACCGCTCATGCGCACGGTCTACATGTGGATGACGGTCGGCTTGGGCTTGACAGGCTTCATCGCCTTCTACCTTGCCAACGCGATGATGAGCAATTTTGCCCTGCTAGAAACGATTGCGGGCAGCTTTCTCGTCATCGTCATCGTGCAGCTTGTTGTCGTCTTTGGGCTGTCATTTGCTGTGAACCGCGTCAGTCCGACAGTGGCGATTGGCTTGTTCTTGTTCTACGCTGCCACGATGGGCGTGACCATGTCCGCTATTATTTTCGGCACGGTGGCAACGCCTGCCATCGACCCGCGTACAGGGCAGATCGTCATGAATGGCGACTGGATGGTTGTGGCGAAAGCCTTCTTCACGACGGCGGGCGTGTTTGGCGCGATGACCATCATCGGCTACACCACCAAGACCGACCTCTCTAGCATGGGTTCGTTCTTGATGATGGCCTTAATCGGCTTGATTATCGCCAGCGTCGTCAACATCTTCCTGCGAAGCGACGGCTTGACCTTCATCCTCAGCGTGGCCGGCGTGTTGATTTTCACCGGCTTGACCGCCTGGGACACGCAGAAGATTAAGCAAATGGCGGAGTCCAACATGATTCAGGAAGGCACGCCTGACTTCACCCGCGTGGCGATTATGGGCGCGCTGACGCTGTATCTGGACTTCATCAACATCTTCCTGTATCTGCTGCGCCTTTTCGCCTCCAGCCGCGACTAAGGCTCTTGCGTTGCCCCACTGAAAAGGGTGCGTCTCTTCGGCGGACGCGCCCTTTTTGTTTTGTTCGCCCACGAGGCTGTGCTAGCGGCTCAGCGTCACGAGGCGTTGGTTGCTCTCGAGCAAGCGGTGCGCCAGCGCGTTCAGCATCAGCGTCTTCAGTAGCGTGCTGATGAGCGGCGCATCACGCTCAAGTGCCTCGAACTGGCTGCGTGTCAGGCAGTACGCCTGCGTGTCCACGTCCGCCACCACCGATGCCGTGCGCGTCATGCGCAGCTGAAACGCCAGCTCACCCACAACCGACCCCATCGTGAGCGTTTGCAGGCGAATGCGCTTTTCTCCCTCTGTCTCCAAGTAAATCGACACCTGCCCAATTTCGATGAAGAACAGCTCATCCGCCGCTTGCCCTTGCCGCGTGAGATACTCGCCTGCCCTAAAGGTCTTGTTTTGCAAGTAGCCTCTGAAGATTTGTCGCTGTTCGGGCGAAAAGCCGCTTTCGGTTAGCAGCCGATTGAACGTTACGGTCAGGTTCATCGTGGTAACCGGGTCTTTGCCCAAGATAGCGTTCTCGCAGTGTTCCAGCGCGTAGTCCATGTCTTGCGTGCTGAAGATGCGCGCGTTGAGCGCAAAGGCATTGGCGTGCAGGGTTGCCTCGATTTGTGGCGTGAGGCTGCTGAGGATGATTTGAAAGTCGTGCATTTCCGCCAGCGAAGCCAGCCGCTTGAGGCTGAACACCGCCGAAGAGTCGACGCTGGTGACGCGGCGAAAGTCCAAAATCAAAAAGCGCAGCGGTGGCAAGCGTTTCAGCCGCTGCCTAACTTCCACAAGAATGTTGTTGGCTGTGCCGAAGAACAAGTAACCCTGCAGTTTGAGCAGGCGAATTTCGTCCGCCTGCTTGCGAATAAGCTCGCGGTGGTGCGGATTGCGCAGCACGTTGCTGCTCATTGCCGAGCCGTCAAGCGCGTAGTGGAAGATGTTGACGCGGCTGTAGTTGACGACAAACGACAGCACCATCAGCACCAAGCCCACGCCGACCCCCACCAAGAAATCCGTGAGGGCAATCGTCACGAGAATGATTAAGACCACGACGTAGTCGCCGCGTTCGAGCGTTTTGAAGCCCTTGAAGACCCAATCTTCGAGGTAATCAAGCCCCAAGAAGAACAGCACACCGCCCAAAAGCAGCTTGGGCGTGTAGGCGAGGAAGTCCAAGCCTACAACCAGCACCAGCAGCGATGACACCGCCAGCAGCAGCGGCGGCAAGTGTCCGCGCCCGCCCAAGCGATGACTTAGCGTCGTGGTGCTGATTGCGCGAAAGCCGACGATGCCGCCCATCAGCCCGACTAGCACGTTGGCGGTGCCGGCGGCGCGCATCTCGCTGTTCACGTCGAAGTCGGTCTTAAGCAGCACTTCCATGCTGCTCAGGTTAAGCAACAGCGTCAGCACGCCGACCAACGACACGGTGAGCAGCGTGCCGCTTTGACTCAGCACTGCGCCCCAATCCGCCTGTGTCCATTGCGCCAGCGGCAGCGGCTGCCACGCCGTGCTTGCGTCGACGACACGCACCAAGAGCTGGGCGCGGTCTGCCTCCTCAAGGCTCATCCCTGCGACCGCCAAGACGAGGTAAAACGCGCCTGTGCTGCCTATCAGCAGGGCGGGCATGACGAGAAAGTGGTGGCTGGCGCGGGTGGCGAGGAAGAGCAAGATGCCCAAGCCCACGCCCGGCAGCCAGCGCACGAGGGCTGCGGGCGTGAAAAGTGCGTCGAGCGTGAAGGGCGTGCCGCTGGTGCTGGCGATAGCACCGCGCAGCAGCAGCCAGCCCGTGCCAGCTATAAAGCCGCCGATAACGGGGTATGGCACGTAGCGCACGAGGTCGCCGAGCCGAAACCGTCCTAGCAGCCAGAACGTCACGCCCATGCCCACCGTCCCAACACACAAGACAGCCAGCGCAGTCGCAAACGCGGTGGACGGCGGCAGCGTGTGCGTCGCGCCCACGACCGCCACGCCTAGCAGCACCGTCGTGTTGGTGCGCACAACCGTGAACAGGTCGGGCTGGCGTGTCAGCACCAGCATCACCACCACGTTGATAGCTGTCGTGAGCAGAATGATCGTCACGCCATAGGACAGATAAGGGGCTAACACGCCGACGAAGAGCAGGCTTGCCAGCGAGACGTAGGAAATAATCTCGCTGAAGCTAACCACCAAGCCGCTTATGAGATTGGTTAGCAGCTGCTGTCGGCGGGACAGCGCGGGCGATGCCATGCTAAACGATGCCTTCGAGGTAGCTGACGACATCCGCACGGATAGGCATGTAGTAGATGTTGCCGTTGTGGGCGCGGGCGAAGTCTAACGCCGCGCTGGCAAACCAACGATTCCACGCCAGTGAGACGTTGAAGTCTTTGGGGAACACGACGCGATTGACCGTCTCCCAATAGGCGCGCGATTTGTCGGTCAGGACAGGCGACACGCCCCAAAAAATCGGCACGCTGTCGTCAAATAGGTCGGCGTAAATCGACATCAGCCGCAGGTCAAAAAAGGGCTGCGTGAAAAAGCCCACCGCGCCCGCCTCGAGCTTTTCCATACAGTAGCGATACTCTGCTTGCAGATTTTGGCGGTAGGGGTCGATGGCGGCGTAGACGCGCCACTGCGGACGCAGCTTGACCAGCCGCCGAAGCAGCGCGACGCTGTTGTTGGGGTAGACCGGGCGCAGGGTAGCTTTGCTAGCGTCGCCCGTGACGACCAGCAACGTGTCTAAGCCGCGCTCATCTAACAAGCTCAGCAGCACGTCAAGGCGTTCAAGGTCAAAGTCAATGGCGCGTACGTGCGGAATGGCCAGCGGGTAGTGTGGCTTGACCAGCGCGCAACCTTCCCAACTGCGCAGCGGCAGACGCACGATGTCGGGGATGTTGATGGTGTTGACGCTAGGCAGGTGTTGGCGAATTTGCGCAACTTCATGGCACACGCTGTCTTCATCGCGTGGCGTGATTTCGATTGAGATGTGCAAGCGATGCTCCTTGAAAAAGCAGCGGCGGCGTGTTTATCCTTCCGCTACTTTATCAGGATTTAGCGCGCTGTGCAACCATGCCCATGCCTTCTCGCGTTCGGCTTCGCCGTAAAAGTAGCGCACCTCGTCGCCGGTGCGCAGCAGCTGAATGAAGGTTTGTAGGATGCGGTTCATCACGCTCTGATTGTCTGCACCCAAAAAGGCGTAGTACATGGGCGTGGCGCGCTTGCCGTGCTTTTTGTGCATGACCTGCGCCCGCTGGTAAGCATAGGCTAGCGGCGGCTGGGGGACACCCGTTGTGTCGACAAACACGCGCGTGCGCACGTTCGGCGGCAGCAGGTGAAACTTCTCAATGTAGACAAACCATTGGTCAAGCGCGGCACGTGACCCCTCATAAAAGACAAACTCATGCAAATTGCCCTCATACTCGACATAGCGCATGGTCGGGTGTTCGACAATTCGTAACGCATTCATCTGCAATTCCCTTGCTTATCGCTTGCTTTTTAGTGTGTGCATACATATTACAACATATGATGTTAAAAAGCTAGCGACAGGTTGGCACGTCATCAACAATCTGGTAGCGAATGCGCTCAATCGGCGTGAGGTCGATGCGGAAAATGTGGTCGCAGACCGAGCTAATCAGCTTGTGATGGGCTATATCGCAAACGAGGCGCGTCACCCTACGCAGCGCGTGCGCTTTGCGCTACACTGTAGGCATATGGACGCACGACTTGCCAAAGCCCTTAAATTTAGCCAAGAAGACCTTGATGCCAACCGCAGCGGGCGCATCAGCGCGGCACAGCGCGCCGCCTACAAGCCGCCCGTCGTCGCCAGCATCGCCCAATGGGTGCTGCTAGGGCATTTTGTGCTGCTGGCTGGGATTTTTGGCGTGATTGCCATCTTCACTCACACGCCCGCCATGTGGCTGATTTTGCTGCTGGTCTGCGGGCTGGCGGGCTTGCCTTTTTTCGTGGCACGCAACGAGTTCTTGGCGCGCCCCGTCTTACAGGACGACATCGCACGTGGCAAGGTGGCGCGTGCCTGCGGGTTGGCACTGCTCACCCACGAAGGCACACGCTACACGCTGGTGGTCGAGGGGATCGCTTTCAACGTTCCGCTCAAGGTCTGGAGCGCGTTTCAGGCAAGTGCTGGCTACTGCGTCTATTACCTGCCCAACAGCCGCGTGCTGCTTACCGCCGAACCGCTGGAGTAAACGCTTGTGAACATTGCTACTTTTTTGACCCTTGAAGCCCTCTTGTTCGCGCTGCTGCTGTTTGCGCTGCGCGTGCTGAACTATGCTGTTTCGACGGTGCGGCTGGTGTTTATCGCGCGCGGACGACGCTTTTTGTCGTCGGTGCTGGCGTTCTTGGAGGCGTTGATTTTTGCGTTGGTCATCGCCAACGTCGTCAACGACCTGCAAAACGTCGTCAACTTGATTGCCTATTGCTTGGGCGCGTCGGTCGGCAACTATGTCGGGATGGTGCTGGAGGCGCGCCTGTTCAAGACGTTCAACACCGTGCAGGTGATTAGCCCGCAGCACGGCGAAGCAATCGCCAAAGCCCTGCGCGACAACGGCTTTGCCGTCACCGAGACGATCGGGCGTGGGCGCGACGGCGAGGTGACAATTCTGCGCACCGCCGTGATGAGCCGCTATATTCCCCGCGTGATGGAGATTGTGCGCGACGTGCAGCCCGATGCCTTTATCGAGGTCGAATCCGCGACGGTCTATCACGGTTGGATGCCGGGTGTGCCGCCCTATCGCCCGCCGCGCGGCAAAGCCTAGCCGCCGATGAGCGCGTCCACGCGCCGCGTTGCGCGCAACCTCAGCGCGCTGGTGGTCGGCAGCCTGCTCAGCAAGGGCGTGCTGTTCGGCTGGCAGCTGCTGCTGGGCAACTGGTTTAGCCCCGCCGAGTACGGCATCTACAACACCGTGCTGTCGCTGCTTTCGGTCAGCACGGCGGTGGTCGGCTTTGGCATGGGGCTGGTGGCGGTGCGCGAGGTGGCGCGCCAGCCCGCGCTGGCGGGGCAGTATTGGACGGCGATGCTCTTCGCGCAAACCGCGCTTGCGCTAGTGGCGTATTTGGGCGCGCTGGGCGTGGGCGCGCTAGCGGGCTATAGCCCCACCATTCTGGCTTATTTGGCGGTGGCGGGCAGCAGCCTCTGGGTCGATTTGAGCGGCAACATCGCCTATGACCTGCTGGTCGCCCAAGAGCGCATGGTGACCACCGTGTGGGTCGAGATTGCCCATATTCTCGTGCGCGTGGCGGCGGCGTGGCTCGTGTTGAGCGTGGGCGGCGGCTTGCTGGGCGTGTACGCCGTCACGCTGGCGGCAGGCGTAGCGCGCTCGCTGGCGTTGGTGCTGGCGAACGTTCGCGCTGGCGTGCGCCCATCCTTCCCGCTCGACCGTCCGCTGACGTTGAACCTGCTGCGTGACGGCGCGCCGCTGGCGTTGAGCGCGTTCCTCTATCTCGCCTATCAACACGCCGACAAGCTCATGACGACGGCGTTCATCGGCGAGACCAACACGGGCTACTTGGGTCCGGCGTTTGTCATCAACTATGGCATCGTTGAGCTGGTCAGCACGACGCTGCTCACAGCGATGTACCCGCTGCTAGCGCGTTACAGCCGCGACCACCCGCACGCCTTCGGCGACCTCATCGACAAGCTGGCGCGCTTTTTGCTGTTGGTTGGGCTGCCGCTGGCACTGGCACTGACGATTTACGCGCAGCCGCTGATTTTGACGCTCTACCCGCCCGCTTACTTGCCTACCGTCGGCGTGCTGCAAATTCTCGTCTGGTACACGGTGCTGACGATGGTAGGCAACCCCTTCGCCAAGGCACTGCTGCTGCAAAACCGCCAACACCTGCTGCTGCGCGTGCGCGCGGTCGCGCTGGTGGTCAACGTGCTGTGCAACGCGCTCTTTTTGTGGGCAACAGGCGACCCACGCGGCACAGCGGTCGCTAGCGTCTTAGCAGAAGCCATCGCGCTGCTGCTGATGGGGCAGGCATTCGCGGCGGCGGGCTTTGCGTGGGGGCGCATGTTGGGGCGTTCGTTGCGCTTGCTGCTGGCGGGTTTGGTCGGCGGCGTGGTCATGCTCGCGTTCGCGCCGGTGGGCTGGGTGGCGGGCGCGCTGTTGGGCGGGGCGGCGTACGCGGGCGCGTGCCTGCTGTTCGGCGCGCTGGCGCGTGACGATTGGCAGCTGCTGTTTGGGCTGGTCGCAGCCGTGCGCGGACGCAGCCCTAGCTCTTGACGGGCATGCGCGGCGTGCGCACGCCCGTCACCACTTAAGCGAATTGGCGCACGTGCGTTAGTGCCTGCGCGAAATCCGCGAGCAAATCTTCCACCGCCTCCGCGCCCACCGAGAGCCGCACCGTGCCAGCCGTCACGCGGGCGAGCGCGCGCTCTTCTTCGGCGACACGGGCGTGCGTGCTAAGCACGGGGATGGTCACCAGCGATTCGACGCTGCCCAACGAGACCGCGTTGACCACCAGCTGCAAGTGGTCAACAAACGCCACCGCGTCTTCCAGCTCGCCGAAGTCCAACGCCAGCACGCCGCCGCCGCCCTTCATCTGCTTCTTGGCAACGGCGTAATCGGGCGAAGTTGGTAGGAAGGGATAGTAGACGCGCTTCACGCGGGCATCCGCCGCGAAGAACTCGGCGATGCGCAGCGCGGCGGCGTTTTGGTGCTGCACGCGCATGCTCAACGTCTTGAGGCTGCGGTCAACCAAGAAGGCTTCCAGCGGGCTGGCACAGCCGCCAAAGTAAATCAGCTGATGGTGCAAGGCTTCTGTGTATTCCGCGCGCCCCAGCACTGCGCCGCTTATGACATCGCTGTGACCGCCGATGAACTTGGTGACGCTTTCAATCACGAGGTCAACGCCTAACGTCAGCGGGGTGCTGTTGATTGGCGAGGCGAACGTGTTGTCGACCAGCGTTTTCGCGCCGACGCGCTGGGCAGCGGCGACCACAGCGGCGATGTCGACGCACAGCGTGGTGGGATTGGCCGGCGTTTCAAAGTAGACCGCGCGCGCTTGCGGCACGTGCTGCTCTAGGGCGTATGCCTGCTCGGGCGTGATGAAGTGCGGGGTGATGCCCAAGCGCGGCAGCATGCTGCCCATGTAGCCGTACGTGCCGCCGTAGATGGGGCGCACGACGGCGATGTGGTCGCCGCTTTGCATGGTCGCCAGCACAGCGGCGGCGATAGCTGCCATGCCGCTGCTGAACAAGAACGCTGTCTCGGCGTGGTGCAGGCGTGCCAACTTCTCTTGCACGTTAGCGACGGTCGGGTTGCCGTAGCGCGTGTAGACGAAAGCGTCTTCTGCACTGCCGTCGAGCAAGGCGGCAAAATCGCTGCTTTCGCCAACGGCAAACGTGCTAGTCTGGTAGATGGGAAAAATCGCGCTTCGGTAGGTGCGGTCGGTGCGTCCATGCACAGCATGGGTGGCGGGCAAACGGTTCTCGTCGTGTGTGTGTGTCATAAAAAAAGCCTTTTCTAGGGATGTGTGTAGTCTATTTCCCTAGAGTATAGCCGATGTTTGGCACATTTGGGGGTTAAGAACGCACCCTAGCTTAAGTGTGGGCTAAGAAAACGGCGGACGCGCCGTGTGATGGTCGTCCGCCGTCTTTGTTGCGTCATGGGTGGCGGTAGGGTGAAGCGCGACCCGCCGCGCCCTACCTATGTTGCGCTTATTCTAGCCTCATTCGGGTGAAGAAATAGCTGACGGTTGTTCCGGGCACGGTGATACGGTATTCAAGCGTGTTTTCTTCACGGCAGATGAGCGTTAGATCGGCTTTCTCACGCCCTTCTTCAAGTTGTTGGAAAGCGTTGGTGAAGGCATCACTGCTAACGGTCTGCTCTGGACTCCTGCCGACTTGCATCGTAACGCGCGGTGTCCCCGTCAACGAAGCGGAACTTAGTTCAACATCGAAGGTGGCACTGCCTGGTTCATGCCCGGTGCTTAATGTCCCTTCGAACTTGAGACCGTACAGCCGCGAATAGATATCCCTGTCAACTCGAATCTCAATGCCATCTAGTGATAGCTTAAATCGACCGCTCGCGTCCACCTCGAAGTAGCTGTTGCCGTAATCAGTGACCAAGACCACGCTTTGTGGAATGGGCCAATGCGTCAAAATCCATGTGCCTTGATAGCAAGTGTCACTGGCGTTGGTCAACTCGGCTGGCACTTCATAGCGGCTGATAATGTCGATGTCGCAGGATTTTTGCGCGACTGAAATGTCAATCGTTGTGTCGCCTGTGCCAACGCTGTCGCGCCCAATAGCCAAGAACTGCCCGGCACCGCGCGTGCAAAACATGATTTGCAACTCATTTCTACCTTCAACCGGTGCGAATTCTTGGTGGAGCGTCGCCACATGCACGCCGTTAGCTTTGAAATTGCCGCGAAGGGTGACCTCAAGCCCTAGCTCGTGCGACAGGCGTTCTAAGTTTTGGATGCCGATGATTCTAAACGTACGCGGTTCTATGATAACTGGTGCGATTCTCGCGGGCGGGTTGGCGGCATCCAACTGTCTCGACAACAGTTCTGAGGCGGACGGTTGATAGGGTACGCGCCCTAGCGCGAGCGCACGTCCCCAGCGCGCAAATTCGCCTTCTAGCGCGGTTGGGCTGTTGAAGTAGGCGGGCAATTCTTCCTTATTTTGCGGGAGTTCGACAAGTCGGCCCACGACATAAGCTGGCGAGTGTGCCGTTGCTAGGTGTCCCCAGTAAAACACGCCGTCGTAATTAATGTCACCAGAGATTAAGTCTTTGCCATTGTTGTTTACAAAGCTGGCGCGATAGCCATTCATACCACCTGCGTCAGGGGCAGGGAAGACTTGCGTTGCTAACCATTCGGCACCGCCCTCAATCCAGAATTCTGCTTCTCTGTACTCTGGTAATGACGGGTTGGCAGCACGTAGGTAAAAGGCTTGATAACAGTGGCTCATTTCATGGGCGATGGTGAACTTCAGCACGTCTTGATTGGTTAATTCGGGCTTATTGTAGACAGACACATAGCAAAAATCTTGCACTGGACCGAACTCTAGTGGGCTAGTTGGAATACGACCGTTTCGCCGCCCAGCTGCGGCAAGCGCGCTTGAATCGTCTGGTTTCACATTGTCTTGTAGGTAAACGTAGACGCGCATCGGGATAACGCGCCTTACGACCGCGCCAAATAAACCATTGTAAACCTCAAACGTGCGTGTGATGGCTTCTTGGATAGCTAAACGATTGGCTGGATTAGCGTTCCGTAGTGACCATGCGATGACGTGCTGCTGACCAGCGGCATTGAATGTGTGCAGGTCACCAATAATCTCCTCTTGGGCACGGATGGGGACGACAACAAGTGCCGCCAACAATAGGTACAACAGGGCGCGAAAATACAACTTCGCAGTATACATAAAGACTCCTTGCGCAGCTAGCATGATACATGTGAGAGGATTGCTACTTATCAATCTAGCACGTTTATGCTTTTGCGCTAGCGAGGCAAGGGGCAAATTGCATACACCCGCACGCGCAAGCCACGCTTGTGGGATAGGGACGTAGACACCGCACAGCAGGGTTGGGTGGGGCAAGGCATGCGGCTTAGGGTCGCCCGCCGCCTTGTGACGGTCGTCCGCCGCCCTGATTGCCTTGTGAATGAGGTGGGTTGGCGTTGCCCTGAGGTGGGCGGGGTTGTTCTTGGCTGGCTTGCGTTTGGAAGCCCGGCGCGTTGCAGTAGTTGCCCGGTCGCTCGCAGCCCAAATTTCGTCCGCCGCTTGCCGACGGTGCGCTTGGCGTGTGCGTGGCGGTTGCGGTGTGCGTAGCCGTTAGCGTGTGTGTCGCGGTGTGCGTGGCGGTTGCGGTGTGCGTGTGTGTCGCGGTGTGCGTGGCGGTTGCGGTGTGCGTAGCCGTTAGCGTGTGTGTCGCGGTGTGCGTGTGTGTCGTGGTGTGCGTGGCGGTCGCGGTCTCTTCTAAAGGAGGTACGGTGAGCGCGAAAAATACCAACGCTAGCACAAGCACTCCTGCGCCAGCGGTTGCCAGTAGCGCGACGCGAATAGGCTGCCACGCTGGTGACGGTGCGGATGGCATCGCCAGCGCGTCTTGCACTTCTTGCAGAATGCGCGCGCGCACAGCGGGGGCTATTGTCGGCGTGGGCATCGCTTGCAACCGACGCGCCACAGCGAGCAGCTCCGCCATATCTGACGGCGTTTCGCCGCGCTCTAAGGCTTGCTCAAGGCGTTCGCTGTCGTCCAAGTTAGTCATCGCCGCTTTCTCCACGCAAGTAGTGCCGCTGCTTATGGATGTTCAGCCACTGTGCCAGCTGCCGCAGCGCACGGTGTTGAATGCTCTTAACGGTTTGGGGCTTTTTTTTCAGCAGTGCTGCCACTGCTTGGTGGCTCATGCGCTCGACAAAGCGCAAAATCAGCACGGTTTGTTGTTCAGCGGGCAATCGCCTCAGCGCGTTCACTAGCGCGGCGGCATCTTCCTTCGCCTCTAAGGTTTCCTCCTGAGTTGGCGTGTCGTCGGAATGGTTGTCGTCGAGCGGCACTTGGGGCGCACGGTAACGGCGGCGGTGGAACTCATTGGCGCGGTTGGCAGCGATGCGATAGAGCCAAGCCTCAAACGGCACGTCGCTGGGACGGTAGCTTGGCAGGCTGCGCACCATGATGAGAAACACTTCGGCGGTTAGGTCTTCGGCATCGCTGGCATCCACGCGCAGCGCAAGAAAGCGGTAGATACGGTCAACGAACGCCTCGTAAAGCGCGGCAACCGCCTGTTTATCGCCTGCTTGGGCTTTGTGAATCCATGCCGCTAGCGTTTGCGGCGGCGGTGTGTCGTCCATGCCTTTGCCTCATGTGCTAGTGCTAGTATAAAGTAATCTTAAGCCAAGCGCAAAGGAAGGGTTTTAGTTACGTTGTGCTTGACAGCTGGTGCTAGTGGTGCTACATTGGAATAGTCAAAACTGACTAGTCAATTTTTTTGAAAGGCTTGCCAGCGATGGAACGCGAATTGCTGCTCTTGGGGCTGCTGCGCCGCAGTGACATGCACGGCTACCAGCTGCATGAGTTCATCGAGCGTAACATGTCAACTTGCACCGACCTGAAGAAATCGGCTGCCTACTATTTGCTCGAGCAGATGGAAGGGCGCGGCTGGGTGCGCGTGAGTGGCGAGCTGGCAGAGGGCAAGCGTCCGCCGCGCCGCATCTACACCATCACTGAAGCCGGCGAAGCGGCTTATCAGCAGCTCTTGCGCGAAAATCTCGCCCAAGCGCACACCAGCGTCTTTCCGGGCAACGTAGGGCTGGCGTTCCTCAGCGACATCGCCCTCGACGAAGCTATCGCGCTGTTACGGCAGCGGCGCGCCGCCTTACAAGCGCAAGCCGACGCTGTGGCACACGCCCCACCACACGCGGGCAGCTTGCAGTATCTCATCGACCACCAACGGCATCACCTGCACTCCGAGCTAGCTTGGCTGGAGCAAGTTCTCAACGACCTTGAACAACGTCTAAAAGGAGACCTCACATGACCACCCCTGACGATAAACTGGACTTTAAGCGCATTTTGCCGCTCTTTGTCGTCGTGTTCATCGACTTGATGGGCTTGACGATTATCATTCCGATTTTGCCGCTCTATGCCACCGCGCTGGGCGCGTCTGCGCTGCTGATTGGCATGATTGGCGCGACCTACCCGATGGCGCAGCTGATTGGCGGTCCTTGGCTAGGCGGGCTTTCTGACCGCTACGGTCGCCGCCCCGTGCTGATTGTCAGCCAAATCGGCACGTTCATCGGCTTCCTCATCTTGGGCTTCGCCAACAGCCTGCTTATGTTCTTTTTGGCGCGCTTGATTGACGGCTTGACGGGTGGCAACATCGTGGTCGCGCAAGCCGCCATCACCGACAGCACCACCGAAAAGACGCGCACGCAAGGCTTGGGGCTGCTCGGGGCGGCGTTTGGCTTGGGTTTCATTCTTGGTCCGGCCATCGCCGGCATCAGCCTCGCGCTCAGCGGCGGCGACTACCGCGTGCCGGCGTTTTTGGCGGCGGGCTTCAGCCTTACGTCCGTGCTGCTGACGACGTTTTGGTTCAAAGAAACCCTGCCACAAGGCGGCGTGCAAGCCAAACAAGCGCAGCGTCCGTTCTTGGTGCGCCTGCGCGAAGCTATTGCTACGCCTATTGTCGGCGTGCTGTTGCTGCTCATGTTCGCGCAGCAGGTCATTTTCGGCGGCTTCGAGCAACTGTTGAGCTTGTTCACGCTGACGCGCTTGGGGATGAACGGCACAGCCAACGCCGCGCTGTTCATCTTTGTCGGCGTGATTATTGTCATGGTGCAGGGCAGGTTTATCGGGCAGTGGAGCCGTCGCTACGGCGAGCGCAAGCTCATCTATGGCGGCTTGCTGATGCTCTCCATTGGCTTGATTCTGACGGCGGTAACCCCAGCTGTCCCCGCGCCTTGGTACGACAAAGGGGAGCTGCTGGCGGAGTTTGCCCGCAGCGGGTCAGCCTCTAGCGGCGAGGCGCACAGCATCAGCAGCAGCATCGCCCTGCCCGACGACGCGGGGCGCGGTTGGCTTGGGCTGCTGTGGCTGCTCGTAGCGATGATTCCCGCCTCAATAGGCGGCGCGATTCTTTCGCCTAGCATCAACAGCCTCATCACCAAGTACAGCGCGACGGGCAGTGTCGGCAGCGTGCTTGGGCTTTCGTCGGCGTTGGTGAGCCTTGCCAACGCTGTCACGCCTATTTTTGGCGGCACGCTCTTCGAGGTCTTAGGCAGCACCGCGCCCTTCTTGCTCGGCGGCGTGCTGATGGGCGTGCTGTTCGTGATGGCGTTGCGGCATGTCGCTGCGCCGCAAGAAGCCGCCGCGACGGCGTAACACGCGCCGGGCGTGCCGTGTGGGCAGCCTTCGCTATGTCGAGCGTTGGCAAGCCGCCAGCACGCCCTAACGTTGTACAGCGCAGCGGTTGGTCAGCGTGCCGATGCCTTGCACGCTCACGCGCACTTCGTCACCATCCGCCAGAAAGCGCGGGGGCTTCATGCCGCTGCCCACGCCGGCAGGTGTGCCGGTCAAAATCACGTCGCCCGCTTCCAGCGTGAACGTCTGCGAGAGATAGGCAATTAAGAAGGGGACTTTGAAGTGCATCAGGCGCGTGTTGGCGTGCTGCATGCGTTGTCCGTTGACCCACGTCTCAAGGTCAAGCGCGTGCGGGTCGGCGATGGCATCTCTGGTCACAATGACCGGACCCAACGGGCAGAACGTGTCCATGCCTTTGGCGCGCGTCCACTGTCCCTCGCTGTTTTGCAAGTCGCGCGCGCTGATGTCGTTCGCCACCGTGTAGCCAAACACCACGTCGTACGCCGCGTCTTCGCGCACGTCGCGGGCATCTTTGCCAATCACCACCACTAGCTCGACCTCCCAATCGACCTGCTGGGTGATGTCGGCGCGCCAGCGGATGAGGTCGCCGTCCTCAATCACGCAGGTCGGGTACTTGGCGAAAACCAGCGGCTTGCTCGGCATGGTGTTGCCCAGCTCACTGGCATGGTCGGCATAGTTGCGCCCGATACAAAACAGCTTGGGCGGACGCAAGCCCAGCCGCGTGCGCGGCGCGCCCGCCACTTTGTCGCCGAGCTGGGGCGTGTTGCCGCTGCGGATAAAGTCCAACAAGCTGCCGTCGGCAACGTGATACACGCCGTCCGCCGCTTGCGCACCCACCGCCCACGTGCCGTCGGCGCGCTCATAGGATAGTAGTTTCATGCCGATGCTGCTCCCGTTTGAAAGAATTGATGCGTATAGGCGCATCATCATAGCCTACTTGCGCGCGGCAAACAACGCCCCATGCCGCATCGCTTAGGCATTAGCCTGCGCGCAAGTTCCTCGTGAAAGCGGCAGCGTTGGTGGGTTATTGCCGTTTGCACGCTCGATACACGCCGTCGAGCGCGTCAAGCACGCGCTGCCACGTGTAGCGCGCCGCGACCAACGCCCGCGCCGCCGTCGCCATGCGCGCATGGGTCGCATCGTCTGTGAAGAAACGCGGCAACGCTGACGCTAGGGCTTCTTCGCTGGGCGCGCAGACGACCCCCGCGCCAACCTCCGCCACGTCAGGCAGGTAGCACTCGGGGGAAATTAGCACAGGCACGCCCGCCGCCAACGCTTCTAAGACCGCCAAGCTCATGCCCTCGCCGCGTGCGGGCAGCGCGAAGGCGTGCGCCATCGCCAACGCCTGCAAGCGTTCTTCCCCTGCCAAGAAGCCCGCTAGCTGCACCCGTGCATCCGCCAAACGCGCCAGCTCCGCGCCCAACCCATCGTCCGCGCCCGCAATGACCAGCCGCACACGCGGCAAGTTGGCGCGCAGGAACGCCCGCGCCAGCACGTCCGCGCCCTTGCGCGGGTGCAACCGCCCCATGTAGAGCAGCACGCGCTCATCCGCCGCAATCCCCAAGCGCGCCCGCAGCGGCGCAGGGTCGGGTAGCGTGGCGAAGGCTTGCGCGTCCACGCCGTTAGGGATAACGTGGAACTCGGTGGGATGCTCGCGCCGCCAAAAGCCCGCCCACAACGCTTGCGCGTCGGTGCGTTCTGCCTCGTTGAGCGCGATAACCTGCGCGATACGCCCGCCCAACGCGGGACTAAGCCACTTGTCCCACGCCTGCTTGAGGCGACTGCGCCCTGTGCCGTGCGCCAGCGTGCCATGCGGCGACAACACCATCGGCACGCCCAGACGCTGTGCCAACGGCGTAAGCAGCACGTTTTCTAGGGTGCGAAACTCGTGCAGGTGCAGCACGTCCGCCTCCGCCAGCACGGGCGTAGCGAGGCGCGTCAGGTGCAGCGGCGTGGACAAGTTCAGCCGCCCACGCAGCAGCGGTAGGGCGTTGCGCGCCCGCAGCACGCGCACGCCGTCGCGCTGTTCCGCCAGCACGCGCACGCGCGCGCCTGCTTGGTTGCCCGCGTCGGTCGTTAGCACCGTGACCTGATGCCCACGCGCCGCTTGCCCGGTTGCTAACGCTTCGACGACGCGCACCACGCCGCCGAACGGGTAGGCCGGCGCATAGTAGGGCGTGAGGTGGACGATTTTCACCGCCTAATGCCCGCCTTCCACTTGCGTGGCGATAATCGGCTTGTCGCCGTGAACGATGATGGTGTGTTCGTACTGCGCGCTGATGCTGCGGTCGGGCGTGTAAAGCGTCCAGCCGTCTTTGGCGGTGCGGATATGCCCACGCCCTAAGTTGAAGAACGGCTCAATCGTCACCACCATGCCCTCTTCTAAGATGTCCTTGTGCGCACGGTTGAAGAAGTTCGGGATGGTCGGCTCTTCGTGAATGTGCCGCCCTACGCCATGCCCGGTCAACTGCCGCAGCAAGTTATAGCGGTTCTTGCGCGCCACCCCCTCGATGGCACGGCTGACCTCGTAGATGTGCGCGCCAGCCACTGCAGCGCGGATGCCGGCGTGCAACGCCTCTTTGGTGGCATCGCACAGCCGCTTGTAAAGGGGCTTGAAGGGTGGCACCAGCACCGTCGCGCCGGTATCCCCCCAATAGCCCTCGAGTACCGCCGACACGTCGATGTTGACGACATCGCCCGCCTTGATTTGGTAGTCGGAAGGAATGCCGTGCGCAATGGCCTCGTTCACGCTGATGCACGTCCAACCCGGAAAATTGTAGGCGGTGATTGGCGCGGACTGGGCGTTATGCTGCTGCAAGAACGCCTTGCCAATCGCGTCTAGTTCGCGGGTCGTGATGCCCTCTTGCACGTGCTTGAGCATGTGCTGTAGGGTCAGCCCGCAAATTTGTCCAATGCGCAAAATGCCCTGTAAGTCGCGGTCACTTTCAATTTTCACGCGCGGTGCTTTCTATGTGTTTGTCGTAAGCCGCGTGCTATTATAGAAAAAGCGCGCCTAAAGGCAAAGGCGCGCCTGAGACAAGCGAAGGAGAGGCTAAAGACGTGCTGGAGATGCTGCTGCTCACGGCGGTGACATTGGCAGGCGGCGTGTGGGCAATACGCCAACAGCGGCGGCGCGCCCCTGATGACATGCCCGCGCTGCTGGTGTTGGCGCGCTCGGGCTTTGCTGCGATGCACAAGCCCCACGAAACGCCCACGCCCGTCGCGCTGGAAACGCTGTTGCTGATTGTCGGCGGGCTGCGCGTCGTGACCGCCCAAGACAGCACGCGCTTGCTCTGGCGCGAAGTGCTGTGGGTGCAGCCGCTGGCGGCAGACGACAACGGCATGGTCACGCTGCAGCTGCACAGCCAGCACGCTCAGCAGTGGCGCGTCCTTACGCTCACGCTCAGCGCGCACGACATGCTGGGTGTGACCAGCGCGCTCAAGCGCAGCGTGCCGCGTACGCGCTGGGCGCGCCCCAACGACCCGCAGCCAGCCTGGTATCGCGCGCGCCTCGCCCAACAATCGCTGCAAGGCGAGATCACCAAAGGCGCGGAAATCGGCGTGTACTTGGTCGGGCAGTGGCTGCTTATCTTGCACGCCGACGTTGTCTACGCCAAGCTCGCGCTGAAAGCTATCCGCCGCGTGCTGGCGGTGGTGCGCGGCGATAAACCCCGCGAGGGCTTGGTGCGCCTTTACAGCCGCAGCGAGACGCTGCTCTTGGTAAGCCCAAGCTACCACGCGCTGGCGAGTGACATCGCGCTGCGCGCCGATTGTCCACTAGAACACGTCGACACGCGCGCTAAAGCCAGCAAAACGCTATAGCTCTTTGACCCAGAACTGCGGACGCACGCCCCAAATTCCCGTGCCGGTAAACAGCGTTGCGCTGTAGCCGTTGGCATGCACGCGCCATTGCAGCGTAAACGTGTGTGTGCCAGCAGTCACGTTCGGCGCAATGAAAACAAAGCTAGCTGTGCCGTAGGGCGCGCCAATCGTGGCACCGATACCGCTGCTGCCGCCCAACCGTGCGCCGTCGACCGCCACATCCCAGAAAACGTAGGTTGGCGTGTAGCCAGTCGTCAAAAAACCAGTGAAGCCAATGGCGACAGGCAGCCCGGTTGTCGCCATCGTGTGCGTGAGGCGGTCGGACTTTACGTCGACAAACGTCGTGCTGGTGGTCGTGAAGTCTTGCGGCTCATTGAGCTGAACGAAGGCAAACGACGTATCAACGCGCTCCTTGAGATAGAGCAAGTTGTCGCGCACCTGCTCGTTGAGGTCTTGCTCGGTGACCAGCTGGTCAACTTGCCACGTGATAGGGGGATGCCATGTCATGGGGTTGCTCCTTTATGTTAGTAAGCCAAGTAAGCGTTGTTGGTCAAGCGCGACGCGCCCAGCAGCCAATGCAGGCGTGGGCTAACCGTTTCCAGCGTCCACGTGACGTGGTGCGTGCTGCCGCTGTCGGTCAGCGTGTGCGCTTCGCCCACCAGCCAGTAGGGCGCGTCATGAGCGGGCGTGCTGCTGCGCAGGCGCACGCGCTCGAACAGCGTGGCGCGGCACAGGTCAGGGCGTGCTTGCAAGTCTACGGTGACGCTGTGGGCAACTGTGCGCGGCGTGTGCCATCGTCCCAGCTCAAAGCGGGCGACGCTGTCCGCCTGCGCGGGCGCGTCCAACAGCGGCAGCGTCAAGACGCGCTCGCGCAAGCCGTGCAAGGCTTCGCTGTAGGCATGGCGATGCGCGATGCTAGCGGGCGGGTCGATGTAAATCGGCGTGCCGCGCAAGCATACACCCGCCAGCAAGAAAGCGGTGTCGTTGCGGCGATTTTCTAGCTGTAGCGTTGCGCCGCTGATGTCCGCCGTTAGTAAGCTCGCCGTCACCCATTCGTTAAACGTTCTGCCTGTGCCGTCCGCCTTGCTGTTGAACTGCACGCCCTCTAGCGGCAGCACGTCGAGCGCGCCGATAGGTTGCCCCGTGTTAGGGTCGCGCCAGCTTACGCTGAATACCAGCGTGCTGTGCGGCGGACAGCGTACCGCGTGGTCGGCGCGCCACACCACGCTGGCGGGCATGCCCAATGAGCGCGGTTGATAGCGCACGCGCACGCTGCTCACGCGCTGGCGGTTGTGGCTGAATTGCACGGCGTGCGCGTCGTCCGCTAGCGCGTGGTCGTCACTTTGGCGCGCGAGCGTGTCGTGGCGATTGCGAAAGGTTAGCGTGCCGTCGCGTGCCACGAACACGCGCCCGCGCTCGGCTTCGGCGATTTGGCGCAGCGCATCGTAGGCCACCACACCCTCGCCCCACGTGTCACCCGCGTAGGTGAAGCGCGTGCGCCCCGCTTGTACAGCTTGCGGCTGGCGATTGGGCAGGCGCGTGGTGGAGCCGAGCGCACTGTGGGTGGCGCGCCCGACCAGCCACCGTCCACGCAGCGCGGGCGCGCGCAGCCTAGTCGCCTGCAGCACCGCCTGCACCAGCGCGTCGCTGGTCTGCTCAACTTGTGCCGGCAGCCTGACCGTCTGCGCTTGCAAGCTCGCCAGCACGTCTACCGCCACTAGCACAGCGCGGCGCGCGCCCCAATCGCCACTTTCGGGCTGGGCTTCGACCAAGAAGCCTGTAAAAAGCGGCAGCGTTTCGTTCGCGTTATGTGCGCTGATGCGCAGCATGACCCCCATCGGCAGCCCTGCGCCGTCGTACGCGCCGTTTTCGTTCCAAACGGTCAGGCGCGCCCAGCCAACTGCCGCAATCGCTTGGTCGGGCGCGTCCATTCCCAGCTGCCAGCGCGCTTCTAGCACGTGCGCGCTGATGTCGTCGCCAAAGCTGCCGTCGTCATCGCGGTCAATTGCCACGCGATATGCCCACGTCATGGCGCACCGCCCACGCGCAGCGTCCACGTGTGGCGAAACGCGCAGCCGACATACGCCGCGCCGTCGAGCGTGTACACGCCCGTTTCCACGCGCACCTGCGCCGGCAGTGCCAACGTGCCGCCGAGCATGGCATCCGCCGCCAGCTTCGCCAAGTAAGCGTCAATCACCGTCACTAGCGTGGGCAAGTGCGCTCGCAAGCCCACGCCGCTCGCTTGCGGCGCGAGCAGCAGCAGATGTGTGGGCGTGAGTGTGGCGCGTTTCATGCCACCGCTGAACGCGCTGGCGACGAAGCCTTCGCCGCGCTCTTGAAACAGCCGCCGCTCGGCTTCTAGCTCTAGCGGCAACACCAGCAACGCAGGCAGCTGCGCCCGCGTCAAGCGTTCCGGCAGCGTGTCAACGCCGTAGTGCTGCGCCACGCCCGCCACCTGCCAGCTCGCCAAGTGTGTTAGGGCCTCTCGATAGCTCATGATGTCCCCTTTCGCGCGCTAGTAACGCAGCTTGCGCATGCTCATGACCCAATCTTGCAGCGGCTTGGGCGCGATGTCGGCGGGCGCGTCCACCTCGCGGTAGAGGCGATATGCCCAACGCAAGCAGGCGTTCTCCGCGTCGTGCGGCGGCTGATAGCGCGCAATTGCTGCGCCGGTGGCGTGCGCTTGCGCCTGCGTGCCGCGCTGCCCCCGTGCCACCTTGAGCGTGTGGGCGGCAGCATCCACGCCAATTACTGCCAGATATTCGTTGCCGATAAGCAGCAGCTGCCCAACTTGGAAGCGCGGTGCGATGCCGTCTCCGTCTCCCCCACTCACGTTGGCGACGGGCAGCAGCACGTCGTGCGCGCCGACATCCGCTTGCAAGTTGTCGCCGCTGGCACGCCAAGCGTTGTGCCAATCGTCATGCCAGCCCCATATCCCGCGCACGCGCACAGCGTAGGCGGCGGTCTCGCGCGTGACGTTAAAGCATAACCCGTTGATAAGTCGCAGCACGCCGCCGCGCAGCAGCACGACGTTTGCCAACGCCAGCGGCGTGTCGTCACAGCTCACGCCGTGCAGCTCGAGCAGGTCGTCTACGAGCAGCACCTCGTGGCGGGCGCGCAGGTTAACGCTGTGGGCAAGCTCGGCGTGATACGGGCGGAAAGTGCGCGCTGTGTGGCGTTCAATCTGGCGCGTGGCGGTGCGCAGCGCGGCGTAAAGGCGGGCATCTTCGTTGGTTGCGTCTGCGCTGATGCCAATGTGCTGGCGCAGCGCGTGCAATGTTGCTAATGTGTGCATTGCCGTATCCTTTTGTTAGGTTCGTAAGAGGCTCAAGGAGCGATGACATGGGCGTGTTTATACCCAACTGCATTGACGCAGAGGCATTTTTCCGACTGGCAGAAACGCGCTATCGGCTAGAGCTTATTAACGAAAAAGTGATGCGCATGCCCGCGCCCACCCCGCAGCATCAACGTCTTGTGTTTAAGAGATTCCCAACGGTGAGGTCTTCAGCGCGCCTAATGAGGTGCATTTGAACGCACATAACGTGCTGCAACCCGTTGTGACGTGGGTGGTGTAAGGCAATGCCTGCCAAGAAACCGACAAACCTTTTGCTGGCAGCGCGCCCGATTGGGTGGTGTGCTATCCGAAGCCACAACACGCTGCGACTGTAAGGAGAAGTTTGCCCTTTATGAGCAGTACGGCACGCGCGAGTATGGGTTGGTTGACCCCCAAGCGCAGCTCGTTGAAGCGTAGCACGCAAAGGGCGCGCGCTTCGTTCGGCTCGGCGCATACGCCCCTGAGGACGTGTTCACGTCATCGCTGCTGGGTAGCCCTGTGCGCGTGGGCGGACTTTTTCTCGTCGCTGCTCGCTCCGAGAAAGCCGCTGTTTTCAGGGGGCGCGCCTCTGCTATACTAGGCGCACCAACCTGATTATCGCAAAGGAAAAGCCATGCTTGTTCGCAACCTCCTTGTCCTGCTGGCGGTTTTGGCTGCCAGCGTCAGCCTGACGTTAGCACAAAGCGCGCAAACGCCCACCGACATTTGCGCCGCCGCCGCCAAAGACGAACCCGCCACGCGCACCTACGCACAGCCCGAGCAAGTCCTAGAGGCGGGGGTTGATTATCGCGCCATCTTCTGCACTGAAAGCGGCGCGGTCTACGTCGACCTGTTCGAAAAGTATGCGCCGCTCACCGTCAACAGCTTCGTGTTCTTGGCGCAAAACGGCTACTACAACAACACGACCTTCCACCGCGTGCTGGAAAACTTCATGGCGCAGGGCGGTGACCCGACCGGCACCGGCACTGGCGGACCCGGCTACCGCTTCGACGACGAGATTGTGGGCTTCTTGACCTTCGACCGCGAGGGCTTGCTGGCGATGGCGAACGCCGGCGCAGGCACCAACGGCAGCCAGTTCTTCATCACCACCGCTGAGACCCCTTGGCTGGACTATCGCCACACGATTTTTGGCGACGTGCTAGAGGGCTTGGACGTGGTGAAAGCCTTGCGTCTGCGCGACCCGCAGACCAATCCCGCCGAAGCAGGCGCGCGCCTTGACACCGTCGTCATTGTTACCGACCCCGCCAGCGTCGTCAGCACGTTCGCCGAAACGCTGCCTGCCGTTGGCGAAGCTGCCTTCAAAGAAGGGCTAGAACGGTCGGTGGCAGACCTGCCGCCCGCGCTTAAGCTGGGCGAGCGCGCAGGGATGTTCACCAGCGCGCAAGTAGCTGCCAGCGCGCCCGAAGCCCTGCGCGCCGATTACGAAGCGTTCTTACGAGAGAACAACCACGCCTTCCGCGCGGCGCAAGAGGTCGTGGTGGCGGCCTGCACAGGCGAGTACCCTTACGACTTGCTTGGCTATACGGTGGACGCTTTTGCCACTGCCGCCGACGCGCGCGCCGTCTACGAGAGCGCGTTCTTGCAGCAGCTGAACGCCGCCGAAGGCTACGAGAAGGTCGAAGAGGGCGCGAACTACGTTGCCTACAACAAGCCTACCGAAAGCTGCACGGGCGCGGCGAGCGGCTTTGGGCGCGTTTACACGCTGCGCGGTCGCTACTTGGTCAGCGTGTCCGGCATCTTTGCCAACGAAGTGCTGGCGCAAATTCCCCTAGAAATGCTCTACATCCAGCGTATCGCGCCCATCTTTGAGTCGGAGCTTAAAGAGGCGTACCGCAGCGAGCTGCGCTAGGCAACGTGTACCAACATGGGGCGCGCGCTGCGCCCCATTGCCATCCTACGGAGCAACTATGGCTATTTACTACGTCAACGGCGCGTTTGTGGAAGCGGAGCAGGCGGTGCTGCCGGTCAACGATTTGGCGGTGCTGCGTGGCTTTGGCGCGTTTGATTACCTGCGCACCTACGGCGGCAAACCTTTCCGACTGCCGCTCAATATCGAACGGCTGCAGCGCAGCGCGGCGATGATTGGCTTATGTGTGCCGTACAGCGCGGAAGAACTGCAGGCTATCGTGCTGGAAACGCTGCGGCGCAACGCGCATCTTGCCGATGAGTTCACCATCCGCCTCGTCGTCACCGGCGGCGTTAGCCCGGACAACATCACCCCAACCGGCAAAAGCACGCTGATTGTCATGGTCACGCCGCTGCAAAGCCCTCCGTCGTGGTGGTACAGCGAGGGCATCAAGGCGATAACGTGCGACCTCGCGCGCTTGTATCCGGAGGCGAAGAGCATTAACTACATTCCCGCTATCATCGCTCAGCGCATGGCGCGCGAGCAAGGCGCGGTAGAAGCCATTTACGTGCAAGACGGCTACGTGCTGGAAGGCACGACGACTAACCTTTTCGCGTTCTACGGCAATACGCTGGTCACGCCGACGGCGGGCGTGCTGGCGGGCATCACGCGCCGCACTGTGATGGAGCTGGCGCAAAGCCATTACCGCGTCGAAGCGCGCGACCTGCCCGTCGCTGAGTTTTGGCAAGCCGATGAGCTGTTCATTACCGCCGCTAACAAGCAGGTCGTGCCTGTCAAACAAGTCGATGACAGGCTGTTTAACGGCGGGCGCGTGGGGGAGCGTACCCGTCATGTGATGGAGCTGTTCCGCGAGGAGACCGAGCGCGTCGCGCGCGCTTAGCGGTGCAAACCTTCGGGTGTCGGTGGTGGTAGTAGCTGCGCTTCTAGCTGCTCGACGCGGTGGCGCAGCTCTAAGATTTGTCCGTCGCGCAAGGCAACCTGCAGGCGTAGGTTGTCAATCTTCAGCAGCGTGACCAAAACCACTGCCACGATGAGTCCCGTTACTAGCAAAATGAGTACCTCGCGTTTAATGTTCATAGCGTTGGGCATGTTGGCACTAAACGTTAACGACAGCTTCGGTAAGGATGTACTGCTGCTTGAGCGCGACAAGAGAGTGCCGGAGGGCTTTGCGCCTTCGTCCTTCTTGCCGACGAAGGGGGGGCGTGAAGTGCCAAAGGGACGGCTGCCGGAAGGCTTGTTGTCGTCCTTGTCGTCCTTCTTGCCGCTGCCAAAGGGCGAGCCACCGCCAAAGGGACGGCTGCCGGAAGGCACGCCACCGCCAAAGAGACGGCTGCCGGAAAGCACGCCACCGCCAGACACGCCACCGTCAAAGGGGCGTAAGCTGCCGGCAGTCTTGTCGTCGTCCTCGTCGTCCT
>CALIEB010000028.1 GCA_938022205.1 uncultured Anaerolineae bacterium | reverse complement strand
CGTCGCTTTCAAAATTCAGCCGCTGCGCAACCCGGCCATTGACCCGCTCGTGCCTGATGTGACGGTCTACGGCAATGCGATGCCGCTGTCGCTAGAGGCAATGCTGCTCGGGTTGGCAGAAAAACTGAACCTGCCCGGCTTCGGCGAAAACGGCTTCGGCGAAGGCAAACCCTTCACCCATCAAGACCATTTTTACCTGCGCATGGTCGCCAACCTCGCGCTCAACGTTGAACCAGTGCCCGATGCCGACGACGAAGAGGTGCGCATTTTCCTCGAGGCGCGCCGCCACCTACGCCCCAGCGTCTTCGATGCCGAACGTTGGAAGAGCATCGTGGGTGAAGACCTGTGGCGTAAGGTGATTTACGTGTTCAATCGCGGCGGACGCTTCCAAAACTACGAAAAAGGCTATCGCCAAACGGCGCGCGGCAAGCAGCTGGGCAACCGTTACGGCAAACTCATCAACATCTATCAAGAGAAGACCTACAGCACGCGCAACAGCATGAATGGCGAGCATCTAGCGGGTTACGCACGCTACGTGCCGCCGGCCACCAGCCTGCTGGGCGAGGATTTGGCGGCAAAAGACCGCGCCGACGGTTTCGACTTCCACCTCATCACCTACCGTGAAATTGTTCAGACCAAGAGCCGCACCAGCTCCAACTACTGGTTGCTGGCGGTCTTGCCCGAGAACTTTGTGCTGATGAACGCGGTGGACGCGACGCGGCTGGGCTACAAAGAAGGCGACCTCGTGCGCGTTGTGTCCCCCACCAACCCCAACGGTGAGTGGGATTTGGGCAACGGCATGACCAAGCCGATGGTTGGCAAGCTCAAAATTGTTCAGGGCATCCGTCCAGGTGTCGTCGGGGTAAGCCTAGGCTTTGGTCACTGGGCATACGGCAGTACACCTGTCAAAATCGACGGGGTCACCATTCCAGCTGACGAGCGGCGCGGTCGCGGCTTGCACATCAATGCCGCCATGCGCACCGACCCGCACACGCCCAACACAACGCTAGTTGACCCAGTGGGCGGCAGTGCGGTATTCTATGATACGCTGGTCAAGGTCGTCAAAGCCTAAACGTCTGTCGAAGCAAGTGTGTCATAAGCAAGGGCGAGGGCGGTGCTGCCTCGCCCTTTTTTACGAGATAGGATAGTGCTATGGTCACGTTGGACGTGTTTTTACAGCACACCGCCGCGCTGCACAGGCATCTTTGCCCGCGTCAGGTCTTAGGGGTGCGCATGGGCATGTACGCAGGAGAGCTGCTGCAGCTAACACTCCCACAGCAGAACAAACGCTTGTTCGCCCTCGTCGAGCTAGACGGCTGCTTCGCGGATGGCGTGATGGCAGCAACGGGCTGCTCGCTCGGACATCGCACGATGCGGTTGGTAGACTACGGCAAAGCTGCGTGTACGTTCGTTGACACGCAGACAGGGCGTGCCGTGCGCATTGCCCCACATCGTGAAGCGCGCGCGCGTGCGTTAGCCTGCCTGCCCAACGCAAAAAGCCGCTGGCACGCGCAGCTGGAAGCCTATCAAACGCTGCCTAATGATACGCTGTTGGTTTGGCAGGAAGTATCGCTGACGTTTTCGCTAGATGCGCTCATCAGTCGCCCGGGCGTGCGCGTGACCTGTGACGCTTGCGGCGAAGAAATCACCAACGAGCGCGAAGTGTGCCGCGATGGTCAGGTCTTATGCCGTGCCTGCGCCGGCGAAAGCTACTACACCGTGTGCGACGAAGCTCGTGAAAACATCGTTGAATGACATCACCCTCGCCATTCTCGCAGGCGGACAATCACGGCGCATGGGACAGGACAAGAGCAGGCTGCCTTTTGCAGGCAAGCCGCTCTTGCAGCACGTCATTGACCGCACGCGCACGTTGCAGCTAACGACCCTGCTCGTGACCAACACCCCGCATGACCATGCGGCGTTTGGGCTGCCAATGGTCGGCGACGTTATACCACAGCAAGGCTCACTAGGTGGCATCTACACAGCACTCATACTAAGCCAAACGCCTTACGTGCTGTGCGTAGCCTGCGATATGCCGTGCTTAGACCCGGCGTTACTCGCCGAAGTTATCGCGCTGCGCAGCGACTGCGACATTGCTGCGCCCTATCTTGACGACAAATATGAACCGTTTCACGCGGTCTACGCACGAAGCTGTCTGCCCGTTATCGAACGCCTGCTTGCTGACGGCGTGCGCCGCATCCAAACGCTGTTCACACAAGTGCGCGTCCGCCGCTTCGTGCCACGCGACGCGACACAGCATGCCGCACTCGTGCGCTCGCTGCGCAATTTCAACACGCCTGAAGACGTGCTAGGCGGCTGCTAAGAACTTACTTTTCTTGCAGCTCATCGCCCGCCCAAGTATAGGCTTTCACGGTAGCGGGAAAACCGATAGTCGTCATCGCCAGCAAAATGGTGTGCTTGATTTCTTCAGGGCTAATGCCCATTTCCAGCGAACGCCGCACATGGGCATGCGTCGCACCTTCAAGCTGCGCGCCCACAGCAATGGCGAGCTTCACGAGCTGGCGCGTCTTGTCGTCCAGTGGACCCGCCTCGTGGATAGCGTTTCCCAAAGCATCATAAGCCGCCGCAACGTCAGGAAACTCGCTGCGTATATTGGTATAAGGCTGCGGTAGTTGAGACATGCTGTTTATCCTTTGCACAACAGATAGATACAAACCA
>CALIEB010000027.1 GCA_938022205.1 uncultured Anaerolineae bacterium | reverse complement strand
CGAAGCCAGCACAATCGCCAGCCCTAGCACCAAGCCCACCATGCTCGCGCCCACCAGCAGCAGCACGACGCGCCGGCGCGCGGGCAGCCGCCACCAAGTCCACGCACCGCCCAGCACGTAGACGGGCACAAGCGCGGTGGCGAACGTTTGGGAGACAGATGCCAAAAACCATGCCAACACAGCAAACGCCACCGCTGTTTGCCATTGCGTGCGTGCGGTTCGCGTTGTACGCAACATCCAAACCCCCAACGCCGCTTGCAAAAACACCGCAAATAGTGGGTAACTATAGGGAATCATCACGCTGAACCAATACAAAACACGAGGCTGCGGCACGCTGTAAAGCAGCAAGAACACGCTGAAAAAGAGCAGCACGCCCCACCACAAGCGCGGCAGGCGCACGCCGAGCCAACGCGCTAACACGCCACCCAACGCCCCCGTCCCCGCCATAAGCAGCCCGATCAAAAGCAGCGTCTGCACGCTGTGGAAAGCGGGCTGTGCGGGCGCAAGCGCGCCCTTAAGCGCAAAGTTGACCAACGCGCCCGACCACGTGTTAAAGTTGTGCAGCGCGTTGCCAAGCGCGCCGTAGAGTAGCCCGTCGCGGGCGGTGCAATAGTCATCCGCCATCATGCGGCTAAACAGCCCGACATAGCCAAACGACAGCACCGCCAGCGCAAACACCACCGCCAGCACCCATCCCAAGCGCGTTTTATCTCGTGCGGTCATCGCGCTATCGCCCCAGCGTGGCGGTTGGCACGGCAACAGGCGACACCAGCGGCAGCTGTGGCGCGAGCAGCAGCGCGCCCAACGCCAACAACCCCAACGCTAGCAGCCCCAGCAGCAGCAAAAGGCGACGGCTGGGCGCGGTGGCGGGTGTATCAGGCTCAAGGCGCGCGTTCTCCAGCAGCCAACGGTAGAAGAGCGTGCTTGTCCACGTCATGCCTTGCGGGCTGTGCTGCACGACTTCGGCGTATTCTAGTCCACGCAGTGCCGTGTGAATGGTCGTGCTGTCCAGCGGATAGTCGCTTTCCAAAAGCCAAGCGCGCACCTCGTCAAGCGTCACCACGTCGCTTTGCGTTTGGTGCGCCAGCTGCGCCATCGCCGTCAGCACAATGCGCTCATCGCGCGAGAAGCGAAACCACTGGCGCAAGAAGTCCTCGCGACTGGCAGCATAGACAGCCTCTTCGGCGGCTTCGGGCGTGGTATCAACGCACAACCCATCGCAGTAGCGACGCAGCAAGCGCGGGCTACCGCCTGTCAGCGTATAGGCTTGTGCTTGCACGGCTTCGCTGGCTTGAGGCGCGAACAGGTGCAGCATCGCTGCGCTGTCCTCCGCGCTGAGGCGTGTCAGGCGTTCGGTGTCGGCGGGGTGAATAAGCGGCGCAAGCTGCTGTAGTGCCGCCTCGTGGAACAAGTCCGCGCTGGCAATCAGTGCGATTTGGGGAAAGGTTTGCAGCAGCTCGCACCAGAACGCGCTGAAATCACGCGGCAGGCGCAGCGCGTCTTTGGCGATGGTCAGCGCGTGAACGTCATCCCAAAGCAGCACCAGCCGTCGCCCACGCAGCAGCTTGACCACCTCAGGCAGGTAAATGTTGCGCAGCCAGCCGCGCAGGTCGCTGACGCTGTGGTCAATCGGCGGAATGCGCGCAGGGTTAATCTCGGCGGTCGGCAGCGTTGCCGTGATGCGCTGGACAATATGCAGCAGCAAGTCGCGCTCGCTGGTGAGGCGTACCTCGTTCAAGATGATGTACACGCCGACAAACTCGCTGTCTAGGCGCGCAATATGCTTTAGCAACGCCGTCTTGCCCATGCCTTGCGCGCCGACAAAGCACAGCGCATGCGCCAGCGGCTTGGGTGCCAATAAGAACTGCTGCAGGCGCGCTAATATCGCCTGCCGCCCGACAAAGGTCGGCGTTTCGGGCATGGAGATTGCGCTCATAAAGTTGCCTCGTCAGGTATGCCGTTATCTCTCTTGCAAGTGTACCGCAAGCGTGCCGTTTCTGCTCATGCCAAGTGACGATTTTTTGCTATAATGCCAAAAGCAATCTGCGTTGGCACATTTAAAGGATACCCCCATGACCTTACGCTCTCCGCGCGCGCTCGCGCTTGTTGGCATGCCCGGCTCAGGCAAAACGCTGTGCGCACAACATCTCGAAGCGCGCGGCTTCTTTCAGTTTCGCTTTGGCAGCATCGTCGTCGACGAGGTGATACGACGCGGGCAAGCGGTTACGCCCGAACATGAGCGCGTGGTGCGCGAGGCGTTCCGCGCCCAAGACGGCATGGACGCTATCGCCAAGCGCGCCCTGCCGCTGCTGCGCGACGCGCTGGCACAACACGAGTGCATCGTCATCGACGGTTTGTACAGCTTCAGCGAATACAAGACGCTGCGTCAACAGCTAGGCGCGGAGCTTATCGTGGTGGCGATTGTTGCCGAGCGGCAGCTGCGTTACGCGCGCCTCGCCCAACGCCCCGAACGCCCGCTCACGCCCGAAGAAGCCGAAGCGCGCGACTGGCAAGAGATTGAGCGCATCGAAAAAGGCGGCTCTATCGCCATTGCCGACTTCACGCTGCTCAACAACGACACGCCCGAAGCCCTGCTCAACGCGCTTGACGCGCTGCTAGAGCGGCTGGACTTCCACGCCTAAGCCTCTTCAAGATAGCTGCGCAGCAGCGATGCCAGCTCCCCATGCGTCATGTCACTGTAATCGGAGACAAACGCTTGGGCGGGCTGTGCTTGAGCGGCGGCATAGGCGCGTTCCCAAAAATGGTGCGCCTTCTTGAGGTCGCCCTCCCGCTGCCAATATTGCCCATACAGCAGCAACGCTAACAAGTGATGGCGGTCACAGTACAGCGCGGCTTGCAAGGCTTGCGCCATGCGCGTCAGCTTGCCCTGCTCATGAAACAAAGCGGCACGCACGTAATGCGCGTCAGCGTAAAGCGGCGCGTGTTGCAACGCCATGCGCAGCTGTGCGTCTGCTTCGGGATAGGCGCGGCGGTTGGCGAAAGCGTAGCCCAGCAGCGTGCGCCCACGCACATCCTGCGGAAAGCGTTCCAACAGCGGTATTAAGAGCATTTCAGCGCGTTCTGCCCCCTCGTGCCGCAGCGTCGCCACTACCTGCGCATATTCGCTGTCGTCGGGCTTAGGACGGGAAAAGTCAGTAGGGGGAGGCTGATTGAGGCGCGCATAGCGCAGGGTAGTCTTCTCGGGCTTCTTGGGGCGTTGATAAAGCGGCGCGGCAGGGTAGATGACCATAGCCCACGCCGCACGGGTGGCACGCAGCGTCTCGGCTTGCCCCAAGACCAACCAGCCTTGCGGGCGCAACAGCTCGTACAATTTGCGCTCGGCTTGTGGAATGGCGGACTTGTCGAAATATAGCAGCACGTGGCGGCAAAAAATCACGTCAAACGGCGCGTCCGTTGTCAAGTCTAACAGGTTAGCTTGCTCAAAGCGCACCAGCTGGCGGATAGGCTGCGCCAGCGTGTAGGTGCCGTCAGGGTTATGCTGAAAGTAACGCGCCACAAAGCTAGGGAGTGACTGACGCAGCGACCAACTGCGATAAGTGGCATGCCGCGCCGCCGCGAGCGCGCGTTCGTTCAGGTCAATCGCCACCAAGTCCAGCCGCCACGACGCGAAATCTGGCAGACTCTCGCGCAGGGCAATCGCAAGGCTGTACGCTTCTTCGCCAGTAGCACAGCCCACGCACAACACGCGCAGCGCGCGCGTCTTGGTGTGAGCAAGATGTTCGGGCAAAATGCGCTCGCGCAGCAGCTGAAAGTGCAGCGGGTCGCGCATAAAGTAGGTTTCGCCAATCGTCAATGCCGCTAGCAGCTCTTGCCAAACGGGCGCATCTAACGGGCTTTCAGCCAACGCTTGCGTCCAAGCACGCACATCACCCACTTGTTGCAAGTAATGGTCAAAAACGGCACGCAGCAATGTCTCTATTGCTAGCCCAGTGCGCGCTTGAACAAGTTGGGCTGCTTGGGTACGCAATTCGTCATCCATAGGGCTGTTGTCAGGGTCGCTATTCCAAAGTATAGTTTAGCACAGTTCATCGAACGAGGTTAGCCCTATGCCTAGTTGTTCTTCCCCCCTAACTTCTCTCCCTCAAGAAAAGCCATCTCCTTTCCCTCTTGGGGATAGGGGACATCGGGGGCTAGGGATTTTTATCAGCTTGCTGCTCATGCTTGCGATAGGTGGGGCGACCGCTGCGCAAAACGCGCTGTCGTTCCGCGTGGAGGGCGCGCTGTCCTACGGCGGCGCACGCTGGCAGGCAGACCTCACGCCCACAAGCCTGCGCGTCGCGGCAGGCGACACGCTAACACTCGACGGCACGCTGACGCTCGAGGTTGCTGACCCAACGCTCGACTATCGCCTAGAGGCATGCGTTGAGGCGGTCTTAGCTTTTGCGGCGGACGGCACACAGACCTATCAAGACGATAACGGTCGCGCGGCACGCCTTGCCAACGGGTTGCCTGCAACAGGCAGCGCGCCCACGCCACACAGCGACCGCGCTTGCGCCGCGCCTCACGCTATTGCCCGCAGCGAAAAGAGCCTCACGCTCGACGTGACGCTAAGCCTGCCCATCACGCCGCTCGTACCAAGCGGCTGGTACTTGCTGGCCTTCGATGGCACGCTGCGCGTGGGTGATAGCGAACAAGTCAGCTGGTACGACAACCGTGTTTTTAGCGCGAGCGGCAAAGGCGGCAAAGATGCGCCTACTAGCTACGCGCCGCTGCTGGTGGCGGTGGGGGAGGTCGCTAGCCCACGCCTTGAGGTGCGCTTGTTTAACGACGTGTTCGCCGCAGACAGCCGCTTTTACGCGCCCGATGACACCGCCCTAACCGCGCTTGATGCTCAACGCTTGCCTGCGCGCTACCCTGTAACGTTGGGGCTACCTGCGCTGCCGGTGACATGGGTGGGCGGGCAGCTGCGCGTGCAGCACGGCGATGAAACGCTCAACAGTCCCATCGCGCCTGACGGCAGCACCAAGCTCACCGTTGACTTGCGCGCCTATGGCGAACACACGCTTGCGCTCGACGGCACGCTAACTGACAAGCAAGGCATTCTCTACCGCATCGACGGCACGTACCACGTGACGGTTGCCGAGCCGCTTGGGCTGCTGCCGAACGCACTCACCGGCACACTGCTGACGCTTGACACGCCGTTCACGCCGGCCTTGCGCACTTTTCCCGCGCTCAACGGCGACGTTAACGCCGCGTTCACACTTTACGCGCTGGGCAACGATGGGCTACTAGGTGTTCCTACCGCTGAAACGACTCTCAAAGGCGTGCTGCGCGATGGCTTGTGGCGAGCAAGCGCGCCGCTTACGCTGGGCACGCGCGGCATGTTGGTAGCAACGTACCGCGCGCGTGCCGAGACAGGCGGAAGCATTTGGCAGGGTGCCCAGCGCGCCGTGTACTTGGTCGCGGCAGAAGTGAACGACCTAGCACGCGGCAGCGGCGGGGTTTTGGGCGACAACCCCGCCACGCGCCAGACATGGTTTGATACGGCAGTGTACCCCGCTGACGTGCCGCTCGCCCAGTTTGGTGTGGTCACGCCCTATCACGCGGGCGATGTTGTCTATCTGCCTGCGCGGGCAGGATTTCGCTTGGCGCATCGCTATCTGCTGGCAAGCGGCACGTCGCTGCACAGCGTGAGCAACGCTTGGCAAACGTGGCAAGCTGCCGTTGGCGACCACCCCGCGCTGCCGATGCACCCGTTTGAGCAAGCAAGCGACGTGTGGCTTTGGCTAGGTGGCACGTTGCAGGCAGAAGAGGGCAAGCCAGCCATCGCGCCCTACTTCAGCACCGTCGTCACGACGAACACCGCCAGCGCGCGCGTGACCCCGCAGGGTTTAGAGCCACTGCTAACACACCTCAACCAACCCGTACACGCGCTTTACTGGCTGACAGGGGCGCGGATTGGACAAAGCGCGGCACAAGGCGACGCGCTGCATCTTGACGGTTACAGCGTGCCGCTAAGCAGCGGTCGCCTTGCCAGCCTAACGCTGCGCGCGCCCGACGGCAGTCGCATGCAAGGTGATATCACCAGCGGAGCTAGCGGCTTTGTGGCTGCACCGCCGTTGACGTTGACGCAAGCGGGCGTGTGGCGGGTCGACCTGCGCACGCGCGCTTGTGCGGAGGCTTACTGCACAAACAGCGCGGGCGTGCGCTACGCTGCGCCATCGGGGGGAATATTGGGCGCAGACGAAGGTTTTAACGTGTACGTACGCAGCGACGACGTGCCGCTTGCGACACCATCCGCCGCCGTGCGCGTCCTCAATCGCGCCGCCAGCGTTACGCTTACCGTCGAAGCTCCGCGCGGCTGGACGAATACCCAAGCGTTCGTCACCGTGAGTAGCCCGCTGTTGCTGTTGGAAGAGCGCGCGCTGCGCCTGAGCAATCGCCAAGCCAGCTACGCGCTCAATCGCGCCGAGTGGATGCGGCGTGTGCCAATGCTGCGCGATGCGCCGCTTTTCATCACGTTTGCGGTAAGCGGCACAGACGAAAACGGCGCGCCTGCGCTGCGCACACGCACGTTTACATGGCACAGCGACCGCCTTATCACCACCGACTAGGAGACTTGCTATGCCTCGTTTTGCACTGTTCATGCTGGTGCTGCTCGTGGCGGTGATGCCACTGCGCGCCCAAGATACGCCCATTTACGCGCTGCCGAGCGCACAAACGCCAGCCTTCAGCGCGGGAAGCATGGCACAAGGGCGCGACGGCACGCTTTACACGGTCAACCCTTTCGCCAACAGCCTTGCCGTCGTCAATCCTACGGCGCGCACGCTGCTTGCCGAAGTGCCGCTTGCGGCATTCCCGCACGCGGTCGCACTCACGCCTGACAGCCGCCTTGCGGTGGTAATTTACGCGCAAGAACCCGCGCTGAGTGTCATCGACACCGCCGCACGCCAAGAGCTAGCACGGCATCCGTTGGCAAAAGCTGCGTCTGCGCTCGCAGTCGACGACAACGCTAGTGCGTGGGTGGTCGTGGGCGAGCGCGTGCAGCAGGTGCGGCTCAGCGACGGACAACCGTTAACAGAAGGAGCATTTGTCGCGGCAGAACAGCTTTGGCTGTGGGGCGATTTTGTCTTTGGCGTAGGGCAAGACAGCCTGTATCTGACGCACCGCGCCCGTCTCGGCGAGCTACGTGACCGCGCGTTTGCGCCGCTCGCGGGCTGCGGCGGCAGCTTGCTGCTTGTGCCGCGCGAACGCAGCGGCTATTGGCTGCAGAACGCCTGCGCCAACACGCAAAGCGCGGACGTGCTACACACGCTGGAGCTGCGCACGCTGCGCCCCGCTACTAGCACACTGCTTGACCTTATGACTGCCCGCGAGGCGATGCCGCGCTTATTGGCATTTGAGACCGCGCGCAACCGCCTTTACGTTGGCTACGCAAGCGGACGGGTAGCGGTGGTAGATGGGCGCACGCGGCTTGCGCTCGCGTCTTTCGCTAGCGACAGCCTGCCGCAAAGTGCCGTGCTTGCCACCAACGGCAGCGCGCTCTACGTGCATCAACCTGTCGTCAACAGCATCGCCGTGTACGACATGCGTTTCTACGGCTTGCAAGGCGACATTCCCACGACGACGCAGTCGCTATCAACGGCTGTTACCGTCGGCGCGCGCTTGTTCTATGCGGCGGACGCGCGTGGGTTCTCTTGCGCCGCCTGCCACACGCTAGCGCAGCCACAAGCCTCGCGAGCAACCCATCCTGACTATGTGGGACATTTCAGTGCGTTGCCCACACGGGGTATCGAAACCGCCGCGCTGCGCGCCTTCTACGACTTGCTTATCGGTAAACATGGCGACTAGACAAAGCGTTAAAGATAATAAGGGGGCATAAAAAAAAGGCGCGAGGGAGATTCATTAGGTTGGCGATGGTTTACTCTCCCACACCGTTGCCAGTGCAGTACCATCAACGCTTGCGGGCTTAACTTCTGGGTTCGGAATGGGACCAGGTGTACCCCCACAGCTC
>CALIEB010000026.1 GCA_938022205.1 uncultured Anaerolineae bacterium | reverse complement strand
TGAACGCATGGGCATGGATAACCCCGTCTACCGCGCACTGCGCGATGGCAACGTGTTTATCACCAACTCGATTAGTGCCAAGATGATGGCAAAGAAAGCGAGCCTTGCTGTTTTGAGCGATGAGCGTAACCAGCACCTATTTACCCCTCGCCAAAAACAAGCTATTCAAGACCACATTCCATGGACGCGCGTCGTTGAAGAACGGAAGACGTTATACGAAGGCAAAGAAGTCGACCTTGTGCCATTTTTACAGCGCAACCGCGAGCGTTTTGTGCTGAAGCCCAATGACGAATACGGTGGCTCCGGCGTTATGCTGGGATGGGAGTGTTCTGACGAAGTCTGGGAGGATGCCTTACAGACAGCACTTTCTCGTCCTTTTGTAGCACAAGAAAAGGTTACGATTGTCGAACGCCCTTTTCCCATGTGGCTAAACGGCAGCGTTGACATCAGCCCACGCTTTGTGGATGCAGACCCTTATTGCTTCAACGGCGTAAGTGTCGAAGGCTGTATGACGCGCGTCTCATCACTATCGCTGCTTAACGTGACAGCGGGCGGCGGCAGCATCGTGCCGACCATGATTTTAAGCAACTTATAGGCTGCTTGCGTGCGAGTTTAACTGCTCGCACGCAAGCCCCCTAAAGATTTGCAGCACCAAGCCTACCTTCAAAGCTAGAAGCGTAGCGAACGCAAGCGTGCGATACGCTCTCGGGTGGGTGGATGCGTGCGAAATAACCCCTGCAGCCCGCTCATTTTCAGCGGGTTAATGATATAAAGATGCGACATGCTAGGGTTGAGTTGGCGCGGCACAGCGTTTGCCACCGAACGCTCTATTTTTTCCAAAGCACTGGCTAACGGCTCCGGGTTGCCTAAAAAGCGCGCACCGTCTTCGTCTGCGGCATACTCGCGTGAACGCGAAATTGCCATTTGAATGATGGCTGCCGCGATAGGAGCTAAAAACACCATAAGCAGTGAGGCAATGAGCGCAAAAGTTGCGGAAGAGTTGTCTTTGCTCTGTTGTCTTTGATGCGTTGCTTGTGACACTGCCATCCATTGTGCCATTTGTGCCAGCGAGGTAATTGCACCTGCTACTGTCGCTGCGATTGTGGCAATTAACGTGTCGCGGTTGCGAATATGTGCGATTTCATGAGCAATAACGCCCGCTAGTTCTTCTTGCGTTAGAGCTTGCAGAATGCCCGTTGTGACCGCAACTGCTCCGTTCTCTGGGCTACGTCCTGTCGCAAAAGCATTCACCATTGGCGATTGGATTAGGTAAACGCGCGGTTTAGGAATTCCTGCGCTTTTGGCAATGCGGTCAACCAGATTGTGCAGCTGCGGAGCTTCCTTTACGCTTAGCTCTTTAGCACCCTGTGAGGACAACGCCAAAGAATCTGAAAAAAACCAAGCAATCAGGTTAGAAACGCCACCAAAAATAATGGCGTAAAACATGCCCGTTGAGCCACCCACTACTGCTCCCAAAACGGCAAAAAGTGCCATCAGAAGCCCCATAAGAAAGACCGTTTTAACTGTGTTTTGCGATGTCATGAGCGACAATCTCCTTGCTCATATGTGCCATTACGCAACAATTCTAACATCATTAGCGAGTTTAGTGAGGCGCAGCGGTATAACTAAGGTAAATCCAGCCTACGAACCCTAGTGCTGCCGCACAAACAACTTGAAACATGTTGAGAAATAACCCAACAGTAGCTGCTTCTGCTACACCATAACCAGAAAAGGTCGTTAGAGCAAACACCCAACCCAGCTCTACCGTGCCAAAGCCGCTTATGTTAAACGGAAATGCTGTTGCAAACATGCCAATGCTGACCGCTAGCACAAGGTGAAATAGGCTCATCTCAACAGTTAATCCCGAAAGCAAAAGCGCGTTTGTCGTGAAACTAGCGGCATATGTTCCCAAAGACCATACCAGTCCCCTTGTAAACCTTGAGGGTTCACGCAAGCGTTCTAAATTGTCTGCGAAATTAGTAGCTGCGTTGTTCAGTGTTGTCGGCATCGCCCTTCCCAGATAGCGAAGCAGCCAACGTAAAATCGTGCCGCTCCAATAAAACCCGACAACCAATGCAATGCCCATCGCAAACAACGCAAACAGCTGTGGCATCGCTTGAGAAAGTGCAACCTCACTGATATCTAACAGCACTGTAATTCCTAAAACGGCGATAATAACGAACAACTCAAACAAGCGCGCAGCAATAAGACTGCTGATGCCCTCAGAATAAGTTCGCTTCAAGCGTTGTTGCAGTAAAACAACGTAGGTAGCTTCTCCTAGCTTAAAGGGCAGCACACGCACAAGAAAATTGTGATACACGCCAATGAAGAAAAGTTCATGTAGTGGCACACTTGGCTTGCTTAAGAATGTCACGTAACGAAGCGTGCGAAAGCCGTTTAGTGCCGCATAAGCAATAAACGCACAAGCGAGATAGACGAACGGGATGTGCTGCCAAAAGACGACAAATTGCTGCCAGTTGACTTGGCTAAGCACCAACGCGAGGCACAAGATGCCGATTATAAACACCAAAACGCGCTTAAACATGTCGTTTTCTCGCTTGTGTGAAGGGCTAGTCTTACGCCATAATAACTTAGCTAGATAACAGACTTCGCCGTTATCTAACGCAGACTTGCATTGTGAGGATACCATCATGTTAGCATCTAGCGAATGGCTTGTAGAAGGTCGCGTTGTTAAAATCACAGTCGTTGGTGAATTGACCTTAGAAACGCTTATAAATGTCATCAATGAAATCGACCGAAAGTTGGTTGATGGGAAACCACCTTTTGTGAACACATTTATTGACTTAACCCAAAGAACAGGTGTACACCCTTCTGTCTTCAATGTCGCTGAACTTGCTAAGCACATTAAACAAAGCCCGCTATCAGGATGGGTACTTGTGATAGACCCCAACACAACCGCAGGTCTAAAGTTTCTTGGCACAATAGGCGCGCAATTAGGCAAGCAGCGGTTCAGAATGTTTAACACAATGGACGAAGCTGTTGCGTTTTTGAAAACAGTAGATGCAACGATGGTGGAGTTGCTATAAGTGTTGGTAAATACGCTGTTATCAGATTGGCTAGCGGTTCGCGCGCAAACAACGCCGCACGCACTCGCGCTCGTCACGCCAGAAGGCAGATGGACATACGCACAAATTTACCAACAAACAGAACAATTGGTTGCAAAGTGGCAGGCATCTGGCGTAAGGCAAGGTGACATTGTCGCCATCAAACCTCAAGCTACTCTGCAGTCTTTTTTGGCTATTTGGTCGGTTTTGCGACTTGAAGCAGTGCTTTTGCTGCTTAACACGCGCTTGACTGCCCATGAGCAAGAAGCCCAACTTCAAGCCGTCCATTGTCAGTGGGTCGCAGAAGGTAGCGACCTTGCTCGTGTGTCATCTTCGCAAGAGCGTATTGATACAGCCTTGCATCCCTTTGTCATCCTTTTCACAAGCGGCACAAGCGGTGTTGCCAAGCCTGTGCTGCTTACCAAAGAGAACTTTTTTGCGAGTGCTTTAGCTTCTGCCTACCATCTCGGCGCACTGCCGAGCGACCGCTGGCTGTGTGTGCTGCCGCTTTACCACGTGGGCGGTTTGAGCATTCTCTTCCGTTGCTGTCTTTACGGCTCTGCCGTGCAACTGCTGCCACGTTTCGACGCGCAACAAGTGAACACGTATCTCGCCGAAAATGCCACGACACTGGTGTCACTTGTTCCCACGATGCTGTACCGCATGCTCGCGCTGCAACCCAATCCTGAAATTTTTGCCTCGCTGCGTCTTATTTTGCTGGGCGGCGCAGCTCCCGACGCGGCACTTATCCAACAGGCGCGTGATATGCATCTGCCTATCGCCACGACTTATGGGCTTACAGAGGCTTGCTCACAAGTTGCTACCGCCTTACCTGACACCGTCACGCGCAAAGGTGGCACAGCAGGACACGCCTTGCCGTTCTATCAGATTGCAATTGTTGATGAGAATGGCGAGCAGCTGCCCTATGGACGTGAAGGCGAAATCATCGTTAAAAGCCCGTCAATAATGGTGGGTTATCTCTATCATGCCGAAGCAACCCACCGCGTCTTACGCGACGGCTGGCTTTACACAGGCGACATAGGCTATCTTGACCAAGATAACGATTTGTGGGTGTTACAGCGACGAAGTGACCTCATCATCAGCGGCGGCGAAAATATCTACCCAGCCGAAATAGAAGCAGTGCTTAAGACACATCCGCTTGTGCGCGACGCTTGTGTTGTTGGTATTCCCGATGAAGAATGGGGGCAACGTCCTGTGGGCATGGTTGCAGCGTCTTCTCCCCATCTCACGAAAGACGCGCTGCTTGCGTTTTGCGCCGAAAAACTTGCGCGCTATAAATTGCCTCGTGACCTTATGTTGGTAGAGGCATTACCGCTTACAGAATCGGGCAAAGTGGCACGACAACAAGTGAAAGCGATGCTTGTCGATGGACTTCAAGCATAATGGCGTAACGTACCACTTGCACCTTTGGGGGAACTCACAAAATCCGCCTATTTTGCTTCTACACGGGTTTACTGGCAGCGGTCTTACATGGCAAGACATTGCCCAAAGGTTTGCTTCGCGTTACTACGTGTGCGCACCTGACTTGCTCGGGCATGGCAATACTTCTGTGCCGTCTGACCCAAGTCGCTATACCTTTGCACAGTTGCGTGATGACCTATGTCAGCTTGCACAAGCGATTTTTGGCGCGCGTCCTTTTCATTTGCTAGGCTATTCTATGGGCGGGCGCATTGCATTAGATTTTGCCCTTGCCCATACGAACCTGCTGAAAACGCTCATCCTCGAGAGCGCAAGTGATGGCATTGCCGATGACCAAGAGCGCGAAGCACGCCGCCAAAGCGATGATGCACTCGCCGAACGCATTATCGCGCGAGGCATTGCGGCGTTCGTTGCCGAGTGGGAAGCTCTTCCTCTTTGGCACACACAAAGCAAACTTCCCGATAACATTCGCCAGCAACAGCGCGACCAGAGGCTGCAAAACAATCCAATAGGCTTAGCCAACAGCTTGCGAGGTCATGGCACCGGCGTGCAAACCTCACACCGCAACCGCTTACACCAGCTAAGGCTGCCAGTGCTTTTGCTAAGCGGCGCACAAGATGCAAAATTTGTGGCGATTGCTGAGTCCATGTGTCAGCACATGCCCCATGCGCAACACGTGGTACTGCCCAATGTTGGACACGCGGCACACTTAGAAAACCCAGAGGCTTTTAGCAACACCGTTCTCGAATTTCTCAAAGAATGGCATTAAAATATGTGTCGACTATCTCTATCACAAACTCGCCTCAACACCTTTAAGGATGCAAGCCAATGCCTGAACAAACCATACAAACACTGCGTCGCCAAATTGATGAGATAAACCTCCAGATTCTGGAATTGTTGAACAAGCGTGCGGCAATTGCCTCTGAAATTGGTAGGTTGCAAACAGAGCTTGGGGTTCAGTTATACGACCCGCAGCGCGAAGCCGAGATGCTCAACGCCTTGCAGCTGGCAAACCAAGGACCTTTTAGCAACGACGTAGTAAAGCACCTTTTTAAGGAAATTTTCAAAGCCTCATTGGCACTCGAAGAGCGCGAAGCGCGCGCCAAGATTATCGTTCAGCGCAAAGCCCCTAACGACACAACCGTCATCACGCTACCCGATGGCACACAAATTGGCAACGGCAGCTTCGAAGTTATCGCTGGTGCTTGCGCAGTCGAGAGCTTTGAACAAATGGATGCTGTTGGCGCGTTGCTTGCCGAAGAAGGCGTGAAGATTATGCGTGGTATGGCTTTTAAGCCACGTACGTCGCCCTATGACTTTCAAGGGCTTGGCGAAAATGGCTTGAAGATTGCGCGCCAAGTTGCCAATAAATATGGCTTGGTGGTCGTTAGTGAGATTATGGATGCCTCACAAATTCCTATGATGTCTGATTACGTCGACATCTTTTGGGTTGGTGCGCGCAACATGCAAAACAGCTTTCTCCTGAAAGCGTTAGGCAAAGTACGCCAGCCGGTTATCCTCAAACGTCATTTCTCTGCCACACTGAAAGAGTTAATCTATTCTGCAGAATACATTGCAGCGGGCGGCAACACGCAAATTATCCTCATGGAGCGTGGCATTCGCACGTTCAACGAAGAAACACGCAACACACTCGATATTGGCGCGGTGCCACTGCTCAAGATGGAAACGCACCTTCCCGTTATTGTTGACATTTCGCACTCGGCAGGTCGTCGTGATTTGGCGATTCCCTTTGGGCGCATTGCCAAAGCAAGCGGTGCAGATGGGTTGATGGTCGAGGTTCATCCGAACCCTGCGGTTGCCATGAGTGACGCAAAGCAGCAGCTATACTTTGACCAATTCAAGAAACTCATGGTAGAAGTTCGCGCCACTGCACGTCCCGAAAGAGCTTTTTAACCTTTTATGCGAATTGGCATTATCACAGGTGAGTACCCGCCCCAAAAGGGCGGGATAGCCTCTTATTTGTGGCAGCTTGTGCCACAGCTGCAGCAGTTGGGGCATCAGGTGTTCCTGCTGACGCACAGTACTTGCCAAGATAATCGCGCCAATGTCAATCTTGAGAACACTGTGCGGCGTTGGGATTTGTCAACGTGGCGGCGTGTCAACAAGTGGGCAAGCGACAACAGGCTTGATGTGGTCAACCTACACTACCAGACGGCTATCTACGGCATGTCAGCTAGCGTCCATTTTTTGCCCTATCTGTTAAAAGTTTGTCCGCTCGTTACAACGTTTCATGACCTTCTGCCACCTTACCTTTTCCCTAAGGCGGGTAAGATAAGAGATTGGGTTGTGCGACATCTAGCCGCTAAGTCCAACGCGACGATTGTGAGCAACCATCAGGATGCCGCTCGCTTAGCGCACTTGCCGCATCTTTACACTGTTCCCATTGCGAGCGACATTCTGCGTGTGCCACAAGATATAGCCCAGCGCGAGGCGACGCGAGCAACATTAAACGCAGCACCGCATGAGTTTCTCGTGGGTCATTTTGGCTTTCTTTATCCTAATCGCGGCGTAGAGTACCTGCTTAAGGCGGTACATAAGCTGCAAATCGAAGGCATCCCTGTCAAGCTAGCGATGTTGGGCGGGCGTGACAGCGGACCAACGAACAAAGCCTATGTTGAGACGTTAGATGCCCTTGTGCAAGAGCTTAACCTCAGCGACAGCGTGCATTGGACAGACTATCAGAACAACGAGACTATCAGCAAGACCTTGCAAGCCTGTGATGTCATTGCTCTACCCTTTTTAGATGGCGCAAGTTATCGGCGTACGAGCCTTGTCGCTGCTTTGCAAAACCATTGCGCTGTCGTCAGCACTAGCTTGCCACCTGACGAACCAACGTTGCAGCATCGTCGCCAGCTTTCGCTTGTACCCCCAGCCGACAGCCAAGCTCTTGCCGATGAGCTACGCTACCTTTACCAGCATCCTGAGTTGCGCACGCGCTACCAAAACGCCTGTGTCGAGCTTGCGGACTATTTTTCTTGGCAACATGTTGCCTCACGAACAGCCCAAGTATTCACTGAGACGATGCACCATGCTTAGCGTCTTACTCACGTCTTTTCAAGAACTTCGCACGATACGCCAAGCAATAGACGCTTGCCTATCCCAGTTGGGTTCTGAAGACGAGCTTTTGGTGATTGCGCCCGACGACGCGACACGGGACATTGCTCTCGCTTACCAAGCACAAGACGCGCGTGTACGCTATGTCGCCGATTACCAACGCGGCAAGCCCGCCGCCCTTAACATTGGCAAGCAAGCAGCCCGTCATGAAATCTTAGTGTTGACCGATGGGGACGTGTATATCGCTGAGCATGCTGTCAACGCACTCAAAGCGGCTCTAGCAGACGAGCAAGTTGGCGCAGTAACCGCACGCCCTATTAGCACCAGCCCGCGCGATACTATGCTGGGTTACTGGTCGCACTTGCTCACCGATGCCGCGCATGCTGCCCGTGAACGCCGTGCTGCTGAGTCACAGTTTTTACTCTGTAGCGGCTATCTGTTTGCCTATCGCAAGAGCCTTGTGCCGCACATTCCTGAAGATGCGCTTGCGGAAGATGCGGTGATTTCTCATCGTATCGCCGAACAAGGCAAACGCATTGCCTACGCGCCGCAAGCTCATGTCTTTGTTAAATATCCCGCGACGTATCGCGACTGGCTAAGGCAAAAAGTGCGCTCGGCGGGTGGTTACACCCAGTCCTATGTCACACAATCACCGGTAAAAATGCGCTCAGCGTGGTTAGAAATACGCGATGGTGCCTTGTTCGCGCTCCGTTATCCCAAGACTTGGCGCGAACGCTTGTGGACACTCGCGCTGTTCATGGCACGCTTGCATTTGTGGTTGCTTGTATACTGGCGCGTGCGCGTGCGCAAGCTGCCACTTACAACGCTGTGGAAGCGCGTCGTGACGACCAAGTAAACCCGTGCATAAATCTAGCATGCCGCTTAAAATAGACAAAGTAAGCGCAAAGATGGTCGATTTATGACACGCAAGATTGTTCCCCTAGATATACAGAGCGAGGCACTTGCTGCGCCCGAAATGCTTGCCCCGGACATGAACCCGGCGGCGATCTATCTCAACAGCTTAACTTCTGAGCTGTCACGCTACACCATGCGCAATGCCTTGCGCACCATCATCGCCATGATGTACGACAAGTCTGTAGAGGCTGTCAGCGACCTCGAGATGTTGCACTTTAATTGGGCGCGTTTGCGCTATCAACACACTGCTGCCATTCGTGCGCGTATTGCCAATCGCTACAGCCCTTCTAGTGCTAATCGGATGCTTTCCGCGTTGCGCGGCGTGCTTAAAGAGGCATGGCGACTGGGCTACACCACAGCAGAAGAGTATCAACGTGCCGTTGACATTCAAAACGTCAAAGCACGTTTTTTGCCTTCTGGACGCAGTCTCGCCCAGCAAGAAGTGCGCCAGCTTTTGCAAGCGTGTAAAGCCGACGACACCCCCGCAGGCGTGCGCGACTACGCCATTATCGCGCTTCTATACAGCTGTGGGTTGCGCCGCTCCGAGCTCGTCAGTTTGCGCTGCGAAGATTTTGACCCACAAGAAGGGACGCTGAAAGTGCGCAAGGGCAAAGGTCGCAAGCAACGCATTGTCTACGTTACAGGGGCAGCACTGCGCGCTTTGTTGCAGTGGCGCAAACTCTACGACGCAGATACGGGCATGCTGTTCGTGCCTATCCTCAAAAATGGTAAGCTGCGCAAGCGCGGCATGGTCAGCCAGAGCATTTACGATATGCTGGCGAAGCGCGCAAAACAAGCGGGAGTCAAACGCTTGTCCCCGCATGACTTGCGACGAACCTTTGTTGGTGACATGCTGGACTTGGGCGTAGACATTGCGACCGTCGCCAATATCGCGGGACACAGCTCTGTTGACACTACGCGCCGCTACGACCGCCGCCCTGAGACAACGAAGAAAAAAGCGGCGGAAAAACTTATCTTGCCAGAGTAATGAGCAAAGGTTTTCACAATGGCTTTACCTAAAAATCTCGCAGTCATTAAGCAGGCTTTGCTTGAAACGTTTGTCTATACGCCGCCGCTAAGTGCTTATAAGGCTGCACGTGTGCTGCTTTTTGCGAATTTGGGCTATGCGTTAGGGGCTTCGCCTGCAATTAACTGGGGAACGTTAAGCGCGGTGCTGCGTGGTATACGGCGTGTAACACCGCTCGGTCGTATTCTCATCGTGGACAAGATTTGCCCTCCAAGCGCAGCCGCAAGCATTTTTGCGCGTTCTGGTATCCAAGCGGCTCTTGATGCCGAAATGCGCATTGCACCGCTAGATGACCTTGTGATGACTGCGTACCCCAATCCTGCGCCAACACAACCAGACCGCATTACCCTACGCGCCCCTGCTTATTTGAGCGAATTTGACAGCGTGATTGTCGTCACAACAGACAGCGCGATTGGTTATTTGCGCCATCTGATACCTTGTCAGGACACGCTGTCACAAGAAACAGAAGCTACACAACATCACGATGCTTTCTTCACGTTTGGGAAATTCATTCACAGCGCAGTTGTCGAACACGCATCCCATCCACAACAAATCAAGGTGACTTGGGGAGAAGACCTGTTAGCACTCGAACAAATGCTTTTTAGCACAAACATGCCTTTGTACTTGCAAAAATTAAGCAAAACACAAGACTAAACGCATTTTCCTCAAGCAACTTGCGACACGAGAGCGTGTTACTATAGTCAATAAATTTTCACCACAAGGAGAAAACACACATGAACACCGATTGGGGTGCGGTCATTACCATCATCTTATTGAGCTATCTCATCGGTTCTATCCCAGTAGCTTATCTTATCGGCAAGTTGCGTAACATTAACATCTTCGAAGTGGGCAGCGGCAATATGGGCGGCACGAACATGGCACGTGCGCTTGGGTTGCATTGGGGCATCCTTACTGTTGTCCTAGATGCGCTTAAAGGCATCGTCGCGGTGGTTATTGCGCTGTTCATGTTGCCAAGCAACTCATGGCTAGCGTTTACGCTGAGTGCGATTGTCGTCGTTGTTGGACATAATTGGTCGCTGTTTGCGTCGCTCATCAACACTGTCACCAATAAAGGGCGACTTACTATTCGCGGTGGCAAAGGCGGTGCAACAGCTTTCGGCACGATGCTCGTGATTGCACCGCCACAAATCATCCTTGTCATGGTGACGCTTGGCGTTGTTCTTGTTGTTATCACGCGCTACGCCTCGCTAGGTGTGCTTGCGGCATTCACGCTAGCGTTCATCTGGCTCACTGTGCTGGTTGCGCAAGGCTATTTTAACACACATCTTCTTGCTTACATCGTGTCCATCAGCGGCATGATTTATTGGCGGTTTCGCGAAAACATTCGCAGCCTTTTACTTGGCACAGAACGCCGTCTTGGTGAGCGCGCGACGAGCTAAAAGGTAGAATGGGGCGTATGACACGCCCCTTTTTCGTAGGCAACTCGTCAAGCATTGCGATAATTCATTGGGTATCATGGCGACTATGAAACTCAGCATAGTCAAGCGACCGTTTATTGCGTTTCTTATCTTGTTCGTGTTTTGGCAGCCATCCAACGCACAAGATGTCGCCAGCGACCTGCTCGGTCGCATCAACAGCTTGCGCGCTTCGCTCGGGTTGCCACACTACACGTTAAACAGCGCGCTTACCGCCGCTGCACAAGCACACGCGCGCTGGATGGCAGATACCGCCCAAGTAAGCCACACGCAAGATAATGGCAGCAGCCCACGTGACCGCGCTCGCGCTGCTGGCTATACGTCAAACTGGGTCAGCGAAAACATCTACATGGGAGCTAACGCTCGCGTTTCAGACGCATGGACTTTTTGGGTTAATTCACCAGTTCACTATGCTGGGCTTACGAATTCCCATTATGACGAAATAGGCATTGGCGTTGCGAGCGGCGAGGGCGGACAAGCCTTTGTGTTAGTCTTTGGCAACAGCGGCACAAGCAGCCCAACAGGCGGTACAGGTTCAAGTAGTAGCAGCGGCAGCGCATCAACGTCATCCGCCCGCCCACAACCGTCCTTTGTTGTTGGCATTGATGCTGTAGGTAACATCATGCATGAAGTCCAAGCAGGTGATACTTTGGGCGAGATCGCGCTTATTTATGGCTACACATGGGCGGATATTCCCTATATGCTTTCCATCAATGGAATGAGCGAGGCAGACATCCGCCAGCTTAAAGTAGGCAGCGTTTTTCTTGTTCCCCCTAAAAATGGCACGTATACCCCCAGTCCTGAACCCACCGCAACGGCAACACAAACGCCTACGAATACGCCTCTACCCACAAAGACCAGCACACCTGAGCCTAGCGTCACTGCGGCTGACATGCTGCCGCCTGTTACCTTTATCGCGCCACCCACATCTATCGTGATGGTGCGCACGCTTGCGCCAACGCTTACGCCCACGCCCAAAGCCCTTGAGACGCAAGCATCAGAACATACACCGCCAACACAGACACCGCCTTGGTGGCTTGTCGTGCTAGTGGTGCTTCAACTCGGTGTATTTGTTGGGGCAACCGCTGCTTACCTTCGCAATCAGCGCACCCAATGAGCTACTGGCAGTACTCTAGTCGGTAGGTTTCGCACTCAGCAGGCGTAAGCTCACGGATATACCGCGCTTCCTGCGCAAAAGCGACCAATTGCTCAGCCGTCAGCGCGACGTTCCAAACACGAGAGACTAAATCTTGCCCAGCTGAAACAATAAAGCTCTCATCAGGCGCAAGAGCAACCTCTTGCACCCAGTTGGTGTGCGCGCTGTAACGGTGCAGCTCTGCGCCGCTTGCCACATCCCAAAGGCGCACCGTGCGGTCGGTTGAGGTCGTAAACAAATGCTTTCCGTCGCGTGTGACGGCAACCCCAAAGGTGTTGTCAGAGTGACCGACAAACTGCTGAAGTTGTTCGCCGCTCGCAATGCTCCATAGGCGTACGCTGTCATCCCATGAGGTACTGATGATGCTGGTGCCGTCAGGCGTGAAGATAACCTCATTTACCGTGTTGGTATGACCTTTGAACGTCTTAACAAGCGACGCATCTTCCACAAGCCAGAGCTTTACGGATTGGTCTGACGACGCAGTGGCTAGATAACGCATGTCAGGACTAAAGCTCACGCCGTTAACATCGCCTGTGTGTCCAGCGAACACGCGCACTTCTTCGCCTGTTTCTGTGTTCCACAAGCGTACAACATCATCAGCACCCGCTGTTGCGAACAAACTACCGTCAGGGCTTAGAGCGAGCTTGAAAATGCGGTCGCCGTGCGTATAGATGCGGACTTGCTCTCCTGTGGATAAATCCCAAAGTATAGCTGTGCCATCCCAGCTCGAAGTCAGCAGGTGCTTGCCGTCGGGATGAAATTTGACGCTATCTACGGTGTTGGTATGACCCTTTAGCACCCACAAAACGTCAAGGGTTGCAATATCCCAGACACGCACGCCCACATCTAACTTGCTGGTGTCGGTTGGAAGACGCAAAGGACCGCCGCCGCTAGCCGCAAGTAACCCGTCAGGGCTAATGTCTACTGTCCAATGCCAATCTGCGTAACCCCTGAATACCGCGCGTTGGTCGCGCGATTTGGTGTCCCACCACCAGACATTGCTGTTGTTAGCGCGGTTGACAAACTGGTAATTGTCACCGATGTTGCCTTGCGTAATGAGCAAGAATTCGTCGTCTGGACTGAGGTTCATGCTGGTAACACGGTCTTCAAAGCCTGTAAACGACTGGGTTTCCGTGCCACGCTGAATATTCCAAATGCGCACGGTTTTATCCCATGACGCGCTCACCATGCTCAATCCATCGGACGTAAACACAATGTCAGTGATGACATCTGTGTGTCCATAAAGACGGCGGATTTCTTGACCCGTTGCAGCGTCGTAGACACGAATATTGCCGCTGTTGTTGCTGTCCCAAAGCCCCGCTGCGAATCTATCTCCAACGGGAGAATAAGCAATAGCACGCACGTAACCCGAAGCAGGCTGAATAGTTAGCAGCATTTCGCCAGTAGCCACATCCCAAAGTTTTAACGCGCGTTCAACCTGGTCGTTAGGGTCATTTGCCACGTTTTCATCCGCCGAGCTAGAGAGCAACCGCGTGCCATCAGGGCTAAACGCGACACGCAGCACCGCTCCGATGTGACCGGCAAATTCACGCACCAATGCGCCAGTTTTACCATCCCATAGGCGCACCATCTTGTCTTCGCCAGCACTGGCGATGAATGCGCCGTCAGGCGAAAACGCCGCATCTAACGCGCCAATAGCGTGCGCTTTCCACGCTTGAATGACTTCCCCTTCGGGAAACTTCCACAAGCGCAGGTCACCCGACTTGTATGCCGTCAAAAAGATGTCACCATTCGGCGAGAAATCTAAAGAAGTCACAACAGCATCGCCCACATCCAACGAAAACACACGCTCGCCAGTTTGGTTGTTCCAAGCGTAAATCTTGCCGTCTAGCCCTGCCGTCAGGCTGTAGACACCATCGCGGCTGATGCTTGAAGCCGTGACAGACGCGGTGTGTGTGTCGTACAGCCGGCGCGCGCCGGGCGCATACACAATGTCGGACAATGTGCGAAATACCTCGTTCGACACGGGTTTGAAGGCTTTTTCTGCTTGCAACGCTAAGGCAAGCGCGAGGCGTGGGTCGTCGCTTGCGCGGGCGTTACGTGCATTCGATGCTAACGCAAGGCTGCGCGTCTCGGCAGCGTTTAGCTCGGCTTGCTCGCGCGCAGCAATCGCCTGTTGGCTCTGCGAGAAAGCGAAGCCAGCTAAGCCAAGCCCAACAAACGCAGCAACTGTCATAAATACGGCTAACATGCGCAGCCTGTTGCGCGCACGAGCCTCTAATTCGCGTTCACGCGCTAAACGTGCTGCTTCTTCTTTGAGCTGTGCGTCACGTTCGGCGAGCGATGCTTCCAGGTAGGCTTGTTCCGATTGGTTAAGTACTACATCGCTGCGGCTCGCCCAATCGCTAAACTGCTGTAAGCGCGAACCACGCGCCAAATAGCTGCGGTCTTTGTTGCTGTTAAGCCACTCGTCGCTCGCTTGTGTTAACCGTCTCTGGATACGCAAGCCTTCACGATTATCGTCCAACCAGTTCCGCAGCCGTTCCCACTGACGAATGAGGGCTTCATGCGCAACCTCAACCGTCGAAGCGCGATTTTGTGGGTCATGGTCGAACGTTAACAGACGATATTTCCCATACACTTCGATAACGTTAGACAGCACCTGCGCATAACGCTCTAAAGAAAAGATTTCTTCTTGTGTCACACGGCGACGTGTATCTTCAGCACCTTCGCCCAAAGTAACCAAACGCAGAAAAAGCTGGCGCGTTGCTTCTTTTTCTATCTCAGAGAAGCCATTGTAAAGTTCTTCTGCACGCCTTGCGAGTGCGCCGCTCGTGCCACCAATCTCTTCGTAGGCTTTTAGCGTTAGCACACGCCCTTCACGATGCTCGAATAGCTCGGTAAGCGCGTACTGGAGCAGCGGCAGCGCACCGGGTTGCTGTTTAACGTCTTTAACAATTGTATTCACTAACCCCTGTTCTACTGACAACCCTACCCTTTTAACCGGCGCAACTACCGCTTCCTCAATCTCTTGCGGTGTTAGAGGAAGCACAAGCTCGTTACGCTGGCGAATAAGTTCACCAAACCCACTGTACATAAGCGGCTTATCGTAAAAATCCGCGCGAATCGTAATGAGAAAGATAACGCGGCTGCGCGCATCATTAACGGTTTCCACAATCATGTCTAAGAAGTGCTGCCGCTCCTTCTCACTGCCAATGAGCGTAAAAACTTCTTCGAACTGGTCAATCAACAGCACTAATTGTGAAGATTCGTCCGGCAAGATGCGCTTTACTGTGCGGATAAGTCCGCGCGCATCTTTCTCTAGCTGAGTCATCATATCGGGAACTTCACGAGGCGCAACGCTAAGCAGCGCGGCTTCTAGCTCCTCTAAAGGATGCGTGCCGGGCACCATCTCCGCCACAAAATATTTCACGTCAGGATTAAATTCGCCTGACTGTATTTTGGGAAGCAAGCCTGCTTTTACCACGCTCGACTTCCCGCTGCCGCTTGGTCCGATGACTGCCAGAAAATTTGCAAAAGGATGATTCTCCCTAAGACGTTCGGCTAAACGGTTAATCAACGCGCCGCGACCAAAGAAATCCTGGGCATCTGCTTGCTGAAACGCGCGCAAGCCCTTAAAAGGATTAGCACGTGGTACGAAGAAATCTTCTGTGTCGATGATGGTTCTCGAAATACCAGCTATCATGCCCGTTGTGATGCTAGCAAAAACGCCTTGCAACGCAGCCTGTAGCTCGCGCACAAACGTTAACACATCATCGTAACGCAGGTCTGGATCTTTCGCTGTCGCTCGTTGCAAGACGATGTTCACTTGCTGTGGGAGGTTTGGCATTTTTTCGGTAATGTCGGGCAAGGGTTCGTTGAGTTGCTTAAACAGCACCGTTGCAGGAGTCATGTCAAAAAACGGCTTTGCCCCCGCTAAAGCCTCGTATGCCATGATGCCTAGGGCATAAATATCGCTGCGCCCTGTTGCCCTTTCACCACGTATCTGTTCTGGCGAGATATAGGCTGGCGTTCCTAAGATGGCATCGTTGGTCAGGTTGACGTTGGCAACCAAGTCTTTAGCGATACCGAAATCTGTGAGATAAAAATTCATCTCATCATCAATAAGCACGTTGTCGCTTTTAATATCACGATGCACCACATCGTTGCGGTGTGCGAGTGCTAGTGCTGAGCCAATTTGCCCTACCATTTGAGCAACAAGTTCAGGTGCCAGCGCGCCATGCTCTTCAATCCACTCGCGCAAGTTCCCACCGCGCAAATAACGCATCACCAAAAACGCGCTGTTAGGTTCGCGCCAATAATCGTAAAGAGGGATGATGTAAGGATGTTCTAACCGCGCCACCAGTTGGGCTTCTGTTTCGAAACGTTGGATAAACTCCGGACGGTTAGCGTATTCGGGAAGGATTACTTTGACAGCAACTTCGCGGTTGATGGGCGATTGTACTGCCTTGTAGACTGCGCCAAATCCGCCTGTTCCCAATTTTTCAGTAATTTTGTACGACTTAATCGTCGTACCGCTTAAATCTAACACGTTCTCCCCCTATTCCTGTGATTGCCCATATCGGAGAATACAGCACGTGTGGCATTATAACCTATTATAACGATTTTGTCGCTAAACCTTTTGAACCAACAGACCATCCTAGCCATTGGTATGATTGACAAATACCTAATCACTCTTAGACTTTCAATGTGTCATCATAACTACCACTAGCTCTCACAGGGGATTTTATGCAAATTGCATCTTCTGCCCAAGAACGCCCACCAAGCGCGTTGCGTCGTGCTGTTGGCTATCTCGGCCATCACCGTCGCGCTGTTGCCATTGCGTTGAGTGCCTTAGTCGTGGCAACACTAGCACAGCTAGCCGTTCCTGAGCTTATTCAAGGCATGATTAACACGCTAGCAGACGCTTATCGCATCGATAAGCTGCTCAAAATTGAACCAGAAATTGCTCGTACGCTCGCGATAGCCGCATTAGGCGAAAGCGTTGACTCATTAACACAGACACGCCTGCTCGCGCCACAACTGCTTGTCAACGCAGCAATTTTAATTGTCGGCTTTGCTGTGATGCGCGGCACTTTTGCGTTTCTGCAAACCTATATGGCGGAGTGGACATCACAAGGTCTAGCGTTTGATTTTCGCAACGCTATCTTCAGCAAGATTAGCCGTCTTTCGTTCAGCTACTACGACCGCAACCAAACTGGACAGCTGATGATACGCGCGACAGATGATGTCGAAAAGCTGCGGCTTTTCATTGCTCAAGGTCTGCTTGCTGCAGTACAAGCCTTTTTGCTTCTCACTGTAACGCTCGTCATTCTTTTCTTGACAAATTGGCGTTTAGCCCTAGTGGTTTTGCCTATCTTGCCTATTTCGATGGTGCTTTTTGCTTTTTTCGGCAAAATTTCCCAACCGCTATTTGCTGAGCTGCAAAAGCGTCTTTCGAAATTAAACACTATTCTTCAAGAGAATGTCGCAGGCATTAAAGTTGTCAAAGCGTTTGTGCGGGAAGCACATGAGGCAAAGCGTTTTTATGCCGCCACAGACGCTACATTTGCGCAAAACATGAAAATCAGCCGCACCTTCGCCACGCTTTTTCCGCTCATCTTCAGCGTTGCACAGGTCGGGCAGATTGCTATTCTCTACTTTGCCTCACCTCTGCTCATCTACGGTGAGCTAACGCTAGGCGAATACCAAAAGTTTTCGCTCTATCTCGTGTATCTCTTTCTGCCTTTGGGACAGCTTGGCTTTATTATCTCACTAATGGCACAAGCCAGCGCGTCTGCTGACCGCATTTTTGAAATTCTTGACGCGCAAAGCGACGTAACCAACAAGCCCGATGCCATAGAGCTGCCGCCTATTCAAGGCAATGTCAGTTTCGAAAATGTGACGTTTCGTTACTTCAATTCCAGCGAAGCTGTTCTAAAAAACGTCACATTTCACGCCAAAGCTGGGCAAACAATCGCCTTGCTTGGCGCAACGGGAAGCGGAAAGACCACGATTATCAACCTTATTCCGCGCTTTTACGATGTCACGTCGGGGCGTATCACCATTGACGGTATCGACATTCGCGACGTGACGCTGGACAGCCTGCGCTCGCAAATTGGCATTGTGCTGCAAGAAACCAATCTTTTCAGCGGCACAATCCGCGAGAACATCGCTTTCGGACGCTCTGATGCCAGCGATGAAGAAGTAATTGAAGCAGCAAAAGCCGCCTCTGCTCACGACTTCATCATGAGCTTCCCGCAAGGCTACGACACGCCTGTAGGCGAACGTGGCAGCACGCTTAGCGGCGGGCAAAAGCAGCGTATTGCTATCGCTCGTGCGCTCTTGCTCAAACCGCAAATTCTGATTCTCGACGACAGCACAAGTGCCGTAGACTTTGCGACAGAACGCCAAATCCAAGCCGCGCTAGAAACGCTCATGCGCGGACGTACTAGCTTTGTTATTGCCCAACGCATCAGCACTGCGCGCAATGCTGACCAGATTATCATCCTTGACAAAGGCGAAATCAAAGCAATTGGCACGCACTACGAACTGATGGAAGAAAGCCCGCTTTACGCTGAGATTTACACATCGCAGCTTATTGACGACAAAGTTGTTGAGAAAGGTTAGATAATCGCTATGTTCATGGATGGTGGTCGCCGCGTACTCGACCAAGAAACAGCTAAGCCGCAAAAACTTGGCGCGACGCTACTGCGCTTTTGGCAGTATTTTCGTCACTACTGGCTGGGGCTTATCGCTGTTCTTGTCTTTGTAGGCACAGCAGCGTGGGGCTCTATCATGCTGCCCGAACTCATCGGCGAGGCAGTAGATTGCTATATTTTCCCGCAAGACCCCGCTGCCTGTCAGTTTACGACCGTACAAGCGGCATGGCTTGTGAACGCGCCAGAGTCCTTTGGCGAACGTTTGGCGGGCGTTGGCACGCTCACGTTGGCCTTGCTGGGTGTTATCGTCTTGAACGCCGTCATGACCGGCTTAGCCTTTCATACTATGCGCTGGTGCGGTCAAAACGTCATTCGTGCGCTTCAGCGCGATCTCTTCGCGCACATCCACCGCTTATCGCTTGGGTTTTACAGCCGCAACGAGGCAGGCGACGTGATGAGCCGCGTGACCAATGATATAGACACCCTTCAACAGACGTTTAGCTTTGCCTTGTTACAAGTGCTGCTAGGCACCGTGACCGTGACGTGGGTGGTTGTGCGCATGCTACAGACCAACGTGCCTTATGCCTTGCTCAGCCTATCCATTTTGCCTGTGATGATGCTCACTACCAGCTACTTCAGCAGCCAAGCGCGCAAGGCGTTCAGGCGCGCACGCCGCGAAATTGGTAACGTCAACGCTGACTTGCAAGAAAACATCGCGGGCGCACGCGAGCTGCAAGCCTTCAATCGCGAAGAAGAGGCTATCGCAAACTTCCAGCAAGCTAATGACGCTAACCGCCGCGCCAACGTGCAAGCGGCACTGTTCACAAGCGCGCTGTCGCCCGTGTTGGAGGCACTTGGCTATGTGTCGCTCGGGATTGTTGTGGTTATTGGTGGTTTAGCCCTTTTAGGTGAAATCTCTTTTATCGCACCCGATAGCGTGACGATTGGCATCGTGTTTGCGTTCATCGTCTTTGTGCAGCGCGCGGTACAACCTATCCAGCAAATTGCTTTGCTCTGGACAAATGTGCAAAGCGGTATCGCTGGCGGCGAACGCATCTTTTCGTTCCTAGATACCCCCGTAGACATTACAGATAAGCCTAACGCAATTACCATGCCGCCAATACGCGGTGACGTTGTCTTCGACAATGTGCGCGCCGAGTATGTCGCCGGTGAGCCCGTGCTAAAAGATGTGAGCTTTGAGGTCAAAGCAGGTCAAATGGTTGCTTTCGTTGGTCCAACAGGCGCAGGCAAGACAAGCGTCATTAACCTTATCCCGCGCTTTTATGACGTGACACAGGGCGCAGTCCGTATTGATGGCTACGATGTTCGCGATGTCACGCGCGCCAGCCTGCGGTCACAAATTGGCATCGTGCTGCAAGATACGTTTTTGTTCAGCGCAAGCGTTATGGATAACATCCGCTATGGTCGTATCGACGCGACCGATGAGGAGGTTATTGCCGCCGCGCAAATGGTCGCCGCGCATGACTTTATCATGCGCCTACCCAACGGATACCAAACCATACTAGGCGAGCGTGGCAGTGGGCTTTCGCAAGGTCAACGCCAGCTCATAGCCATCGCCCGCGTTGCGTTGATGAACCCTAACATCCTCATCTTAGACGAGGCAACCAGCAGCGTCGACACGCGCACCGAGCGCGTTATTCAAGCAGCATTTGAAAAACTGCTTGCTGGGCGCACCAGCTTCGTCATTGCTCACCGACTATCTACCATACGCAACGCTGACCAAGTCTTTATGCTTAAAGCTGGTGAAATTGTCGAGAGCGGCACACACGAAACGTTACTCGCCAAGCGTGGGCAATACTACAGTCTCTACATGAGCCAGTTTAGTGAAACTGTTGTGCAGGTATAAGCAACAACACAAACAGCGACAAGTGAGGCTAGTTTGCCCTACTTGTCGCGCGTAATAGCAAAACCACTCATAAACTGCTTCTGCAGCAGGACAAACAGTATTAACGGCGGTAACGACGCTACGACACCTGCTGCCATCAGAATAGCGTAATCAGGCGGCGTGCTGAAGTTAATCGCGTTACGCACGCCTACTTGGATAAGCTGCTGTGATGGGTCACTCACGATGAACAAGGGCCAAATGTACTGATTCCACGAGCTGATAAACTGAATTAACGAGTGCGCCACAATCACGTTCCATGACATTGGCACTAGCACCGTTGTCATAAAGCGCAAAGGCGTTGCCCCGTCAATTTGTGCCGCCTCGACCAACTCACGGGGGATGTTGCTGAAATGCTGCCTAAACAAAAACGCGCCGACCGCAGTCGCCAAAAACGGCACTGTTAGCGCAAGGCGTGGGCTGCTTTGTCCCCAGCCGATTTGCGACATCATGCGAAAAAGCGGCAGCAAAATAATCTCAGTGGGCATCAGCAGTGTGAGCAGGATGAAGAAAAACAGCACCGTCTTGCCGACAAAGTTAAAGTAAACAAAGGCTAGCCCAGCAAGCAAGGCAAGCACGGTTTTCCCAATCACAATGACCAATGAAACCAGCGTGGTGTTGATAATTAGTCCGCCAAAGTTGAGCTTTTCGAAGAGATTACGCAGGTTAGGCAGCAAATTATCGCCCGGCGGAAACAAGCGCGGCGGCGGAAACGCCGTTTGCTCAAGCGTGAGCGTTGCGCTCTGCAAGGCATACAGCGCAGGAATACACATCACAAAGCAGATGACTATGAGCGCAAAATGTGTTCCCCAACGTGTCTTTTTTTGTGTCCACATACGTTAATCCATGTACTGAATGCGGCTTTCTACCGCACGAAACTGTAAAATTGTGATGCTCGCGACCAAGACAAACAAAATAACAGCCTGCGCGCCTGCCAAACCAATCGGCGAACCAGGGTTAAAGCCATCCTGATATAGCTTGTAAATCAACACGCTGGTCGCGCCGCCCAAGCTGCCCGCAGCCCCGATGGGTGGCCCACCGGCAGTTAGCGTGTCTATTGCGCCGTAAATGCCATAAAACGCATAAGTTACGTTGGTCACCAACAAGAAGAACGTAAACGGTGCTAAAAGCGGAAAGACCACGCGCCAAAAACGCTGCCAACGATTTGCGCCGTCAATAGCAGCGGCTTCTATGAGGTCAACAGGGATGTTCTGCAGACCTGTGATGTAGAATAGGATGTTAAAGCCTAAAATATTCCACACGGAGGCAAAAACTACCGTGACTCGCGCCAATTGGGCATCGCGTAGCCAACTAACCGTTTCCCCTGTAAAAAAGTAAATGAGCGCGTTGATAAGACCCGTTTGCCCCTCACGGAACATCGCCAAGAATATTGCGCCAGCTACGACAGGCGACAGCGCGAAGGGCCAGATGAGCAGCGTGCGATATACCATCGCAAACTTAATTTTCTGCGATGCCAGCAGCGCAATGCCCAACGCGAGTGCCATGCTGACCAACACAATCGCCAGCATAATTAAGAACGTTGTAGCGAAGCTGTTTTGGTAAATTGGGTCGCGCCCAAGCGTGATGAAGTTCTCTAAGCAGATAAATCGTTCCTGCGGCAGCGGAAAACGTCGCCTAAACAGGGAAATAGTCACTGTTTGCAAGCTGGGGTAGTAGAGAAACAGAAGCAGGTTAATCACCATTGGGGCAAGCAGAATATAAGGCAGCCAACGACTGCGAAAGTAGCCTGCTGTAAACGCTTGCTGCCCTAGCCCTCCGCGCAGCCACGTCCAAAGTGGAAACAGCGCAATCACCGCCCCAACTACGGTTAGCACAATGCCAAGTTGTGCTTGTCCGTCATCAATATCAGACGCAAACGAACAATGTTGGGTAGGCAGCACCAGCATCTGCGAGCCAAGCGCGCCTACAATCCCCCCAAGCAGCGCACTGCGCACCAACAGGGGACGTGCCGCCGCGCTCCGTATGCACGTCATGTTAAACGCGCGTAGCGCAGCTGCGCCTTCGGCAAACGTGTAACCATAGGCAAAAAGTGCCAGCCCACCGAGCAAAACCGCGCCTGTAAATGGCACTTCAAGCCATAAAAGCAGGGCGATAAAAAGAATGGTGCCGACCCAAGAATAAGTTGTAAACGCGGGAAAACGCCAAAGCGCATGCCCATTCAACACAATAAACGGGCTAACCACAGCACCAAGTAGCGCACCGATGCCTAAAGAAGGCAAAAGCTGTTCAGTTGGCAGCGTTTGGTAGTGGTTAATCACACGGGACAATGCGTTAGGGGCATCGGCAAGGCTTGTTCCTAGCCATGTCAAGAACTGCTGCCATCCTACGCCTTCGCCAAGCAAAAACAACACAAAAAAGAGAAGTGCCGCTAACCCTATGCCCCAGCTCACCCGATTGCTTAAAACAGGAACGCCGCGTTCTGCTGCTGATGGTTCTTGCATCACAGTTACTCCCTAAACAGAAAACGCTGGAGTGAGCGAATCTCTCACCCCAGCGCACATCGCTTAGCGGCTGCTTACTCGCCGATAGTGTCGTTGTAATCCTTGAGAATAGCGTTTGCGCGCTGTGTTGCCGCCTTCAAGGCTTCAGCCGGGTCAACGCCAGCGTCGATTACCGATTGCATCGCTTCGACAAGCACTTGGCGCACCTCAGCGGCGGGACCGACAACAGCACCCTGCGTTGCTACGTTGTTCTGGCTTGATAGCAGCTGGTTAATGGCGATGTAGAAGAAGGGGTACGTTTCGAACCAACTGACTTCGCGCGCACCTTCCGCGTCGGGCGTAGTGGGATTGCCTTCGCTGTCCACAAAAAGCCCGCCTTTGCTTAAATATTCGATGCTCTCAAGACGATTCGGGAAATAGCCGCTGCCTTGGTGCCAGCGAATATCGTTTTGTGTGTTCGTCAAGAAGAACACCCAATCGCGCGCTGCTTGCGTTTCCGCTTCACTCTTGCCGCCCATCACCCAAAGGCTAGCACCACCAACCGTCACGCCGTTAGTGGCATCTTCTGATGGAATAAACAGCGGTGCGATACCTAACGGCACGCCTGCATTACGGAAACCAGCAACAAAAAGTGTGATACCGGCGGTGCTGTTGATATGGAAGACTGTGGCACCAGACCCGAACAAGCCGCCTTCGCCGTTATAATCATTGGGGCGACCCGTGTAAGTGAAATATCCCTTGTCTGCAAGTTCCTTGAGGAAGTTGAATACGTTTAGCATCTCAGGCGTGTCATAGAGCATTTCAGTGGCGCGCCCGCTGCGACCGTTGTCGTTGTTGGCCACTAGACCATTTTGCATCGCCACCCACTGCTCTGGGAACCACGAGGCCAGCGGGAAGTTGATGCACGCTGTAAAAGCAGGGTTCGCCATCTTGATAGCATCTTTGAAGCTCATAATCGCTTCACAGTACCCCAAAAGCTGGGCAAACGTCATGGGCTTGGTCGTATCAATTTGCAAGCCAAGCAAGTCCGTAATCAGCTTGTTGTAGTAAACAACAGGGTTCGATGAGTTCCAAGGTACGCTCCAAACAACGTCGCCAATGTTGTAGTAATCGCGCACAACAGGCAGGATGCCTTCGAGCTGCGCCATCTGTTCGGGTGTGGCGATGTCGCTGATTGGCACAAACAGCCCTGTGTCGGCAGCCAGCTGGGTCAAACCCTCTTCAACTTGGACGACGTGCGGCGCATTGCCTTGGTCAGCCGCCAGAAGCACGCTGTTAAACACATCAATGTACCCAGTAGCAGGTGAGGTAACGTTGACTTTGATGCCCGTTTGCGCCTCAAAGTCAGCAGCGATCGCAAGGATGACATCGCGGCGCGTGTCCCCTTCGCCCCCAAAGATATGAACAAAGTCGATAGTAACGCTCTGCGCTTGAAGCGGCGCAAGCATTAACAGGCTTAAGCCAACAAGAAGCAAGACCTTCACAACACGATTTTTCACAAGAAACTCCTTTAGCATGGTTAAAAGGTCAATAAAAACTATAGTGCGGTAGTATCAAGTTAGTTTTAACACAAGATTATGCTTTTGTGCGGCTTTTGGTGACTACACTGCTGATTTGCTCATTATCTGGTCAAATAGGACGCTCTGTGTTACAAAAGAAGTAGAGTCCATAAGCTGAGGAGAATACTATGCGCCAGCTTAGTTTTATGCTTGCCCTCCTTCTACTAGGGGCATGCGCCAATGTGACAGGCACAACCAGCGACAGCCAAGCCGCACAGCAGTTGCTGCCGCGCATCAGCGGGTATCACACCGGTCCGGTCGATAGCATTGTAAGCGCGCTCACCGCTGCTGGTGCTGGTGCCGCTCTGACTTCTGGCAATCCCGTTGCTGCCGCCGCTATCGCGCGCACAGACGCGGTCGTTAGCTGCCTTAGAAACAGCGGCGCGGTCGGTGGGCAGACCTATACACAAGCTACACCAAGCGGCATTATTCCTGAAGCAGGCGTTGTTTTTGTCATTAACCAGACCCGCGTTAACCAAAACCTTCTAGGCTGCCTGCTCAGCGGACAGCAGCCCGAAGCGTTCTCTGCGCAAGCTGTGGAAATTAGACCATGTGCTGAAACGGGCAATTTTCGCTACGAAGGTAACGACTATACCTATATTTACGTAGGTTTAGGCGACAGGCTTTGTGGGTTCTTTGCACAGCACTTTAACAACCTAAAGTAAATTAAAGAGGCGCGCAGCTTTTGCCCGCCTCTTTTACATGGCTACGGCAGCCACATGCGCATAAAAGCAACCCCATCCACCCACTCACCGTTGACGTTAAGTTCCCAGTGCAAGTGCGGTCCGCTGCTGCGTCCTGTGTTACCCGATAAACCAATAATTTCGCCAGCTACCACCTGTTGACCGACCATGACGTTAATTTGCGAAAAGTGAGCATAGCCGCTAAAAACGCCCCAGCCATGGTCAATAAGCACATAGTTGCCGCGAATGTCTAACTGTCCTGCATAAATCACGCGCCCGGATGCTATTGCGCCCACCGGCGTGCCGACGGGTGCGGTTTGGTCCCACCCTGTGTGGCGCGTTTGCACCGTCTGATTCAAGATGCGATACAAGCCGAAGGCAGAGCTGTACTCTGAGCTTATAGGTGGCTTAAATCCCGCGTCGTCCCAAAGTTTTTGGTAGGTAATGGTTTGCATGAGTGCGGTTAATCGCGCGAACTCGTGCCGCTCTACCTCAGGGTTAATCAGATAGGCGCGGTCTGACGGTACAGTAAATACTTGCCCAAAGTAGCCAGCAGAAATCACGTTGACAGTAACCTCAAGCGTTTGCAACCCACCATCTTGTGTAGCGACGATAACCTGCAACGGATAGCTGCGTACAGACGTGTCAATATCCGCTACAACAAGCGCGTAAAAACCATCTTCTGCCATCACGAAAGGCGTGCTGCGTCCACGAAAGTTGGCAATAGCTTCCGTAATGGTGTCGCCAACAAGGCGCAATAGCCCAACGCTGCCTTGCGATAAATCTAAGAAATACCGCTCTAAGGTTATACCGTCGCCACTTACAACCTGTACGGGGTTCGGGCGTGCCGTCCGCCCTTGCGCAGGCAGCAGCAGCACGCCCAACATCACACAACAGACCAGCAAACGACTCACAAAACCAACTCCGCTAGCAACCTAACAGCGTTAATGTCGAACGTTTGCACGTTTAACGTCGTGATTTCGCTTTCCTTCCAAAGCTGAATGCGGTCTTTAATGCGCGCCTTAGAGCCAACCAGCGCAACCGCATCGACCAACTCATTAGGCACAGCTGCCGTTGCCTCCGCCTTGTGTCCCGCCAGATACAAATCCTGAATTTGTGCCGCCTCTGCCTCAAACCCGTAGCGTGCTGCAAGGTCATTGTAAAAGTTCTTGCCCTTTGCCCCCATGCCGCCGATGTAGAGCGCGAGCATGGGCTTCACTTGATTGTAAGCCATCTCTAAGTCATCTTCTAAAACGACCTGTACCGTTGGTGCAATGTCAAAGTCTGCAATAGTGCGTCCGGACAAAGCTAACCCAGCGTCGACTTGCGCCTTAAAGTAGTCCGGATAACGCTCCGGTGAGAAGAAAATTGGCAACCAGCCATCGGCAATCTCAGCCGTTAATTCAACGTTCTTGGGACCAATTGACGCAAGATAAATTGGAATATCTGGGCGACTGTGCAAAATGCTCTTGAGGGGCTTGCCTAACCCTGTTGCGTCCTCGCCAGCGTAAGGAATTCGGTAATGCTCTCCATCGTGTACGACAGGCTCTTGGCGTGCGAAAATTTTGCGGACGATGCTGACATACTCGCGGGTTTTGCCCAGAGGCTTACCATAGGCAACGCCGTGCCATCCCTCAACTACCTGCGGACCCGAAAGCCCTAAACCTAGCAACATGCGACCACCCGAAAGCTGGTCTAAGGTCATGGCGGTCATAGCGGTCGTGGCGGGGGTTCGTGCCGGCATTTGCATAATCGCAGTGCCTAACTTAATTTGCTTGGTTAGCGCGCCAATCCATGCTAGCGGCGTTACGGCATCACTTCCGTACGCCTCCGAAGTCCAAAGCGCGTAATAACCAAGGTTGTCCGCCTCTTGGATTAACGCCATCGGCAGCTCGATACGCTGCCCTGAATACCCTACGAGCAACCCTAAACGCATTGTCAAACTCCTTTATTGACCCTTAGAAAAATTTATCGTCTTGGCAAGTCACGAATGCCAATTTCAGTAAACACATTAACAAAAGGTGCGGTAACCCAGCCGACCAAGTCACCGCTGCGGACGTGCAACCATTGGATGACATTGCCACTCATCGTATACCCTAACACAGTTACTTCAGTTCCCCAAGGAAGCGTGGCAATGCGTGGCATGCGCTCCGTTGGACGAGGACGTAAGTTTAGCGTGTCTAGCAACCGCCCGCGCACTGTGAAGTCCTTCGCGTTGTCAATCTCATCAAAAATACTGCCCTTTGTCGGCAAGTTCAAGTCACCGCTTAGCTGTAAAAAACGTCCACTTGCCCAGCCTGTGAACGCTTCGCTTTGCAACAAATACCAAGTGTATTGTCCCTCATGGTTGTTTTGCGCGAGAACCGCGTACTCACGACCACGCCTTGCGATGCCTACCATCGATGCCCCCAAATAAGGTCCGGTTCTTACGGCAAGCCCGTTGACCCCTACAACCGTTGCCACCGTAGCGGGACGAGGTGTCGCAGTAGGATAAGGTGTCAATGCCGTATTAGGGTTAGGCGGAATAGTGCCTATTGGCACCGGTTGCGCAAGAACACTAGCGACAAATGCCACCAGCAGCAAGAAGCCTATAAGCAGCGTGAAAATATGGCGTAAGGCTTTCATCATGAGCTTCACCTTGCAAAAACCTTTCACTCAATCCTATTATACCGCTTGTTTGATGACTAGGGGCATGACGCGAAACGGCTCAGGCAAAAGTGACCGCTATGACAACATTGGTAACAGGTGGCGCAGGATTTATTGGCAGCCATATAGCTGAACGCTTGCTGCAGCAAGGTGAGCGTGTCATTGTCCTCGATAACTTTAACGATTATTACGACCCTAACCTAAAGCGTGCCAATGTACAACGCCTGCAAGGTTATTCCCAGCTGCTGCTTGTCGAAGGTGACGTGCGTGACAGCGTTCTCGTGGAGCGCATTTTTGCCGAAGAAAGCGTGACCCACGTTGCGCATATGGCAGCAATGGCAGGCGTGCGCAACAGCATGTCTCAAGTCGCGCTTTACATGGACGTAAACTTGACAGGCACAATGACTTTGCTTAATGCCGCCGCTCGTGTTGGCATCGAACAGTTTGTTCTAGCGTCAACATCCTCTGTGTACGGTGAAACGAAAAACTTGCCGTTCACCGAAACCGACGCGGCAGACCGTCCATTGGCGGCGTATCCCGCCAGCAAACGCGCTGCTGAAATTCTTGCACACACATTTCACCATTTGCACGGCATGAACATTACCGCGCTGCGTTTTTTCAACGTGTATGGTGAGAACGGTCGCCCTGACATGATGCCAATGAAGTTGTTGCGTGCCACGCAAGACGGCAGCGTTATCAAGCTGTTTAACGGGGGCAATATTGCGCGCGATTGGACATACATCGAAGACACTGTTGAGGGCGTGCTGAACGCGCTGCAACGCCCACTTGGCTATGAGATTATCAATCTAGGCGTGGGCAGTCCTATCTCTATGCGCGAGTTTGTTGACATTGTTGAGACGCTATCTGGCAAAAAAATTGCTGTAGAAAATGTGCCAACCCCTCCAAGCGATCCACCTATTACGTTCTGCAACAATCAAAAGGCACGGCTACTGCTTGGCTTTGAACCTCGCGTCAAAATACAAGAAGGACTAGAGCGCACTTGGGCGTGGTTCAAGCGCGTGAATGGACTTTGAGCTATTCATAACGCAGCACATTCAGCGGCTTTTCGCCTGATGCGCCCCACGCAGAAGCCATTGCCGCCACTAGAGCAACCATCACACACAATGCCATCAAAGCCAATGCCCCTAACACTGAGATGTTTAAGTTTTCTGCCCCGTTCAACAACACTAACAGCCCCACAATCCCCATGCCTACGCCGATAACTCCTCCCACAAACCCTAACAGACTGTTCTCTATCAGCAGCATGCCTAAAACGCGCTCGCGCTGTAATCCTAACGCCTTCATAATGGCGATTTCGCGCCTGCGCTCCATCGTGGCTAACGCCACTGAGTTGGCAATCACAATGCCGCCGACAAAAAGCCCAAGCAGTGCGACCAACAAAGGAAACGCCGTAAATTGGTCTAAAAGCACCCTAAAAATGCGGTTGAGGCTTTCTATCTCTAACAAGAAGGTTTGCGGATACTGCGTCAGCGCACGTCGCAGTGGCGCGATGTCGCTTTGCGGAATTGTCGCGGTCATGCGAATTTGCGACGGTGGCAGCTCTGCGGGAAAGGCTTCTCTAAGCGCGTACACAAACGATGACGCAAAATCAATCGTTTGCGGCTCTGGCGCAATGCCGCGAATTACAAGCTCTAACTGCCCTGTGGTGGCACCAATGCCTAAAAAGCCGCCGTAGCTGTATTCGTAGATAAAGGCATCACCTACTTGAATGTCTAACCCGTCCAACTGCGTTCCCTGTTGAATCACGATGCCATTCGCGTCACTGGCAGTAAGATGCTTTCCTGCTACTAACGGACGGTCATAAGGGACACGCTCTAAGGTCAGCGCATCTACAGAGCCATATGTGGATGAAAACTCTTGTAAGCGGCGGTTGCGTCGCCCAGATAACTGCCTTTGTGCGTCTGCATCTTCTGGTGACGGTGTGCTGGCGAATTGTAAGAAAGGGTCACTCGCTTGTAGCAATGCGTTAATGTCGTCGCGACTGAGCAGCGTGCCATCCGCGCGCTTGATGCCAACGATGCGCATGTTGTACGAGCGATTGACCCGATAACTTACCTCGCCCTGCAGCTTCGCAAGCTCTTCTTCTACGAGAGCTAAGCCTGCTTCACCACCGCCAACTTGAATAAAAACGTTGTCACCTGTCAGCAACACGTCGTCGAGCGACTCTGCCACAGCGTTGGCAAGCAGCGTGATTAAGCTCAGCGAAAAAACGCCGACGACTAACGCCAAAAGCGTAGTTGCCCCGCGATTGCGTGTGACAAGCATTTCGCGCAACGATAATTTTAAGTCCACCCATCCAAAAGACGGGAAAAATCGCCCGACAAGCCAAATCAGCGTGACCAACAACAAATAGAGCAAGCCCGCCACTAAGAATGCCCCAACAATCACCCCTAACGCAAGCGGCACGCTTCCTAGCAACCCACTCGCTACACCCGCTAGGGCAATTGCCATCACGGCTAGTGCCGCCAAAATTGACCAACGCCCCGCTTGTGGTAGGGGGTTATCTGTAGGGCGCAACACGAGCGCAGGGCGCACTTGCCCTGCTGAAAGCGTGGGCAAAAAGCCAAAAATTGTGGTGACGAGCGTGCCAACAACAACACCGCTCACAACGGCGCGCTCGGAAAAAATAAACGGCAGCGGCTGACCCAGAAGCCCCTCTGCTACCCCCTTGATGACAAACACCATGACCCAACCAAGCAACACACCGCCAAAACTGCCTGCAACACCCATCACAAAGGCTTGAAATAAGAATAACAGCGTTATCTGATTGGCTTGTAAGCCCAAGGTCTTTAGTACCGCAATCTCTTGCACGCGGCGACTTACGATGACTTGCATTGTGTTGATGATGCCAACGCTGCCGAGCAGCAGCGAAATAAGCCCCATCACAGTGACCAATTGGTTGACGTTCTGCGAGACGCGCTCAAAGGTCGCGCGCAAGTCTTCCGTTGTTGTCACATTGGTAAACGGAAAAGCAGCTTGTATTGCTTTCTCGACGGCTTCAACGTCGAGCGATGGGCTAATTTGCCCGTAAACGACACTTGCTTGCTGGTCTAAATTAGGAAAAAGCTCGCGTGAGCGCACATCAAGCAAATAAAACCCGTTCAAGGCAGCGAGAAAATCCTGCGTTGGATTGCGTACCTCCGCCTCTGTTGGCACAATGCCGCGCACGACAAATGACCCTTCAACGCCCTGAATGACCACGCTGTCACCAACGCCAACGTTCAGCGTTTCCGCAACGGTAACACCTAGCACGATGTCATAGGGGGCTTTTAACATTTCCGCAAGCGGCTTGCCCTCAAAAGACACGATGGTGCTGTAAAAGGGATAGCGTGCCGCTTCAATCATGACAGGTGTAACTCCTGTTGCTGTTGTCCCCTGTGTAGGCGCATCAAGCAGCACACCTACCCCACTGGCAGTAATGATGCCAATTGGTGAAGCAACAGGCTGGCGATACGTTAGCGCAACATCTTCGCCATAGTTCTCTTGAAACCACGCCTCGATGGTTGTGTAGCCTTGCGCCGTTAACACATACTGCGCGCCGTTAAAGCCTGCAAATGCCAGCTCGTTCGCAATCAACAGTCCTTCAGCTTGCGCTGCCTCTAAGATAGGACGATTATTGTCGTTGGCGTTAATCACGCTAATGCGCAAATCACCGCGATTGCTTTCTTGTAAGTTGTTTGTCAACGTGTTCTGTATCATGCCTGCAAGCGTTTGTAAGCTCACAATAGCACTTACGCCCGCCGCGATGCACAGAAGCGCGAACAGCGTGCGTTGACCGTTGGTCTTTAAGTCATTGAGCGTGTGTGACCAATAAAACCGCAGTTGGTTGAGCATGTAAATTCCCTAGATGAAATGAGCAGCTTCCAGACGCTATTATGCCACAGTCGCCCGTTGTACCGCATGAACCAATGTTAAGAATTTCCGATTTCTCTTTACAAGCGCGCAGAATGCGCTATCATAGTGTCTATGCAGTGCGCTTCGAACTGTCGCCAACGTCTTTTTACACGATAACGCTTGGTCAGTTCTTTTTTATTTCTACCAACAACCTTCCCGTTGTCCAAACCGTGCGAGGCAACCTCGTACCTTATCAACCACTGAACAAGGAGCAACAAGCTATGAGTACGCAATATCCCTTCTTCTCTATCACAATTGACTTTGAGGGTGAGCTGCCATGGCAGTGTGGCTGACGACCCTAACACGCAGACATAGCCATTGGCTGCTTTCGGCACCCGCCATTTTATGGCTGGTGGTCTTCTTCATTGCCCCGTTGTTCATCGTTGGCTTCATGAGCTTGATGACACGCGGCACAGGTGGTCTCCCCGTTATGCCCCTTACGACAGCACATTATGATCGTGTGTTCACGACCTTCAGCGGGGTGCTAAATCGCTCGTTGTGGCTCTCTTTCGTCGCAACCGTCATCACGCTGCTCATCGGCTACCCGATGGCATATTACATTCGCACACGCAAGAATGAGTGGGTAAGAAACATCGCCCTGTTCTTGGTGATTTTGCCTTTCTGGACAAACTTCCTTGTGCGCACGTATGCGTGGCGGTTTATTCTCGGGCGAGAGGGCTTTATCAACAACTTCTTGCTTAACACTGGCTTCATTCAAGAGCCGCTGCCGCTGCTTAACACTGAGTTTGCGGTGTTAGTCGGTTTGACCTACGGCTTTTTGCCCTTCATGGTCTTGCCTATCTATGCTTCTATCGAACGCTTCGATTTCAAGTTTGTTGAAGCTGCGCAAGATTTAGGGGCAGGTAACTGGTCAGTGTTCTGGCGTGTCATGTTGCCCATGACGCTGCCCGGCGTTCTAGCCGGTTGTGTGCTGGTGTTCATCCCTTCTATCGGCTCTTACGTCACTTCTGACCTGCTGGGCGGCACGCAAGGGTTGATGATTGGCAACTTACTTGCAGGACAGTTTAAGGCGAGCGGAAACTTCCCATTAGGTGCAGCACTCTCTGTGGTGATTTTGTCGCTGGTGGTCATTCCTATCGCATTTTACTTGCGCTTTGGCGGACGGGAGGCATAACGATATGGCAACAGGCATTTATACTCAAGCCGATTACGCTATTCAGCATACCGCTCGCGCGGCTTACCGCGCTCGCGTTGTCTATGGCTTTGGGCGTTTAGGCGTATTAAGCGTCGCCGTTGGGGCGTATGCTTTCCTTTGGCTGCCCATCCTGCTGCTCGTGCTGTTCTCTTTCAACGACTCGCGCAGCATCACCACGTGGATGGGGTTTAGTCTAAAGTGGTATGAAACCATCTTCAGCGGTGCTGTCGGCACAGGCTCGAACTCGTTCTCAAGCCAAATGATGCTCAACGCGCTGCAGAACAGCCTCTTTGTCGCGGGCATTGCCACTGTGCTTAGCACAGCTATCGGCACGTCTGTGGCGATTGCGCTGTCGCGTGCTAAGTTTCAAGGCAAAAAGTGGGTGAATGCCCTGCTCTTTTTCCCCATGATCATTCCCGACATCACGCAAGCGATGTCGTTAGCCCTATTCTTTAAGGTCGTCTTCGACTTTATCGAAATGATAAGCGGACAACGCGTCGTAAACAGCTTCAGCACGATTGTCATCGGGCATGTCGCGTTTAATATCTCTTATGTTGCCATTGTGGTCATGGCGCGCATGAGAGACATGAACCCGCGTGTTGAAGAAGCGGCTGCGGATTTAGGCGCAAATGCATGGCAAACCTTTCGCTACATCACCTTCCCGCTCATTTTTCCGGGTGTGCTAGCGGCGGCACTGCTTGCGCTTACCATGTCGCTGGACGACTTTATCGTCTCGTTCTTCTTGTCAGGCGTAGGAACGTCCACATTACCCATTTACGTTCACAGCATGATTAAGGTGTCAATTACGCCTGAAATTAACGCGATTTCTGCGCTCATGCTTGCTGCGTCCACGTTGCTCATCATCGTGTCTCTGACGTTGCAGGGTGGTCGGCGCGCCCGCTAACGCTGTGTTGCCTAGGGGCGACCTACGCCCCTTTAACAGTTTCCACAACTCACAAAAAGGAGCTAACATGAAACAAGTGACCACTTTGTTGATGCTTGTCGCTGGGCTGCTGTTGTTTGCCAGCGTGCTAACCGCACAAGAAGACCTATCGCAAGCCGAACGCTTGGCGAAAATTGCGTGGGTTTGTCCCCAGGATTTCAGCGGGCAAACACTGTCCGTGTACAACTGGTCGGAATACATGGGCAAGCACACGATTCAAGACTTTGAAGCTCTGTGCAATGTCTCGGTTGTCCTTGACTATTACGACAGCAACGAAAGCCTCGCTGTTCGTCTAGTGCAGGGCAATCCAGGTTTTGATGTCGTTTTCCCTGGCGATTACATCTACGTGTTTATGCGCCAAGAAAATCTGCTCGAGCCTATTAACTACGACAACTTGCCAACGGTGCGCGCCAACGTTGACCCGCGCTGGCTAGGCATGTACTTTGACCCTGAAAATGAGTTCTATGTGCCATACCTTTGGGGAACGTTTGGGGTAGCTTACAACAAGAACAAAGTGCGCGAGCCTATTACAAGCTGGCGGCAGGTGTTCGCTCATAACGGACCGGTGGTGTGGATTGACGATTATCGCAACATGTTTTCGATTGCGCTTGTCACGTTGGGCTTAGACCCCAACAGCAAGAACCCCGAAGACATCATCAAAGCGCGTGATTTCCTGCTCGAAAATGGCAAAAATGTCATTGCCTTTACGCCGGGTTTTAAGGACACGCTTGCCTCAGGCGAGGCGGACATCTTGCTCACGTATAACGCTGAGCTTTACAACTTGCTGCTGGAGTGTCAGTGTGACGACTACGCTTATGTCGTGCCTGTAGAGGGGTCTGCGGTTGATGTGGGCGGTGTTTCTATCGCGCGCGGCGCACGCAATATCCCGCTTGCAGAAGCGTTTATCGACTATCTCCATGACCCTTATGTCATGGCGCAAATCACCAACACAACAGCCTATCCCACCACGAACAGAGGCGCAATCGAGAGCGGCTATATTCTCGAGGAGCTGCTTAACAATCCTGCTGTATTTCTTCCTGACGAGGAAATTGAACGCCTTTACTTCTTGCAGCCTGTCATTGAGGTTGAAGAAGCCTACGCCAACGCTTGGGATGAGCTTAAAATCTTTTTAGGACGTTAACCTCTCAAAGGCTTTTCATGCTAAAGCACGCTTTCCTAAGACAAGTTGCCGTGCTGTGCATGCTTGTGGGTAGCTTGAGCCTTATAGTAGCTCAAGCTATCCGCCTCTCGCAAGCGCGTTATTATGCGCTTGTCCAAGATGGAAAAGCACATCAGCTGCTTGCAGACTGGTGGCAAGATGCTGGCGATGATGGGCGTGCTTTTGCCTATTGGCAGCGCGCCTACAGTGCTGCGCCTACTAGCGACCTTGCGGTGCGCATCGGCAGTAGCTTGCTCAAACAAGGCGAATGGCAAGCACTACTTGACCTTGCGCAAGATGTGCTGCAGCGTGAACCTAACAACGCTTGGGCGCATGCCCAGTGCGGCTTCATACTGGCGGCAACGCATCCAAATGCGGCTTTACAGCATCTACAACCCATCTTACTTGACCGTACCTATGGCATTATCGCCAGCAATCTATACAGCGCGCTCAAAGACAGCAAGAGCAGCGTTCCTAAAGCCTTCTATGTAGGGTCTTTGCTAGCGCAAGCAGGGTTTATCGCGCACGCGGAGGCAGCGTTTAGCTACGCTGCTGCACAAAACTACCCTTTCCCTGAAGCGATGGCAAACGCTGCTTATATGCGCGCTCTGCAAGGTAAATCAGGCGAATTGTTACTTCATGAGGCGCGCCTCTTTGCGCCACAAGAACCCAACATTATGGTACTAAACGCGCTCTACCATCGCGCATTGGGCGAGATAGACCAAAGCCTTAGTCTGCTTGCCGCTGCCTATAGGCTCAATCCTAATGATGCTGCTGTTGCTACTGAACTAGGAATCACGCATGGGCTTGTTGGTGATGTGGATGCGGCGCAGGATTGGCTTACACACGCCCTTAATCTCAACCCCGAGTATGACACCGCTCGCTTTTACCTTGCGCAAGTGCTGATTGCACAAGGCAATTTTCAAGCCGCGCAACCCCATTTGGAGCGTTTGGCGCGCCGTGAAACGCGCTATGCCGAAGAAGCTCGCAAGTTGTTAGACCAGCTCGCCCCCTAAAATTTGTGCCATGTTGTGCTAAAATCGCCTTTAATCAAGCGTCAAGAGGACTTATGACATCACGTATGCTGCTTCAACGTGGTCTGCGCGTTATCCCCCTTCTCATTACATTACTTGCTTTTTTGGCACTCGAAGCCGCGTATTCTCATCTTTTAGCTTCCCAGCTCATGCTGCCCGCTGCGTCTTCGGTGTTGTATGCCGCTGGGTTTGACGGCTTTGCAGACGAGTGGGAGCAATACGAAGGGAGGTTATCCGCGCGAATTGACGAAGGCGTGCTTCGCATTAGCGTGAACAACGTCGGCAGCACAGCCTACACGGCTACGTCAATGAGTTTTCAAGACTTTGACCTTACCGTAACCGCCCAAGCCGTCGAAGGGGCAGAAGACAACGGCTTTGGCGTGCTGTTTCGTTTGCAAAAGCCATCGCCGTCTGCGTGTGACATGCCACTTCACACCCTATGCGATATCGAACGGCTAGGCGGTGTGTTCTCCGTGCCGCTGCGCCTGCTCTTTCGTCCACAGCCGCCTGCTGCAAGCGGCTATTACATGTTTCTCATCAGCAGCGACGGCTATTATTCGCTTTGGAAAGCACAAACAGACGCATCAGGCACAACATCCGCACGCAGAATTAGCACTTGGATTGCTTCTGAGCATGTGCGCACTGGATTAAATGCGCCCAACACCCTGCGTGTCATCGCACAAGGCACGCAGTTCACGTTCTATATTAACGGTCATCCAGCGGCTCTTTGCATCCCAGACGACCCCGCTAGTGAAAGCACCTATTACTTGGGAGAATGCCTGCAAGGCAGCATGCGCACGACGTGGGCGGATAATGCTTTTCAACAGGGACAAATTGGGTTAGTGGCGCAAAGCACGGCAAGCGGCGGCGCAGGCGTTGTCATCCTATTCGACAATCTCGTCATCACCACGCCAAAGACAAGCGGAGGTGACGCATGAGAGTGCATCTCAAAATGCTTGGCTGTCGCCTAAATCAAGCTGAAATCGACATGATGGCGCGCCAATTTCAGGCACAAGGGCATCAGGTTAGTGATGACCCTCAAGAAGCTGACCATATTATTATCAACACGTGCGCGGTCACGCACGATGCCGTCAAAACAGGGCGCAAACTCATCCGCGAAAGCCACCTTGCGAACCCTAAAGCGGCTATCACCGTGACAGGTTGTCACGCGCAGCTTGCGCCCGCAGACATCCAAACTTTGCCGGGCGTAACGCACGTTGTCGATAACGCGCACAAACAGCACATTGTCAAACAAATTACAGGTGTCGAAACTCCTGCTCATGATTTAGAGCCGATACAACGCGATGCGAGAACAATGGCGTGGCGTACACGTGCCTTTGTCAAAGTACAAGATGGCTGCGATAACGCTTGCACGTTCTGCGTTACCACTGTGGTGCGTGGCACAGGTCGTAGCCGCCCCTTGTCTGAAATTATCGCTGAGATTAACGCTTTGCACGCAGCAGGCTATCAGGAGGCTGTGCTTACGGGCGTACATCTCGGCAGCTACGGGCATGATTTAGGGGATAAGCACGGGCTAAAACATCTTGTAGCAGCGATTTTGCAAGATACTGCTGTACCGCGCTTGCGCTTATCATCCCTAGAACCTTGGGATATTGCACCTAATTTCTTTCAGCTTTGGCAGAACCCCCGCCTATGCCCGCACCTGCACCTGCCCTTACAAAGCGGCTGCGACGCAACGCTAAAGCGAATGCGTCGCAACACGACACAGCAAGCCTTCCGTGAGCTGATGCAGGCTGCACGCGCTTCTATCCCGCAACTGCGCGTGACGACGGACATCATTGTCGGGTTTCCGCAAGAAACAGACGAGGAATTTGCGATTAGCGAGGCGTTCATCCACGAGATGGCGTTCGATGGGTTGCATGTTTTTCGTTACAGCCGTCGCCCCAACACGGCTGCCGCACGCATGAAAGGTCACATTTCCAAAGACGTTCAAAAAGCGCGCAGCCAACGCCTGCTAGCCTACTCTCAAGCAGCGGAAACACGCTTCGCGCAAGCCTATCTGGACAGTACACTGCCTGTTTTGTGGGAAAACGTCGCAGGTGCTACCCCAGAAGGCTTCGTAAATGTTGGCTACACGCACAACTACCTGCGCGTGCAAGCCGTGTATCCGCGTGTTCTCACCAATCATATTACAGAGGCGCACCTAGATACGCTGATTGGCGGCACGCTGCACGCCACACCTGTGATAGAATAAACACAAATAAGCGATACTTAACCGAGCGAAACAAGGAAAGCAACCGCGATGACCCAATACAAAGATGCGCTCAACGACGCGCTTAAAGAAGCGATGAAAAACAAAGATACTCGTCGCCGCGATGCCATTCGCTTGCTTACTAGCGCGATTAAGCAAGTTGAAATTGACACGCGCCGCGAGCCAAGTAACGACGAAGTACTAGAAATTCTGCAAAAAGAAGCTAAAAAACGGCGCGAAAGCATTAGTGAGTTAAGCGGTGTTAGCGGGCGCGAGGAACAGTTGGAACAAGAGCAATATGAACTTAGCGTCATCGAAACGTTCTTGCCTCGCCAGCTTACACGTGAAGAAATTGTCGCGCTAGCAAAAGAAACGATAGCGACGGTAAACGCCACCACTGCCAAAGACATGGGCAAGGTTATGGGCGCGCTGCAGCCCAAAGTTAAAGGTATCGCAGATGGCAAATTGGTGAGCGAGATTGTCAAAGAACTTTTAGGATAACGCATCATGACGTGGCTTTTTGTTTGGTTGGAAAAATACGCCAATATTCCGCAGGAACGCTCGCGAAAAGCACTGCAGCGTGCGCTTGTTGTCTGCGCCGGCATGACGTTTGTCGTGCTGACAACGCTTGTGGTGGCATTTGATGATATTTTTCTGACCAACACTGTAGCCACGCTTGAATTGGGGAACATCGCACCGCGTAGCATCACCGCACCACAAACCACCACTTACGTCAGCCGTGTTCTTACCGAAGAAGCGCGCGCTAACGCACGTGCTGCTGTTCAGCCAATCTTTGACCCACCTAACCCTAACATTGCTCGCCAGCAAACGCAGTTAGCCCAACAAATTCTTGCCTACATACTCAACGTCCGTCGTGACCCTTATGGCACAATCGAGCAAAAGCTGGCTGATCTCGATAAAATCAGCGCGCTAACGCTGGACCAGCGCACACGTCAAAATATTCTGACGCTTAGCGATGACGCATGGAACAGCGTTGCTGATGAAGTCATTAACGTTTTGTCGCTTGTTTTGCGTGAAGCGATACGCCCCAATAACCTACAAACGGTTATCGACCAGCTTTCAAATCAGGTCAGCATCCGCTTTAACCCACAAGAACGCGATATCATCGTGAATATCACGCAAGATTTGGTGCGCGCCAACACGTTTGAAAATGTCGAAGCCACCGAAGCAGCGCGCGAACGTGCCGCCAACGCTGTCGCCGAAATCACACGGACGTTCTTGCGCGGCGAACGCGTGATTGGACAAGGGGAGATTATCGGCGTGGCAGACTACGAGGCATTAAATTCGCTGGGCTTGCTGCGCTCGCCAGATTTGCGCTTTCAAACCACGCTGCGTACCTTTGCGTTCGCAACATTTATCATGGTGTTGATGGGATTGTTTCTTGTGCGCTTTGAACCCCTGCTGGTCTATCAGCGCGTGAACGAGTTAGTTTTGCTCGGCTCGCTGTTTCTTATCATGCTCACCGCCTTCAAACTGTTGGGCATGCAAGGTAACATCTACATTTTCCCTTCTGCTACTTTGTCACTGCTACTTGTGCCGCTAGCACGTGCCCACGTTGCGCTCATTGCCACCATAAGCCTAAGTCTATTAGGTGGCATTATGGTGAACAACTCGCTTGAAATCACCATGTTTATTTTAGCAGGTGGCTTGCTTGGTATCCTCACCCTGCGCCGCCCCGAACGACTTAACGCTTACTTTGTCGCAGGCGCAGTTGTCGGCATTGTCAACGCTACTGTTGTCAGCTTATTCAATATCGCTAGTCCTACAGGCGTTAACAGCGATACGCTGGCTAGCCAGCTTTTCGCTGCCTTCTTAGGCGGCGCGGTGCTAACGCCAGCCACTGCGATTGCCGCCATGTACCTCATCACCCAGATGTTCAATTTGACCACGCCTCTTAAGCTGATTGACCTTAGCCAGCCTAGCAAGCCGCTTTTACAGAGGCTGCTGCGCGAGGCACCGGGCAGCTACCAGCACTCGCTCCAAGTGGCTAATTTAGCTGAACACGCTGCGAATGCTATTCATGCGGATGCCCAGTTAATCTACGTGTCTGCCCTGTACCACGACATTGGCAAGATGCTCAATCCGCTCTACTTTACAGAAAACCAGCAGGACATCGTTAACCCACATGATACTCTCAACGACCCCTACCGCAGCGCGAAAATCATCATCGACCACGTGGTCGAAGGCGACGAGCTTGCTAAACAGCATCGGCTTCCCCAGCGCATCCGTGATTTTATTCTTGAGCATCACGGTACGACGCATGTTTTCGTCTTCTACCAACGGGCACTTCAACAAGCCGACGGCGATGTTAGCGCAGTGGACAGCAGCGACTTCACTTATCCGGGTCCCAAGCCTCGCAGCCGCGAAACAGCAGTGCTGATGCTTGCTGATAGTTGTGAAGCGACGGTGCGCTCGGTAAAACCGCGCAGCAAGCAAGAAATTATTGAGGTTGTCGACAAAATTATTGAAGAAAAACGCGCCAGCGGTCAGCTTGACGAAAGTGGGTTAACGCTCAACGACCTTAAAATTATCAAGCAATCCTTTGTTGAAGTCCTATTGGGCATGTTCCATCCGCGCATCAACTACAGCGAAGCAATTGCCAAAAAGACACCGACGAGCTTGCCGAAAGCCACTAGCACACAGCCGCGCCTTGACCCTGTGCGTCCGCTCAGTAGCAGCGAAAACGGCGCGGATGCCGTCAAGCGCACGCAAGAGACAACGTCTGTTCGTACCGCGAAAGAAGCGGCAACACCTTCGGTTGACACAGATGAACCTGTTGCTGAAGTGCCACGCTTGCCACGCCCTAACGAACTCAATAAAACGGCATCGCCTCTTGTTGATGAGAACACGAACCAAAGCGTAAGCCAAGAAAAAGAGGACGCATGAGCCAGAGCCACATCATTGAGCTTTACAACGAGCAAGGTTATATCTGCGACGAAGAGTTGCTGCTACGCGCTGCAGGTCTCGTGCTAGACGCGCATGAGATTGCACCCAATACAACCCTCAGCATCGCGCTTGTCGATGACGCAGCCATTCAAGCCCTGAATGTACAGCATCGTGCCGTTAACGCGCCGACAGACGTGCTTTCGTTTGCAGCAGATTTTCCTATTGAGCTAGAGGAGGGCGAGGCGTACTTGGGCGATGTCGTCATCGCATACCCTTACACAGCAGCGCAGGCAGAACGCGAGGGCTTCTCAATAAACGACAGCCTTGCGCTGATGGTCATTCACGGCACATTGCACTTGCTTGGCTATGACCACGATACCGCCGAAAATCGTCAAAACATGTGGGCTGCACAAGCAAACTTTTTAAGGCAGTTGAACATTGACACAGCGATAGTTCCCGCTCATGAGGCAGACCATGATACTTAAACGTTGGTGGCAAACGCTAACCAGCACAGCGCGCATCGACCCACACCAGTATGCCGCAAAGACAAGCCCTAACCGTCTCGCTAGCTTTGGCTATGCCCTGCAAGGCTGGCTCTACATGCTGCGCTGGCAGAAAAACACGCGCATCATGTCCATCGCTAGCGTGCTTGTCATCCTGATGAGCCTTTGGTTAGAGATTTCTCGTATCGAATGGGCAATTATCATTTTAACCATCACGATAGTGTGGCTCACGGAGTTTCTTAACGCAGGCATCGAAGCCGCTATTGATGTCGCGTCACCGCAAATTCACCCAATGGCGAAAGTAGGCAAAGATGTAGCCAGCGCGGCAGTGCTGCTCGGTGCCATTGCGGCTGCTTTGGTCGGGCTGCTTATTTTTGCGCCGCCCCTGTACGCGCGCCTGTTCGCCTAAGCTCTGCTGCGCAAGGAGAAAGGGCATGCCTTCTGCACGCGAACGCCATCTAAAAAGAAAAAAAGAACGTGAAGCGATGGCGACACGCCCTCACATGCCGCGCCAAATTACGCCCAGCAACACTTTTCAGATACCTCAGATTAAGCTGCCGTTCGGTCGCTGGACGCTGCTTGTGCCAATGGCGGTGCTGCTTGTTATTGCTGTGGTACTTGGGTTAGGCGCATTTAATCCGCCAGACATACCCACACCACCCAATGCGATTTGGCTAGACCGTTCTTGGACGTATGCTGAACGCACAGATGCCAGCTTGTCTGAACTGGTTAGACAACTGCAAAAACATGATATTGGCACGATCTATGCGTTTGTCAGCTCGCTCAAACCGGATAACACCTGGTCAGGACATCTGGAAAAAGCAAACCGCTGGAACGGTGAAGGTGAGCCGCTTGTCACGACTTTTGCACAAAAGATTAAACTGCTCTATCCCAACGTGCAGCTGTATGCGTGGATCGAAGTTATCGCAGAAACGGCTGAGGGCTACCGTCTTGATAGCCCGCAAGTGCAGCGTGTTGTTGCTGATTTTAGTGGGCGCATGGTCAACGTCCTGCCTTTCGACGGCGTGCTGCTTGATTTGAAACCTATTTTTACCGACAACGAAGCCCTTATTAACATCATACGCCTTGTGCGCGGAAGCATCGGGCTAAACAAGCCGCTCGCGGTCGTTGTGCCACCAGACCTTACGCCTTCAGGGGTTGATTTTAATGTCGCCAGCATTATCGCTCCCAACACCGTGTGGACGGAGCAGTATAAGCAGCGGGTGTCCTTGCAGGCTGACCAACTCGTCGTTGCCGCTTACAACAGCTACTTAAATGACCCTATTGACTATATTTACTGGGTTACTTATCAAGTCCAAGCCTTCTCTAAAGCCCTAGATAGCATCGAAACACGCAGCCAACTCATCATTAGTGTGCCAAACTATGCCGCCCAAGCACCTGCACACGACCCACTTATTGAGAGCATAAGTGCTGGCATTGATGGCGTGGTGCGTGCGTTGGCCGACTTAAGCCCTAGCCAACAGCAAAGGTTGCGCGGCATCGCCATCTTCACTGACCGCGATTTGACCAACAGCGATTGGGCTATCTTCCGCGAGAAATGGCAAACTTTGAACCGCCAACCGATTGTGCGCTAATCAAGAAAGCATGCTATGCCCTGTTTTGTCCAGAAACTTACCCCGCAAGGATTGCAAGATGTCGATTATGTCGGTGAATCCCTAGAAGATACCGTGCGTTATGAGCCTAGTGACGGCGTGTATACCGTTACAAACACATTTCATCGCACACAAGTACTCAAATTTGATGCGCACCTCGATCGCCTTGAAGACTCCGCGCGCCGCGCTGACATTCCGCTTACGCTCGATCGCCAACGCCTGCGCCAAGCACTGCGTCACATGATTGAGCGCGTTGCATGGGGTGATGTGCGTTTTCGCATCACTGTCAGCAAGTCAGACCCATCAACGCTCATCTTGTCCTTAGAGCCTTTTAAGCCTCTGGATGAAAAGCTGCTCACACAAGGCACGCACTGCATAACAGCGGCTAACAGCGCACGTCACGACCCAGAAACAAAAGCCACAGCGTGGATGCATACGCGAAAGGCGTTGCAAAACGCTATGCCACCCAACATTTACGACACATTTTTGTGCGATGCGGAAGGCTACATTTTAGAGGGGCTTGCTAGCAACTTCTACGCTGTTCTTGACAACACGCTGTGGACAGCTGAGCGCGGTGTTCTCAAAGGAATTTCACGGCAAATTGTCTTAGAGGTGGCACAAGGCATCCTTTCAGTGCGTCTTGAGCCTGTTCATATCTCCCAGCTAGCCCAGCTCCAAGAAGCCTTTTTGAGCAGCAGCAGTCGCGGCATTGTGCCTGTTGTCAGCATCAATGGCATTGCCATTGGCGATGGCAAAGTGGGTGCGCACACACGCGCATTACGCCAAGCCTATACCAACTGGCTGCACGCCCATCTCGAAGAACTTTAGACACCGACACGAGGAAGAGCGCATGAGCGAGATTAAAGTAAGCCTTGTAAACGTCAGCAAAACATTTGACGGAAAACATCCAAACGACCGTGTCGGCGCGGTCAACGACGTGTCGTTTGATGTTTACGACGGTGAGTTTTTTGCTATGCTCGGACCCAGCGGCTGCGGTAAGACAACCACGCTGCGGCTTATCGCGGGCTTCGAGCAGCCCACCAGCGGCATGATTCTCATCAATGACATTCCAATGCAAGGCATTCCACCCTATCAACGCCCAGTTAACACGGTCTTCCAAGATTACGTGCTTTTCCCGCACATGACCATCTTGCAAAACGTCATGTTTGGGCTAGAAATGGCACACGTTCCCAAAAAAGAAGCAGAACGACGCGCTCGCGAGGCGTTAGAGCTCGTGCAGCTTCCCAACGTTGCCAACCGCAAACCCCGTGAGCTGAGCGGTGGGCAGCAGCAGCGTGTTGCCGTTGCGCGCGCCATAGTCAACCGTCCGTCCGTGCTGCTGCTTGATGAACCGCTTGGCGCGCTTGACCTCAAGCTGCGTCGTGACATGCAAGTTGAACTCAAGACCATGCAAGAGGAGATTGGCATCACGTTTATTTACGTGACCCATGACCAAGAAGAAGCCCTTACCATGGCTGACCGCATCGCTGTGATGCAAGGCGGCAGAGTGCTGCAAATTGGCACGCCAAGCGAAATTTACGAAACACCAGCGACGCGCTTCGTGGCGGACTTCATCGGTGAAACAAACTTTCTAAGTGGCAAGCTCACAGACGTTAACGGCTCTTATGGTACGTTTGCGCTAGATGATGACGTGCATATCCCCGTTCTGCTTCACGAACCTCTTGCTGTTGGTGACACTGCGACGCTTGCCATTCGTCCTGAACGCATCACGCTCACAGATTACGAAGACCAAACGCCCTACCCCGAGCTAGTTAGCGTTTTCGCGCAGGTGCAGCAAGTCCAGTACATTGGCACGGACACGCGCTATCAAGTGCGTGTTGGCGAACAAAGCCTTAGAGTTCGCGTGCAAAACACAGATTTTCAAAAAGCCAACCGCTTCAAGGAGCGGCAGTATGTACGCCTGCTATGGAATAAAGCTAACGCGCGCCTTTTACTCGAATAACGCTGCTAGAGGAGCTAAACATGGCGGGCATTCTCGCGTGGAGTGTTCACGCATACACAGCGTTAGGCGGCATCTTGGGCATCTTCGCGCTCTTTTTTGTGGCGCAAGGCAACGTGCGCGCCGCCTATGTCTTGCTAGTACTGCAGATGTTCATCGACGCGACCGATGGCATGCTCGCACGGCGCGTTAAGGTATCTGAACGCCTTCCCCATTTTGACGGCGCAATGCTTGATAACGTGATTGACATGCTTACCTATGTTTGGCTGCCGCTGTTTATCCTGTTGCAGGAACAGCTACTCCCTCATCCGCTCTGGGTTGTTGCGCCTGCGCTTGGGGCAATGTATGCCTATGGGCAAACCAACATGAAAAATGACGAGGGCTATTTCATTGGTTTCCCCAGCTATTGGAACATCGTTGTGCTTTACTTGTTTTGGCTGCGTCCTCCTACGGAAATTGCGTTGATTGTGGTTCTCGTGCCAAGCCTGCTCTCTTTCTTGCCGACACGTTATCTCTATCCCAGCAAAGGCGAAACCTTGTGGAAAACTGCATGGGTGCTAGGCACAGGTTGGTTTGGCTTAGTGCTTTGGCTGCTGGCGCAAGAAACACCTCCGCAGACCGTTGTTTACATTAGCCTTTACTTCCCCATCTGGTATTTGCTTGCGAGCTTCTATGTCGAATATCGCCACCGCCGTGCTGCCCACGCTTAAGCCTTTTTACATTGGCGATGTGTGCATTGACATTCCGCTCACCCTTGCGCCTATGGCGGGTCACACGCACTACGCCTATCGCTCTTTGGTGCGAGAATGGGGCGGCTGCGGGCTAGTTTGCACCGAGCTTATCAGTTCCCAAGCCCTGCAGACCAAAGGGCAGCGCGAGCGTGCCCTGAAAATGTTCGATTGGCAGCCCTACGAATATCCTGTTGCCGTGCAACTGTTTGGCAGCAACCCTTACGAAGTTGCCGAAGCCGCGCGGGTTATCGTTGACTATGGCGCAGCCATTGTGGACATCAACATGGGGTGCTGGGTGCCGAAGGTTGCTAAGAAAGGCGCAGGTGCCGCGCTTTTGCGCGACGTTTGCACTGCCACTGCCGTCGTCGAAGCAGTCGTGAAAGCGGTATCAGTCCCTGTTACGGTGAAAGTACGCAGCGGCTTTGAAGACGGCGTGGTCACAGCCGTCCCGTTCGCAAGAGCCGCCGAACAGGTCGGAGCAAAAGCTATAGCAGTTCATGCACGTTTTGCTGGGCAAGGTCACGCTGGCAGTGCTGACTGGGAAGTCATTCGCTGCGTCAAAGAAGCCGTTACGCATATCCCTATCATTGGTAATGGCGACGTGCGCAACGCTCAAGATGCAGCACGCATGTTCGCGCAAACGGGCTGTGATGCTGTGATGATTGGGCGCGCCAGCTTAGGGCAGCCCTGGCTATTTCAACAAATTTATCATGAGCTGACTACTGGTGAATCTATGCCATCACCTGACCGCTTCACAAAAGCCCGAACAGCCTTAGAACACGCGCGCCGCTTTGTGGCAACCTCACGCTTTAACGAAACGGCTGCTGTTTTAGAGCTGCGCGGGCAACTGTCTAAGTACGCACTCGACGAAGCAGGCAGCGTTCACGTGCGCAATCAACTTGTCCGCGCTGCCACACTCGCTGACATTGAACGCATTCTCATGGCAATAAACTGACTTCTCTAAAGTGACAACTATCTTTACAATAGCGACGCAAAAAAGGAGCGAGCTTGATGACTGAAGACACTGTGCGTGATATGCTGCGCGCTTACATCTGCCAACAACTCATTCGAGACGCTGAGTATCCCTTAACAGATGACGAGGGCATCATCACAGGCGGGTTGATGGATTCTTTCTCGCTAGCAGAGCTTGCTGTCTATGCCGAACAAGCCTTTGGCGTGTATATCCCAGACCCTGACCTGACCGTTGAAAAAATGAATACGCTCAACCAAATTGTCGCGCGCGTCATGCGTGACCTTTAGTTCCTATGCTTACGCTCGCCACACGCCCTAACTATCGCACCCTATTGGACGGGCATGTCTTACGGCAAGACAACCCTGATGCCCTAGCATTAGCCTATGTACAGACTGAAAAGCCTGATATAGTGCTGACACGCGCAGCGTTCCAAGATGAGGTCGCAGCTCATGCGGCAGCCTTGCGCTATTTAGGCATACAGCCTGACGACCTTGTAGTTATCGCGCATACACAAAATCTCGAGAGCATCTTCTGTTTCTGGGGCGCGCTGCTGCTCGGTGCTGTGCCATCGATGTTTCCTACGTTAACTGAGAAGCTAGACCCTGCTGTTTACATGCAAAGTGTTGCCGAGCTGGTGCGACTTTCGCACGTCAAAGCCGTGCTGACGACAGACGCTTTTGCTCCAGACCTACGTGCCGTCGTTTCGTGCGCCGTTTATGCGTCTAGCGACCTTCACAAAGCAGCACACATCGAAATGACCCCGCACGCAAAAGCTCCTCAAGCCATTGCCTTCCTGCAACACAGCAGCGGCACAACCGGGCTACAAAAAGGCGTTGCGCTCTCACATGAGGCAGTGCTAAACCAGCTCGCTAGCTACAGCGACGCACTCGACTTGCGTGAAGACGACGTGATTGTAAGTTGGTTGCCGCTCTATCATGATATGGGGCTTATTGCAGGGTTCATCTTGCCGCTGGTGCAAGGTATTCCACTGGTACTCATGTCCCCGTTTGACTGGGTCAAGCATCCCGCCCTCTTGCTCAAAGCCATGCACCAATTTGGCGGCACGCTGACTTGGATGCCTAACTTTGCCTACAACCACATGGCACGACGCATACGCCAACGTGACCTTGAGGGCATCCGCTTAGACCGCCTGCGCGCCTTCATCAACTGTTCTGAGCCTGTACGCGCTGACAGCCACGCGCTTTTTCTCGAACGCTTTCATACGCTTGGTGTATGTCCCGAACACCTCGCCGTGAGCTACGCGATGGCAGAAAACACGTTCGCTGTAACCCAAACTCGGCTTGGTGAAGTCGTCAACATCGACCGTGTCGACCAAAGGCGTTTACAAGAAGAGCTGCTCGCTATGCCAGTACACCCCGACGATGCTTTTGCCGCAGCACACGTTTCTTGTGGCACACCTATTCATAACACACAGGTTAAAGTGGTCGATGCTCACGGGCAAACGCTCCCTGATCGCTACGTTGGTGAAATTATGGTCAAGAGCGATTGCATGTTAACAGCTTACTATCAACGCCCTGACCTGCAGCCGTTTGACCACGAAGGTTGGTATGCCACCGGCGACAGAGGCTACTTGGTTAACGGCGCAGTATACGTGATAGGTCGCTCGAAAGACCTTATTATCAACGCTGGGAAAAATGTCTATCCGCAAGACATTGAAGCCATCGTCAACACCATTCACGGCGTTCATGCCGGACGTGTGGTCGCGTTTGGTGTGCCTGACGAGCGAGAAGGTACGGAGCTGATTGCGGTTATCGCAGAAGTTGACGACGACGATCCACAGCTCAAGCAGCGCATTAGCCAAGCGATACGCTATCGTGTCGCACAGCAAACCGACGTAACAGTGACTTACGTGGTGCTTGTACCATTAGGCTGGCTCATCAAAACCAGCAGCGGCAAAATCTCACGCAGCAAAAACCGCGACAAGTGGCTTGCTGAGCGTTAGAGCAAACGCGGCAACAAATGCGCGTCTACTTCGTCGTCGTTGCTTAGCGCAGGCAAACCGTCAAACAGCTGCCACGTTTCTTCATGCGTCGTTACGCCTTGCGGCGGAAGCGTTATTAGCGGAGCTAGCGTCTCTAGCTCTAGGATGTTATGGTCAACGAAGACCTCAAACGTGCTGCCATAATCGGGATAGGCTGCAGGTGGCTGATTAACCGCGAATCGCTTGACGAACAGCAGCCCGTTGCGCCAATAAGCGCACCATCCGCTTGCGTTATACAGCCCTAACTTTTGCGGCGCAGTTTGGCGCGGATCTTGCTGCACAAACAAGTATTTCGCGCCGAATTTAAGGCGTGCGTCGTTCAAGCGCGTGTACCCCCATAGTGCCAACGTGCTGCGCGGCGTGAGCGCGTCGTCTGTGTGGGCAGTGTCCAACCCTAACGGGACAATCGCATGTCCACCGCGTGCCATTACCGTCAATGCCCACGCCGCCAGCGTAACATCCCACGCGGTATGATTGAGCAGCTCATGGCGCAAGTGTACTTTGGGGTTTGCTTCGTCTAGCGTTATTGTGATGCTCTTTTGAATGCCCGCCCCGTCCACAGGCTGAACAAGGCGCACACCCTGCTCAACTTCTTGGTAAGTGATGGGAAAGTTATCAAGCGAGTAAGTGCGCGGCTTTGCCTCTGGGGCATGCCACAAGCGATGCCCACCGTAATTGCGCCATGCCTCACCGCCGCTGGCACCCATGTCTTGGGCTAGCACGCCTAGCATGTTTTCGCCACCGTGTAAGCCACAGTGCAAAACGCGAATGCCAATTTCCAGCGGTATCCACAGCTCTAACGTACCATTGCTCATATAAAGTGCTTGCTGCCATCCCTGATACGCGGCTTCACGCAATATAAGTGTCGTCATTTTGACCTCATTGCACGATGAAATAGCCGTAGATAAAGCGATAAAACTCTAGTGGATGCTTGGGCAGCTGCAGCTGACTGTCTAACTTTTTGCCTGTTTTGCTCTTCTCGTCACCAAGTGTGGTATCGGCATCTTTTGCCAAAAGCGGCACAAGCTCGGCAAGCCGCTGCCAATCGGAGGCAAGCCCCTTGACCGCAAGTTGTGCATCCGCCTCTGACAACATCGTAACAGCACTTTCTAGCTCATCGGCAAGCTCAGCGTACGTCCAAAGCCGCTTTCCCGCAGGAAACAGCTGTAAGGGACGGTGCAGCACGTCATTGGCAATGGTGACGTGTTCTAGCACATCCAGCGGCGATAGGTCACCAAACGGTTGTGAGCCTGCTCGCGGACGAAGTTGGTACACCGCGCCTTTTGCGAAGAAACCACCACCAGCACGAAACAGCTCTAAGACATGGCGCGGGTTTTGTTGTCCTTTGACAATCGCATTGATTTGCTCATAAGCGAGCGTCTTGCTGTCTGCCGCGCGACTTAGCCCTAACACAGCCTGAATTAAGCGCAACAGCTCTTGCGCAAAGGTGCGCTGTCTACGTTTGTCGACACGCACTCGAATAGACTCTCGGATAGCTTCCAACTGCTCTGCCGTTGGGCGGTCTTTCAAAAATGCTTCGTAAGCGCGCTGCAATAAATCCGCTGTGAGCTTGACAGCGACGGCATAGGCACTCAAATCAAGCTGATTGGTAAAATCGCTGAACACATATGCTCGTTTTAGCTTATCTGCTTGCTCTTTGCTAAGCTCTTGGCTGTAAAAGTTCACAATACGTTCAGAGGGTTTTTGCGGAGCGAGCCGTACATACTGGCGCAAAACTTCTAATGCTAAAGCCTTGTATGCTTCATCAGCTACAAGCGTTTTATAGCTTTGGCTAATGCTGTTTAGCCCCACTTTATCTTCGTGGCTAGCGGCAACGCTAGGCAGCAGCCGTACAAGCTGCCTAACAGCGCGGTGACTTTGATAGCGCATGTGATAGCGAATTAGGGCAAGCGGTGCCTCAATGTGAATGACTTGCCAGTAGCGGCGGTCGGTGAGCATCGCTTGCGTAGCCTCTTGGGCGAGCGCATCGAGTTCTTCGGCGTAGTTGCTAGCGACCAATGCTCCACAAATCGCACACGTCAAGGGAACATCTTTGATATATGAGTCACGCATTATCGTGATTGCCTTCACCAAATCGGCAACTGGCAAGGGCGTGCGCGCAAAAGTCTCCTGAATTGACTGAATGTACTCCATTTGACGCTCGCCACCATAAACGTTCTTGGCTTGGTCAGTCATTGCCTTCGCTAACAGGTCGTAGCGGCGGCAGGCAAGAAAAAGCTGCAGCACGAGACGTGGCGCAGGTATCGGCAGTTTGTCAAGCATCTCATCGTTAACATGCCGCGCCAAGTTAAGCGTCATAGCGATATGACGCATGCCGCGTGGCGTAGGTGCGATGCGTGCGACATGTTCCAACACAGGCGTTTCAATCAACACAAACTGTTGGCTGTTATACGCCATTTCGACAAAGCGCATGATTGCTTCGTCGCGGTGTTCTTCGTCAAAGACTTGCGCTGCTTCGAGAAGTACACTGCCTTTAGGAAGCGGCTGCTTGCCTGTCAAACATGCCAAGAAGGCTTTGAGTTCGCGCGGCAAATGCTGCGTAAGCTGTGGCATCGCCAAAAGCCGCTGAAACATGTCTTTATCAAGGTGAATCATGCCTAACAGCAAAATCTGTGAAGGAATTTGTGCGTCTTCGCCTGCTAGCGGCACAGTCACCTCAAGCACCTTTGGCATGATGCGCGAAATCATCAGGCTTGCGTCCAAACGCTGAAGGTCGTACAAATACGACTTTACGCCCTCTATATCCGCCGCGCTCACAATGTCACGCAGCTCTAGCAACGCAGCCTTGTGCAATAAATCAATCCACTCGGGCGTTTGCGGGCTTAGGGGATTTTCTAGCCATCTAACAAGTGCTGGAAAAATCAGCCATGCCTTCCCATTGGCAACAGCTTCGGCGAGCAGCGTGTGAACTTTGTTGGCAAATATTGGAAACTTGCCGCAAGTCACAGCGACAGCTTCGGTGCCAGTCATGTCCTCTAACGCCAGCGCAAAATGGATAAGATGCTCGGCGTAAGCCAACCTTGCGCTGTCGTCTAGCGTGGGGTCTTCCGCCAATATCTTGGCAACATCAGTGGTTGCAACAGGCAAATTATTCTCAATCGCTTTGTCGATGCGCGAGCGGTGCGAAGCGTATGCTAACGCGCTGGCTAAGCTATCCCCGCTGCGAAACCGCCATCCTGCCGTAGGTGTAAGCGCGTTGGCTTGCTGCACCGCTAGCTCTGCGTCTAGCCGCAGCTGGCTAAGGATAAAGCGACTGTAGTCATTTTCTATGTTGGGTGACGTTACTCCAGTTGACCAGTCATATATCGACGCACTTGCAGGTAATGCTGTGTTGTCATCCACAAAAATGATTTGCGCGTTCGGCAATTTTGTCCCGGCACTGTGTAAGGCAAACGTTACGCTAAAGCGCGTCGACGCGGGCAGCAACGTCAGCAGCCCTTGCACAAAGTTTAGGCGCGTTCGCAAAGACGCAGGGGCGTGGCACACATGTAGCACCTTGCCCTCAATCACTGTGCTGAGAATAGGCTCTATCAAGCGTGTGTTGTTGCGCGTGTACGTCATGAGTTCAAGCAGCATGTCTGCTTGTGCGCTGTAACTGAGCGGCTCGGGGATGGTCAGCTCTACCCCCGCGAGCGTGTCGCCAAGCTGTTCAAAGACAGGAATTTCAGCCTCTAACAAGGGCAAAAACGCCTGTAAATTGCCTTGTAGCAAGCGCGGCACATCGCTAGGCATGAACACATAATGCTGTGTTATAATGCCTGAAGCGTGCTGGCGTGCGCGTATAAGCAAAAAAGGAATGTCGCGCCCACCGCGCACAATTATTGCTGAAACCTCTGGTGCTTCTGGGAAAGGTGCCGCTGCGCCAAGCGTTAGTGCGTATTGTGCTAAATCTTCGCTCACACCTTTGGAACGCGCCAAAATACGCGGTTCGCCGCTTGCTTTGCCATGATGCACAAGTTGACCATGATAAAACTGTTCTAATAGCACCATTGTCTGCCCATTTCAACCAAGATACACCCCATTAATGGCTTAAAGTATAGTGTGCGGTTTAGGGATTTGCAAATGACCAACGCACAAGATTAGAGCTCGCCTAACGTGTTTTGGCACACTCTTTTTTTCGCCGCTTGACCGTTATAATGACACCGCTTACTTGTACACTACCCAAGAAAGTTTCCTCATGCCTCAAATCGTTCTCGACGTGCAAAATGTGACCAAACGTCTGACAGTCGGTGAAGTTAGCGTCGACGCACTTAAAGGTGTCACGCTCTCTGTACAACGAGGCGAGTTTGTCGCGGTAGTTGGTCCAAGTGGTAGCGGTAAAAGCACACTACTTGGGTTAATGGGTGGACTCGACACCCCAACAAGCGGCACGATTGCGATTGACGGCGTGGACATTACCCACATGACGGAACGCGAACTCACGCGCATTCGTAACGAAAAAATCGGGTTTGTCTTCCAATCGTTTAACCTCATCCCAACGCTAACGGCGTTAGAAAACGTTGCGCTGCCTATTCAGTTCTCACGTCACCCTACCGCTAAAAGTGCGCACAAACGCGGGCAAGAGTTGTTAGCACTGTTGGGAATGAGCGACCGTCTCCATCATCGTCCCAGCCAGCTTAGCGGAGGGCAGCAGCAGCGTGTGGCAATTGCTCGCGCACTTGCCAATCATCCCCCACTCTTGCTTGCCGACGAACCTACTGGCAACCTAGACAGCGCGTCTAGCAAAATTGTCATGGATGCCTTTCGCAGCATTCAACGCGACATGAACACGACAGTTATTATTGTGACCCACGACATGAACATCGCGCATCAAGCTGAACGTATTGTCACGATTGTGGACGGCATGATTGCCAACGACGCTTACCGAGAAATCCGATAGATTTTGATGATAGGACCAGCTCGTTCTGCCCACAGCAACGCAGGGAAGCTAGGTAGCCCCGTGCGTGTGGCAATAGGCGCGTCACATTTGCCGCTAGCGTAAGGTGTGAACATCGCTACTAATTCCCATTCGGCTAATAACGCCTCGTTGTGAGGCGGAAAATCCAACGACGACGTAGCGTTAGGTGTGAACAGGAAATTCTGGCAATATTGCGCTAAAACAAAATACTCGATTTCTTCCTGCTCAATGTAAGCGCGTAAGTCTTCCCACGTGTCAATAACCTCAAAGACTTCCCAACCATAAAGTGCATAGCCTGTTGGTCTCGTTGCGACAGGTTGTTCCAGCCACCACGTCCATGAGTTCAGTATCATGCCTCTTAGTTCATAAAAACGTGCGATGCTCACCTCATCACGCTGGAGCGGCACGCCATAGGTTTGCGGGTCAGCCACCATCATGCGCGTGTCCGGCGTAAACGTCGCTTGAATAAAATCGCGCGCTTGATGTTGTGTTAGAGGGGCTTGTATGACGCGAATGAACTGGACAAGTTCCCATCCGTTTAAGCCAAGACCGAGCAAAACTAACGCACGTGCAATAAGGCGCGCACGACTTGCTTGACCACTCCACTGCCATAAGGCTTCTAAGGCGATGCCTATCAGCAAAGACAGGCATACCATTAACGCAAACCAGTAGTAAATTTGTGGGTTAGGACCAGACATGGTGACCATCACGCGCCATGTCATGAAAAAAAGCACCAACACGCATGCCAGCAGCATCGCGTAGCGCGCATCACGACAACGGCGTATTGTCAAGCCTAACCCAATTAGTACGAACGGCAGAGCAAAAAGCCAAAGCTGTAGGAACTTCACCAGTTCTTCGCCTAAGCGCAGCAAAAAGATATGCAGCGGCGGGTTTTTGGTAAATCCAGCAATGCGAGAAATTTCGTATAGAAAATCTTGCGGGATGATAAACGCAATCGGATTGAGCAGCACGTTGGCGAGAATGCCTACAAAGCCCGCAATCCAAAGGTTTTTATCGCGCAAAAACGCCAGCGGGAACGCTTTTAAGCTGGGCTTGCGCTGCCAAACAATGAACCCATGCAGCACCAGCACCCCAATTCCAATTGGTGTAGCGACGAGCTTAGAGAGCATCACCACAGCCAACGCGACTGAAACAAGCACGTAATCACGGGTGCGTTGGTACTGCCACAGCCGCATAAACGCCCAAAGTGTCAAACCTGCCGCAAAAATAATCAGTGTGTCAGGTAGGGCATAAGCTCCATTAGCCGTCAAGAACCCATTTAAGGACAACACTAAAGCAGCCCAAAGCCCGATGCTCGGGCTAAAATAGCGTCCCGCCAGCCCTACAAACCCAATCCCAAGTACACTCAAGAACCCAACCCATAAGCGTGCTGCTAGCACAAACTGGTCACGGTGGGCAAAATATTGGTCAACTACTTCGCCAATGCTGCGTACTTCGCCCGTGAACCACTTTGCTCCTACCAGCATCCCGCTTGCAATGAGGTGCTGATACGCGATAAAAGAGCGATGATAACGCACGTGTGACTGCGGCAGCTCCCCCTGCGTTAAGCGCAAAGCAGTGCTAAGGTCGCTGCCTTCATCCTCGACCACAATGTCTGGTTGATGATGTTGTATGACCATGAGGCGTGTAGCCGCCGCAAACAGCAAAATCAAACCTAGCAGAAGATAAAACGTCCTGTGCGACATAGGTTCTCCCCATCAGACGATGCTGCTAGCATCTTGGGTATAGACAACGCCATCACGCAGCAAACCATAAGCGAGCAGAAGGTTCACGATTAAATGAGCGTTTTCGTTTGCAGAGGTATGAACGGTATCCAAAACAATCTCCGGGGCGTTAGGTGGCTCATAAGGGTCATCGATGCCTGTGAACAACGGCAGCTCACCGCGCCGCGCTTGCGCATAGAGACCTTTAGGGTCGCGCGCCTCGCACACCTCTAACGGCGTGTTCAAGAAAACCTCGATAAAATGGCTGTTGGGATATGCGGTGACCATCTGGCGCACGTCGTCGCGGGTGCGACGATATGGGCTGATGGCAGCACAAATGGCTATACCGCCGTGTCGAGCGATTTCGCTTGCGACAAAGCCAATGCGGCGAATGTTGATGTCACGGTCTTCGCGACTGAAGCCTAATCCTTGAGAGAGATGCGTGCGCACGATGTCGCCGTCTAAAAGCGTTGATTGTCGCCCGTATTCTAAAAGCAGCGTTGCCAAAATTTCGGCAGTCGTGGATTTGCCGCTGCCGCTTAGCCCCGTAAACCATACGCAGATGCCATGCTGATAAGTCGGTGGATAGCTCTGCGCGAGAATGTCCGCAACTTCAGGGCGCGTAAACCAACCGGGCAAAGTGATGCCCTTGCTAAGGTACTGTTCACGGATTTGCGTTCCACTTAGGGTAACTGTGCGCGTTCCTGCTGAAATTTTGTCCACCTCTTCATAGCGTTGCTCGCTGACCACGTAGCGCATTTCTTGAAATGTCAAAATAGTCACGCCTAACTCAGCTTCGTGCGCCTTTGCTAGAGCTTGAGCGGCATATGGGGCGTAAAATGGAGTGCCGTTCTTATCGTTGCCCGGCCCTGCGTGGTCACGCCCAACGATAAAGTAATTTGCGCCGTAGTTACGACGAATAATCGCGTGCAGCAGTGCCTCACGCGGACCGCCCATGCGCATCGCCAACGGTAGCAACGCCAAAAGCACGCGGTTAGCCTCGTAGTAATGCGTCGTCAAAGCCTGATAAGTTCGCACACGCGTGAAGTGGTCGACATCACCGGGGCGCGTCATACCAACAGAAGGGTGCAGAAGTAGCACGCCGTCAACTTGCTCAATAGCACGTTTTGTCATTTCCTCGTGTGCGCGGTGCAGCGGGTTGCGCGTTTGAAATGCGACGATATTCGTATGCCCGTAAGTCGCTAAACGTTGGCGCGTTTCCTGTGGCGACAAGCGCAGCTCAACAAAATCGTGATGCGTTGGCAAGCGAAGAACGCGCAGCGCACCACTAACATAGCGCAGCATTGGCGCGCCGTCGCTCCAGCGGTACATCTCAGAAACCAGCGGATGCCGCGTGTCCAGTGTGCCGAAAACTGCTAGGGCTTCTTCTTCGCGCGAGGCAGTAAAGTACTCTTCGACGGTCATTACCGCTAGAATATCGTTGCGTTCATCACAAAGTGCCACGTCACTTCCCAATGGCAGTACGCAGCTTAAAGGCACAGGCAGGGCAATCGGAATGGGGAACAACGTGCCATCAGCAAGGCGCATTCGCTGCACAACACTGTGATAATCTGCCTCCCCCATAAACGTCCTGAGCGGTGAGAAACCGCCTAAAGCCAAGAGTTCGAGGTCACATTGCGAGCGCAAAGAGAGTCGCAGACGTGGCAGGCGTTTAGCATAGGCATAAAGCTCTTGTCTACTTTCGGGCGAGACCAATAAGTTAACCAGCGTTCCCCCGTAAGGCGTGATAAGTTCGTGTGTCATGCTCAGCAGAAAGGTGATAAACGAATAAGCGCGGCTTATTGTACACATGTAACTTTCATTTCGTAAGGCAGCAAACGACGTACAGGCTGTGCTATAATCGCGCCTAGTGATATCTAAGGAGTTTTTCGCTCATGCCACAACAGCTGATTACGTTTAACGCTGCTGACAACGCACCCATCTTACACATGGCTGTTGCCAACGGCTTTGTGCCAGAGACCTACATGCCACTGTTAACTCACTTTACGCCGTATTATCGTGTGGTATGTTTGCCCCCGCGTGCGCTTTGGCAGGATGCCCCTGAACCTCCGCTCCCTTATACACCAGACACGCCAGACTGGCGACAAGTTGCTGACGACTTGCTAGCAGGCATGGAAATGTACGACTTGTGCGACGTGGTGGCGGTTGGACATAGCTTTGGCGGTGTCGCCAGCGCGTTAGCTGTTATTCAACAGCCCGAACGCTTTAAGGCACTTATTTTGCTTGACCCCACGTTTTTGCCTGAAAGCATTGTCGACGTGATACGCGCCTTCAAAAAAGCAGGCATGCAAGACCAAAATCCATTGGCGCAAACCGCGCTCAGGCGCACCGCGTGGTTCCAAAGCCAGCAAGAAGCCTTTGAGCGTTTTCGCTCCCGCAAACTTTTCGAGCAATGGTCGGACGAAGCACTTTGGCTTTATGTGCAGCATGGCACCCGCCCTGCTCCTGATAACAACGGCTTCGTGCTGCGTTGGTCGCCTGCGTGGGAAGCCTTTTATTTCAGCACGGGCTATACAGAAACGTGGCACATGCTGCCTAAGCTCAATGGCTTAGTGCCAACGCTTATCATTCAAGGCGAGACTACCGACACTTATGTTGATGAGAGCGCAGAGCGTGTGCGCCAAATTATTCCCTCAGCAACCCATTGGCAGCTACCCGGACATGGACACTTGTTTCCACAGAGCGCGCCTGACCAGACTGCTGCCAAGATACTCGCGTGGCTAGAGGCGGAGAAACTGCTACCCAATCAGATTGAGACTACGCATTAAAACGTCTATTAGAATACTGATAACCAACCAAAGCCCTAACTGACCATGTAAGCGTGCTGTTTGCCCTTGCGCTACGTGTAGAGCTGCTGTTTCTGTTTCAGTGTTAAAGACATGGACTAATCGTGCTGCTTCTTTAACGGTTAGCAGGGTAAGAAGCGTCGTCAACGGCAGCACGCCCACGAGTATTAACACAACTTGCGAGACATAAGCCAAAATGAGCAGGTTGCGATATTCCCAGCGCGCTACACGTAGCCCGAAGCGTACCGCCAACGTGCGTTTGTTTACTGCGCGGTCGGCATCCAAGTCGCGAATGTTGTTAGCGTGCAAAATTGCCGCTGTGGTGAACATAATTGGAAAAGCCGCCAACGAAAGTTCAACGCCCTTAGGCGCAAGAATGTCGGGCGACATGACATAGTACGCCCCTAGTACGACCATAGGGCCCATGAAAACGCCTGCTGCCACCTCACCCAAACCATGATAAGCCAGCGGAAAGGGACCCGCCGTGTACGTTACTGCAACAAGCACGCCACCAATGCCAATCCACCACAGCACACTGCCGCTCTGTGACAGCAGGAAAAGTCCGATGCCCACGCCTATTCCCAAGCTCACTAGCGCGCCGACCAAAATTTCCTGTGGGCTTAGCAGTTGTGTTTTTATGGCAAGGCTTTGCCCTGCTTGTTTTAACTCGTCTGCACCACGCCGAAAGTCAGCGTATTCGTTGACAAGATTAGCTGTCGTTTGCAAAGCCATCACCCCTACCAACGCCAAAAGAAAAATAGGAAGGTTAAACACGCCATCGCGCAGCGCAAGCGCGCCACCTAATCCCATCGGCACATACGATGCCACAAACACACGTGGGCGTAATGCCATCCACCAACCCTTGAGCTTTTCTCTCGCTATCACCAGTACAACCCTTTCTAACGCTGCCCAACAGCCATATGACCATTATACAGGTTACAAATGACAACAAAAGACCGACCATTATCAGCACTTTTTGGTTACTTTATACAGCAAAAGTCTACAAATTTTGGATAGGTTGGCGACTTTAACCAAGCGAGAACCTGCTACAATGCTCCTATCTTAACCATGTTGCACAAAAGGGATGCTCCCATGCGTGATTTCCTTGTTATTCCGTATGCTGAACTCGAAGAACTTAACCTGCAAGCCAAAGAACAACGCCTGAATCGTACACCTATCGACACTCTCCGCGAAGCACGCCTCAAGTATCTAACCGACGAACCGCGCATTAAAGCCGTCACGGTCTGCTTTACCGACCTCGAAGGTCGGCTGCACATGCTCGACTATGACAAGAAGTTCCTGCTAAAGTCCTACGATAACTTGACATTTGATGGCTCGTCGATTCGCGGCTTCTCGCAGATTGTTGAGTCTGACCTGCGCCTTGCTATCGATTGGTCGGCGTTCTACTGGCTGCCTGCCGATGTCTTCGGTCCGGGCAAAGTGTTGGCTTTTGGTGAAGTGCAAGAACGCGACGGTTCACCCTACACCGCCGACTTGCGCTCAACTTTGAAGCGTTATACGCAGGAGCTTTTTGACAAGCATGGCTACACGTGCAATGTCGCCAACGAAATCGAAGGCTTTGTCTTCAAAGGTGAACACGCCGAGCAATCTTATCACGTTACACGCAAGTTTGAGCTGCTCAGCGAAGGTGGTTACTACCACACTCTACCTGGTGATGGCATACGCACCTTCATCGATACGGTGGCAGAAGTGCAGCGCGCTATGGGCTTCCAAAACGAAAAAGACCACCCAGAAGTTGCACCTTCCCAGTTCGAAATCAATTACAGCTACACTGAAGCGTCGATTGCCGCCGACCAAGTCATCCTCTACAAGCTGGTTGCTCGCCAAGTAGCACGCGCGATGGGCATGACCGCCAGCTTCTTGCCTAAGCCTATCACGGGCATTAACGGCAGCGGCATGCACACCAACATGTCGATTTCCAAAAACGGCGAGAACTTGTTCTACAGCGCGTCGGGGCAAGATGGCTTGTCGGATTTCGGCTGGGACGCGGTCAACCGTATTCTCAACCACGCGATGGATATCTGCCTTATCTTGAACAGCAGCGTGAACGCTTATCGCCGCCTCGACCCTAACTATGAAGCTCCCAACCAAATCAGATCGTCGGCGATTGACCGCAGCTCAATGGTGCGCATTCCCTTAGCCAACTCCAAGTCGGCGCGCATTGAGGTGCGCTCAGTTGCGCCTGATTGCAACCCCTACATGACCATTTACGCCCTCTTTAAGACAGCTATTGAGGGTGCGCTGCCTAAGGGTAAACTCAACCCTAATCGCACGCTTCCTGACAACATCTACGATGCCATTACGCCCTTTAGCAAGAGTGCGTACATTCGTGACATCTTGGGCGCGGACGTGCAAGCTAAGTACGCCGAGCTTAAGCTAGAAGCGGCGCATCGCTGCCCGCGCTTGCTAGGTGACCGCATTAAGGGTGCTGAGATTAAGTACCACCACGAGGTTTATAACCAAGTGCTTTGGAGTGACTTCTAAACGCTATGGACTAAAAGGGCAAGAACGAACTTGCCCTTTTTCAGTCGCTAATCCAACGATAAACGTAGCCTTGCACACCGTTGGGGTAGGTTTTTACGCTGCGCTCTACTAATCCTTCTATAACAAAGTCATCAATCATCGCCACTAAATGGGGCGTTTTTTTGCGATTGAGCAGATGCGCAATTTCGGCACGTGAAAGCGGACGTTCCGCTACTTTGAGGATACGTGCAATCATGGCGTATGTCTCACTTCTAGCGCGATGGGCTTGTTTTGCCACGTCAAAACATCCTTTCTTCATGCGCAACCTTGCGATAAATGCACTACAATAGAGACGTTATCATATACACAAAAACGCCGTTAAGACCATCACCAATTTACGTGCATTCGCAGTGAGTTATTGCCTATGGACGAAAAAATTCTCAAAGCTCTACAAAGCAAGAACAGCCTCATACGCCGCCAAGCCATCATGCGCTTAGGCAGTCAAGGCGACGAAGAAGCTATCAAGCCGCTCGCCGCGGTGTATCGCAATGACCCAGAGCCAGACCTACGCGACCTTGCACGCCAAGCCGCTAAGCAAATCCGCGACCGTTTGCAAGCACAAGCGGAGGCAGAAGCTGCTAAAGCAACACAAAATGCCGAGCGCGAAGCCGCTAAGCCCCAAAAACTTAGAGGCGCGGAGAAAAGGCGTGCCGACCGCATCGTTGAAGAGCGTAAAGAACGTTTCAATCTGCTACTCTTTGCAATTGTCGCTGCTGTAGCAGCTGCTGCGCTGATTTGGGTTGCGTTTGGGCAAATGTTAACGCGGGTCACTGACCAAGTGACGATTGAACAGCGGCTGGTAAACGCCGTGCCGCTTCCTAACGATGCCGCACGCTTCGACGGCGCACTCAACGGCACAGTGTATCGCACAGATTTAGGCAACGGCAACAGCTTTGTGATTGTCGAACCGCGTGGTACACCGCCGGCTGGGGGCTGGGTGCTTGTCGTTGGCGTTTATGCCAACGCGAACAACGCGCTAGGCGCGCTTTCGCGCGGCGCGGCAGAAGCTAATGCGCTGCTCGTGGTGCCGCAATTTCCACTGAGCGAGGGGGGCTTCTTCGACTTCACCCGCGCCGCAGAGACGCTCAAAGGCATCGTCGTGCGCCTCGTATCGCTCTATCCATTGTCTAGCCAGACACGTGCAATCTTTGGCTTTGGCGTAGGGGCTAATTTTGTCTCGCGCTATACCATACAGTACCCGCAAGATTTTACCGTTATCGCGCTTTCCAACGGCACAAGCTATCAACCACCCACCCCTAATATGGGAGCAACTTACATCGTTTACGCGGGACAAAACGCGCCTGAGGCTAGTCTAGCCGCCATCGACTATATTGGACGCTTGAAAACCCTTAATCGCAATGTATATCAGTCGCAAGTGCTTGCTGGTGTTGGCGCAGAAGAAATTCCTCAAGCTATTCAGGCGTTATTTGAGCGCATTCGCAGCTAACGCATAAATCTAGCGCGTCAGCCATTCTGCGAGTGCTTGGGCAACAATTGCGCTGCCTTGTGCTGTTGTGTGAACGGGGCTGTCGGTAAACTCACGAGCGGGCACGCTGTCCCACAAGTCAAGCGTTTGCCAGCCCTCAAGCGTGCTAAGCTGTGTGAACATCGCGCGATAAGCGTCATACGCCCAACGTGGATACCAAAAATTGTAACGCAGCGCGCTGTTTTCACCGTCCGCGATGAAAATAGGCTCGTTCACAAACAACAGTGGCAGTTTACCAACGCGCTGTTTGCCTGCCTGAAGCACGTCCCATGCCAAAAGTTCGTCGTCAAGTACACCTTCACTTAACCCTTGCCACGTAATGTCCGCCTCAAAATCATTAGAAGGTGGCACATACGCGCCAAAGTATTGATCGATGCCAGTGGTAGCCCACGCACCACCCAGCCATTGCAGCCGCAGCCAATCCGCAAGCTCGCGCCGCTGACCTACAAGCGTCTTGTCAATCAGCGATAGTGTTGGCTCTTGAACGCTCAGCGCGATGCCATACGCTTGTACAAGTGGTACAACGCGCGATACATTGCGCGCCACAAGCGGTGTGGTCAGCTGCTGTGCGCGCGGCAAAGATTCAAGCGTAACGAGCCAAACGATGGCATCAGGCGCATAACGTAGCGCGTAGTCCAGCAAAAGCAAGTCCTTTAGGACAGCTAGAGTCGGATAGCCCAAATTGTACGCCACGACACGTTTACCGTCGATTGTCGTCAGGTTCAGCGCGTTAAGCGTGCCACCAATTGTTTGCTCAGGTGTTTGTAAAATGCCCCAAGTTGCGCTGTCACCAATTAAAAATACGCGAAATTCGTCGCTGGCTTTTGGACGATTGACCACATGCGTGCTAAACAACGTTTCTAAGTTGTGTGTACTTAAGTTGTATGCCTCTGGACGTTCGCCAAACGGCAGTCGTTCACGATAAGGTACAAGCCAGCCGTAGACACCGAGCTGCCCTAACCACGCCATCGGCTGAAGCAGCGCATAAGCCACATTAACCAACACCAAAAGCACAATTGCTTTAATGAGTACACGACCTACAAAACCCCACGTATAAGGGTGTTGCTCTAACCATCGCCAGCTCATGGCGTTCCCCCAAACAAGCGCAGCAAGGTACGCGTTCCTGCGTCAAACGACGGCAGCGCAAACCACACCCATCCTAAAACAACGTAGTGCAACGTTAAAAACCATGTGAAAAACGACCAAATACGCTTCTGGCGCGGTTTTTCTTGTAGCTGGCGATACCACTTGCGCGTGCGGTCAGACCATAGTTTATGCACCCACAAGCCTGCCCCATGCCACATGCCCCACACAGCAAACGACCAGCCCACGCCGTGCCAAAGCCCCATAACGAGCATGGTAGTTAGGTGACAAACCAACATGATAACTTCGTTGGAAGGCTTGCGCTTGTTGCGCAGCAGCGTTCGTGAGAGCGGCGTAAACACATAGAAGCGCACCCAATTGCTCAGGCTCATGTGCCAGCTTTGCCAAAATGCTGTGATGTTTTGTTTGGTGTAAGGACGGTCAAAATTCTCTGGCAGCCTAATGCCAAACAGCAAGCCAATGCCAATCGCAATGTCACTGTAACCGCTAAAATCGAAGAAAAGGCGCAACGCGTAAGCGTACAGCATCACCCACAACGCACTTGTGCTGAGCGCAGCGTCGGCTAATGTGCTGTTGAGCGCAAACAAAGCAAGACTATCCGCGATAACGAATTTCTTAAACATACCAATCAGCACGCGTGTCACGCCGGTTGTGATGCGTTGTGCGTCTAAGCCTTTCAAGCTGAGCAGCGCGTCATAATCCTTTTGAAATCGCTCAGCTCGGTCAATCGGTCCCGCCACATAAGCAGGAAAGAAAATGACAAACGTTAGGTAAGTGCGCAAGTCCATCGGTGGCAGAAGATTAGTCTGCCTGTCGCGCAACGTGTGCAGCAGCCGAAACGCGACGTACGAAAAACCTAGCCAATTAAGGTCGAGTGCGCTGGCAAGTTGTGGATTTTGACCCGCTTGCCCGCGCAACACTTGCGCAGCGACAACCGACAATGCCTCTGTTTTGATGATGACAAACAACAGCACAATGCACACCATGCCCAACCACACGACGGCTTGCGAGGCAACCCGTCGCATAAACCACGCTGCCACTAACGCCAATCCCGCGCCAAACAACACGCTGAACCACTCGGGCGGACGCGAGGTCAGCTGCAGCTGCGGCGGGACTTCGACGTAGCGTGTCAGCGTCAATAGCAGCAACACTCCTAAAACCACTATCAGCGTCCAAATATCACGGCGTGTGAGTGCTGTAGCATCTGGTGGACGTGTCCAGTACCAACCGACAACGCTCAAAAGCACGGTGACGGTTGGTAAGCTGTAATCAAGCCAGCGGATGTTAAGCGTCGGCTGCAGCCAGTAAATAGACAGCAAGCTCATAAGCAGCAACAGCCAAGCACGCCACTTTGGCGGCACTACAAGGGCGTAGATGGCTGTCGCCAGCAGAAAAATCAAAATTTGCGCGATGTCCATGCCGCTAGAAACCTTGATAAATCCACTGCGGTGCGCTGTCAGTTGTGAAGATGATAAGCAGCAATATCAGCACACAAAGTCCTAGCGCAAAGGCGTTTTCACGCGATAATAAGCCTCTCATAGCGCACTTCAGATGATATTCAGTTCAACGTAAGCAGCCGGTAAGCGGTCAGCTCTTGCTTCAACGCGCACCTTGCCACGCTCACGCTTAGCTTTGATATACACTGCGCCTTGCCCACCAGCTAGCACGAAAGGATTGTCGCCTATCAGCTCGGCTTCGCCTTCGAGGCGCAAATAAACGACAGACAGCGCATAAGGCAGCGTGTTGCCATAGGTGTCGACAGCACGGATAACGAGACGGGTCATGTCCGCACCGTCGGCATAGATTGCCTCGTCGTCTAAACTTAGCACAAGCTGGCGCGGGAGCTTTTCGCTGGCAATGGTACACTCGGCGACTTTCTCGCCGCCTATCAAGCCCACAAACTGAATGTCGCCGTAGGGATGCGCCAAGCGAACGTCTAAGTTGTCAATTGTAAACGGCGGATATGGCAGGTTCGGGTAGCGCGCATAGTCAGGCTTATAATTGCCCTGCACCACGCCACCAATCGTCACGACAAGCTCTTCGCAGTTGCTGAAGACCGTTACCGGTTCAATCAACCCCTCTTTCACATCACCTAACGCCCAGTTCGTTGCCGGACGCAGGACAACCTTCTGTTGAGGGCTTTGCTGGCTTTCGTAAAAGTACGCAGCAAACTTGGGCAAGCGAAAGATGTCCATCACGCCGTGGTAACAAATGCGGTCACCTGCGCCAAACTCTTTGTGCGTGTTGTAGTCAAACGCGCACCAGCCAATTGCACCCGCTACGCCACCCATACTGAACTGTTTTGACTGGATGCGCGCGTGCCGCAGCGCATGCTCTACGCGCCGTTCCTCGTTGTCCCACGTTTTCGTAGGGAACATATGCCCGTTAAACTCGGTGACAAGGTGTGGGGTCTTTTCTGGCTCAAGAATGTCGTTGGAGAAGTCATTGAGCGTGTAAACATCTTCTAAAAACTCGCTGCCAAGAAAGAAGCGCACGCCGCCTGTTTGCCGCGTCGGGTCAAGCTCGCGTGCCAGCGCGTTCGTGCGCGTGTAAAAGTCGTGGTCGTCCCACGATTCGTTGATGCGCACGCCCCACAATACAATCGAGGGATGATTCCAATCGCGCTCTATCATAGCACGCACGTCGCGCAGGCTTAAGGTTTTCCAGTCTTCGTTGCCAATGTGCTGCCAGCCGGGGATTTCCTCAAACACCAACAAGCCAATCTCGTCGCAGCGTTCTAAAAAGTGTGGGCTTTGCGGGTAGTGCGACGTGCGCACGATATTACAACCCAGCTCATACTTCAAAATGTCGGCATCACGACGCTGCAAACGACGTGGAGCTGCTGCGCCAATATATGGGAACATCTGATGGCGGTTGAGACCAAAGAGCTTCACACGCTCACCGTTTAGGTAAAACCCGTCTTGGGCAAATCCAGCCTCTCGCAGCCCCGTGCGCACGGTTACGCGGTCGTAAAGCCGTTCTTGCGCGCTGGTAACAGTCGCCGTGTCTGCGAGTTCGACGTGAAAATCGTACAGTTTGGGATTGTCCAAAGACCACAGCTGGCGCGCGCTCTTAGGCATGTCGCGCAGCGATGACCACGCTGTCAGCCGCGTTGTGCTGTGCGGTTCAACGATACCTTCGCTGTATTCGTCCGTCCAAAACGCCATCTTTGCGACAATTGTCACCGACGCTGGCTTGTCCGTCTCATTACGCACCGTTACCACAAACTCGACGCTTGGCGCGTCTGTGAGCAGACCATGCGCGCGAATCTGCACGTTCTCGATGTGAATAGGTTCAAGGTAGCGCAAGGTCACATCGCGGTAAATGCCGCCGAAGACCATAAAATCAACGGTATAGCCAAACGGGGGAATATCCGCCCGCTCGCGGCTATCCACCCAAACCCAGAGATGGTTGTCTCCTTCCTCGTTAAGATAGTCGGTGATGTCATAAGTGTGAGGAACAAAGCCGCCGCGCTGCTCGGGAAATGTGTGTTGGTTGATACGCACTGTGCAAGCACTTAGCACCCCATCAAACGTCAGATACACGCGCCTCCCCTGCCGTGCTTCGGGCAAGCGAAACGTCTTGCGATACGTGCTGATAAACTGATACTCTGCGTCGTCAAAATTGTGATAAGGGAACAGCCTGTTCGTGTGCGGCAAGGTCACTTCTGTAAACGTGCTGAGGTCACTATTTACTTCCGTCTCCTGTGGCACATAAAACCAATTGTCGTTAAACCCATAAACCGAGCGCATTACGTTTTTCTCCCTGTGCGAGATGAGTGCTAGAACGGTATTTTCAATTCGGACAAACGCACACCAGCTAACGTGTCATAGTGTCGATGCGCGTTGCGCGCTGCTTTGCCTACCCCGACCACCCAAAAGCCGCCTTCAAGCGCGCCTTTGACACCGGCTTGCGAATCCTCAAAAACAACCGCATCGCTGGCGGATACCCCTAGCTGTCGTGCTGCCAATAGAAAAATATCCGGCGCGGGTTTGGGCGGCACAGGGCTGTTTCCATCGCAAATCACATCAAACAACGCAAGCACGCCAAGCCGCGCACACACGTCGTGGGCATTCTTGCTCGAAGAAGCTAAAGCTAAGGCAAGGTGCTGGGCTTTTGCCTCCTGCAACAAATCGCCTACACCCTCTAGCAAATGCATAGGGCTAAGCTGGTTTATCAGTTCTGTAAAATAAGCGTGCTTGCGCGCCATGTAACGCTCTTTTGTTTCATCGCTGACTTGGCGTTCTCCCAGCAAAATCTCAACGCTTTGCTGGCGCGTCATGCCGCGAAAACGGTCTTTGTAACTGGGGTCGAATGGAAGCCCTTCTTCTTGAGCAACGCGCTGCCACGCCAAATAGTGATAATCATCCGTATGTGTTAGCACGCCATCGAGGTCAAAGATAAGCGCGCGCGGCAGCTTTTGGGTCATACCCCAACACCATCCTTAAACAGCAGTCGGCGAACGTCTGTCACGAGCTTGACAACACCAATAATCACCGCAAAAAACTCTAGTCTGCCTAAAAGCATCGTCACCGATTGCAGCCAAAGCAGCAGTGCGGGCATATCGGCTTGCGTAATGCCGACAGACAGGCCGGCAGTTGCCAACGTGCTGGCATATTCAAAGACGCTCTCCTGAAACCCGTAGCCATGTGCCATAAACGCGCCGCAACCCAGCACAAATGCAGCCAAGTAAATGCCGAGATAAACTGCCACTTGACGCACTTGCTTGTCGACTAACAGCTCACGCTTTTCACCTTGCCAAATTGCCGGCTCGTTGACCATGTGGGTAGGCATAAATACGCGCTTGAACTCCCACATAATCGCCTTATAGAGAATATACACGCGCAAATATTTCAGTCCGCCAGATGTAGAACCGCTACCACCACCAATCAACATTAGCAGTACGAGCATTAACCATCCAAACCCAGACCAATTATGATAAGAAACAAGGCTAAAGCCTGTACTAGTCCCTGCTGAGACTGCCTCAAACAATGCCACTCGCAGCGCGATGTCCAACATGTTATAGAGCGGCATCGTCACAACAAAGAGCAATAACAAACATGCCAGCGGAAGGATGACCAAAAAAATTCGCACTTCGCCGCTGCGAAAAAAGGCGCGTACTTTGCCCTTTAGCAGCGTGTAGCTCAGGAAAAAGTTGGTTGTGCCGATAAGCATCAAAACGATGATGACTAGCTCTATTGCGGCGTTATTCCAATGTCCAATCGAATTGGGGTGCGTAGAAAACCCACCGGTCGCAATCGCGGCAAACGCATGGTTAACAGCATCGAACCACCCCATACCAGCTAGTTTCAACGCAAGCACGCCAAACACAATATAGCCTGCATACATGCGCAGCACAATGTTTGCCGACTGCCGCACATGCGGCGCGAGCTGGTCTGTGCGACCTTCCGCCATGCTCAAGCCAACGTTGCCTACGCTTGACAGCACGCTCAAGGCAATAATCGCAAAGCCAGCACCGCCAGCAAGCTGTAGGAAGCTACGGTGAAACAGTATGATTTTAGGGGCATTCTTGACATCAACGACGCTTAAACCGGTTGTTGTCCAACCGCTAGTCGCTTCAAACCATGCTTGCGTAAAGTTAAGATTGCTCACCAGCATAAATGGCAAAGCACTGGCAGAAATAGCGAAAACCCAAGACAGCATCACGATGACGTAGCCATCTTGCACAGATAGAGAGTACTCTTCCGATTGCTTGATATGTGTCCAGAGCAAGCTACCAAGCACAAACAGTGGCACGCTCGCTAGGAGAAAAGCAGGTGCATGAAGCATCTCGTCTAGGTAAAACGCGATAACCAACAATGGCACGGCGTTTAACACACCAATTAACGCTAGCAGCCCACCGCTGTATTTCAAAATGAGCCGATAGTGCGCGAGAAGGTAGGCATAGTAGCGCATAAGTTACGTGTAATGCCCTGTGAGGACAATCAGATTCTGCTTCTGGTGCTGCGGGTCGCTGATGAGTAGCAGGTGGTCATTGACTTCAAGCCGCGTCAAACCGCGCGGCACAATCATCACATTGTTGCGAATAATGCAGGCAATCAGCGCGTTGTCTGTAAGCTCTAATTCCGTGAGTGTTTTGCCAATTGCCGGGGAATCTTTGTCTAGGCGTACGTCGATGATGTTAACACGTCCTTGCGCTAACGACATCATGTTGGTGATGTCATCAAAATCAGTCTCCTGCTCAATAATGGACGCGATGATGCGCGTCGCAGAGAATGCCATCTGCACGCCGAGCTGCTTGAAAACGGCTTCGTTCTCAGGGTCATTAACCAAAGCAATCGTGCGCGGAATGCCAAACTTGCGTTGGGCAATTTGGCACGCAATCAGGTTATCTTGGTCTTTGGATGTTAACGCCAAGAGAATATCGGCTTGCCGTGCGCCCGCTTCTTCTAAGCGATTAATGTCTGTTCCCTCACCTAGCACAACCGTTGCTTTGGTTGTCTGCGCCAATTCGCGGCTGCGCACAGGGTCACGATTAATAATTGTCACGTGATAACGCCTTTGTACGAAACCCCGTGCTAGAAAGTAAACGGTTTTGCTACCCCCAATGAGGATTACGCGCATACCTCGCCCTTCTTACAACACGCAGCTCATAAAATTTTCCAACGCTAGCTTGGTGGGGCTAATGGTCTGGATACCAAAATCGCAGTAAACCGCCTCACGTAGAGGGTCAAACACGCGCGCTACCACATGTGGGACGTGGAAAATATGCCGTGCGACCTGCGCCACCATGAGGTTGGTATTGTCTAAAGTTGTGACCGCAAACAAATAATCGGCATGCTCGATGTCTGCTTGGCGCAAAATGCTCAGCTCTGTGACATCGCCAACGAAGCGAAAGCCGCTAAAGTCCGCCGAAAGTTTGTCGAAAGCAGCTTCACGTTTATCGATGACCACAATTTTGTGTCCGCTGTGGCTAAGGCGCGTTGCCAAAAGTCCGCCTAAGCGTCCGCATCCCACTACAATAATGTGCTTTGATTGTGCCATGATATTCTCACCGCCTGCTTAAGTAGCCCCATTATAGCAAACTTGTCCCCTATATCAACGCAGACCCGCATAAAATTAGGGACAATCTGTTTTGTCTGAACGCGCGACATGATATACTTAAGGCTTAGGCAGCCATGCTTATCGTGCAACATCAATGCGTGTAAGCCTACGTAACGATAGCCTAATCCTTTTGCCGCATCCATCAAGTTATTCCTATGAAATACCGCCGTCCCGCAGAAACAACGCGCCATGAGCTAGTCATAGCGAAATCGCGCTTTATTGCTACTGCCGGTTGTGCCAAAACGGTGGCAGAGGCGCGCGCCTTTATCGCACAAATGCGCCAAGATCTGCCGCAAGCGCATCACTATGTTTATGCGTTTCGCGTGGGCTTTGGCGCATCCGTCACCGAAGGCATGAGTGACGATGGTGAACCAAGCGGCACTGCTGGTCCGCCCACTTTGGCAGTCTTACGCGGACAGCCCGTAGGCGATATTGTGTTGGTAACCGCACGGTACTTCGGCGGCACAAAGCTCGGCACAGGCGGCTTGGTGCGTGCCTATACGGAAGCAGCACAACACGTCATTGCAAAGATGCCAACTGAACCCGCGCAACAGCTGGCTCTCTGCACGACGACTCTGCCCTATGCGCTTTACCAGCCTATCAAAGATTTGCTCACCGAAGAAACAAACGTCCTTCACGAGGACTTTGGTGAGCAGGTTACGCTTACACTGCAGCTGCCCGATGACCAAGTAGACAGCTTGCGCGCTGCTATTATCAATCGCTCGAACGGGAGAGCTACACTTCATCTTGTCCCATCTGACTAGCGATATAGCGGCGTACAACCTGCAAGTCAGGGTGGTTGGTCGTTGCTAACGCTTCCGCGCGTGCTAAATAAGCACGTGCCTCTTCGCGTTGGTCAGCATCAAACATAAATTTGCCCATTTGTGCTAGCAGTGCAACGTTATCGGGATACATCTCGATACCTTTAAGCAAATAGTTGATGCCCAAACTGATGTCGCCGCTGTCCCAAAGAATTTCTGCGCCTAGTGACCACAAGGCAGGATGTTGAACGTGGGTTTGCGCGTCTGTGATAACTTCTAGCGCGCTCTCGTCGTCCTCTATCAAGCGATAGGCTTTTGCTAACGCGATATAGGCTTCAGCGTAGCTCGGTGCAACTTCAATCACTTCTTCTAACAGCTCTAATTGGCGGTCATTCAGAGGATTGTTCGCGTCAATTTGCGTGACAAACTCGCCAAACCAATAGTCAAAATCTTCCCAGCGTATTTTAAGCCGCAAGTGTTCTAACTCTTCTTGATAGCCTACACGCTCATCGGCTTCTAGCTGCTTAATCAAGATAGCAGCCTCCTCCACTTCACCGTTGAGCAAATAGGCTTTTGCCAAAGCAACAGCGTAATGTGGCTTGTCGGGGTACGCTTCGCTCGCTTCAATAAGTCGCTCAACAAGCGCATCGCTAGACTCAAAATGCTCAAGAAGCTCTACAGCTTCCAAAATGGTCGTTTCGTCCTGAACGGAAAAGACTTGTTCAAAGGCACTTACAAAAGCCTCGTCGTCGCCTAAAACGGCAAGGTGTTCGAGCAAACGCAGCAACACGCCGCTGTCACGTCTCTTCTCCAGCGATAGACGATAGGCTTCTGTGATTTCCTCATCGACTTCATCCGCCAAAACAAGCCTCTGTATAGGTATTTGATTAGCAACAAGTGTCGCTAGTACTTGCGCATAGCTGGCAAGAACAGACGCATCCGCCAAACCTTCCTCAATAGACGCTTGGCACAGCGCGAAAGCATCGTGCCAACGTCCACTCAACAGCTGCAGTTGCACAGCTTTAGCTGTGAGCAGCATTTGTTCAGCCTCAGAATACGTGTATGTCATCAAGCTGTTTTGCAGCGTTGCGACTGCTTCGTGTGCCTGCCCTGCCTTATAACGCTTGTCTGCCAAAAGCAATGCGCTTGGCACTGTAAGCTGCCATCCTTCGAGACCTTGACGAATTTCTGGTGAAAAGCTAGCAAACTCGGGATGATACACCACGCTAAACAACGCGATTAATGTCGGCTGCCAGGCCTCGCCTAACCGTGTTTGCTCGGCTTGTATGGCCTGGTAGCAAGCATAAGCCTGTATGTCATCCCAAACTTCAGTTGCAAAATACTGTGCTAGCAAACGCTGCCACGTTTTTAGCTGCGCAAGTGCTTCTTGTGACCATGCTGCTGTCGCTGCACTAGTACTGTTGTCGCGCGTTGGCAAGGTCAGCGTTTGGGCAATGGTTTGCGCCAGTTCAGGCAACTTTTCCCACAAAGCACCAAGTGTCGGCACAATAACATCTAGCGTCGTCTCGTGCAGTGCGTGCGCGGCTGCATCCAACGTGATATGCAATTGCCATGCCTGCTTGTAAGGTTCAAGCGTTGCTTTTACGCTGTAGTTATTATCTAGTCCATCAAACGATGTGCTGTCTTCTTGAATATCCTTAAAACCGATAAGCCGATATACCAATACATCGCAAATGGACTCAAGATAATAAGACAACACGAGCCAAAACCCTTCAGCATCAAAAGATGTGTGTTCCCCCAACGCTTTTAGGTTATAGTACGCGACACGATGGCTCGCTTTTGTTGCTAGAAGTTTTTCAATGTTGGGGATACCGCCTAAAACTGCTGTTGGCACTTTAGAAACCGTGCCAACATTGTAAAAATCGACCAAACGCTGACCTAGCATAACATGCTCCCAAATAAAAAAAGCCCTGTCGTTACAGGGCTTTGATTCTAGCCTAGATACAACTTAAAATTCAACCACAGGTACAGAGGCATAGTTGCCGCGGAAGATGACAAACTCGCTGTTGACCCAGCCTTCCCCAAAGTCGCCGGTCACAAGCAGCCACACACCATCCTTCGCACGTCCAATCACCGCTAGTTGTGTGCCGCCGGGAACGGTGGCAACAGGCATAAACCTTGCGCTAGGACCGCTGCGCACGTTGAGGTAGCTTGTATTGACAATAATACGGTTGCCTGTAATAGCGGCTGCTTGTGCTGTGCCGCTTCCACCCGTGCCCGTAGCTGCTCTCGCCAAACTTACGCCTTCGCAGAATGACTGTCTATTTGTACGTGCAGCAAGCGCGCCTGTGTCAATCAAACCTGTCGTGCCATCGCCAAGTTCAACAATGGTGAACGTGTCACGGAAGCCTTGACGATAGACTTCTGTGCCAACCGACAGCGGTATTGCAGGACGTGTAGAAATGCCGTCAAAACGCAAGAAAGTGGGAGCTATGGTCACGCCAACGTTATCGTTACCACACTCTAGCAAAGCAAAGTGGATAGCACGGTCAGTCCACACCATGCCCACGTCTTTGACGTTGACTTGATACCACGTCACGTTGTTAGCGTCACGGGTTGTGTTAACTAACGGAAATACCATAGTTTCGTTGGTGTAAGCGGAACGCAAGACAAGCGCATTGAAAGAAGGTGCGTTGCGCAAGTCTGCCGCTTCAGTGAAGATAACCCCGGTCACCTGCCGTCCACTAGCGATACCGCCACCTCCGCCTTGCCCTAAACCAGCCGCTCCGCCTACGCCCAGAGCAGGCAAGCTGTCAGGCGCGATAACAGGAATGCTGGCGTAATTGCCGCGGAACAAGACAAATTGGCTGTTCAACCAACCATCACCAAAGCTGCCCGTGACATAGAACCATACGCCATCGCGGGTTCGCCCTGCTACCGCTAGCTCTGTGCCACCGCGCACGGTGGTAACAATGCTAAAGTCTGCGCTGGGACCGCTGCGGATATTGAGATTGCCCGTGTTGACGATAGCGCGGTTGCCTGTGATACCACTAGGAGGTGTCCCGCCGGTGCCGCCGCCACCTTGCCCTAGCGCGCCTACGCCGCTAGCACTCGCAAAAGCGGCGGGTATGGTCTCGCACGCCGAGCGCACGTTAGTGCGACGCTCGATTGCGCCAGAATCGACCAGACCAATCGTGCCGTCCGTCAGCTCTACACGCATATACGGGCCCTCAAATCCCAGCTGATACAGCTCAGTGCCGGGATTTAACAAGAAGTTCTGACGTGCCGCGATGCCCTCAAAGCGGATAGGCGTTTCATAGCGAATCACGCCTATGTTGTCATTGCCACATTCCAGCAAACTAAACTGTACGCGGTCAGTCCATACCGTGCCAATGCTAGGAATATTAACCAAGTACCAAGGGGTCTTTTTCTCGTCTTCAACGCGGTCAAGCAAGGGGTAAATCACACCAGGCTCCGTATACGCGGAACGCACAACCAATGCCTCAAAAGACGGCGCGGTGCGCAAGTCGGCAGCCTCGTTGAAGTTAACGCCCGTAAACCGGCGCGTCGTTGCTGCTCTGCCAGCACCTGCCGCAGCTGCAGCACCGCCACCTCCGCCTTGCCCTAAGAGCGCAGGCAAATCGCTGGCTCTCACGACGGGCACATTGGTAAAAGAGCCGCGCGCGAGCGTAAATTCAACGTTAACCCAGCCCGGTCCGCCATCTGTATTGACTTGATACCAAACTTGGTCTCCATACATTGCCAAAACGGGAAGCTCGGTCCCCCCAACCACCGTAACCAACACAGGATATTCCACGCCCGGACCCGTACGCACATTTAGGAAACTTGTGTTGACTACCAATTTAGGTGCAGCAAATGCCGCTTGTTGTTCTAAGTCGCTTGCAAGGCTGGGAATCATCAGCCCTAACAAAAGAAAAATGATAAGAGCAATTTTTTGTAGCTGGGGTTTCATGTTCCCTCCCTCACTAGGTTTCCTCGTATGGAGGATATCGCAGTTTGTAAAAAGCTATCACTGTTAAGTATATGCGCACGCCGCGATTTCGGCAAATTCTTTTACGCGAAAATTACATAGGGCAATCATAGGCTCAATGTCACGTTTTGAGCTGCTAATTACTATACTGTAAACTATATCAAGCAACCCCCAAAGGAGCAAATCTCATGCGTTACGTCCTTCTGACAACTCTGCTGGTTTTTTGTGCTTCTGTCGTGCTTGCGCAAGTGTCGGATGCCGAAATTGAGGCGTACCCGCGTCCAGCTGTCTCGCCCTTGCCAATCGTTGACAAAGTGCTTTACGACCGCACTTATCGCCGTGTCGTCGGCGATTTAGCCATTTACGACGCGCCCAACGGCAATCTAGTCAGCCAAATGGCGAAAGGGTTTAACTTTGTAACTGTCAGCCGTGAGGAAGACGGCTGGTCAGCCATTGGCGTAAATCGTTGGGTATCTAGTGACTCACTCTCTAGCGACGTTTTAGTCTCGCGCTTTTCCGGCGTGTTACTACCCAAAGAGCCACTGCCCTACGCTGTCGCATGGATACTTAAGCATTTGCGCGCTAGCAGCACGCCGGGTGGTGAAGCTAACCGACAGAATCCTTTTCTCTATCGCTACACACTAGTCAACCTTTATGACACGGTTGAGGTTGATGGGTTTCGTTGGTATCAAATTGGCAAAGACCAGTGGGTACATCAATTTAACGTCGCCAAAATCACGCCTGTTGAACGTCCAGATGACATCAGCACGCACAAATGGGTGAGCGTTGATCTCTACGAGCAAACGCTGATTGCGTATGAAGGTGAAACGCCAGTCTTTGCAACACTTGTTTCGTCCGGGTTGCCGCAGTGGCCCACAAACGAGGGTATTTTCAACGTCTACGTGCGCTATGAGCGCACGCTCATGAGCGGCGCATTTAACCAACCTGATTTCTACTATCTTGAGGAAGTTCCCTACACCATGTATTTTGACGACGATATTGGGCTACACGGCACATATTGGCATGATGGCTTTGGTTATCGCCGCAGTCATGGCTGTGTCAATCTCTCGATTACCGATGCACGCTGGCTTTATCAATGGTCAGCTGACGTGCGCGATTTCACCGTTGAGAATAGCCCTGACCTTGCTGTTTACGTCTACAGCAGCGATACCTACCGTTGACCAAAAAGGCTCTCTGTTTAAGTGGGCGGTTTTGCGTTATTATCTCAATGCTGTAATCAACACACTTAAACAGAGAAGGTGTCATGCACGCTCTTAACCTGCGCAAACAGCTCGCTGACTTTTTTTACCAGCGAGGCTACACATGGCTTGAGGTCGATCTTGTCGAACATGCCGACCTTTTTCTCACACGTGCTAGCGCGCAAATCGCAGAAAATCTTTACATGTTCGAAAAAGATGGTGTGACTTTTGCGCTGCGTCCTGAATTCACCGCCGCTGCAATGAGCCACTACGTGCGCGGTGCATACCAAACGCCTATCCGTTGGCAGTTTAGCGGTTATATTTTCCAAGAAAAGCATGGCAAACCACAGCAAATGCTCAGCGCAGGCATCGAACTTCTTGGGGATGCAGCTTTACAGGCTGATGTTGAAGTCATCGCGCTCGCTGCTCAAGCCCTTGCGCACTTGGGCAAATCTGAGAGTACGCTCTATCTTGGGCATGTTGGCTTGCATCGTCATATCTTACGCCAGTTTGGCTTAGATGCTTTTGTGGCGCGCATGTTAACGCATGCTTCGCAGCAGCTTACGCTAGAGATGCTCGTGCAAAGCAGCCCCATCAGCACGCTTAACACTACGGAACAAACAAGCCACATACTGAACGTCCTGCTCGATTCAACGCGCTATGGCGCAACAATGGGCGGTCGCAGTCGTCATGACATTGTCAATGGCATTCTAGCGCGCAGTGCGCAGCATATTGACGAGGCAGCCGCACAAACTCTTAAAGGTTACTTAGACACATGGACAGCTTTTAAGGGAGATGCTCACAGTCTACCGACCTTAACAGCTCTTTTGCCTTTCAGCGATGAAACAACACAAGCCTTTTGCAACCGCTGGCAAGCCACGATTGATGCACTGCTTGCGCAAGGCATCGCTGCTGAACATATCACGCTACAACCCAATCTTGCGCACAGTTGGGACTACTATACAGGCTGTGTGTTTGCTTTCGTCGATGACAACGGCACTGTGCTGGCTAATGGTGGACGCTACGATGAGCTTGGTTACATCGTTGGCGGCATCGAAGTACCTGCTACAGGCTTTGCGCTGCACCTAGAGCATTTTTTGCCACGTCCAACCACCTCATCACACCAAAAGGAAGCCTAAAGCTCTATGAGTGAGATGTTCACGCTTGCCCTGCCGAGTAAGGGTGTCATTGCTGAGCCAACGGACACCTTTCTAAAAGAAGCGGGCTTAAAAGTTAGCAAACCTAATCCGCGCCAATACACCGGCAAAATCAGCCGCTTGCCTGCCCTCAATGTCTTGTTTCAGCGCGTCAAAGACGTGGTGTACAAGGTCGCGGACGGCACGGCACAGCTGGGTATTACAGGGTTAGACGTTGTGCAAGAGAACTGGAGCGATAATCTGATTATACTGCACGACAAACTTGGCTACGGGCATTGCGATTTGGTCGTCGCTGTTCCTGAAGCGTGGGTCGACGTGGAGAACATTCTCGACCTAGCACGAGTAGCCCAAGACGTGCGTGACACCTACCGCCGCAACTTGCGCATTGCTACCACTTTTCCAAACCTAACAAAGCAGTTTTTTCACAAACATCACATTCATCACTTCACCATCGTAAAGTCAGAAGGCGCGATTGAAGCCGCACCTACTATTGGTTACGCAGACATCATCGTTGACCTGACGCAGTCCGGCACGACCCTGCGTGAGAACCATCTCAAACCTATTCGCGGTGGCACTATCACAGCGTCACAAGCCTGCTTGATTGGCAATCGCGCCGCCTTGCGCGCCAGCTCTGCCTTGCGTGAAAGCACACGCCTGATGCTGGAATACATTGACGCATCGTTAAGCGGACGCGATTACTACCAACTTACAGCAGATATTCGAGGCGATAGTCCCGAGCAGGTGACAGCCCGCGTGTTAGAAAACCCCACGACGCGCGGGTTGCTCGCGCCAACTATTTCGCCTATTCACGGCACAACAGGCGACACATGGTATACCGTTACGCTAACCATTAAGCAAAGCGTGCTGCTAACGGCTGTAGAGCATCTGCGCACGATTGGCGGCAAGCATGTTATTGCCTTGCCTGTCAAATACGTGTTTTATGAGCAGTCTCGTTCGTTTAAGGCACTGCTAGAGGCTTTGAATTTAGCTGAGTAGCGTGTCGAGTGTCGTGTCTAATAGGCTCCGCGTGCCGTTACTTTCTGCGCCCATTTCTACGCTCATGCACAGCCCTAGCAAGGCGATTTCTGGGCTAAAGCGCACGCGGTCAGCGAGGTTCATCGTCAACAGCGGACAGCACAGCAATGCCAGCTTAAAAGTTTCGCGCCAATCCGCAGCCAGCAAGTCGCGCCGCTTAAGGTCTTGCAGCAGCGGCTTTAGTACGCGCTCGATTTTGCTTTCCCAAAACATTTGTCGTATCGCAGGCAGCTTGAAATTGTGCGTGACAACGCTGCGTTGTCCCTGCAAGTCACAGCGTATCGCTAAGCCAGTGGCAATCTCGCGCGGGAAGTACATCCACATGGCAAACACGTTGTGAAACAACGGTTTGACCAAGTCCAAAAGTGGGTCATGATACCCAGCAAACGCTGGGTCAAAGTAAGTCAGGCGGCGCGTGTCTGAGTTAAAAAACACGTTGCCGTTGTGCGCGTCGCCATGCCCAACCACAGCTAGCCGAAATCGCTGCGGGTATAAGCGTTGCCGTGCCTGTGCTAGCAGTGCGTCTAGTGATTGGTTGTATTCTTGCCCATTAATTGTCCACTGCCATTGTGCTAAGTCTTCCCAAGCGACTTCACCTACGTCAGGCAGCAAAAGGCTTTGTCCAGCGTAAAAGCTATCAAGCCGTCCCCCAACGATACGATGATAGAACAGTTGGTGAATTGGAGCTTGGCTGCTGTCATGCTGTTCGCGCAGCGTTCGTCGGTAGATTGCCAACAGCGTGTCATCAGCAAATGCTTGCGCTTCGCGTAAACTTTGCCAATCGTCAATCACGCCGCATTCAACCTGCCACGCATAGTCAAACACCGCGATGTCCTCGATGACCTCGTAGAGCAGCATTTGCTTGCCCACTTCAGTCGACACAAACACTGGTTGAATGACGGGGTATCCTGCGTCTGCCAACGTTTGCGCGTGATAGTATTCGCCAATAATCGTGTGCGCTTCTGTGTGTGTCTTGAAAAACCGTCGCGCTCCGTCGCGCAGTGTCAGCACGCCGTTAAATGAGTTAAGCGACGTAGGTTTAGGGGTGAGCTTAACCTCGCGCACCCCCAATCCTAATTCCTCTTCGAAAAAACGCCACAGCAGCAATTCAGCGCGTGCAATGTCGACAAATTGCAAGTCGCGGACTGCTTGCAACACGTCATGACTCATCGGGGATGCCTAAGATGCGGTTGCGCTTACGAATTGCCATAGCATGGGCGGGAAAGTCTTCGTAGTCCGCAAGGCGCGCTACTGCCCCCTGCAAGCTCATATAGCCTTGTCGTGATAGGTAACCTACGCCGCTGCGCTTGAGAAAATCCCACACGCTTACCGAAGAGAACGTGCGCGCAAAGCCACCGGTCGGCAAAATCGCGTTAAGCCCCAGCGCGTAGTTTGCCGTAGGAATTGGGGTCATCTCGCCTAGCAGGATTTCACCCGCGTTCTTAATTTGGTTCAACACAACAAACGGCTCTTTGACCAAAAGCTCAAGATGTTCAGGGGCGTAGTCGTTAACAAACGCAATAGAATCTTCGAGGCTTTCAGTAAGCACAATCCCGCCATAGTTCGACAGCACACTGTTCACGAAATTGCGTCGCCATTCTGGCAACTCTGCGATAAGGTGCGGCAGCGCATCGCGCACAGCACGCGCCACACCTTCGCTGTGCGTCACCAACAGCGCAGAGGATTCTGCACCATGCTCCGCCTCTACCAGCAAATCCAACGCAGCAAGTTCGGGATTAGCCGTCTCGTCCGCTAAAATGATAGACTCACTGGGTCCCGCCGGCAGCCCTACGTCAAAAACCCCAAAAAGCAAGCGTTTTGCCGCAGACACATAACTGCTGCCCGGGCCGATAACTTTGGCAACTTTGGGGATGGTTTCTGTGCCATATGCCAGCGCGGCAACAGCCTGCATGCCACCCACAACGTACACTTCATGGAGCCCGACGATGTCGGCGGCAACCAATGAGGCATCGTCGGCTTTGCCCTCAGGGGTCGGCGGCGTGACAATGACAACACGCTCGACACCCGCGACTTTGGCGGGCGTTGCCAGCATGAGCATCACCGACGGGAACGCTCCCTTGCCACGTGGCACGTATAACCCTACGCTCGTAATCGGCGTAACCTTCTCCCCCGCCATAATGCCCTTGCTGACTTCGGTAAACCACATGGGTTCGGGCATTTGTTCTTTGTGGAACGTGAGAATGTTTTGGTGTGCTAGCTCAATCGCTCGAATAATGTCGGGGTTTAAGCGCGCGCGCGCTTGCTTGAAATCATCTGGCGTTGCGCGCAGCATTCCCGCCTCAAACGTTGGGCAGTCGAAGCGGCGAGCATACGCCACAACCGCCTCATCGCCACGTGTTTTCACGCTCTGAATGACCTCTTGCGCGAGCGGAAACAGGTCGCTAATGTCCTTTTCAGCGCGACGTAAAATCTTTGCTCGCGCTTCTTCCGCCAAGTCACGCCAAACTAACCACTGCACCATTGTTCTATACTCCTCATAGCAAATCAAAGGCGCGGGGTTGTTCCCGCGCCTGAAAACGCGCTGCTTTGCCCCAACCTTAAGTTTTAGGCGCAATTTCGGCGGATTTACGCCGTGTGCCATCCCAGCGAATGTCTGGCACAAGCACATGGGCGTACTTTTGGATGTGGTCTTTGTGTGCCAGCAAGTCCTCAATCATCAAACGCATCTCAGACTTTACGTCTTGTGAGGGCGTGTAGCCAATCTTCAACAAGTTTTCGCGGTCAGGGTTGTAGTAATGCTCTTCTAGCTCTGTGCGTGGGTTGTCATAGTGCTTCACCGCAACGTTAAGCCCCAATTCCGCTCCAACTTCTTGTGTCATATAAGCCAGCTCGCTGATGCTGTACGCCTCTGCAAATTGGTTAAACACGCGATATTCGCCCTTTTGTGCCGGGTTTTCTACCGCCAGTGTCAAGCAGCGCATCGCATCGCGCAGCGGCAGGAAGCCGCGACGCATCGTACCCGCGCCAAACAACGTAAGCGGATGATTAACAACAGCTTGTACACAGAAGCGGTTAATCGCCGTTCCAAAGCATTGGTCAAAGTCAAGCCGTGTTCTCAAGCGTGGGTCATTGCCAAGCCCGGGGAATTGTGTGCCAAAAACCACACCTTGCATAATGTCGGTGGCTCGCAGACCCCAAATCTTGCAGGCAAAGTGTGTGTTGTGCGAGTCATGTACCTTGCTTTGGTGATACCAGCTGCCTGCTTGGCGTGGAAACGGAAGATAATCCTTGCGCCCGCGAAACTCAACCTCGAAAAAACCTTCAGGAATGTCGATATTCGGCTGACCATATTCGCCCATCGTGCCGAGCTTGACAAGGTGCGCATCCGGCACCACTTCACGCATTGCCCAAAGCAAGTTAAGGTTAGACACGATGTTGTTCACCTGTGTCCAAACGCTGTGCTTTTGGTCAATCATCGAATAGGGTGCGGACGGCATTTGCCCCAAATGTACAATGGCATCAGGGCGAAAATCGTCAAGCACTTTGGTCACGAAATCGTAGTCGCACAAATCCCCCACACGAAAATCGAGCGGCTTGTTGAAATGCTGCTGAAAAGCATGTACGCGCTCGCCGTGCGAATAAATCGGGATAGCACTGTCGCTGTTGACCTCCGCTACCCACTGCCGTCTCAGCAGCAAGTCAACACCCGCCACGTCATGCCCCTGATGGGTCATGTATTGCGCCAACGCCCACCCCAAATATCCGTCAATACCTGCGATAAAAACTTTCATGGAAAAGCTCCCGAGTTGGATTAGTTACACACAATAACACCTAGACACGGCTTTGGCTACACCGTAAAGTCTGCAAAGATGCCTTCACGCGCCATGAGTTCTGCGTTTAACAGGCTGCCGCCCGCTGCCCCGCGTATCGTGTTATGCGCCAATGTCACGAACTTATAGCCTAAGATAGGGCATGGCCGCAGCCGACCGATAGTGGTCGCCATGCCGCCACCAGCGTTGCGGTCACGACGCGGCTGTGGTCGGTCAATTTGCCGCAGATAGTAAAGCGGCGGTGTCGGCGCGCTCGGCAGTCCACGCACGCTTTCAGGCGATTCAAACGCCTCCCACGCGCTTATCACAGCCTCTAAGCTCGGGCGTTGTTCAAGCTCTAGTGAAACCACAACCACATGCCCGTCAATGACAGGTACGCGCGTGCAAGTCGCGCTCATCACAGCGTCTAGCATTACCACGCGCTCGCCTTCTAGCGTGCCGAGCATCTTCAACGTCTCAGTCTCGAGCTTGTCCTCATCACCGCTAACATAAGGAATAACGTTATCGACGATGTCAAGCGATGCCACGCCTGGATACCCTGCGCCGCTGATGGCTTGCTCACTCACCATATGTACTTTGCGAATGCCAAAGGGCTTTAGTGGCGCAAGTGCCATGACAACAGGCATTGCCGTGCAGTTCGAGTTAGCGATGATGCCACCCGACCAACCGCGTTTTGCCTGCTGGACTTTGAGCAACGCTAAATGGTCAGCGTTGGCTTCGGGTAGCAACAGCGGCACATCTTCTTCCATGCGGTTAGCAGAAGCGTTTGTGCATACCCAATGACCTTGCTGTGCAAAGCGCGCTTCTACTTCTATTGCGGCTTCTTTAGGCAACGCAGAGAACAGCAGCGGAGACGTTAATGCATCATCCAACGATTTAATCACCATGTTCGCTACGTCGACAGGCGGATGCCCATCCAACACCCAGCGCACTGCGTCGCCATAGCGTTTGCCTGCGCTGGTGTTACCCACCACTTCTGCTACGCGAAACCATGGGTGATGCTCAAGCAGTTGAATAAACCGCTGTCCTACGGCACCGGTTGCACCTAAAATCGCTGCGTCCAGTTTTTTCATTGTGCTAAATTCCTATGGGGTGGGTTTTGACAGCAGGATAAGAGCCAAGCATCTTGACAAACGAGGCTTTTTGCAAAAGCTGCATCAACGCTTCTTGGCAAGGCGCATCGCGCCAATATCCTTCAAAGTCGAGGAAAAAAATTGGCTCCCAAGGGCGGTTGCGCCGCGGGCGCGATTCAATCTTGGTGAGATTGATGCCGCGACTAGCGAACTCACCCAAGCAATCGTATAACGCCGATGGGCGATGTCTTACCGCGAACACCAGTGACGTTTTATTGTAATCTGACGGTTGCGGGTCATCATGTCCTAAGAGAAAAAAGCGTGTAAAATTAAACGGCACATCTTCAATCTCTGGTGCAATCACGTCTAGGTCATAAAGCTCAGCGGCTAAGCGGCTGGCGATAGCTGCCGTTTGCGTCTGTTTGTCACGTGCAAGGTCATGCGCAGCTCCCGCCGTATCATACCACACAACAGGCTTAAGGCTATGCCGCTTCAAAAAACGCTCGCATTGCGCTAGAGCTTGTGGGTGCGACCGCACAAACTGAATATCTGCGAGTGTGCAGCCTCTAGGAGCGAGTAAGTTGTGATGAACGTGATAAATTACCTCCGCCTGAATGCGCACATCGTAGTCCATAAGCAGTTCATACGCACCGCTTACAGCACCAGCTAGCGCGTTCTCAATCGGCAGTAGCGCAAAATCAACTTGGCGCGTTTGCAAGACCTCAAACAACGCCGAAAAATCTGCCTGTGGAATAGCTTGTACATCCTCCCCAAAATGCTGGCGTATCGCCTGTTCAGAATATGCCCCATGAATGCCCTGAAATGCGACTTTATATGGCACGTTTTTCTAACCTTTAAGGACGTTGTAATGTGTTTTAAGCCAAGACAATGCTATCATCATAAGGGAACGTTTGACAATAGGAACGATGAAGACTTACCATATCGCCCATTAAGTTACTGAGACTAGTGTCCATGCAAGAAACGCGCACGCTCATCTTAACCATTTTACGTCAGCAAGGGCAAGCAACAGTCGAGGACATCGCGCTTGCCATCAAAGCACAGCGTGGTGCCATCACGACCGTGACCATTCGCCACCATCTTGCGCGCTTACAGGAAAGTGGTTTCGTTAAGATCGTTAAGCAAGAAGCAAGGGCAGCAACGCGCGGCAGACCTCAACACGTCTATACTCTCACCGAACAGGGACAAGCACAGTTTCCGAATAACTATCGTAAGCTCGCGGCTGGTCTGTTGCAAGCTCTTAATCAGCATTTGCCTGAAAAGACGATTAACGTTATTTTAGAGGATGTGGCTGCAGAATTAAGCGCACAAGCTACGCTACCTGCTAGCAGCATGAGCGAGCGTCTTGACGCTGTCGTCGCGCACTTAAGCGGGCAAGGTTATCAAGCTAGCTGGGAAGCTACACGCGATGGCTATATCCTTTACACGCACAACTGCCCTTATCGTGAGCTATCTCACGAAACCAACCAACTTTGCTACATGGATATGGCACTTATTGCCAAGCTGCTAGGGGTTGTGCCACGCCTATTATCGCGCATCGCTGACGAAAAACCCATGTGTTCGTATTGGATTCCCGCTTCAGTTTAATTTTTCTAAACATTATCTGTTTTATTGACTAGCCACTCAAAAGGTGGTATAGTCTTGGAGAACTATTCGATTTAAGGAGCGTTTATCATGACCATGCAAGACACGCAACATACCACAGAAGAACAGCTAATCACCATGACCCCTGCAGCAACAACTGTCATTGCTAACTTACTGCAGCAGCGCAACATTCCAGACTACTACTTGCGCGTTTTTGTGTCTGGTGGTGGATGCTCTGGCTTACAATACGGCATGGCGTTCGAAGCGCAACCGCAAGAATATGACAAGGTGGTCATGATAGACAACGTGCGCGTCGTTATTGATCCCACTAGCATCATCTACTTGCAAGGTGCAGTGATTGATTTTGTTGACGGCTTGATTGGTGGCGGTTTCCGCATCGACAACCCCAACGCGGTGTCAAGCTGCGGTTGTGGCACGTCTTTCAAACCTAAGAGTGACTCTGCGGAAAGCACAAGCAGCGGCTGTGGCTCTGGCTCTTGCTGCAGCAGCTACTAAAATATCCCAGAAGCCCGCAACCTCGCGGGCTTTTCTTTATCGACGCAGGAAACTGACAAGCAATCCCAAAACACCGACCGCGCCTAAGCCTAAAATAGGCACAATGGGCGGTATACCCTGCTGTGTCACCGTCGTAATTGCGCCTTCAAGCGTTAGCGGTACATCCTCTTCTAGCACAGGCATTGGTGCTGAGGGCGCGCTAACGTCTGCAGGTGGCGTGTATGTTGGCAGCACGTTGGTTGTGCTGGACTGCGCTGAAAAGTCAGGTGTCACTGTCGGCAAACTAAGCACACGCCCCAATGCTGTTGCTGTCAGTTCGCCACCGGGCACAGCTAACAACGCTTCTGTTGTTTGCGTGGCGAAGGCATCGCTGGCAGAGGTTGGTGCTGCGTAAGGGTTGGTGTCTGGAATTTTACTAGGGTTACCGATAATCTGGACCAATTCGCCGTAGACCCACCCCGTTCCTGTTGGCGAAGAGGGAAAATCAAACTGATACCAGCTAAAATACCGTGCGCGCACGATATAACGCTCGCCCGGCTTGATTGAACCAAGCCGCTGCGAGGCAGGGTCAGGCTCAGCACGCACGTTAATCTCACCAGCGTCAGCCTTCGACTCGAGCAGCGGTGGACCCTCTTCGGTAGGTGTCCACGTTGGCAGTGCTGTTTCAACCACTTCTAACGTGACTTGTGCGGGAGCGTTGGTTGGAATCACAACGCGCACGGGCGTTGCGGTCACCGCCTGCCCCAGTGCGCTACCAATAGCTAGCCCTAACAAAATCACGAGCGTTAACCCTAGCTTACGCATACACCTTCTCGCTCACCATGAGATGTGGTTAATTGTAGTATGTCGACCTTGTTCGGCGCGTTGGCGCACGCCATCTTTTTCCATGTACCCTTGATACTCTTGCCCAGCAATCCCTTGTATGACCCACCCACTCATCACAAAAGGCGGCGGCGCGTATTCAGATAAACACTGCGTGCAGTCTGTAGGCAGCCATTCACCATTGTAGCGACGGGCGATGTGTAAGTGCGTCGCATTAGAAAAACCGCCGGCACAAGACGCAAAGCCGATAGGGTCCCCCTGCCGAACCATAACCCCTGCAGCAGGCGTTTCAGATACATGAAGGTACAAAATCGTCCAGCCAGTTGCCTCGTTGCCGTCATAGTCTAAATCTAGTATTAACACCCCATCACCACTGCGCGCTACGATGCCATCAGCTACAGCCCGAACAGGAATTAGCGATGTGTAGCAAAGCGTGCCTGCCGGGCGTTCGTCAGGCGGCGCGAAATCTAGCGCGCCCCACGCGCTGCCGCTTCCCCACCCACCATGTGCGCCGCCCGTGTAGTACCACACTTCACCGCGTGCAAATGGCAAAGCTAAGGGCGGTTGCTGCAAATTAGCTGGCACGGGTTCGAACGCGCCGACGAAGGGATCGCCGAAGAACTGTACGTAAGTACGATACAATCCATTTGTGCTTACAGCTGCTTGCCATTCTTCATACCCCAGAAATCGACTAAAGGCGGTTTGCACGGCAATGCTGGCAGGGTTCAGCTGGCGATTTAGCGCAAGCCGCTGACCGCTGGAAAACTCGATAGTGCGCAACCCACGTCCTTTCCAACCGTAGTAGCCGCGATTAAGCTCATTCGCCAAAAAAGCCAGCTGCTTATACAAACCTGCTCGCGCTAGGTCGCTGATAATCGGGTAGGTTTGTAGCAACGGCGAAGGATTAGGCTTGCTAAGCCACCCTGCACGATATTCTAGCACCGCTAAGAGCAAACGCGGGTCAACGCTGTACTCTAAAGAAACCCGCTCGACAATCTGAATGCCGTTCAGCTCTTCGTCTAAGCCTGCACCATTAGCTGTGCGCGTTGTGACAATATCGCGCGCATATGGCAAATAGCTGTTGAACGACTGCACAAGTGCCGCGACGCTTAGAGTTTCTGCGCGCACTAGCCGATTGTCAGGCAAGAGCTTGACAGCGGGCGTTTGCTGTAGTGGTTCGCTCGGCAAGGCTAAAACCTGCCCCACCTCTAACAGGTCGGGGTTTGCAAGGTTGTTGAGCGTCGCGAGCGTGTTAACCGTTGTGTTATACGCCTGCGCAATCACAAACAACGTCTCGCCTGCTTTAACGACATGTTCCTTAGGCATCACGTCCGCCAGCGTTGTGTAACTGTGTGGTGTTGGCACAATAAGCTGGGCAGGGAACGTTGGCAACGGTAACATGCCTGCTTGTGGCGTGTTAGGCTGCAAAACAGCGGCTTCCGACAGTGGTGGGAACGTAGCAGTGATGACGATGATTTGTGGTTGCTCGCGCAAACACCCCGCTAGCAACAAACTTATCGCCAGATAAACAACGCACCGTTTCACCTAAAACTCCACACCGCGTACCTTCCTCGCGCAAGTGTTGCTGGGACGCTGCTTTGCATTGCGTCCAAAACTTGCACAGTCGGCACGCCATTAACCTCTTCAGCGTACACTAAATGACGGCTATCTGGTGACCACACGCGATGACTTTGCGCGAACTGGTCAAAGTAGGTTAGCAGATAGCTCGTCTCATATGTTGGCACAAATGGAGCTAAAAGAACACTGTTATTCTCCACTACGTCCAAAACCGACCAAGAAAGCGTTGCGCGCCGCTGCTGTATCAACTGCCGTGTGTTCGGTTTACTGAAGCCGCCATTAAGCCGATACGGTGTGACATAGGCGAGATAACGGCTGTCAGGTGACCAAAAGAACGCCATGACGTGTTCTATAGGCGAGCGTGCTACGACATTCCCACTCGCAACGTCGACAACAAACAACGCGCTGATGTTGCTGCTACTAACGCTGCGATAGGCAAGATAGCGTCCATCCGGCGACCACAAGAAAGAAATATTGCCGCGTACATCGGTGACGAGTGTCCTTGTACCTCCTTGCTCGTCTACCAGCGTGATATTGGTCAATTGGCGGTTGCTGCCGCGTGTTCCAATCACAATACGGTTATCGACAGGTGACCATGACGGCGTTTGAAACGTGCCTGATGAACGCCGAGCGCGTCTAACGACAAGGTCTTGTGCCGCTACGTCGTAAATGTCGATGTCGCGGTTGTTGCGATGCAACACAATCTGGCTACCATCTGCACTAAAGCTGTAGTAAAAAGGCGCGCCCTTGCCAACTTCTATCTCGCGTATGTCGCTCTCGCTGCGTTCTTGCAGCAAAGCAACGCGCAGTCCGCCGCGCAACACATCGTTAAGCAGCAGTGATAACGGACGGCAGTGGCTTTCTTCTGCGCAAGGCGCAGGTGACCACGCCGCGTAAATGACTTGCGTGCCAAACCCTGTCCATACAACACGCCCTGCTAAAAGCCCGTTCTCAGAAAGATATGCGGCAGTGCGCAAGTCGCGCGCCACGTCAAGCGAACAGCAAAAATACGCAAGCTGGTCGTCGTTCGACCATGTAAGCCATTGATAGCGGCGCGTGTTATTTCCATCTTGCGTTAGCGCGTAATTAACACTCGCGAAATACGTGTAAACGTTATAATCCTCGCCTACATAGGCGATTTTGCCAATCCAGTGTGTTTGCTCTGTTTGTGCGCTCAACGCTCCCGCGAGCAAACCCAACCATAACAGTAACCAGCCAAAATATCTCATAATACATCCTGAAAAACTATGGCATGATGCTATGAGATAGTGTACTCTAGGTTATGATGATTTACGGCTAAGTCTTAGCAAATCTAAAGATTTCAAGGAGCAACCATCATGGCAACAAAAGAAGAAATTAGCCAAATTTTCCCTCGCATGCTGGAACGTTTTAGCGCGGAAAAAGCCGGTGACCTCAACACCGTTATCCAGTTTGAGCTGAGTGGGGATAATGGCGGCACATATTGGATTAAGATTGCCGACGGGCAATGCACAACGGGTGAAGGTGCAAACGACAGCACCAACATGACGGTTAAAGCCAGCGCAGATGATTTTCTTGCTATCGTCAACGGGCAAATGAACCCCATGCAAGCCGTTATGATGGGCAAGCTCAAAGTCTCTGATGTGGGCATTGGCATGAAGATGACCCAAATCTTTGGTCTTTAATTTTTACTAACGCCAAGAAGAAAAAAACCGCCTCTCACAAGGGGCGGTTTTTGTGTGGCTAAATTGTTGCCTCAGCAAGCGCGTCGATTTCTTGTTCAAACGCCGCTAGCATTGCTGTTTTCTCTGCTGCTGGCAAGAAACTAGCTCGCACGCCATTTAAGGCAAGCTGCTTGAGCTGTTCCTTCGTTAGTTCATGAGCTTGTGCCATGTGCAAATACTCGTCATTGAGCGTCGTGTGATACAGGCTTGGCATGCCCGACGCTAAACATACGGTCAAAACCTCTAACAAGCGCGGCAGCGGGTAATTCGCGTAGCTTGAGACACGTCCAAGCCGCAAATCGCGTGTGGGGGTGACGACAAGCGGTATATTTTGCTCCGCCAAGACTTGCAATCCCTCCGCGTCATCCGCTAACCCTATGCTGTCTGTCACACGTTTTGGGCTAAGCTCATCGACAACCTGCACCACACTTTCGGCGTTGGGATGACTATGCGCTGGCGCAACGGTAGGAATATCTTTCTTTTGCGCCGTCATGAACGCTTTGGTGAATTGGTCTGCGGTTTGGATGTCCTCGCGCCCGCTGAGTCCAAGCCCAATAACATGCCCTTTGCGAGCGGTTGCGCTTGTCACCCATCTCACAATATCGTCAGCCTTGCGCGGACGATCACGCGGAATCGTCAGCACCCAATTCATGGTAACTTGCCAAGCACGCAGCACGCGGTCACGCCCATCATTTAGCCCCTCCAGCATCGCGTCAAACGCAATGCCGTTATCAGTGTAAATTGCTGCGCTCACAAACACTTCCGCGTAGCGTACAGATTGCTTGTGTAATGCAACGCCCAAGTCGTAAACAATGCGCGTGAGGTCTTCAGGATAACGCACCCAATTCGCGTGCATCCGCGCAATATCATCGAACTTTTTGGGGTCAGGTCGGTCGATATAAGTCAATTGCTCCCGATATTCGCGCGCTTTCATCGTTGACATGATGTCGTTCTGTTCTGCAATAAGCAGCAGCGTTTCTTTTTGCAGCGCACCCTCAAGGTGAACGTGCAAATCTACTTTAGGCAGCGCGCGAACAAATGTTTCTAGCGACATGATTCAAGAACCCTTCAACATACATTCTCTAAGACACTTCACTTGCAGCTACGCCCTCAGCACGTTCGATGGCTTGACGCATGAACTGCAAGAACAACGGGTGAGGCTTGTTCGGACGGCTCAAAAATTCCGGGTGAAATTGCGACCCCAGCATAAAAGGGTGCTGACTAATTTCAGCAATCTCGACCAGAAAATTGTCAGGACTTAAGCCACTGAACACCATACCGTGCTGCTCAAACTGAGCGCGATAAGCGTTGTTAAACTCAAAGCGATGGCGATGCCGTTCCCAAACTTCTGGCTTCTGATAGGCTTGGTGCGCAACACTGCCCTCCTTCAAGCAGCAGCGATATTCCCCTAAACGCATTGTGCCGCCCATATCTGTGACATCACGCTGCTCTAGCATCAGGTCGATAACGGCGTGGTCGGTGTTTTCGTTAAATTCGGAGCTATTTGCGTCTTCCAAGCCTAATACATTGCGCGCAAACTCAATGCACATAACCTGCATGCCTAAGCACAGCCCCAAGTAAGGCACTCTGTTCTCGCGGGCATAGCGTGCCGCCAAAATTTTGCCTTCTACCCCGCGATAGCCAAAGCCGCCAGGAACAACAATGCCATCGACCTGCTCTAGCTGCGCAAGACCACGCCCTTTTTCTAGGTCATCCGATTGTATCCAGACTAACTCTAGCCGCCGCTTGAGCTGTATGGCGGCATGATGCAGCGATTCTTTGACGCTAATATACGCATCGTGTAGTTGAGTATATTTGCCCACAATGGCTATCTTAATACGGGCTTGCGCTGACTTGATGTTGTCTACCAACTGCCGCCACTCGCTCAAGTCAACGTCATGGCGCGGCTCTAGTTTTAGCTTCTTGACGATGTATTCACCCAATCCCGCGTCTTCCAACATCAACGGGACTTCGTAGATGCTTTCTGCTGTAAGCAGCGGGATGACCGCTTCCTCGTCAACGTCGCCAAATTGGGCAATTTTGGCAACAATGTCCGGCGTGACAGGATAGTCCGTACGAGCGATAAGCACTTGCGGCTGGATACCCATGCTGCGTAAGTCGCGCACGCTGTGCTGGGTTGGCTTGGTCTTTAACTCCCCTGTCGCGCCGATATGCGGCAAAAACGTCACATGTACAAAGAGTGTCTCTTTGCGCTTGAGTGAATGTTTCATCTGACGAATAGCCTCTAAAAAAGGCTGCCCCTCAATGTCGCCCACCGTGCCGCCAACTTCGACAATGACGACATCAACATCTTCGTTTCTGCTCACCAGCTTGACGCGGCGAATGATCTCATTGGTGATATGTGGAATGACTTGGATTGTTCCGCCAAGATAATCCCCGCGCCGTTCTTTCTCAATCACCGCGCTGTATACTTGCCCTGCAGTGACATTTGAAGCGCGCGTAAGACTGACATCTGTGAAGCGTTCGTAGTGTCCGAGGTCGAGGTCGGTCTCGGCACCATCAGCCGTCACAAACACTTCACCGTGCTGATACGGGCTCATCGTGCCCGGGTCAACGTTGAGGTAGGGGTCAAGTTTTTGTAAAGCAACACGAATGCCACGCGCTTTTAAGATACGTCCGATAGCCGCTACTGTTAGCCCCTTGCCTACCGAGCTAACCACGCCTCCCGTACAAAAGATGTACTTCACATCTGACATGCCCACGCCCTTTAGCTAAAAACAAAACGATAGCGGGAGACTTCACGAATCCCGCTTGCGATACTGCTTCATTCAACTGTACAAATGCCGATGTGGTTAGACTAATTTTTCAAGGGCATCCGCAGAACGGCGCATATCAAGGAAAATAAGCCCCAAACGAGCATTTTGGCGCACCAACGTTGTCAGCACTGCCGCCTCACCAACGGACATCAAGATGACGTAGCCATTCACGCCCTTAATGTACACTTGGTCGAGCAGACCACGCCCCAGCTCGCCAGAAATACGCTCGCCTAACGAGAGCATCGCTGCGGACATTGCCGACACACGGTCTTCTTCCACCCCGACAGGCAGCGACGACGCGATAATTAGCCCATCGACGCTCACCACCGCAGAGGCTTCAACATCGGGCGTTGTTCCTTGTAACTCACGCAGGCGTTCTACCATGAGGTCTGTCCGCGATTTCGCCATAGCACACTCCTTCTTGAAGCAACGCTTCAGCACTGGACGCTGAAGTGAAGTAGACCACCAATCCCGCTTTTATCATAGCACAAATTTGATAACAACAAGATGAAAACATGTCATCGTGTATTATACCCGCGAACTGACAAACGGCAAGCATCTAACGAAGCGTTTTCTCAAGCAATTTTCCTACAGCTTGCGCGCGTGTGCCACAGCTATGCTCAAATCGCCCCTCTTGTTTTTGCGCATTCTTGTTTATTATCAACGCGCATCAGTTAACTTAGGATAACCAGCTCATGTCCGATTATCAACAGCAAACTCAACCGAACCTTGCCCATGTAAGCGTTCAAGAGGTGTCTGAACGCATCGCCCAAACCGTTGGGCAAGTGATTATCGGCAAACGCAACGAGGTGCGCCTAGCCATTTTAGGCTTACTGTGTAAAGGGCATTTGCTCTTTGAAGACATTCCGGGTGTTGGCAAGACGATGATGGCGCGCGCGCTTGCTAAGGCTATTGGCGGCGTTTTTAACCGCATTCAGTTCACGCCGGATATGCTGCCTTCGGATGTAACGGGTGTTTCGGTTTTTAACCCGCAAACACGCCAATTTGAGTTTCGACCGGGACCTATTTTTGCCAATTTAGTGCTAGCAGACGAGATTAACCGCGCTACGCCCAAAACACAGTCCGCGCTCTTAGAAGCAATGGAAGAGCGACAAGTGACTATCGACGGGGTGACCTATCCCACACAAACGCCGTTCATGATCATTGCCACACAAAACCCTATTGAATATGAAGGCACATTCCCCTTGCCAGAAGCACAGCTTGACCGTTTCTTCTTGCGCATCCAGATGGGTTATCCCACACCCCATGAAGAGCTGACGATTCTCTCGGCGCAGCAATATCAGCATCCTATTCACAACATCCAGCAAGTCGTTAGCACCCAAGAGCTGCTAGCCGCGCAAGCTGCTGTGACACAAACGTATATCGCTGAAGAGGTCAAGCAGTACATCATCAGCTTGGTCAACGCCACACGCACGCACCCGGACATTTACTTAGGCAGCAGTCCACGCGGGTCGCTCGCGCTTTTTCGCGCTGCCCAAGCACGCGCTGCGATGGCAGGACGCGACTACGTTATCCCTGATGACGTGAAAGCTCTCGCAGAGGTTACTCTCGCGCACCGCATCATCGTTGGGCACGCGGCGCGTATGAAAGACGTGAGCGCGCGCTTCATCATCAACGAAATCCTCAACACCACGCTCGTGCCGGGCGCATCTGTTCGCTAACTATGGCTGGGCGGCGCAGCGTTTTCTACGTCACACTCATCATTTGCCTGTTGGCAGGGCTCGGCAGCGGTCGTGCGATATTCTTTGATGTTGCTCTTGTGCTGGCAGTGGTGTTCTTTGTGGCGTTGTTTTGGCTTTGGCTTATGCTGCAAGGGCTTGTGCTAGCGCGCAACACGCCGACAAAGCGTGCGCAAGTCGGTAAAACGTTTACTGAATATTTCACCGTGCGCAATACAGCGATTTTCCCAAAGGCTTGGCTAGAAATCTGGGATTACTCCACCTTACCCGCTCATAAGTTCACGCATATTGAGCCTTTTATCGCGCCACGCCAAGCTAAGCACTGGCAAATTACAACCCCGTGTTTTTCACGGGGTGAGTTTCGGCTCGGTCACATTGAGTTCATTACAAACGACCCTTTCGGCTTATTTCAGGTGCGGCGGGTGCTGAACGCCACAGAATTGCTCATCGTTTATCCTAAAGTGGTGCCGCTAACCCAGTTCATCATGCCGCAAGGCGTGCTTTCGGGCGGTGACGCGCAGCGACATATCACGCAAAACGTCACGACCAACGCTACGAGCGTGCGCGATTACGTTTCTGGCGATAGCATTAACCGTATTCACTGGCGTACCACCGCGAGACGCGACAAACTCACCGTCAAAGAGTTTGAGCTTGACCCGCTCGTGGATATTTGGCTGATGCTTGACCTGTCAATGGCTTCGCTTTATGAGGCAGCATCCGTTTCTCGCATCGACGGACACGGCGCGGTAAACACACTCAGCGATGCCATTCCAGCCTCCACAGAGGAATACAGCGTGGTCATTGCCGCTTCATTAGCGAATTACTTTTACGAGACCAATCGCTCATTTGGCTTCATCACACATACAGGGCAGCGCGTGTTACATTTGCCTGAACGTAGCTACCATCAGCTCACACAAACCCTAGAAACGCTAGCGGTTGCTCGCAGCAGCAGCAACATCACACTTGAGCAGCTCATCACAAGCGAGATGTTTCGTTTTTCGCGCGGCACAACGCTGGTGATTGTGACAGCCTCTGACCAACCTCAATGGCTCGATGCTCTACAGCTGCTTCAGCAACGCAGCGTTAAGCCTATGGTCGTACACGTTAATGCGGCATCTTTTGGGCGACCTTCGCCTAAGTTCAACATGGCGCAACGACTGGCTGCTCTGCGCATTCCTGCTCTCACGGTTAACTATCGAGATGACATTGCCCAAGCACTGGCGAGGCGTTACAGCATATGAGTTGGCTGCGTTTTAAGATGTGTAGTCTTGTTTTTGTCGCAGGCATGGCGACGTTAGGTGTTGAGCTAACGGCCTCGCGTTTGCTTGGCAACGTGTTCGGCACGAGTAACATCGTGTGGGCAAATGTCATCGGGCTTATCCTGCTCTATCTTACTGTTGGCAATTATTGGGGTGGACGTTGGGCAGACCACGCGCCACGTCTTACGCTTTTCTTGCAAATCATTCTTTGGGCAGCTTTCTTAAGCGCGCTTATTCCTCTTGTCGGGCATCCTATTATTCGCACTGCCGCCAATGCCTTTGCCCAATTTGAAGCCGCGCTAGCTTTAGGGTCGTTCGTGGCAATTTTGGTGCTTTTTGCGCTACCAATTACGCTGCTGGGCATGGTATCGCCATTTGCCATACGGCTATCTGTGCAAGAAATTAGCAGCGCGGGCAGCGTTGCAGGACGTATCTACGCAATTAGCACAGTCGGTAGCCTTGTCGGCACGTTTCTACCTGTGCTACTGCTCGTGCCAACGCTCGGCACGACGGCGACGTTCATTTTCTTCGGGGGCTTGCTCTTCGCGCCAAGTTTTTTTGTGCTTTGGCAGGAAAATCGCAAGCTCGCGTTGCGCTATGTGTGGATGCCTTTGAGCATCCTAGTGCTTTGGGCAGCTGCACCAACAGGGCTGCTGCGTGACCCATATGGACAAAACACGCTGCTATATGCGCGTGACAGCGCGTATAACTACATCCAAGTGCAAGAAGCTCCTGACGGCACGCGCTATCTTTACTTAAACGAGGGACAAGGCATTCACAGCCAGTGGCATCCCGAACAAATTGTCTTTAATCGCACTTGGGATTACTTTCTTGTCGCGCCGTACTTCCACACGACTTTTGCACCCGAGCGTATGGAGCGACTGCTCATCGTTGGACTAGCCGCAGGCACTATTGCGCACCAGTACCACGCTGTCTACGGCGACGTACCAATGGACGGCATCGAAATAGACCCTGAGATTATCCGCGTTGCGAAGCAGTTTTTTGGCATGAACGCCAACACCTTGCCTTCGCTTAACGCTATTGCTGGTGATGGGCGTTACATGCTGCGAACGCTGCCTTATCGCTACACCGTCATTGGTGTAGACGCTTATCGCCCGCCCTATATTCCTTGGCACTTGACCACACGCGAGTTTTTTCAAGCGTTGCGCGATAAACTTACCGACGAGGGTGTGGTCGTGGTCAACGTCGGACGTACGCACACCGACCGCCGCCTTGTTGAAGCGTTGACCAATACGTTGCTAACTGTCTTTGCGAGCGTCCACACGATGGACGTGCCAAACTCGTTTAACACCATTTTGGTGGCAACGCAAACCAAGACCGACGCGACAGCACTCGCACGGCATCAAGCTGCGTTGCACGACACTGCACCGCTGCTAGCGAACGTGTTGCGCCTCGCACAGGAAACGCTTGTGCCAACGGTGCGCAGCGATTTGTTGTTCACAGACGATCACGCTCCTGTTGAGTTGCTCGTGGACTCTATTGTTATGAACTTTCTGTTTAGTGGAGGCACGGAGATTTTGCGGTGATATGGCTGATGCGCGCCTCGCAGTTCTGCGTGGCATGCTGTGTTCCTGTTGCGCTTGTCCATCTTGGACTTGGGTTGCTGCTTTCGCCGTCTTGGCTCTCTTTTACGTACACGCGCGCAGATTTCCCGTCTGACCCTTATGGATTTTCTGTAGACGACCGCTTGCGCTACGGTACATTAGCTCTTGCGTTCATTCGAGAAAACCAGCCCGTAGCCCAGCTTGCCGCACAAACACTAGATGGCGCGCATTGCTTTCCTCCGCAGAGCGACGTGTGTCCACTTTACACGCCGCGCGAGCTTCAGCATCTTGTTGACGTTCAGCAGCTTGCGCAAGCCATTCGCAACATTGGCAGCCTTACGTTAGGACTGTTAGGACTTAGCGTGCTAGCACTAATTGCCATGCGCGCGCAAAGACGCTTGTGGCATGCGCTAGTCGCCGCCGCACTTGGCAGCATCATAGCTGTATTTACGGTGCTTTTTGTGGCATTAGTCGCGTGGGATACCTTTTTTGACACGTTTCACGCGCTGTTTTTCGAGGATGGCACGTGGCGTTTTTTCTATTCGGACACGCTTATTCGTCTGTATCCCGAGCGTTTCTGGTTTGATAGTGCGCTCGCTTTTGGTGGCTTTCTTGTGTTTGCGTCGTTGACGTTGTTGTTCATCAGCCTACATGCAAGCAAGTCCTCTGTTCTCAAAACAGGTCTAGACAGCCTTCGTTTTGCGTTTCACTTCTTCAAGCAGGAAAAACGCCATGTGGATTAAATGGTTCGCTATAGGGATTGGTATCAAACGCTGGCTGTTGCTCGGCAGTGTAGGCATTGTGCTGATTGCGTTTGGGCTTGCACCGTTTATCGCACGCGCGTTTCCGCTTGCGCCACACGAGCATCTTGCCCTACTAGCGATAGGGTGTGTGCTGTTGATAATTTCGCTTGTGCGCTTTGTCAACGCTCTGCTCGCACCCTATCGTCGCACGCAACAAGGCGATGTTGTAGACCTTGTGCTTGACCACCAAAAGCGCAGTCGTGGCATGAAGCTCGTAGCCATTGGCGGTGGCACCGGGCTTCCCGTCACGTTGCGCGGCATGAAAGCCTACACGGGGAACATCACAGCGATTGTTACCGTTGCGGACGATGGCGGCAGCTCAGGCAGACTGCGCCGCGACTTAGGCGTTGCACCGCCTGGTGACTTGCGCAACAACATCGTTGCGCTGGCTGATGATGACAGCCTCATGGCGCAGCTGTTCCAATATCGCTTCGACGTAGGAGACCTTAAAGGGCACGCCTTTGGTAACTTGTTCATTGCAACGCTAGCGGAGGTCGTTGCCCAACGACAATCAAGAGGCAACAGTCTCGCCGAAGCCCTCATTGAGATTGCTCGCATTCTTAACATCAAGGGGCGCGTGTTGCCTGCCACGCTCGACGACGTTCGACTTGCTGCAAGCGTGCGTTTGCGTGGCACAGACCGCGTTGTGCGCGTGCTTGGTGAGTCGCAAATCGGCGAACTAGACGGCTCTATCGACATGATTGCGCTGGTGCCGGAAGCGGTCACTGCCTATCCACCAAGCGTAAAAGCTATTCTCGACGCTGATGTTGTCGTGATAGGACCGGGCAGTCTTTACACGAGCATTTTGCCTAATCTCATGGTGACGGACATCGCCAACGCACTGCGTGCCACGCCTGCGCTTAAAATTTACGTGTGCAATGTCGCCACTCAGCCCGTAGAAACGGATGGTTACACCGTTGCCGAGCACGTTATGGCACTTGAGAAACACATCGGACGCGGCGTGTTTCAAGTGGTTATTGCGAACAATGTCTATCCATCCGCCAACGCTGGTGCCAATACGCGCTACGTGATGCCTGCACCCGCATCTCACGAGATTTTACAACGCTACGAGTTACGTTATGCAGACTTAACTGATGACGAACGTCCATGGCGACATGACCCTAAAAAGCTAGCACGTGCTATACTAGAAGTGAGTTCTTATCGTACACACGCCCCATAGACCGTGTACAATGAGAACATATCTATGACCTTACAATCATGAGAGGTGTTATCATGGCAATTCGCGTAGGTATTAATGGTTTTGGTCGCATTGGTCGTCAGGTGGTCAAAATCATTCGCAAGAAATACAAGGGCAAAATTGAAGTTGTTGCGTTCAATGATTTGGGTGATTTGCCCACAATGGCGCACTTGTTCATGTATGATTCGGTCTATGGTCGTTACGAAGGCAAAGCCAGCGCGACAGAGAAAGGCTTAATGGTCGACGGCAGCGAAATTCTCGCCTTCAGCGAAAAAGACCCCGCCAATATCCCTTGGGGCAATCTAGGCGTGGACATTGTCATCGAAAGCACGGGTATTTTCACCAAGCGTGACGATGCCGCCAAGCACTTGCAAGCAGGCGCAAAGAAGGTCATCATCTCTGCACCCGCCAGCAAGGAAGACCTCACCATCGTTATGGGTGTCAACGAAGATATGTATGACCCCGCTAATCATCACATCGTCTCCAATGCGTCTTGTACGACCAACTGCCTCGCACCTGCGGCGAAAATCGTCAACGACCTTTGGGGCATCGAAACAGCCTTCATGACCACCATTCATAGCTACACCAACGACCAGCGTGTGCTTGATTTGCCGCATAAAGACTTGCGCCGTGCGCGTGCCGCTGCGCTCAACATCATCCCTACGACTACAGGTGCCGCCAAAGCCGTTGCGCTCGTTATTCCCGACCTTGCAGGCAAGTTTGACGGTGTTGCCATGCGTGTGCCTACCCCTACTGTGTCGCTTGTGGATTTTGTGGCGGTCGTCAAGCGCAAGCCTGACTACGACAAGCTCATCAAAGCGTTTGAGAAGGCTGCGCGTGGGCGCATGAAAGGTATTCTTGCCGTCTCTCATGAACCGCTAGTGTCTTCGGACTTCATCGGCAGCACCTACTCTAGCGTCATTGATGCAGAATCTACCTCTGTGATGGGCAAGCTGGTGAAGGTCGTCACGTGGTATGACAACGAATGGGGTTATTCCACCCGTGTCGCCGACCTTGTGATGTACATGGGTGAAAGGCTCAACGGCTAACAGGTTATTTCTACAGCAATCCTCGAGAGCGTGCGTTGGTCACGCTCTTTTCATGCCTAATTTGCTGGACAACAAAGGAGTTCCCATGAACAAGAAAACCGTCCGTGACGTGAGTTTTACCGGGCAGCGCGTGTTGGTGCGCGTTGACTTTAACGTGCCGCTTGATGGTGATGTTATCACCGACGACACGCGCATTCGCGCTGCAGTCCCCACCTTAGAGTACATTTTAGCACAATCGCCTAAAGCTGTTATTCTCATGTCCCATCTCGGTCGCCCCAAAGCCCCCAAAGAAGCTGGCACGTCGCTCGCGCCAGTTGCGCCTGCCCTAGCGGCACTGTTGGGCAAGCCGGTGGCTTTTGCGGACGATTGCGTAGGCGATGCGGTCGCCAACGCAATCGCTTCGCTGCCTGAAGGTGGCATATTGCTGCTGGAAAACACGCGCTATCACAAAGGCGAAGAGAAAAACGACCCTGAGCTTGCCGCGCAAATGGCAAAGCATGGTGATGTGTTTGTGAACGACGCTTTTGGCACCGCGCACCGCGCACACGCCTCTAACGTCGGTGTTTCGCAGCATCTTATGGCAGTTGCAGGCTTGCTCATGGAGCGTGAGATCGACTACCTTGCCAACGCTATTGAAGCTCCTCAGCGTCCGTTTGTTGCCGTTCTTGGCGGCGCGAAGGTTTCTGACAAAATTCTGGTCATTGAGTCCTTGCTTGGCAAAGTGGATAAGCTGCTTATCGGCGGCGGCATGGCAAACACCTTCCTCGCGGCAAAGGGCTACGCACTTGGCAGCTCGCTTGTGGAGGCTGATGCTATCGAGACCGCCAAGTCCCTGATTGCTAAGAGTGGCGACAAGCTCGTCTTACCCGTTGATTTGGTCATTGCAGACGCTTTCAGCAACGACGCGCAAAAACGCACAATTGCCGCTGATGCTGGTGTTGAGGATGGCTGGCGTGCCCTCGACATTGGCGAAGCGACGCTTAAGGTGTTTGCTGATGTGCTTGCAACAGCCAAGACGGTCGTTTGGAACGGACCGATGGGTGTGTTCGAAATGCCTAACTTCGCTAACGGCACGTTCAAAGTCGCAGAATATCTCGCACAAATTACCCAAAGCGGCGCGACAACCATTGTAGGCGGCGGAGATTCTGTCGCAGCCGTTGAGCAAAGCGGCTTAGCCGACAAAATCACCCATATTTCTACCGGTGGTGGCGCAAGTCTTGAGATGCTAGAGGGCAAAGTGCTGCCTGGTCTTGCCGCGCTCGCTGACAAATAACTCTTAATCACGACAAGGACTGCACGTAAAAGCGTCCTTGTCGTGTTATCATAGACGCAACAGGATAGGAATTTCCCATGAGAAAACCCATCATTGCCGGCAACTGGAAGATGTACAAGACCGTAGAAGAGTCAGTTGCCTTCGTACAAGCCCTTGCGCCACAACTTGCTGACGTAACGACGATTGACTGCGTCGTCGCGCCGTCGTTTGTTGCGCTTTACAGCGTCGCACAAGCTGTTCAAGGCACTGTATTGCAAGTAGCTTCACAACAAATGCACTGGGCTGACGAAGGCGCATATACCTCGCAAATTGCCCCGACAATGCTGCGTGGCATTGCTAGCTATGCCATCATCGGTCACTCCGAATGTCGTGCCTATCTTAACGAAACAGACGAGATGGTCAACAAAAAAGCACGCAAAGCACTTGCTAGTGGCATCACACCTATCATCGCGGTTGGCGAAAGCCTAGAGCAGCGGCGCAGCGGTGTGGCCGATAGCTTTGTCGCTAATCAAGTACGCCTTGCCTACGACGGCATTTCTGCCGACCAAGTTGCTCAAACCGTGCTAGCGTATGAGCCTATTTGGGCAATTGGCACGGGCGAAAACGCCACAGGCGAGATTGCCAATGACATGATTGGTGGCACTATTCGCGGCACGCTGCGTGAATTGTATGGCGATGCTGCTGACAACGTGCGCATTCAGTACGGTGGCAGTGTAAAGCCTGAAAACATGGCAGAGTACATGCGCTATCCTGACATCGACGGCGCACTAGTGGGGGGCGCATCGCTCAAAGTTGATGCGTTTGTCGCGCTTATTCGCATCGCACAGCAAGCCAAAGGACTTTAGCCTCTGGAAACGCTCAGCCTACTTTTTGCTATAGCCATTCTCATAGCGTTGTTTGTTGCCTTTCGTCGCATCGGACATTGGCTACACCAACACATTTTCAAAGTAGGCTGGCTTTTCACGCGTAATTTTCGTACCACGACCATTCTCTACTACACCTTCTTTTTTCCGGGCGTTGTGCTTTATGAGGTGATTGTCTGGCTTGTTGCCGGCGCGTTAGATGTTCGCGCTGAGCGGGCTATTCAGATGCCTCAAGCGCAGGAGGCAGGCGAGCTGCACCTTAATTTTGTGCGCATTAGCTCGCGTGTCCCCCCTGTCAAGCGCGTTGTCATTCAGCTGTCGCCTATGCTTGTGGGGGGACTGTTTATCTGGCACGTTGCGGCAAACATCTTCAACGTACAAGCGTTTATCACGACCATTAGCAGCGGTGAATTGGACGACGTATTGCTAGGCTTTCGCACGCTGACATCTGTACCTGATTTCTGGCTGTGGTTCTATCTTGTCTTTACTGTCAGCAACACCATGCTGCCAACTAACCTGAAAGAACTTGCTGTGTTGCGTACAGCATTTATTGGCATCATTGTCGTGAGTTTGGTCTTGCTCGTTGTCGGTATTGGCGCAAACTTGTTTAGCACACTGGCAGCACTTGCAAGCAGCGTTGTTTACAATCTACAAATCTTGCTGCTTATGCTCATCGTGATGAATGTGCTGATGACGCTAGCCTTAGGACTTATAGAATATACCGTCGAGAGCGTAACAGGACATAGTGCGACGTTTGTACGGGGTCGCATGGTGACAACCACCCGCCAGCAAGCTCAAGAAGAGCGCAAAAAGCAGCAGGAACGCGCCGCTGTGAAGAGTGCGCCTGCTGCATCCCAGCAGCCTGTCAGCGTTTACGACCTAACCTTTCCCATCCCAAGTGGTCCGACGCGCGAAAGCGTTACACAGCTTACGCTCGGGCTCGATGCCGTTACGGCTGACAGTGAGGCTAAAAACACACATGCTGTTGTATCTACTGCAGCAGATGTGCCAACGCCGCCTCTACTACCTGCTTCGCCAACGCCTGACCTAGCCAAAGCCAGCACGTCTTACTCCTCTGCTGGCGAAGATGCAGCCGTGTCTGCTGATGGCGCAGGTGACGCAACGGAAGATGCAGAAAAAGGTGCGTCTGGTGATGGTAATGTGGGCGACGCAACTGTAGAAGCAGACGCAGCTGCGTCAGACGCGAGCAAAGGGTCTGTGGATAGCGAGGACTGAAGGCGCGCCAGTACGAAAAAACCGATGATTGTAATGGCAAGCATCACAGCAAACGCCACAAACTTGTACAACTGGCTTTCCAAAACCAACGTTAAACCGCCAAAGAAGGCACAAAACACGTAGTATGTCAAGGCAATTTGGCGCGGGGTCATGATGCCTGTATCTTGCAACCGAAAGTGTAAGTGACCTCTATCCCCCTCAAATGGATTGCGCCCTTTGCTCAGGCGGTTGACTGCTTGCCACACCAAATCCATGAGGGGCAGCCCCATCACTAGCAAAATTGTCGCCATCTTTGCGCCGCCGATGATGCTCAACGCGCCGAGCAAAAATCCTAAGTAGAGCGCGCCGCCGCCCATAATAATTTGCGCTGGGTACATGTTGTGTATCCAAAAGCCCAGACACGCTCCCACTAGTGCTAAAGGTAGCACGGCTACGCTCCACTGCTGCGGTTCAAGAAAGAACACGCTGTTAACAAACAACAGTATGCCAGCAATAATGGCAACACCAGACGCTAAGCCGTCTACGCCGTCTAGAAAATTTACAGTGTTCATCATCAATCCCAGCCATAACAGAGTAAGCGTCACAGTCACAAGTGGCGACCATGTATCTGTTGGCTGACCTGTTAACGGATTGTTGAAATACTCAATAAAAATCTGAAAGGTAATCGCAATGCTTGCCGCTGCAATTTGTCCCATTGCTTGCCAAAAAAAGTTTAACTCGTACAAGTCGTCGAGTAAGCCCACGACAAAAATGAGCGTGCCACCTAGCAACAGTCCCGTCAGGCGAATCATTTCGTAAGCATCGAAACGCGGGATAGGCAGCCCTTGTGCTAGCAGCACTGCCACTGTAAAGCCGCCAAACAGCGCGATGCTGCCCAGCTTGGGCATTGGTTCGGCTTCCCTGCGTCGTCCGCCGGGCTGTGACATGATGTGATACTTGCGACTGAGAAACTTCCCTAGCGGAATAAGCAGCAAGGACACCGCTAATGCAACACAAAACACTAACCCGTATAGCAAGCCTATTGGAATGGTCATCGCCTTAAGTTCCAAACATACGATCGCCTGCGTCACCTAAGCCCGGCACAATAAAGCCAATATCGTTCAAGCGTTCGTCTAGTGCTGCCACGTGAATAGGCACATCGGGATGCGCTGCGCTTAAAGCAGCGACACCCTCAGGTGCTGCCAGCAGCCCGAAGAACTTAATCTTGTTCACACCCCACCGCTTGATAATGTTCACCGTTGCAATCGCAGAACCGCCGGTTGCTAGCATGGGGTCAAGCACAATGCAGATTTGCACGCCCGGCACAGGCGGGAGCTTGTTATAGTATTCGATGGGTTTGAGCGTGTGTTCATCGCGGTATACCCCAATGTGCCACACTTGTACGCTTGGCAGGATTTCTAGCATGCCGTCCATCATGCCCATGCCAGCACGCATGATGGGCACTAGCCCTATCTTCTCGCTAGCATAATGCCCTTGCGCTGTTCCCATTGGTGTTTGCACTTCTTTCGGCATCAGCTCGATGTCTTGCGTCACTTCATACGCCATGAGCAGCGTTATTTCGCGTACAAGCTCACGAAACTGGCGGTGTTCTGTTTTAACATCACGCAGCAGCGTCAGCTTGTGCTTGACTAGCGGATGCTGACAAACCATAAGCAGGGTCATGTTCTCCCCCTTGTGTCGTGAAAATCGTTCTAAGTGTAAAGTCTCGCTTGCTTCCTGTCAAAACTCTTGTCTTGTGCCTTTTGTGCGCCGTTAGCATCCGCTATACTCGAGCTTACAAGCAAAGGCTTGGGGAGAGTAATGGCACATGTCCGAAGATGGACGCTTAATTGGCGGCGCGGCGCGGCGTGATGACCGTGAAAATATTGCGTTGCGCCCTAAACGGCTTGGCGAGATGGTGGGACAAGATGCGTTGCGCGACAATCTTAGCGTAATTATTGATGCCGCTAAGTTGCGCAACGAGCCGATTGACCATATCTTATTCTATGGTCCGCCCGGTTTAGGCAAAACGTCGTTAGCGCACGTCATCGCTAACGAGATGGGAGCGAACATTCGTGTTACAGCAGGACCTTCCATCGAGCGCGCTGGTGACCTTGCCGCCATTTTAACGCACCTCAAAAAAGGCGATATTCTGTTTATCGATGAAGTGCATCGCTTAGGTAAAGCGGTTGAAGAAATCCTTTACCCCGCGATGGAAGATTTTGTGCTAGATATTGTCATTGGTAAGGGTCCCGCTGCGAAAACTGTACGCCTTAACCTGCCACGCTTTACGGTTATCGGTGCAACGACCCGCTTATCATTGCTTGCGGGCCCGCTGCGTGACCGTTTTGGTGCGCGCTTTCGCCTCGATTACTACTCGCAAGAGGCAATGGAGCATATCATTACCCGCGCTGCCCAAATGCTCAAGATTGGCATTGCCAGTGAGGGCGCGGCTGAGATTGCCAAGCGGTCACGCGGCACGCCGCGCGTTGGCTTGCGCTTGCTGCGGCGCGTGCGCGATTTTGCGCAAACTCGCGCGCAAGGTGTAATTACCCTGCAGGTCACACAAGATGCGCTCGCGCTCATGAACATCGACGAGTTAGGATTAGACGAGGTAGACCGTCGTATCTTGCAAACCATCATCGAAAAGTTTAACGGCGGGCCCGTTGGCTTAGAGACCATCGCGGCGGCTACCAGTGAGGACAGCTCGACCATCATGGATGTTTACGAACCTTATCTCATCCAATTAGGCTTTCTTGACCGCACGCCGCGCGGACGCATTGCCACACCGCGCGCGTATGCGCACTTAGGTATCCCTTATAACGCAGACACAAACCCAGATAATCCTCAACCAAGACTTTTCTAACATGGACATTTCGCTTTTCGACTACGACTTGCCTGAGCATTTCATTGCGCAGCACCCTATTGAACCACGCGACGCATCTAAGCTCTTGCACCTTGAACGCACTTCAGGGCGCATGACTCACCGCATTTTTCGTGATATTCTTGACCTCTTGCATGCAGGCGATGTGTTGGTGCTGAACAACACTCGCGTTATTCCAGCGCGTTTGCTGGGTGTGAAAGAAGACACGCAAGGTAGTGCGGAGCTTTTGCTGCTGCGCCAAATCAACGACACGGATTGGTTGGCTCTTGTAGGTGGCAAAGGGCTGTCGCTTGGTCGCGTTGTTCTTTTCCCCAACAGCAGTGTTAGAGCCAAAATTCTCGAAGAGCGTGATGGCGCGCAGCGTATTGTGCGTTTTAACCAACCTATTGACGATATTTTAGACCAGCTTGGTCAAATGCCGCTTCCGCCATATATTCGCAGTACGCTGACGGACCCAACGCGCTATCAGACGGTCTACCATCAGCAAAGCGGCTCGGCAGCTGCTCCCACTGCAGGACTGCACTTCACGCCTGAGCTGCTGATTGCCCTGCGTGATAAGGGGATAAAAATTGCCTACTGCACGCTACACATTGGGCTAGACACCTTCCAGCCGGTCAAAGTGACCAATATTACCGAACATCAGATTCACAGCGAATGGGCGGAACTTGACGATTACAACGCCAAGCTCATTAACTCCGCCAAGCTAGCCGGCAAGCGCATCATTGCTGTGGGTACAACATCTGCGCGCACTTTAGAGACTGCGGCTATTCTTAGTGCAGGGGGTGACCCATCAGACCCTTACCGTGAGGAAAACACGTGCGCTTGGCGACCGGTCACTGCCTTCGCGGCGAACACGCGCCTCTTTATCTACCCTTCCTATCGCTGGCGTGTTGTTGACGCGCTCATCACCAATTTTCACTTGCCAAAGTCCACGCTTCTCATGATGATTAGCGCGTTTGCCGGGCGCGAGACTGTTTTGGCGGCTTATGAAGAGGCTAAAGTCCATGCCTACCGCTTCTTTTCGTTCGGCGACGCAATGTTTATCGAATAGGTGCGCAACTCTCGCGTTGACTTTTGCGCAAATTGCCCTATAATCCTATCTCGCTGCATGGTGTTCCATGTAGCATGTTTCTTGTTTAATAGCCAATTTTCCCCGCTAGTTGACCCATTTCTCAATAGGTTTTGGCTGTGGAAATAAGCGAAGATTGGAGACCGCTTCAATGTATGCAATAATCCGTACAGGTGGCAAGCAATATCGCGCCGAAGTCGGCAGCACGCTCGATGTCGAGCGTTTGCCTTATGCCGTCGGCGAAAGTTTCGTCATTAACGACGTACTGCTCATTGGTGACAACGATAAGACCATTATTGGTCAACCGCTTGTTGAGGGCGCAGCGGTAAAAGTTACCGTTGAGGAGCAGTTTCGTGGTGACAAGGTTATCGTGTTTAAGTATCGCCAGCGCACAAGCTACCGCGTCAAGCGTGGGCATCGCCAGTATCACACGCGCTTGCGTGTGGATGACATCACACTTGGTTAACGAGTTCAAAAGGAGAGCCTAGACATGGCACACAAAAAAGGTGGTGGTTCGTCAAGAAACGGTCGTGACAGCAATTCCAAGCGGCTTGGCGTAAAGGTTTTTGGCAGCCAAAAGGTCATTCCCGGCAATATCATCGTCCGTCAGCGTGGCACACAGTTTCATCCCGGCGAAAACGTTGGCATGGGCAAGGATCACACGCTTTTCGCTAAGGTAGAAGGTTTCGTCGTGTTTGAGCGCATGCGTGGGCGCGGCGGGCAGAAGCAAGTAAGCGTCTACCCAGAGCTACCCAGCGGCAGCTAATTTTTAATCGACGGTACGCCACTCTTGCGTTGCACCAAGAGCCGTGCCGCATAAGGAGCTTACAGCATCATGAAAACGTCCATTCACCCTACTTGGTACTCTAACGCCAGAGTAACCTGCCTTTCTTGTGGCAACACGTGGATTACAGGCGCAACTGTACCGACTTTGCAAACGGAAATTTGCTCTAACTGCCACCCTTTCTACACTGGCGAGCAGCGCATTGTTGACACGGAAGGGCGCGTTGACAAATTCCTGAAGCGTTTGCAGCAGCGTGACCAAATCATTGCCGACAAAGAAGCGGCGAAGGCTGCGCTGACTCCCATGAATCTACCCATTGCTGAACTAGGCTTAGCTAAGCGTTACCTGAGCATCCTTGAGGAGAACAACATCAAGGTCGTTGCGGACGTGCTAAACAAGCTCAGCGAAGGCGATGAAGGTTTGCTTGGCTTAAGTGGTATTGGTCGCCAAGTGGTTAGCGACATTAAGAAGAGCCTGCGCGCGCGCGGCTATCAGCTTCCTAACGACGGCGAAGAATCCGCTTAAGTTCGTTTTTTCTGTGGTTATGTTAGGCAGGTGGAGCTATGTTCATCTGCCTTTTTTCTTGCCTTAACGTGGGGGGATTTTGCTTGAAGCATCATTACGGGCGTGTCGAAGTGATTTGCGGCAGCATGTTCTCTGGAAAAACCGAAGAACTCATTCGTCGTGTTGGGCGCGCTATCATTGCGCGTCAAAAAGTGCAGGTGTTTAAGCCTGACATTGACACTCGCTACAGCCTTGAAAACATCCACAGCCACACAGGCTTGCAAGTCAGTGCTTTGCCCGTTCAACATGCGCAAGACATTTTAAACGCATTAGAGAGCGATACGACGGTCGTTGCTATTGACGAAGTGCAGTTCTTTGACAGCAGCATCATTGGTATGGTAGAACAGCTTGCAGCGCGCGGCATTCGCGTCATCGTCGCTGGTTTGGACATGGACTTTCGTGGTGAACCCTTTGGCTGTATGCCTCACCTTCTTTGTATCGCTGAAGAGGTCACGAAACTTAATGCTATTTGTGTGGTTTGCGGCAACCCTGCCTCGCGCACACAGCGGCTTGTCAATGGCAATCCCGCCTACTATGACGACCCTATTATTCTTGTTGGTGCACAAGAAACCTATGAGGCACGCTGTCGTCAGCATCATATTGTCCCACGCCGTGACGAAAACGCGCTAAAATAAGCATTAGTGTCCATAGCTATTGTGGGATAAGCGAGCATGGCGCAAAGCCAAAAAGAGCGCAACGATTTCATTCGCAAAGAATCAGAGTTTGTGCGCGACATCTTTCGTGAAATGAGCAAGCGGCTGGTTGGGCAGGAACGACTTACGAGCCGCATGCTCATTGCGCTACTCACTGGCGGACACATTCTCATCGAAGGTGTTCCGGGCTTGGCCAAAACACTTGCGGTGAAAACGCTCGCTGCCACCGTCAATGCCAGCTTCCAGCGTGTGCAGTTTACCCCTGACCTACTTCCCTCTGACCTTGTCGGCACTATGGTATATCAACCGAACACGCTAGACTTTGTGCCGCGCAAGGGTCCCGTCTTTGCTCACATGGTGTTAGCCGATGAGATTAACCGTGCGCCAGCAAAAGTACAGTCTGCGCTTTTAGAGTGCATGGAAGAAGGTCAGGTTACGCTTGGAGATATGACATACTCGCTGCCTCGTCCGTTCATGGTGCTTGCCACACAAAACCCCATCGAACAAGAAGGCACGTACCCGTTACCAGAGGCACAGCTTGATCGCTTTATGCTCAAGGTTTTGGTCACGTATCCTTCGCGTGATGAAGAGCGTGAGGTCATCCAGCGCATGGCACGCCACCATACCGATTTGCCCAGTGCTATTGTCAGCACGGAGCGCATTTTGCAAGCGCGCGCCCATATTGATGACATCTACGTTGCCGATGCCATCATAGACTATGTGCTTGACATTATTACGGCAACGCGCAGTCCCGCCCAAGCCAATTTGCCCAAGTTAGAGCCTTGGATTGCCTATGGGGCATCGCCTCGCGCTTCGATCGCGCTTGTTCGCGCTGCTAAGGCGTTAGCATTCTTGCAAGGGCGTGGACACGTTGTTCCCGACGACATTAAAGCCCTCGCAGCAGATGTGCTGCGCCACCGCATTGTGGTCTCATTTGAAGCTCTTGCTGATAATATCACCTCGCAGCAGATTATTCAGCAAATTGTGCGCAGCATTGAAGTGCCATGAAGCCCCATCTAGCTCAACGTAAGCGCGTCAGGCACATTGCGCTGCGCGCGCGTCGTCTTGTTTACAACACGCTAGTCGGTAGCTATCGTGCTATCTACAAGGGGCAAGGCATGACTTTTGTTGGCGTACGTCCTTACTCTTGGGGAGACGATGTTCGTCTAATGGACTGGAAGGTGACGGCGCGCACAAATACCCCGCACATGAAGCAGTATCAAGAAGAGCGCGAGCGCACCGTTTTTATTTTGCTCGATGCCAGTGCATCGCTTTTTTTTGGCACTGTTGACCAGCTTAAGCGCGATTTCGCTGCTGAGCTAGCTGCTCTGCTTGTGTACGCTGCCTTGTTTAATCAGGATGCGGTGGGCTTGCTTTTTTTTACTGACCGCATTGAGCAGTATATTCCGCCCAGAAAAGGTGACACACACGCCTTGCATCTCATCCACCGCCTGCTTACGTTTACGCCGCAGCAGCAAGGCACAGACTTCTCTAAGGCATTGCAACTCATTGTGCGGATTCTGCCAAAGAACGCGCTTGTTATTCTCATCTCCGATTTCTTGCTGCCAATTGCATCTTACGCTGCGCCGTTGCGCGTGGTCAGCCAACGTTTTGAGTTGTTGACATTTGTCATTACTGACCCCCTTGAGCGCACTTTGCCAGCTATCGGCATGCTTGCCTTAGAAGATGCTGAAACACAGCGCACGGTTTGGGTAGATACCCAATCACCCGATTGGCAAGCGCAGTTTGCCGACGCGCAACAAGCCCTTCGTACTCAGCGCAGCGCGCTTTTTCGCCAGCTTGACGTGCCTTCCCTCGAGCTTGCTGTGCATCAAACCGATTACTTCCGTCATCTTGTGCGCTTTTTTCTTGAGCTTAAAGCGAGGCGCGCGCCATGAAATATGGCTTATTTGTGCTTCTTTTAGGGCTAGTTTCCCTATACACCCAAGCGCAATCGCCCGATACCGTGCGAGCGGGCTTCGTTGCGAGTGTCTCGGAAGTCGCACTCGGACAACCCTTCACACTTACAGTGTTTGCCGAGCTTCCTGCTAATGCAGAACTTATTAGCTGGGTTTCTCTTGAAGACAACGACACCTTGCAAGTGCTTGGCACTGAAGAACATACCACACAGCGCATAGACAACCACATGCGCTACGAGCAAACCTTTCGCGTGGTGCTGTGGCGCGTTGGCATGTTTCTTACGCCAGAGGCATTTGTCACCTATCGTCATAATGGTAGCACGCGCACGCTGCCTGTCGGCTCAGCTTCTGTATTTGTTCCCAGCCTCGTTACGTCGGAAAGTACGCTCAAGCCTTTTGCGCCTACCATTGATTTGCCCCTTACGCCAATCTACCTCTACGGTTCGCTTGCAATAGGTATGCTAGCAATCGTCGGCACTTTTGTATGGCTTTTGCGCCGTCGCCAGTCTGTTCCGCATACGCTTGACATCATTGCTAGCACACAGCGACAACTAAACGCGCTGAAACAGCAAGATTTGCCAAGCAACACGCTTGTGCTGTACGCTTCCGCGCTTTTGCGCAGCGCGCTACATCAGCTAAATATCGCCAACGCTTTAGAGTTGACCACGCAAGAACTCATCGCGCTTCTACGTGAGCAATCACAGCTGCCTACTTCTCTCATTAATGCGCTTGCCTGGCTTTTAGAACAAGCTGACCTTGTCAAGTTTTCCAATATCTCGCTCGATATTGCTATCACGCGCTACCTTAACGCTTGTTCGCGTTGGCTAGACGACCTCAATCGGTTTCAGCAGGAAGCGGTCGTATGACAGATTTTCGTTTGCTTTACCCTGCCGCGCTGCTGTTGGCATTACCTATTGCCTTGCTGTGGTGGATAAAACGACGCAAGTACGCTGTTATGCGCTATTCTAACATCACACTTGTAGCCGCCTTGCCCATAAGCCTGCGCTTGCAGCTGCGTCGGTTTCCCGATGCGTTGCATGTCATAAGTCTTACACTGTTGTTGTTCGCCTTAGCACGACCGCAGCTTGGCACAACGACAACGACCATGCGCTACAGTGGCGTTGATATTGTCTTTGCTATCGACATCTCTGACAGCATGGCGACACGCGATATGGGTGGGCTAACACGCCTAGATGCCGCAAAAAGCGTAACCGCGCAGTTCATTACGGCACGTCCTAGTGACCGCATTGCCGTTGTCGTCTTTGCCGAAGAGGCGCGCTACGTTTCGCCGTTGACCTTGCGTCACAACATGCTTCTACAATCTCTAGAGACAATCACCTATGCCTCACAGCTAGGCATGAGTAACCGCAGTGCGCTTGGCACGGGCGTGATGACTGCTGCCACGCTTCTTCGCTACAGCAATGCCGCCTCACGCGTTGTTATCCTACTTACGGACGGCGCGAATAACGCTGGCAGTATTCCGCCGTCTTTAGCAGCCGACGCTTTGGGCGCGCTTGGCGTGCGCTTGTATGCGATAGGTATTGGCGCAATAACACCGGACAGTGACCTAGATGAGCCAGTGCTTCGCTCTATGGCAGCACATACTAACGGTCGATATTTTAATGCCGCGCAAATGCAAGACTTGCAAGACATTTACCAGCAGATTAATCGCTTGGAGCGCACCGAATTTAGCCAACGTTTTACCGTACATTGGCAAGAAATCGCTCCGCACGTTCTTTTGTTTGTGCTAGTTACGCTTATCCTCGAGCAGCTGCTGCGTCGCACCCTTTTTGAGACGTTGCCTTAGGAGATGCCATGCGCTTTTTAGCTCCTGAATGGTTATCGCTGCTAATCATCTTGCCACTCATGCTTCTGTTTTGGCTTTGGCGCGGCAGAGCGCGCTTGCATGCCTTGCGACGGCTTGGTGACCCTGAACTCATCGGACAATTGGTGCGGCACGTTCATTGGCACAACCGCCGTCTTCGTCAAATGCTGACATGGTTGGCAATGCTTTGTTTGTGCCTAGCTATCGCGCGTCCCTTCTACGGTATGACGCAAGAGCAAGTTGAGGTACAAAGTCAGCAGGTCATTTTTCTCGTCGATGTTAGCCTAAGCATGGACGCAACCGACACGCCGCCTAGCCGTCTAGAACGTGCTAAATTAGATATGCTCGCCTTATTGCCTGCTCTTGACGCTCAAGTAGCCATTGTGCTTTTTGCAGCTGAACCCTACGCCTACATGCCCTTCACTGACGATAGACTTGCCGTTATGGCTTTCATAGAGAGCATTAACACAAGTGCCGTCACCCAACAAGGCACGCATTTGCCTAATGCTATTGTCTATGCCTTGTCGCTCTTTGACGAGCAGCCTGAATTACTGCCTCGTCTGTTTCTTTTTTCCGATGGCGAAAACCATGAGGGTGACGTACGACAGGCACACCAACTTCTCCAAGAGCGTCAAGTTCGCCTTTATAGCTTTGGCTATGGCACAACGCAAGGCAGTCTCATTCCCCTCTACGATGCTTTCGGCAGTTTGTTAGGATACAAGACTGACGCGCAAAATCGCCTTGTTGAAACGCGCCTCAACGATGCTCTTCTCTCTGAGCTTGCCATACGTTCCGGTGGGCGTTATTTCCCCCCAACAACTGCGCTAGAGTGGGCTGAAGACACAGCTCAACAGAACACCTCGACAGTGCGCCAGCGCGTTTTCTCTCGCCCAAACGAATGGTTTCCATTGTTTGTCCTTGCTGCGTTTCTTTTGCTTGTCGCGCAATCTTTACTTCCAGAGACACGCGCACGAGGAGGTAGCTAGTGATAAGGTTGCTTCTACTTATTGCCATTCTTGCTGCTTGTATGCCGTCCGCACCAGACTTGAACAACAGGGCTAACCAGTATACTCAGCAAGGTCGTTATCAAGAAGCCATTATTGCCTACCAACGCGCCCAGCTTGATAACCCTGATGACCCTATCCCTTATTTCAACGCGGCGCAAGCCTACCAAGCCTTAGAGCAGCACGACAAAGCACTAGAAGCACTAGCGCAAGCCTTAAAGCGTGCGCCTGTTGAATTGCACAGCATAATCTACTACAATCGTGGCAATATCTACTTTCAGCTTGCTGAGTATGCGCTTGCCGTTGCCGACTACAAACAGGCTTTGCTGCTAGACCCTAACAACAACGACGCACGTCACAACCTAGAGCTAGCGACCATGCTAGCGTTTGCTGTAACCCCAACGCCTATTGAAATGCAGGTACAACCAGAGCTGGGCATGGTCAACCCAACCATGACCCCATCACCTCAACCTTCTGGGCTAGCCATGCCAAGTCCTACCCCATCGCCAATGCCCGAGGCTTCCGATCCTACACTGCCTGAAGAAATTGGCATTTCTGGTGAGGATATGCAAAACCTTCCCACGACCCCAGTACCGTTCTGGGAAGGACAATTAACTGCAGAAATTCTCGAGCAAATTTTCCATGAGACAGAAGCGCGCCAACAGAATAAAGGCGGCTTACCTATGCCAACGCCCATGCTTCCAACACCAAGTCAGCGTAAGGATTGGTAGTTATGCAGCGCAGTCTTTGCTATCTTGTGCTTGCTTTTGTCTTGGTCATGCCTATCGCGGCGCAAACACAGCCAACTCCGCTCTTCCTGCAAGCGACTGTTGACAACACCATGCCATTTGTAGGTCAGACTGTACGCTATACGCTGCGCATCTACACTTTAGAAGTGTTTGATGACCTTGAGTATATGCCCCCTACCTTTGATGACTTTACTGCGCTAGCACCAACGGTTGAGCCGCCTTCTATACAAATCGTAGATAATGCTGCCTACCAAGTCTACACACAAATCACGACACTTTACCCGCGACGCAGTGGCGATGTCGTAATTTCTCCAGCCACCGTTAAAGTGCCTAGCACGCCATTTAGAGAAACCTACCTCGCACAATCTCCGCCTATCTCGCTTAGCGTCAAGCCTTTGCCTTTCAACGCTCCTGTTTCCTTTCGCCAAGCAGTAGGCGACTTCACTATAGACAGCCAGCTTGATAAAAATACCGTGCAGCTGGGCGATGTGCTAACCCTAACGCTTACAGTAGCGGGTGAAGGCAATTTTCCGCTCATTCTCGCTCCTGAAATATCGCTTGACCCACAAACATGGCGTGTGGTGGCTCGTCCTCCGAGCTACTCGTCGGAGCGCGTCTTGTTCGCGTGGTCGCTCATCCCTCTTGTTGAAGGAGACACACAAATTTCCTCAATTGCGTTTAGCTTCTTTCAGCCATTCCAAGAACGATTTGTCACGCTTAAAACACAAAGTTGGCTGGTTTCAGTGCGCAATTCTAAACCGTCAGTGTCTGCCAAACATGCAAATATTGCTATGCGCACAGAGCAAACGTCACTGCCGCCTTTTCCTAATATGTTATGGCTAGTTCCACTACTCATGCTTGTCATCAATATCAGTTGGGGAAAAATCAAGCAAGCTATATTGGTGGCAGGTCGTCCTTCTCCAAGTGTGTGGTGTGTAAAACTAAGCCAAATACAAACACTAGAGCAGCTGGAACGACTACTAAAAGACTACCTACAAAATCAGGCAAAAACTTCTGGTATGAGTGAACGCACGTACATTATGAGCCTAAAAGAAACTGAGCGCGCGCGTGTCATGATGCTACGACGCGCTGTAGAAGAGGCAAAATATGCCCCTGTTTTCGCTAAACAAGACCTGCAAAGGCTTATAATGCGTTTCGAACAGCTATTACGTGTGCAAGAACATGAAAGAAGCTAAGCTATGAAAAAGTTTGCGGTCTTGTTTAGCGGAGTGGTAGGCATATGTTCTTTGTTTTTATTTGTGTTGTTTAATGACTATACGAATTATCTGAGCGATGAAGTAACGTTGTTTAACGCTGCTACGCTTGCCTATCAGGAAGGGCGTACCACTGATGCTTTGATAGGCTACCATCAGGTCGCGCTTATAACTCCGCGTGATGCCGAAGTGCAGGGCTTCATCGCAGACCTTCTACAACGCACCGATACTGTTTTGCCAAGCCACGAGAATCTCATCGTACAAGTCGCAGCTTTTGCCAGTACACTGCTGAATTTGCGTGAGCTAGCGTACCTCACTTGGTTTTCTTTGGTTTTGTCTTGTTTTTTACTGACTATACGAAATTTCAGGTGGACGAAAACCTTGTTGCCCCCCACTTTTTTGCTCGTTCTGTTGCTTACAAGCACGTTAGCAGCGCGCCTGTATCAGCAGGCTTTTGTCCCTCGTGCTGTTATCGTCATGCCTAACACGCCTGTTTATACGGGAGCAAACGACGATTACTTTATTTTGTTCACCCTCAACAGCCCACAAATTGTTTACGTCGACACACACTCCGACGCATGGGCTAAAGTTTACATCACCCCACAGCGCATAGGCTGGGTACACCGCGATGCGCTGCGTTGGCTTGACCCGCAGCCCTAGTCCAAGTGCGTAAGAAGCTCAGGAATTTGCTCCACATAGCGGGCAACACGCACGCCCGCATTGAGCAAGGCTTGCGTCTTCGCTTCTGCGGTTTCGTCAAACGTCTTAATCAACGCACCGCCATGCCCGATGCGCTTAAACTGCGGCAGCTGTAGACCCGTCACGAATGCCACCACAGGCTTGGTCATCTCGCTGTGGATATACTGCGCTGCCCGCGTTTCCTCATGTCCGCCTATTTCGCCAAGCAACACAACCCGCTCAGTCATCGGGTCATTTTCGAACATTTCAAGAATGTCTACAAAACCCAATCCAAGCATAACATCGTTGCCAATATTCACCAACGCACTCTGCCCTAACCCTAATTTTGTGAGCGTGTACGCTACATCGTACAGCAGCGTGCCGCTCTTCGAAACAATGCCAATATTGCCCTTTGTTGATACATAACGTGGAATCAATCCTACCGAAATGTGTCCCGGAATTTGTATACCCGCAGAACTAGGTCCCAGCAAAGTCACCCCGTTCCAACGCGCGTAGTGAATAACACGCATCGCATCGTGCAAAGGCAGTCGCTCCGTCACGCACACCAGCTTCTTTATCCCCGCGTTAATGCTCTCTATCATAGCATCCGCAGCCGCATACGACGGCACACACACTAAAGCCGCCGTTGCGCCTGTAGCGTCAACAGCGCGCTGAACCGTGTCAAAAATCGCTTTTCCGTCCAACCATTCTCCGCCCTTACCCGGCACAACCCCTGCCCCAACCATCGTGCCACATGCACTCATCTCGCGCAGGCAGTGCCGTCCCATGTTGCCCGTCATGCCCTGAATAATGAACACATCACCACTGTCAAACAACATACTCATCGAGCATCCTCACCCATATAAAGCCTCGTTATTGCCTCGACAGCCTCTAACACTGTACGATAGGCACGCACATTAGGATGATTGGCTTGTCGTAACAGTTGGTACGCCTCGTCTGCATAAACACCCTCAAGACGCACATACAGCGGCAAGCGAAACGCATACTTGCTGTAAAATTGCAGCACATGCCGCGCCAAGGCATCACAGGGAACACGCGTGCTGTGAACCACCAAGAAAACACTGTCGAACGCCTTCACTGTGCTGAGCAGTTCAAACGCATCGTTCAACACACGCTCGTCAACATCATGGCTAAGCTGCAAAAAACACGAAGGGCGCACCTTATTTTCGCTGTGATAACGCAGCGCGTCCATGCTCGCCATGAGCAGCCCTGCTCCGTTACCAACGAAAGCCACTTGCCCTTGCAGCTCAATATAGCTCAAACTCTCTATCTTTGTTTTCTTTGTACCAAACTCGTGACGCACGCGCACGTCAGCGGTCAGCGCATCATCGTCAATCATAACTTCTGCACGCTGCACGTAAAACCGCTCATCTGCGCGCATCACCAGCGGCGCAATTGCCATTTCTTCCGCCTCTATTGCGACAAAACAACGATATATACGCTGGATAACCTGACGAAAAGCACTCCAGAGCATAAAAGGCAAGTTCAAGTCTCCAGCGATGTTGTTAACTTGATAGTCATGTAGCCCCATGATGGGGTCAATTGCTTCAACCACTGTGGGCATCGTTTCTTGACCCATCTCCGTCGCGCTCAAACACACCTTGCGCAGCTCACGGTCGCAGTAGAAGTTAATGACAAACGCATGCATAATAGGATAAATCGAGGCTTTTTCGTCGGAATTAAGGTCATATTCTGCCAGAACCCTTTTAACCGTTGTCTCGTCTAAACGCACATGATTTCCCTTCAACAGCCTATTGGCACATATTTTCTTGCCAGCTATACTTCAACTTGATTGCTATTTTAGCATTAACCCTGCGGAAAAAATTGGTTAATTTTGTGCTTCGCATTATACTTAAACGTGACAGCACTTACCTTGCACTCAGGAGTTTCCATGAAAACCGCTTGCTCACGCTCTCTCGCTCGGCTTATCTTCACACTAGCTGCTATCTTTGCTTTTAGCAGTGTTTACGCTCAAGAGCAAAATCTCCTTTCAAACCCCGGCTTTGAGAACGGGTTCACGACCCTACAAGGCGAACAGCCGCGCAATGTCGCCATTGGTTGGACACCGTGGAACGCCAGTCGCACAGGTTCTATGCCGTCCTTCCAAAACGTGCAGCCTAAGTACATCGCTGCGTCCACCGCCAGTGCCAATGGCGTTGTGCCGCGTATCCGCAGCGGACAAGACGCGCAAATTTACTATTCCTTCTTCGAAACCCACGACGGCGGCATCTATCAGCGCGTGAGCGGTATCACTCCTAACACAGAGCTGCGCTTTAGCATTTACGCTTACGTTTGGTCAACTACTTTCGAGAACCCCAACCTTAGCGAAGACCCCGGCGGTGTGGGCGTACGCGTAGGCATTGACCCTAACGGCGGCACCGACCCCTTCGCCGCTTCAGTCGTCTATTCCCCACCGCTCGTTGCTTATGATGCCTATCGCCAGCTCTCTGTGATTGCTACCGCTGCGTCAAGCACTGTGACCGTTTTTGTGCGCTCCACTGTGAGCGAACCAGTACAGTACACCTATATTTACCTCGACGACGCGGTCTTAGCTGCCACGACAACACAACCCACCGTGCCGCCCCCCACCAACACGCCACAACCTACCGCCACCAATACTCTAGAGCCTACTGCAACGGATACAGTAGCAGCACCAACCAACACCAGTGTGCCAACCGGCGAGCCTACTCAGCCTCCTACAGTGCTGCCTACCAACACGCCAACTGCCACCGCCACCGCAACGACAGTGCCGACAAACACGCCTGAAAACCCCACGCCAACGCCTGAGAACATGGGACAGTTACCCACTAGCACGCCTATCACCATTGTTAGCACGCCCACTGCAGTCTCTAGCGTTGGTGGGCAAACCCCAATTACTGACCAATTTCCGGGTCGGATTGTTCACACAGTCAGTCGTGGCGATGTCGTCAGCCGCATCGCTGCTCTCTACGGCAGCACCACCCAAGCCGTGTTGCAAGCCAACGGTCTGAGCGAAACATCGGTCATTTTTATCGGGCAAACGTTAATCGTGCCGGTGCGCCTTGCCAATGCCGCCACCGAAACGCCTTCGCCAACGCCGCCTGTGTCGCCTACACCTAATCCGTCTGCCACAGCCAATTTAGGCATTGGCGGCGCAGTCGTAACAGGAACAACGCCCTACATTGTTCAACCTTTTGACACACTGTTCAGCATCGCCGTTCGCTTTAACACAACAACAGGCGCGCTTATCCAACTTAACGGCATCACCAATCCCAATCTCATCTTTATTGGGCAGCGGCTGCTCGTGCCAACGTCTGCACCGGCGAGCAGCACAGTTGGCACAAGCGTGACTGCCACGCCAACCCCCGCCCAACCGACTACTTATGTGGTGCAGCCGGGCGACACCTTATTCCGCATTGCCTCGCGCTTTAACGTCAACATTGTGACACTCGCGCAGCGCAACAACATCACCAACTACAACCGCATCTTTGTCGGGCAACGTCTGGTGCTGCCCTAATGAGTGCCTATCGTGTCCTCAAAAATATCACGACGGGGCAAGTACTGCTCAATCGCGCCAAATGGTGTGCTTCGTCGTGGTGTCATTTCAAAGGATTGCAGTTTGTCTCGCACTTGCCCAACGATGAAGGGCTTATCTTTGTGCGCGGCAACGAAAGCATTGCCGCCACCACCATTCACATGTTCTTCATGGCGTTTGACATCGCCGTCATCTGGCTTGACAAGCACTGTGTGGTTGTCGACAAAAAAATCGCCAAACGCTGGCGACCAGCTTATGCCCCAGCCCACAAAGCACAGTATTACATCGAAGCCAACACGCTTATCTTTGACCAAGTGAGCGTTGGCGACCAACTCAATTTTGATGAGGTAGCAAAGTAACGTGTTTAACCGCTTTAGTCTGCTCGTCTTGATGGGCGTGTGTGCTGTCATAATGACCACACGCGCCCAAGACAGCACGCCAAGCCCGCAAGAAATCACCATCCACGTGGTACAGCGCGGCGACACACTCTATCACATTGCCCGTCAGTTCAACACGACGATTGACGCTATCGCTGCGTTGAATGGCTTGAGCAACCCTAACAGCCTCTTTGTGGGTCAGCGGTTGCTTGTGCCAAATGCTGAAAGCACAGCCACCATCACGGTACTGCCACAAACGTCGGAAACCATCCACGTCGTTCAGCCAAGCGAAACCCTGTTTCGCATTGCGCTGCGTTACGGCAGCACAGTTGCCACGCTCGCCGAAATCAATAGCCTAGCTGACCCTACACTCATTTTCGTGGGACAACGGCTTATCATCCCTGCCACACAAGCCACACAGAGCGCGCCCTACCCCGCGCCGATTAGCAATGTTCTGCTCAAGCCGTCGGTCTTCACCGAAGGCGCAACAGGCAGCATCACCCTTGAGACACAAGCCGCTGTCACGGTAAGCGGCGAATTTCTTGGCAAGCCGCTCAATATCATCGCTAACGCTGACGGCACGCGACACGCCAGCATCGTCGGCGTGCCACTGTTCACCGAGCCTGCCACTTACAATGCTCAGTTCACCATCGCGCAAGCCAACCAGCCACCGCTGCGCGTAAGCATCCCGATTACCGTAATGAGCGGTAACTACGCCGCAAGCAACATCAACATTACCGCTGAACAACAAGCTCTTCTTGCGCCTGCAGTCGAAGAATTTGAGCTAAGCACAATTGCCCAGCTTGCCAGCCGCTTCACTAGCGAGCGTTTTTTTGAAGGCACGCTCAGCCTACCGGCCGCCGCGCCCATGAACGCGCCTTTTGGCACACGCCGTTCATACAATGGCGGTGCACTCAACCGCGTGCATAACGGTGCAGACTTCGCCAGCCCGCCCAATACGCCCGTTTTCGCCGCAGCCAACGGGCGCGTCGTCATGGCTGACCTGCTCAACATTCGCGGCAACACCGTGATGCTCTATCATGGTCAAGGCATTTACACGCTTTACGCGCATCTCAACGCTATCAACGTGACTTTAGGGCAAGAAGTAACAAACGGGCAAGTCATTGGCACTTCCGGCGCAACAGGACGCGCCACCGGTCCACATCTACACTGGGAAGTGTGGGTAAATGGCGTTGCCGTCGACCCAATCCCGTGGACGCAGCAAAGTTTTCCCTAACAGATAAGGCTTTTTCATGAACGATACCAACCCAGAGCGTCCTGAACTTGCCCCAGATTTCTGGCAAAAAAGTTTTGGCGATCCTATCAAAGCCGCCTCAGCGACGTTTGCGGCTTACGATGCCCTTTATGGCAAGCCTAAGCCAATACCCAAAGCATGGCATACGCTAGCACTGGACGCAAGCACGCTGCAAACAACCCCACACAGCCTCAGCCTGCGTGACGGTGAGCATACCTTGACCATCACAGCCATTCACGCAAACTGCCTACACGTACGATTAGTGCCGAATGACACGCCTGCTTTTTCTTATGCCGTGCTGCCTGATGTGCAGCCTTCCATACAGCTTATGCTTGCAACTCACAATGACCAAACACTCCAAGCCACGTTCGGCGCGTACACGCTCACGCTGACGCTTGCGCCCGCCAATCTCACCATCGCACACAATGAGCGCGTGGTCTATCAAGAGCGCGAAGGCATCCAGCGCGCTGACACGCCGCATGTCGCCCTTACCAGCCACCTACCCACACAAGCCGCCGTCTACGGCACAGGTGAGCGCACGTTCGACTTGAACCTACGCGGTCGCGCCCTCACACTTTGGAACACCGACGCAGGTTCTTATCAACGCGGTTTTGAGCCAATTAACTACTGTGTACCATTTGCGCTATGGGTTACGCCTGAAAGTTGTGTCGGCGTGTTCTTTGACAACACCCATCGCGGCACTATCGACATCGGCAGCACACACACTGATGCCCTACGCTGGCAATTTGAAGGCGGTGATGTGTCCTACTATCTGATGCTTGATGATGCCCCTGCTGCAGTCGTCGCCCACTTTACCGCGCTCACGGGCAGAATGCCGCTGCCGCCGCTTTGGACGCTTGGACATCATCAAGCTCGCTACAGCTACTTCACGCAAGCAGAAGTGTTAGCAATCGCCGAGCAAATGCGTGACCATAAGCTGCCTTGTGATGCGCTCTATCTCGACATTCATTACATGGACGGCTTTCGCGTCTTTACGTGGGACAAAACCGCCTTCCCTGACCTCAAAGGCTTAGTCGACGCGCTGCACGCGCAAAACCTGCACCTTGTCGTTATCTTAGACCCTGGCGTTAAGGTCGACCCTGAATATCCCGCCTACCAAGACGGCATTCAGGCAGGTATCTTCATGACCATGCCTGACCAAAAACCTGTGGAAGGTGTCGTGTGGCCCGGACTTTGCCACCACCCCGATTTCACCAATCCTAAAGCGCGCACGTGGTGGCAAGCACAGCTCAAGCCGCTGCTTGAAACAGGCGTTGATGGCGTGTGGAACGACATGAACGAACCACTTTATTTTAGCGAAGACGGCGCAATGTCCCCGCCAGACTACGTGCAGCATGCCAAAGAAGGTATAGGCGGCACACACGCCGAGCTGCACAATGTCTACGGGCATTTGATGGCACAAGCCTCCTACGAAGCCCTTAGAGCGCACGCTCCGCAAAAACGCCCGTTTAACTTCACACGCTCGGGTTATGCCGGCACACAGCGTCACGCCTCCTCTTGGACAGGTGACAACACCGCCACATGGGACAACATGCGCCTTGCCATTGCCATGAACCTCAACATGGGGCTTTCTGGGCAATCCTTCACCGGACCTGATATTGGTGGCTTTGCACGTGACACGAATGGCGAGCTGCTCGCGCGCTGGTATCAAGCGTGCGTGCTGTTCCCCTACTATCGCAACCACAGCGCAATTGACACCATCGCACAAGAAGCATGGCGTTTTGGCGAACCTTATTTAAGCGTCATCCGTCGCGCCGTCGAGACGCGCTATCGCTTGCTGCCCGCACTTTACACCGCCTTTGCCGAGTGTCATTTCAACGGCACGCCCATTTTGCGTCCCATTTTTACCTTAGAGCGCGACCCTGCACCCTTTGTCTATGACATTGACGACAGCTACGCGCTAGGAGAGCAAATACTTGTCGCGCCTATCCTTGCGCCACACACGCTGCGGCGCAGCGTCTATCTGCCCAAAGGCAGCGCGTGGTATGATTTTTGGACACATGCACGCTACGAGGGCGGGCAAGTCATCCGCGTTGACGCGCCGCTTGACACCGTGCCGTTATTTGTCAAGGCTGGCACCGTGCTGCACATCGCCCAGTTAGTGCAACACCTCAGCAGCTACCCGCCCATCGAGCGTATCGTGATTTACGCGGGTGAAGGTGCAACGCGCATCTACGAAGACGCAGGCGACGGTTTTGACTATCAACACGGCGCATACCGCTGGATAACCTATCAAACCTCCGCCGACGGCAGCTACACGCGCACGATTAAAGGCAACTACGGACAATCGCTCGATGACGTGCCAGTGATTTGCGTGCGCTAAACAACAAAAAAGCGGCTCTGTAAAGTAGCAGAACCGCCTTTTCTACCTGTTTAGGATGACGTTCTAGCTGTTCGCGTTTGCCGCGCCGCTATATGCGCCGTCCAAAGACTCAAAGTCGGTAAACAAGAAGTGGTCGTGATAATAGTGAATCCACAAAAACGACAGAATGGACGTGTAATACGCGGTGTCAAAGTGCGCCCATTGGTCAATGTCAGGCTTGACGATGCCCGTCAGCGTATACACCAAGATAAAGATAAGCAACGAGCCGCCCAACATAAACACACTAAGCATATATAGCCCGCGACTATCTTTAGCGCGCAAGCTAAAGCGTGCCACCAGCGGAGCATCTGTTTTCAGCGTGCCGTACATCTGGCGAATTTTGATGATGTAGAACGTAATCGCCAGATATTGGAAAGAATGCCACGTGTTCAGCCCTTGAAACGCCACGTCAAGGTTGGGCAAAAGCGGCGTAAGAAACGCCACAAACACGGTCAGCGTGATAAACGCCGTCTTCGGCAAGTTTAGCAGCCCTGTGCGATATTCGTTTACGGTCTTCACGATATAAGCGACCAAAGACACGCCAAACACACCCGCTAGCGTGATAAAAAACCAATCTTGTTGGAAGAATGTGGGAATCACGCGGGTCAGGTCGTTCGTGCCAATGTCAAAGCTGCCCTGACTAATTTTGTACGCCGCAATCGGGAACAAGCACGTCAAAATGACCGCGTAGTCAATCAAGCGCGCCTGCAGCGACACCGCACTGCCGCGCCGCACCCAACGATGCTCTTTGTGGTTGTAAAGCTCGACAATGTAGGTCACCTGATGCAGCACGTGCAGCGCAGCCCAGAAGAAAAACACCGTCAGCAGCAGCGTCAAGTTAAGAAACGCCAGCGAAATGACAATAATCGGAATGATGATCGACGAGCGAATGAGCATGGGGTAACGGCTTTTGAACGAGTTGTCCAGCCCCGTGCGCAGGAACGTTGACATCATGTGCGGTCCGCCAATAGCAATCGCCACAAAGCCGTTGACGATGTTGCGGCTTACGTCATCGTCGATGCCCAGCCAATCACGCCCTATTAGATAGAGCAAATACGGAAGCGGCACGACCACCACGCTAAACGTAATGAACAACAAATCCCACTTGCGGTTGCGCAGCCACAGTGTGTTGGTTGTCGTGTCTACGGCATTTAAGGATATAGATGGTTGAGAAGTTATCGCTGCCACAGTCTTTCCCTCTCACATTCAGTTGACAAACGCGCGCCAAATTATTTAGCGCAGCAAAGTAATTTTAACGACTTTTTCAAAACGGCGCAATACACCAATTTAGCGGCTAGTAGCCGAACAAGCGGCATAAGTTGATCGCATTAGCCCCACCACAGTTAGGTAAAACGCTGAGCTGAACATACACCATAAGCGCACAGGCACAAAGCCCCCCCATAGCGAGCAAACACCCGCACCATGCCACCGGTCCGCCGCCTATCACGCCGGTGATAAGCCCAAGTACCCCGCTCACCACGTCCAAAATGCCGCCAACAAACTGCATGACGAAAAAAACAACCACGCCTAAAACACAACACCCTGCCGCCAATAGCAGTAGTGTCAGGTTTTCGCCACTCAACAGGTTTTCCAAAGTCATGGTCATGTCCCCTTCATGAACAATACAACACACGCACGGCTATTCTGTTGCGTAGCGTATCTGAATTTGGTCATGCGCATCGTAGGAAACAAACGCATGATAAGGCGCGAGAGCGCGATGGCGCATCGCCGCCACACGTGGCAGCACTGTCGGCAAATCTTCCACAAGGTCATAATTCGCCAACTGGTCGAGACGTACCCAATGCAGCGTGCCTTCGCGCTCGTCTGCTATCACGTCACGACTGGGCGCGTCCGCTGCGAACACAAACAACATAATACCCACTTGCCCGCCTGTGTTAATGTGATGAACCCCGCATAACTGCGCATGCGCAACGGTCAAGCCGCTCTCCTCGCGTATTTCGCGCAGCGCGCCGCTGTAAGGGTCTTCATCCGCCTCAATATGACCGCCTAAGCCGTTATATTGATTAGGAAAAACCCTTTTATGCCCAGCACGCTTCATCAACAACACCTCGTCCTCGTAAAACACAAAACTTAGCGTGCGCGGAATGACCAGCCAACGACCAGCCGTCGCGCTCGCACCCTGTTGTTCTGCACCCATTGTGAATCCTTTTGAGCATCCTGTATAATAAAGGTAGCGTTTATGACGGGCATATTGCACAGAAGGCGAATAAACTTATGACCACCCCACACCATGTTCCTGTTCCTAATTTGCAGATTATACCCGTTTCTCACATTTGCCCCCATGAGGAACATGACTCACAGCGTTCTAAGCCGCTCATTCGGCGATTGCGTCACACCTCACGCTTTACCAACCCGCCCATTGTCGCGCCTATGGGAGACGGTCGCTTCGTCATCTTAGACGGTGCCAATCGCTATCACTCCGTCAAACAGCTGGGGTTTGCCCATGTGCTAGTGCAGGTCGTCCCTTATGACAGCGGCTTAGTCGAGCTGCTCGTCTGGCAGCATATTATCAGCGAATGGTCGGAAGAGGCATTCTTAGCCGCTCTCGCGCAATTGCCCGCGCTGCAGCGTGGCGATGCCAATGATAGTAACGCCATCGCCATCGTCACATGCAAACACACGCCGCCTTTCGCGCTTATGCCCAACGAGGATACCCGAAGCACTAATGCCCTATTGCGTGCCTTTGTCAACGTGTATCAACGCCAAGCACATCTAGAGCGCACCTCCATCGAAAACGTCGAAGAGCTGTGGCAGCTTTACCCTAAAGCCATCGCGCTCGTGAAGTTCAAACCCTATACACCAGCAGAAATCATCCACGCCGCACAAAGCAACGATTACTTGCCGCCGGGGGTTAGCCGCCACATCATTCAAGGACGTGCGCTTAAACTCAACTTCCCAATGGAAAAATTGCGCGATAACGCTTTATCATTAGAGGACAAAAACGCTTTCCTGCGCAGCTGGTTGCAAGAGAAGTTTTCCTTGCGCAACGTGCGCCTCTACACCGAAAGCACGTATCAATTTGACGAGTAACGCGCATGACCGACCCTTCGCCTTATCTTAAGCAAATGTCCCTTGTCAGTGACGACGACACCTATCGCATCATTCGCCTGCCTGCTAACGGTATCACGGTTGCGGCGGGCATCCTTGCCGAAGTTGGCGAACCCTTTGCCGCGCTGGTGGTCGACAAGAATGAGGTCACGCTCATCCTTGAAGCCGAAGCTCTCGAAGAATATCAACAGCGGCTGCGCGACCATCGCGTTGAAGCTGCACACTACCGCCTCATCACCCTCGATGTTGTGCTAGAATCGAACGTGGTAGGGTTCTTTGCGCACATCAGCAGCGCGCTTGCCGCTGCAAACGTGCCTATCTTTGCGTTTAGTGCGTTCTCGCGCGACCATCTGCTTGTGGAAGCAGCGCATTTTGAACGCGCCATGCAAGCCCTCAATAACGTAAAAGCAGAAGCAGCTATCAACACACAAGCGAAAGGTGGATAGCACAGCGGTTGTTACGCCTAAACAGCCTCTGTGCCAAGTTTTATGGAAATCAACATCTTTGACGACCCCAGCCGTGTTCCACAGCCGCGTGACAAAATTAAGATTGAAGCGTTAAATGTCCAGCCCTACCCCGACGGGCGGCGCGTGCGCGTTGATGTGCGCGTAACCGCCTTTCAAGAACGCCCTAACTTGCTCTTGCTAGCCCTTGACGAGAACGGGCGCACTGTCAACGAGCTTAACGTCATCGCCACCATGCACGCTAACATGGAGTTCACCATGCACATGCGCCACAAGCCCGACCCTGCTGGCAGCTATGTGCTTGTGGCAGAGCTGTTCTACGAATCCCGCAACCCACCCCAAGACCGCAAAGAAACCACCTTTACGATTGTTCCGCAAGCTGATGACGACCTCGCTTAAACTGCGCCGCGATGTGATAAAAGCAGCTGTCGCGCACGCCCAACGCACGCCTGACCGCCAAGTGTGCGGGCTTTTGGGTGGACACGGCACGCTTGTCACGCAATATCTGCCTGTAAACAACGTGGCACAAGACCCACGCCGTAGCTTTGTCATGTCTCCACAAGAGATGCTTGACGCGCTGCGTCAGCTTGACGCACAACAGTTAACGTGGTTAGCAACCTATCACTCGCATCCGCACAGTAACCCTATTCCCTGCGCCGAAGACATCGCCCAAGCACGCCGCCAAGCTCCCAATCAAGTGATGGTCATCGTGAGCTTTAATCGCCCCAAACCACGCCTCAAAGCATGGCACATCACGCCTTATCGCGTGCTTGAAGTGCCACTCTTTTGGGAAACGCAGTCACAAGAGGCAGCTGCGCCTTTACTCACGCCATCACGCCTGCACATCGTTTTAACAGTGCTAGCCGCGCTCTTGTCTGCCGTGCTGCTGCTTGTGGTGTCGATTACCTTGCTGCCACCACCACCTGTCTTACCGGCACCGATTAGCTAACGGAGCATCCTTTTGGACTTCCTACTCGTTCTCGCATGGGGTTTTTTGGCGGGTGTACTCGTCAACGCGCTGGCTGACGAGCTGCCTTATCGTCGCAAGCTCGCGCTGCCGCGCTATCCAGACGGCACGCCGCGCCCGTTCGCCGCTTGGTCGGGCATCAGCGCGTTCATGCTAGGTCAGCGCGCACCTGCCCAACCGCAGCCCGATACAGCCTATTACAAGCAGGGCTTTGACACGCCTAAGCTGTCATGGCGTTATCCGCTCACTGAGCTGTTGTGCATAGGGTTGATGAGCCTTGTCTATTTTCTCGCGCCTAACATCCCCAACATCACCCTAGAACAAACCCTGCTCTACTACATCTACATGGCGATTTTTGCCTTAATCATCGTCATCGACATGGAACACAAGCTGATTTTGTTCGTTGTCGTGCTGCCGGCAATGGGGCTGGCTATCTTAGACGCACTGCTCTTGCCACAACCCTCGCCCAACATACGCGACGCGCTCGTAGGCGCGGCGATTGGCTTTGTCGTGTTTTTTGTGATGTATCAAGGCGGGTTTATTTTCACTTACATCATGGGTATGCTGCGCGGCGAACGCATCAACACGGTCGCATTTGGCTACGGCGACGTGATGCTTATCACGCTCAGCGGCTTGCTGCTGGGCATGGCACATACCATTATCGCGCTGTTCATCACCGTGTTTCTAGGCGCGTTAGGTGCGTTGGGTTACATGGTCTTAAAGCTCTTGCTGCGCGGTCGCTATCACGCCTTCACTGCTATCCCCTATGGTCCTTACATCATCATCGCCACGCTCATCATGCTACTTTACGGCGACCCTGTACGGATTAGCCTGTTAGGTTACTAACCAGCAAGCGGTTCGATGATGCCGCCGCCCAAGCACACGTCGCCGTCGTAAACGACCGCTCCCTGTCCTGCGGCAATATCGCGCAGCGGCTCATCAAACGCCACATGCATGCGCCCGTCTTCAAGCGGCGTGACTAGCGCAGGAGCTGCTGCCGCCTTATAGCGAATTTTGACTTGCGCGCGGAAAGGCTGCGCGGGCGCGACACCCGCCACCCAATTCACACGCTTAGCAGTCAACGTGCTGCGCCCTAGCTCGTCGCGTGTCCCAACCACCAGCGCGTTGCGATACGGGTTCATCGCGATGACATAAAGCGGCTCAGCGTGAAACACGCCCAAGCCCTTGCGCTGACCAATTGTGTAATTCGCTAAGCCGCTGTGCTGACCAACAACCTGTCCATCTTTTAGCACGATAGGACCGGGGGTCATGACATCGGGCGCGTGTAGCTTAAGAAAGTCGCGGTAATCATTCTTGCCTAAAAAACACAAGTCTTGGCTGTCTTTCTTGCTCTCCACACGCAACCCAAAGCGTGCCGCTAGAGCGCGCACTTCGGTCTTAGGGAACTCGCCTACTGGAAAAAGTGTCTGGGCAAGCTGCGCCTGCCCCATGACACTCAACACGTAGCTTTGGTCTTTCTGGTCATCTATCCCCTTAAGCAGCTGAAACGCGCCCGTTTCGTTGCAGCGGATGCGCGCATAATGCCCCGTCGCCAGATAGTCCGCGCCCAGTGCCAGCGCGTTCTTAAGCAAATAGTCAAAGCGTATGTGGCGGTTGCACTCCATGCACGGGTTGGGCGTTACACCCTCGCGGTGCTGCGAGATGAAGTATTCCACCACAGTGGCGCGAAACACGTCCTTCGTGTCCAAAACATAAAACGGAATACCCAGACTATCCGCGATACGCCGCGCATCCGCCATCTGCTCCGGCGTGCAGCAGCGATTGTGTTCCGCACCACCCATCGCCTCGTCAGACCAAAGGCGCATCATCATGCCGACAACTTCATAGCCCTGCTCAACGAGCAATGCCGCCGCTACGGAGCTGTCTACGCCACCGCTCATCGCTACGACCACGCGCTCACGCTTCACAGCTAACGCCCCAAGCTCGCCTTCAATTTGCGCAGTGCAGTGACAGCATCCACAATTGCGTCGATGGCAAAGATAACGTCGTCTTCGGTTGTATCCTGCCCTACCGACAAGCGCAGGCTGCCCAACGCTTGCTCACGGCTGTACCCTAACGCCAGCAGCACGCCCGACGGTTCAGGGTTGCCCGTCTTACACGCCGACGCGCTGCTCGCCGCCACGCCACGAATGTCCAAATGCATCAAAAGTTGATTGCCGTCGATGCCACCAAAGATGAAGCTAATATGCGAAGGCAAACGCTGTTCAGGATGTCCGGTAACCTCCACGTCCGATACCCGTGACAAGATGCCTTCTTTGAGCATGTTGCGCAGATGTAAATAGTGCGCCAGCCGCTGCTCACGCTCTTCATAGGCTAGCTGCAGTGCTTTCGCCATGCCCACAATCAGCGGTGTGTTGAGCGTGCCAGCGCGCCGCCCACCTTCGTGGCTGCCGCCGCTTTGCGAAGGCACGAGCGGCACGCCTTCGCGCACATAAAGCGCACCTACTCCCTTCGGACCGTAGAACTTATGCGCCGAAAGGCTCATCATGTCCACGCCAAGCTCGCGCACGTCTAGCGACAACTGACCCGCTGCTTGTACAGCATCCGTATGAAACAACACACCCTTTTGACGCGCCACCGCCGCCAGCTGCGCGATAGGTTGCACCGTGCCGACCTCGTTGTTGGCGTAAATCACGCTGGCAACCGCTGTGTCCTCCCGCAACGTCTCGACAAAGGCTTCAGAGTCAACGCGCCCATCCCTGCTAACAGACACTAACGACTTCGTAAACCCCATCGTGTCACACAACACGTCCACCGTCTTGCCAACCGCGCTGTGTTCAATTGGCGTTGTCACCAAATGCCCACGCCCTTCGCGCTGCTTGCGCGCCACCCCCGCACCCCGCAGCGCAAGATTGTTGCTCTCAGAGCCGCAGCTCGTGAAGACAACTTCCTCGTGCTTGCAATGCAACAAGCGCGCTATCGTAGCACGCGCATCTTCAACCGCTTGCTCAGCCTTGCGTCCGTATCTGTGCGCCGACGACGCATTGCCAAAAAACGTGGTAAAATAGGGCATCATCGCTTCAACGACACGCGCATCCGTTGGCGTAGTTGCCGAATAGTCCAAGTAAACGCTGCGACCCATACCAATCACTCCTTATGAACAACCAGCACTGCTGCGATTGTAACCGATTTGCGGAGCGAAAAAAATTGCCGATGGTCGTAGTGGTCGTTTAGAGAGTTATTAGGTACTATTGTACGTGGTTACGTCTACTATCCAAACAGGAGCTAAACCACATGTCTATCATCGAACACATTCATGCCCGCCAAGTTCTCGATTCACGCGGCAACCCCACCATCGAAGTGGAAGTTAGCCTTGAAGATGGCAGTTTCGGGCGCGCCATCGTCCCCAGCGGTGCTTCCACAGGTGAACATGAAGCTATTGAATTACGCGACGGTGACAAAGCTGTTTACAACGGTAAAGGCGTGCTAAAAGCTGTCGACGCGGTGAACAGCGTGCTAGCAGAGGAATTGATTGGGCTTTCTGCCTACGACCAAACCGCCATTGATCGCTACATGATTGAACTAGACGGCACACACAACAAAGGCAAGTTAGGCGCGAACGCCATTCTTGGTGTGTCTATGGCGGTTGCCCACGCTGCCGCCAACAGTCTTGGGCTACCGCTTTACGCCTATCTTGGTGGCGTACACGCTCATGTGTTGCCCGTCCCCATGATGAACATCATGAACGGTGGCAAGCACGCGCTCGGCAGCACGGATTTCCAAGAGTTTATGGTGATGCCTGTTGGCGCGCCTACTTTCGCTGAAGCCCTGCGCTGGGGCGTAGAAATCTATCACGCACTCAAGAAAGTGCTTCATGACAAAAATTTCTCCACGACTGTGGGTGACGAAGGTGGCTTTGCCCCCAGTCTTGGCAGCAACCAAGCCGCACTCGATGTTATCATGGAAGCTATCGAGAAAGCAGGTTACAAAGCAGGCGAACAGGTCTTCATCGCACTTGACCCCGCCACTTCTGAAATTTACAACAAAGAAACCGGCTTGTACCACCTTGACATCGAGGGCAAAAAACTAAGCGGTGAAGAGATGGTTGAGTTCTGGGCAAATTGGTGTGACAAGTACCCCATCATCTCGCTTGAAGACGGCTTGGCAGAAGACGATTGGGCAAACTGGACACGCCTCATGGCACGTCTCGGCGACAGCGTTCAAATTGTCGGCGACGACCTGCTCGTGACCAACACCGAGCGCGTCAAGCGCGCTATCCGCGAAAAAGCCGCCAATTCGCTGCTGTTTAAGGTCAACCAGATTGGCACGCTGACCGAAGCGTTCGCCGCCGCACAGCTCAGCCAACGCCACAACATGACCGTCGTCACCAGCCACCGCAGTGGCGAAACCGAAGACGCGACCATTGCCGACCTTGCCGTTGCGATGAACGCAGGACAAATCAAGACAGGCGCACCCGCACGCACCGACCGCGTCGCCAAGTACAACCAGCTGCTGCGCATTGAAGAAGAACTCGGCACAGCCGCCACCTATGCGGGCTTTGCCGCCTTTACCAATCTCAACCGTGATTTGGCGTAACACGGGTTAAAGATAAAGGATGGTCACGATGTCCTCTAGCAGATTGCACCGCAAACACACCAAGATTGTTGCAACTATCGGGCCCGCGTCAGAAGACCCCGAAATCATCCGCCAGATGATACGGGCAGGCATGAACGTCGCACGCATTAACTTCTCACATGGTGACCATGCCACCCATCTTGCACGCATCGAAACTGTGCGGCGTATCGCAGAGGAAGAGGGAGAGGTCATCGCCATCCTAGCTGACATTCAAGGTCCCAAAATTCGCATCGGGTCGGTTGCTAATGAACCGCGCATGCTCGTCGAGGGTGAGGAGCTGGTCTTCACCCTTGACAACGTCGACGGCTCGGGCAATGTCTTTTCGCTACCTCACCCAGACTTTATCAAAGACCTGGCTGTTGGCACAAATCTGCTCATCGACGACGGTAACATTCAAGTAGATGTCGTCGACGTTGCCCCGCGCACGATTATCGGCAAAGTCGTCGTGCCAGGCGAGCTGCGCTCACGCAAGGGCGTAAGTGCGCCCAACGCTTCGCTGACGCTTTCGGCAATTACGCCCAAAGACCGCGATGATATTGAGTTCGCGCTCAAGCAAAAAGTAGACTATATCGCCATGTCGTTCGTGCGCAAAGCGGACGACATCCTGCAGCTGCGTTGGATGATTAATTTCTTTGGCGGCGAAGCGGGCATCATCGCCAAAATCGAGCTGCGCGACGCGCTCAACCATATCGAAGAAATTATCGCCGTGTCCGATGGCATTATGGTCGCACGCGGCGATTTAGGCGTAGAAACACCCGCCGAGCGCGTGCCGTATGAGCAAAAGCGCATCATCCAACTCTGCAATCGCGCCGGCAAACCCGTCATCACCGCCACGCAAATGCTCGAGTCTATGCGCGACAACCACCGCCCCACTCGCGCCGAAGCTAGCGACGTGTATAACGCCATCCTCGACGGCACGGATGCCGTCATGCTCAGCGCAGAAAGTGCCAGCGGCAAATACCCTGTCAAAGCAGTAGAAGTCATGGCACACATCGCTACTGAAGCAGAGAACTACGTCTTTGCGAACCGCTCGCCTGCCACCCAGAACCCTTTCTCGACCAACGCCTTTAGTGGACCTGAGAGCATCTCCAACGCCATTGGCGCAGCGACGGTAGGAATTTCAGAGGCACTGCACCCTGCCGCTATCGTCACCACCACGCTAAGCGGCTACACAACCCAGCGCGTCGCCAAAGAGCGTCCGCGCACGCCTATCATTTGCGCTACGCCCAACGAGGTCACGTTTCGACGCATGTCGCTAGTGTGGGGCGTTACGCCGCTGCTCGTGCAGGAATACACCACCATCGACGAGATGATTAGCATCATCACGCGCGCTGCCCGCGACGCGGGGCTAGTGCATCGCGGCGACATGCTTATCATCATCGCAGGCGTGCCGTTTTCCGTACGTGGACAAACCAACCTGCTAAAAGTTCACCGCGTTGGTGACGAAGCAGAACTTTAATAATCAGCATCCAAATACTGCGGTGCGTCAGGGTTCGTTTTATCACGAGTGGCAGGCGCGCTGTTTCCTAATGCGCCGCTCGAAAGCCATTTTTCTGGTATGCGTGGCATTTCCGGCGGAATGCGCTGCACGTGCCGCGACGCATTGACGACTTGGTCGTCAGGCATATACTGCGGCTGCGGCGCGGCGCAATAAGGACAAAGCGTCCACGATAAGTCCAACAAGCTGCGGCAAACGTGGCAAGGCTTCTTTAGCCGCGTGTGACAATAAGGGCAAGCCTGCCAGTTGGACTGTACCTTCTGCGAACAGCCCGGACAGGTCGGCTTCTCTTCAATCTCCTGCAGCAACGCCTCTTCTTCCAGCGACCGCTCGTAAGCCTCCGCCAACGTTTCGCGCGGGCGCATCAAAATGTAAATAAACAAGCCCGGCACGTTAAGCAGCAGCACCAACGCCGCCACCAATAAGCCTGCGATGGCATCGCGCGAGCGCGTGCGCATATCTCGATATGCCCAAACAATCATCGCCAGCCAAAATGCCGCCACCACCACACCTAAATAAACAGCTCCTACTAACAAGAAGTTTTGGCTCATGTCCCCGCTCATACGCTAGCCCCTCTGTCAACAACTCTTGTCAAGTATAGCACGGCTTTAGGAGGACGGTGGCTGGACTTCTGGCACAGCATCCGTATGCCCTGCGTACAACCCTATTTCGCTCACAAACAAATCGTACTGGTGCCCCGACGCATAAAATTCGACGGAAAGAATTTGCGCAGGGCGAACAGACGACGAAATCAACGTCATCAAATTACCCGTCTCAAACGTGTACCACACCTGTTCGTTGATTTCGCGGTGGTCTTGAATACACGTGTCACAGCGCGGTGGATACCCTAAGGCAGGGTTACTCTCGTAGTAAAAGCCTTGTATGTATTCTTGCATCGTGCCATTGATGTCGCGATACGCCATACGCAGCATCATCGGACACTCACTGCCGCGTATTCCACAGTCGCTCAAAGACTGATAGTTAATCAAAAATGTGGTGCGCAATTCTAGAAATGAAAAATCGCCCACATCAAAGCCCGCCTCGCCAAAAAACTGCACGCAGCGCGTCTCACCGTGTGTTTCCGCCCCATCACCGCGCAGCAAACGCAATGCCGCGCGCCCTTGCCAATAGTCCATGCGATACACCCCACGCGGTGGCGCGTCTTGTGCCACCGTGCAGCCCCAACGCTCGGGCAGCATCTGCCCGTTGCTCTGCGCAGCCTTGCCGAAGGCAAACAAACCGTTTTCTAGCAGATTGGGACGTGTCTCTAAAGCAATTGGCTCATCACGCTCGGGAAAAAGCACAGCTTCCCATTGATTTGGCACAATGCGGTTTTTCTGCTTGTCTTTGGCAAAAAGCACCGCTTCGCCTGTGCGCGTAATCACGCGCGTGCGATTTTCTAGTGACTCCAAGACATAACGTCCGCTGCGCTCGATATGTATCGTCTCGCCGCGCCGCGTCTCTACTTCAAAAGCGATGCGATGAGCTAGATTCTCCGCAACAAACACGTCCATGCTGCCCGCAAACTCACGCAGCACAATCGTGTAGCCACCACGCCCCCAAGTGAAACGCGGCATCGTCGCTTGTCGTAGGCGAATATCGCTGTTGCTCTTCAACGTCGCGGTCATGATAACGCGGTCAGGCTGCCCGTTAGCATTAACTTCTTGAAAAGTAAACACCGCCTGTGACTGCGCGTCTAAGCTCACCGTTGCCACACGCCCCGTTAACTCTTCTGACCGCCGCACGCCGCGCTCAGCAAGGTCAACGCTTGTGACAATTGCTGTACCACGTGCCACGTCAAGCCGCACATAGATAGGCTTAATAGAGTCAAAAAGAAAGCTGTACGTGCCCCATGCACCGCCAACAACGAGCGCAATAAACGTTACAAATCCGCCTAGCAACAGCCCCCATGCCAGTTTTCTCATGCGTTCTATGTCAACAACTTGCTGCATGCCATGCCGTCTCTAAGCGTTATAGATCAATAATTTCAAGGCAAGTATAGCGCATGCCCTAAATTTACGTATAATAGCGCAAGATATTCGATATACAAGATGGTGAGAGGCAAACAACCTTGTCTGGTCACAGCAAATGGTCAACCATTAAACGTAAAAAAGGCGCGGAAGATGCCAAGCGTGCTAAGATGTTCACGCGGATTGCCCGTGATATCATGATTGCTGCTCGCGACGGCGGCGGCGACGAAAACGCCAACCCCAAACTTAAAATTGCTATTGGCAAAGCGCGTGCCGCCAACATGCCCAAAGAGAATATCGAACGCGCCATTAAAAAAGGCACCGGCGAGCTGGAAGGCAACGCGATGGAGGAGTACACCTACGAAGGCTACGGCATCGAAGGTATCGCCTTTATGGTTGAGGTGTTAACCGACAACAAAAACCGTACGCTAGCAGAGGTGAAAAACGCCTTCAACAAGAGCGGCGGCACCATGGCGACGGCGGGCAGCGTGGCATGGCAGTTCAACCAAAAGGGTTGCATCACCCTCAAGGGAACAAACCTTGATTTTGAAGAGGTCTTCATGGTTGCCGCCGAAGCAGGCGCGGACGATGTGGTCAATGAAGACGGCGTTGTCGTCGTCTACACGCCTCGCGAGGCATTTGCCGCAGTCGAGCAAGCTCTGACCAACAGCGGCTACACGGTCGAAGAGGCTGAGCTGCGCTGGATTGCGCAAAATGAGACCGAAGTTAGCGTAGACGCGGCTGTTAAAAACATGCGCCTCATGGAACGCCTTGAGGAACTAGACGACGTGCAAAGCGTTGCCAGCAACATGGCAATCACCAGCGACATTATTCAGGCGTTTGAGTCTTCCTAAATGTTGACGCTTGGCATTGACCCCGGCACAGCCATCATCGGCTACGGTCTTGTCCGCGAGCATGACGACGGCACGCTAGAGGCTGTAGCCTACGGGGTCATCCGCACCGACACGGCACTAGCAATGCCTGCGCGCCTGCAACACATTTACGACGCGCTGCAGGAGCTTGTGGCGCGCTATCGCCCGCAGCGCGCAGCGGTCGAAGAGCTGTTCTTCGCCAAAAATGTCACGACCGCACTCACTGTCGCGCAGGGACGCGGTGTTATTTTGCTGGCATTATCGCAAGCTAAGTTGCCCGTCTACGAGTACAAGCCTAACTATGTCAAGCAGACGATTTCGGGCTACGGCGGCGCAGACAAAAGCCAAGTGCAAGAGATGGTGCGCGTGCTGCTGAACCTTGACAGCATCCCCCGCCCCGACGATGCCGCCGACGGCTTGGCAATTGCCATCACCGATTTGCAATCAGCGCGTTTTCGCGCCCTTGAGGACTAGCAATGATTGCCAGCGTGCAAGGGCGCGTGTTACAGCGCAACAGCGACAGCCTTGTCATCAGCGTGGGCGGCGTAGGCTTAGAGCTACTCGCCACACGCACCGCCCTCGAGGCTTGTCAAGTTGGCGAAGAGGTGTTTTTGCACACGCGCCTACTTGTCCGCGAGGATGCACTTACGCTTGTAGCCTTCGCCAGCTCGCATGAGCGCGACGTGTTCGACGCGCTGCTCAAAGTCAGCGGCATAGGCACAAAGCTCGCCGTTGCCATCTTGAGCCACATCACCATCGACAACCTGCGGCAAGCTGTCGCCAATGCACGCCCAGAGCTTTTAAGCCGCGTGCCCGGCGTAGGCAAAAAAACCGCCGAAAAAATTTTGCTTGAACTCAAAGACAAGCTGCCTACAGGCTTAGACATCTTGCCTGTGAGCGACGTTGACGACCTGAACAGCGACCTGCTCGACGCGCTCACCTCGCTAGGATTCAGCATCATCGAAGCACAAACGGCAATTCAATCACTACCAGCAAGCACGCCTAAGGACATGCAGGAACGCCTGCGCCTGTGCTTGCAATACCTAAGCAGCTAAACAAAGAGAGTACCCGCCCATGTCGCATGCGTTATTTCAAAAGCGCGTTACCGTCTTAGACAAAGGTTGGATTGAGCTGCTTGACATGATGCCGCATCCTGAAGCGGGCGTTTCGGGTGATTTAGCCATCGTCAACGCGGCGCGCGTGAGCTTCTTAGGCGAAAGCAAGGGCGACGAGCGTGACAAAAAGCTGCTGTTCTATCTCATGCGCAACCATCACACCAGCCCTTTCGAGATGGTAGAGTTCAAGTTTCGCGTCCACGCCCCGCTTGTGACATGGTGGCAGTGGGTACGCCATCGCACGTGGAACATGAACGCCCAAAGCGGACGCTACACCCCTTTTGAAGAGGACGATTTTTACGTGCCATCAGTGTGGCGCAAGCAAGCCAAAGACAACAAGCAAGCTAGCGAAGGTGAACTTTCGCCCGAAGACAACGCCCAGCTCACCGAGAAGCTCCTCCAGCACTATGAGACCGCCTACAAGCTGTACGAAGAGGCGTTGCAAATGGGCGTTGCCCGCGAAATCGCCCGCCTCTTCTTGCCCGGTTTCAGCGTTTACTACACATGGGTGGTCAAAGTCGACGCGCACAACCTCATGCACTTCTTGCGGCTGCGCATGGCACGCGAAGCACAGTACGAAATCCGCGTCTATGCCCAAGCCATTTTTGACCACTTCTTCAAGCCCGCGCTGCCTTGGACAGCCGAAGCGTTCGAAACCTACGCGCTAGCGGCAAAAGAGGACTAGCCACCGCTACCCAACGGCTGATTAGGAAACAGCTGCCGCTGCGGGAACATCTCCAAACCTACTGCAAAGCACATCTGGTCGCCTTGCGCGTTAATTGGGTAAACTTCCCAGCCGTAGCTGCGCCCAACCTCAAACAAGTCAGCAGGGAACGTGTACGTCGTCTCAGCTAAGTAAATTTGGTCATTAATAATGCGCCCGTTTGATTCTTTCAAAATCAGGCGATAAAGCTGCGCGCCTTCCACAGCCCGCCACGTTGCGCGCGGCGACACCCCCACCGCAAACTCATAATCGCTCTGCTCGAAAATCGTGTCAAACGTGTTACACGCTGGGTTAGGGGTGGCGTACTGAATAAAGAGCGTTGGCGAAGGGAACACCTGCGTTGCCGTTGGGGTGTCCGTCGGCGCAGGAGTTGGCGTAAACGTAGGCGGGAACGTCGGGCGGACGCGCTGCGTTGCTGTGGCTGTTGGCACGCTCTCTACTGCGCTTTCTGCTGTGGGCGGCATCTCTTCCGTTGGTGGGACAGCCGTAGGAATCAGCGTCGGCAAAGTCTCTTCTTGCGTGCATGCGCTTGCTAGCAAGCTAAACAGCAGCAGCCCTACCCACACCCGATAGGTTTTTTTCATGGTCATTCCTCCTCATCATCCCGCGATGAAATCCGTCATCGAAAAGCCGTGCAAAAGCAAACCGATGCCTATCACCATAACACAAAACGCAAAAACGGCAAACACTTGCCCCGAGCGCGTCGGCATGATCTCCCGCTCGCCCGCCGCGCCTACCCACGACACCCAACCCCACAGGTAAGCAAGCGCACCGAAAAACACGCTGACATACGATGGCACAATCACAGTGGCTTCATCAAAAAAATGTTCAATGTAGATGCGGTCGACAAGCGGTGACAGCACCAGCACCACCACTACCGCCGTCACAAACACCCACAGCACGCGTGCCAAACGCGGCAAACGCGCCAGCCAACGCCAAAGCGCGCTCATTCTGCTCCCTCGCTGTGTCGATTGACCATGAACGACGCGCCGCTGCTGAAATAGTCTCGCATCGTGCTGCGGTCAGGCTCGGCAATGCCTACTTCATCAATGGCTTCGAACATGTATTGTACCCACTTGTCGCGCAACGCGGGCGTAATCGCATACGGCATATGACGCATGCGCAAACGTGGATGACCACGCTGTTCGCTGTAGCGCGTGTCACCACCCCAATACTGCACCAAGAACAAGAACTGCCAATATTTTCCGGTGGACAAATCTTGCGGAAAGATGGCGCGCAGCGCATCATCTTGCGCCACTTTGTGATAGAACACGTCCACAAGGCGAAAGATTGTCAGTTCGCCACCAATTCGCTCATAAAGGGTTTTCTCGTCGTGTTTCATCTGCCTAATACAAAATCATGACTGTACAATAGCCGTGTGCAAAGTAGAATCACACGTTACCATTATACGCCTTGCAAGGAGTTTTATAACCCATGAAAATGTACCAACGCGGGATGTTTGCCTTTCTTCTGCTGTGGCTTGCGCTCATGCCTATTTTGGCACAGGACAACGCAAGTAACGAAGAAGCCGCCCAAGCTCCCGAAGTAACTGCTTTAGGGTCAAATCTCGCGCTGCCCTTGCTCACTGAACTGCACACGCTTGCAGGGTCTCCAACAACGCTCACCGTAGAAGGCGTTGGCAGCAGCAGCAGTTTCGCCCAATTTTGCCAGAACAACACGCCACTCATTGCCACAAGCCGCCGCATCAACGACACCGAGAAAGCCGCCTGCGATGCTGCGGGTGTCGCTTATACTGAGCTTCCGCTTGCACACCACATCGCGGTTGTCATCATTAACCCCCAAGATACATTCTTGAGCTGCTTGACCATCAGCACGCTAAACACGCTGTTCGCGCCTAGTGCTACCGCTGACAACTGGCAAACCGTTCAAGAAGGCTTCCCCGACGAGCCTTTGGCGGTCATCGTTCCACCCAGCGACGACTGGGTCAATGTGCTGTTTGACAACACCATTCAAGGCGTAGGGCTGCGCACAAGAGCAAGCATCCTTGACAAGGACTCCTTAGTCACGCAAGTGGCGGAAAACAGCGGCACAATCGGCGTGACAAGTGCCAGCAAAGCACTTGCTAACATCGGCAGCGTCGCCCCGCTTCCAGTCGATTTTGAGAATGGCAACGGTTGCGTGGTCGCCACCGCAGAAGCCGTTGAAGCAGGCGCATATCCTCTTGCAACCACCTACTACCTTTACGTGAACAACGCACAAAAAGAGGTGCTAGGCGACCTACTCGCGGCTGTCGTCAATCCCGAAAACGCAGCACAGCTACAAGCACTGGGGTATACTCCGCTTAGTTTTGGGCAGTATCAGCGCAATGTAAACATCTTAACCAACGAAACGGCTGAAGAAGGCGCACTTGCTCAGCAAACCACCTACGTCATCCCCAACGTGTTAAGCGGTGAGGTAACCATTGGGGGCTCGCCTGCGCTGAAAACTTCGCTTGACACCGTAACGCAACTGCTAACGGCGACACGAACCGACCTACGCTATACCACGCGTTTACTTGGTGAAGTCAACGGCGCACGCCGCTTCTGCAACGGCGAGCTGGACATTCTCGTGACGACCCAAGAGCTGGACGAGGCAACACAAGCCGCATGCGCCGCCAACGAGGTCGTTCCTTACAGCGAGACAGTGGGCAAAAAAGCGGTTGTGTTGTTGGCAAACGCTCAAGACAGCTTTAACATCTGTTTGACAACCGAACAAGCGCAAACGCTGTGGCGCGCCTCAGAAACCCCTATTAACACGTGGAACGCGCTTTCTAACTCCTTCCCCGAGCTGCCGATTACCCTGTTTGGCATTAGCGCAGGCAGCGAAGTCAGCGACCTTCTCTTAGCACGCGCCAACGAACCTGTTGCCCCCGTGCGCCAAGACACTGAACTCAACGCAGATCCACTCTATCGGGCTGCCGCGACCGCCAACGTGCAAGGCGCAATCACCTATATGACGTGGGAAGAGTATCAGCGCGTGCTTGCCAACAACCAGCAGAACGTACAGCTCGTGGCGTTAAACAACGGCAGCGGCTGCGTACAACCTAGCGAAGCCACTATCCAAGATAGCACTTATCCACTCACACAAACCGTGATGCTCGTCGCTGACCAAGCCTCGCTGGTGAATGATGCGGTGCGCGCCTTGCTCTGGCTGTTCTTTGAAGACAGCAATCGCAATAACCTGCAAAACGCCGGTTTCGTCGGCATCACAAATGAACAGCTGCTGGCGACGCGCACTCGCCTCATCACCGCATTTGCCGAAGCAGAAGCCTTAGCCGCTGCCGCGCAAGCCACACCCGAAGCTAGCGACGCAGAAGCCACACCCGAAGCAACGCAAGCCCCTTAAGCCTTTTCTACGGCGCGGCATCGCAAATGTCGCGCCTTTTTTCATTCAACAAGCTATTTTTAGGAAACAACCAATGCCTTTTGACCTCGTGGCAATCGATTTAGAGACCAGCGGCTTAAACCCACAGCAAGATGCCATCATTGAAATAGGCGCGGTACGCCTGCGTGAAGGCAGCCTCACAGAGACATTCAGCACGCTTGTTAACCCCGAGATAGCCATTGACGAAAGCGTCACCCAAATCACAGGCATCCGCCAAGAGGACTTACGCCATGCGCCAACACTTTCCCAAGTGCTGCCAGAGCTTAACACTTTTGTCGGCGATGCAGTACTTTTGGCGCATAATGCACCGTTTGACATGGCGTTTTTGCACAAAGCCCAGCTTTTCAAGAGCAACCGCGTGTTTGACACCCTCGAGCTTGCCTCGCTGCTGCTGCCCAGCATCATGCGCTATGGTTTAGGTAACCTTGCCGCGATGTTCAACATTTCACTAGAAAACGCCCATCGCGCCCTTGACGACGCGCAAGCCACCGCCATGCTCTATGACAAGCTCTGGCAAAAAGCCTGCGCGCTGCCCAAACAGCTACTTAAAGAACTCGCCACGCTAGGCGAAAACAATGGTTGGGAACTTTGGCACTTTTTCGCCGCCGCCGCACAAGTTAGCAGCAATACCGATACAGCACGAATGTTGCCTTATGACGACCCTGCCGACACAGTCCAAGATGTAGCGACTTCCTTGCCCACACTTGATGAGATATTTGCGCCCAATGGCAGCTTAGCCGCAGCGTTTAGCCATTACGAGACGCGCCCACAACAAGTGCAGATGGCGCAGCATATCACCAGCTGCTTCGAGCGCGGCACACACGCCATGATTGAGGCAGGCACAGGTGTAGGCAAGTCGCTCGCTTATCTCATTCCCGCCGCGCATTGGGCAATTACACAAGGTGAGCGCGTGGTCATTGCCACCAACACCCTGAACCTACAAGACCAGCTGATAAACAAAGACGTGCCGCTTGCCGCCGCTGCACTTGGCACGCCTTTCCGCGCCGCATTGCTCAAGGGTAAGAGCAATTACTTGTGTCCACGCCGCCTTAACGCCATGCGTCAGCGCATCATCATGAGCCTCGATGAGCTGCGTTTGCTCGCCAAGCTACTCATTTGGTTGCAAGAAAACAACAGCGGTTGCCGCAGTGACATCACGCTGCGTGGGCTAGAAAACGCCCTCTGGTCACGATTTAGCGCGGACGATGAGGGTTGTCAAACGCACAACTGCCTAGCACAAGGTAACTGCCCGCTGCAAAAGGCACGCCAGCAAGCAGCAAACGCGCACGTTATCATCGTCAACCACGCGCTGTTAATCTCTGACATTCAAGCCAACAACTACGTGCTGCCGCACTATGATTATCTTATCGTCGACGAAGCGCACAACTTTGAAGAGGCTGTCACCAATGGTATGAGCGTGCGCCTCGAACATATCGCGCTACAGCGCGCCCTGCGCGATTATGGCACACCCCAACACGGCGTACTGACAGACCTTGTGCGACACTTGCAAAGCCACCTTAGCGAAAAGCAGCAAGAACGGCTGCTGCCCTTTGTCCAAGACGTTTACAGCGTTACGAGCGCAGCCCAGCGCGTGCTGCGTCAGTTTTTTAGCGAACTACAAGCCTACGGCGTGAGCGAACACAACCTCAACAGCAGCAACAGCGCGCTGCGCCTCACTGAAAAAGTGCGCCGCAGCAAAGGCTTCATGAGCGTTATCACGCTTTACAACACGTTAGCCGACTATTTGCAAACGCTCGTTGACGCTACGGAACAGCTCGTAGCGTTTGTAGGACGCATAAAATTAGACAAGAACGACGCGCTCAACAGTGCGCTCAGCCTACTCAACAGCACCCACACGTTTCTCGCGCAAGCTCTAACACACCTACGCGCATGTGTACACACCCCTGAACCTAATCAAATCACGTGGCTAGACTACCACGACAACCTCGACTACCTTGCGCTGCAAGTTGCGCCGCTTAACGTAGGACAGCTCGTCAAAACCACCCTTTGGGACAGCAAGAAGAGCGTCATCCTCACCAGCGCGACGCTGCGAACAGACAACAACTATCGCTTCGTTAGCGAACGGCTCGCGCTAGAAGGCGTTGAGACCTACACGCTGGACTCACCGTTTGATTACAAAAACGCTGCCATGCTCTACATCCCTAAAGACGTTCCTGACCCAAACGCGCACAAAGCAAATTATCAGCGCGCTGTCGAACGTGCCATCGTAGAACTTGCCACTGTGCTAAAGGGGCGCGTGTTGGTGCTGTTCACCAGCTACGCACAGCTGCGCGAAACCGCCCAAGCGATTACGCCACGCCTCGCGCTGGGCAATATCACCGTGCATGACCAGAGTTTTGGCGCAAATCGTGACGCGCTGCTCGAGAGCTTCAAAACCAGCAAGCAAGCCGTATTGCTCGGCACGAAGAGCTTTTGGCAGGGTGTAGATATCGCCGGCAACGACTTGCTAGGGCTTGTGATCGTGCGTCTGCCGTTCACCGTTCCCAACGACCCCATTTTTGCTGCTCGGGCTGAAACCTACAACGACGCTTTCGAGACTTACGCCGTGCCAGAAGCCGTTTTGCGCTTCCGTCAAGGTTTCGGGCGACTCATTCGCACCCAACGCGACAAGGGCATTGTCGTGGTGCTTGACAGCCGCATCACCAACAAGGGCTATGGCAAAAATTTCATTGATGCTCTGCCCGATTGCACGGTAAAATACAGCAGTGTCAACCAGCTTGCCCAAGAAGCACAAGCGTGGCTTGGCGATATTCTCGCTGCAGAAGAGGAGCAGACATAATGCGCACACCCGACGGCAAAGAGTGCCGCTATTACTACCAAGACTTCCATCGCGGGCGCAACGTGCAGGAATGTCGCCTCGCCAAAGAAAACCCGCAAGCCCCTGCTTGGCATCCGCACGACTGTGCTAAATGCCCTGTCCCTGACATTTTACGCGCCAACGCTGACCCCAATATGCAGCTCACGTGGAGCGTACGCACAGGCTTTCTAGGGTTTGGACGCAAAGTTGTGATTACCGCCATCGACCGCAGCGACGGCAGCGTCATCCCTGACCCTTACGTTGGTCGTATTCCAAAAGACCACAAAGGGCTAGAACTGTTTCGTCAAGCCCTAGAAGACCTCAAAGACGATGATTAAAGTAATCTGGCTGGCGTTTGAAGATGCCGCAAGGCATGAGCAAACGCAGTTACTTGCTGACCAGCTGGTATCGCAGGGCGACGCGTCTCTGCTGACCACATTGCCCACGCCCCTCCATTTTGCACCAACACAGCCCGAATACTACGCAGAGGTTGCCGCCCGCGTCGGCGTTGAGCCTGATGAAATTTTGTTGATAAGCCTTGAGCCATCTCATCTTGCTGCCGCCCAAATCGTCGGTCTAGCGACCTTAAGCGCGCCAACGCCAGCCGCCGCGTTAGATGCCTTGCAAGCGTGCCTTCAACAAGCCGACTGGCGTGTAGCTTTCCCCAGCGCACCGCTAACTCGCACGTTGGTGCTGGCAGAGCTTAGAGGCAACATTGGCGCGTTGCACGGCATGTTAACCGACACAACACCCATCATGTGGCATCAACACCCCATCGAAGGTGAGTGGTCGATTGTGCAGATCCTTTGTCATTTGCTCACCGCCGAAACACAACCACACCGCGAGCGGCTCTTGCGCATCGCTAATGAAGAGAACCCCTTTATCGTAGAAACGCCACCACCCAGTCCGAACTTGCCTATCTGCCATGAAGATGCCCATCATGTCGCCGCGCTATGGACAGAGGCGCGCCAAACAACGCTCGCGTGGTTGGAGAGTTTACCCGATACCACGTGGCATCGACGTGCACGCCACAGCATTTTCGGGTTAACGCGCTTTGTTGAGATGGCGCACTTCACCGCACAGCATGACCGTTTACACCTCAATCAACTTTGCCAAACTATCGGAAAATGCAGCGACAGCTAGGTTCGAGTTTAACAACTTTGCACGTTTTTATTGTCACACTACAGCGGCTTATGCTATGCTTTTGCTTGTAAAAGCACGATACTAAGGCAAAAACAAGATGGCTGTTTCACACCAAGAATCAACAGATACTACGCTTAACGCGCTGTTGGATGCACTGCAGACGCAAGGCTATCGTCTGGTTGTGGCGCGGGACTTTGACCCTACTGCCGCTTGGGACAAAGCGGACGTAGACGCGATTTTGATTCTTGAAAACAGCACGCCTACGAGTGCATTTGTTGAATGGCAGGCGCGTGTCGTGCGCCCGCTTGTGGTGTTGCTAGCTGCTGATGATGCAAGCGAGCCGTTGGAAACCGCCGCCGATTTTGTCTACAATCTGCAGCAGCCCTATCTCACCAAGCAGCTCTCGCGCTTGCTAAGCAAGCACCGTCAACACCTTGCGGCAGAAACAAAGGCACATTTATACGATGCCCAGCGCGACCAGCAAAAACAGCTCAACAACGAAGTAGAGCTGCTTAAAAACGCGATTGTGCGCAATGTCTCTCATGAGTTAAAAACACCCCTACTACAGCTTAAAGCTGCTATCGCGCTCATCAGTGACACAGTCAACACCATTCCCGAAAGCGACAAAAAACTGGTCACATACGCCGAGAATGCCACCGCGCGCCTCGAGCTTATCATCCAGAACATCACGCTCTTGGGCAACAGTCTTGATGTCGCTCCCAGCCCGATTATCTTGCGCGACGTAGTTGAACACGTCAAGCGCACGATGCGCCGCATCTGGGAGCGCAAAAATGACATCGACCGCATCGAACTGCAAACGCAGCCTGCCCTACCACCGGTTTACGCAGACAAACAAGGGTTAAGCACGGTGCTACAGCTCTTAATTGACAACGCGCTCAAGTTTAGCGACGGCAAAGTGCTCGTTACAGCGCATCAACAAGGCAGCCATATTGTGATAGAGGTGCGCGACACGGGCATAGGCATTTCTTCCGAAAAAATTCACCACATCTTCGACATGTTTTATCAAGTTGACAGCTCATCGACCCGCCGCTATGGTGGCATGGGCATCGGGCTTTCTATCGTCAAACTCATCCTTGACCGCCACCAAAGCGAGATTACAGTAAACAGCGAAGAAGGCAAAGGCAGCGTGTTCAGCTTTACCATGCCGCTGTTTGACATCAAAACCAACGGCAGCACGAAGCCTGACCATAGCACAGAACCTGCAGAAAGATAAGCAGCCATTGAGCATTCGCTTATGGCAAACTTCATTGACGTTTGTCCAATTCTAGGTAAAATAAATTTATATAGTTCTGAATGTCACAAACAAACCAAACGAAGGCGGGTGCCATGACCACACAAATGATAAGAGAAGTGGCGCAGGAGAGCGCAGCCCAGCGCATAGATTCTGCCCTAGCAGCCGTAGAGCAGACTATGCTCAACGTAGTAAAAAGCGATGTTGAGGTGCTGCGCGATGCCAGTACTCACATTTTAGCAGCCGGTGGCAAGCGCGTACGCCCACGTCTGATGATGTTAATGTATCTCGCATTAGGTGGCGAGGACATCGCTTATGCCGCTGCCCCTGCCGCAGCTATCGAACTTATGCACACTGCCAGCGTTGTTCATGACGACATTAACGACCATGGCATCATGCGGCGCGGTCGTCCTTCTGTCAATGCCATCTGGGGGCGCACCTTTGCCTTGCTCACAGGTGATTTTCTCTTTACGTCGGTTTATCAATTAATGGCACCCTACAAAGACCTCAACATTATGCTCGCGCGTGCCGCTACGGCACTTGTGGAGGGCGAAACGTTGCAAGCGCACGCCGTTAAGACCAACACTTTCACACGCGAAGCCTATGCGCGCATCATTAGCCTCAAGACCGCCGCACTCTTCCAATCCGCTGGTGAAATTGGCGCGCGGCTTGCCAACGCTACCCCCGAACAAATCGAGGCGGCAGCCACCTATGCCTTTAACATCGGCATGGCGTTCCAAATTGTCGATGACATTCTCGACATCGTAGGCGATGAAGCCAAACTAGGTAAGACCGCCGGCATCGACATTGAGCAAGGGCGCGGCTTTGTCGTCGCCAACAGCGACGCAAGCAGTAATCCCGCCGACATCGTGGACAACATCAAGCAAAAGCTCATGTCTGGCGACTATTTGCAAGAGGCGCGCCAGCAGGCAGAAGCGTTCGTCAACATGGCAATAGCTTGCCTTGACGCGCTTCCCCCTTCGCCTTACCGCGACGAACTCATCGCGTTAGCGGAACTCGTCGTCAAGCGCGACCACTAGCTACTATGTTTCCTGTGGTAACAGCTGCCTCCATGCGCGCTATTGAGGCAGCTCTTGACGCAAGCGGAACGTCATACGAGACCCTCATGGCACGCGCCGCGCAGGCTCTTACGCAGCGCGTGCTAGCGTGGTCAGCCAACATCCCACATCCTGTCATCACTATGCTGGTCGGCGGTGGCAACAATGGTGGTGACGCGCTGACCGCCGCGCCGCTCATCCAAGCCGCGCTGCCGCATGCCCTCGTGCGCTGTTACCTGCTCAAGCCGCGTCCTGACGACGACCCGCTCATGCAATCGCTTCGTCAAGCCAACATCTTCGTCGCAAATGCCGAAGATGACGCAGACAAGCGCGTGCTACGCAACGCGGTTGCCAGCTCTACCCTCATTGTCGACGCGCTGTTTGGGATAGGCGTAACGCTTCCCCTGCGCCAAGAAGCTGTGCGTGTGCTGCGCACAGTGCGGCAAATGCTCAACGAACGCCGTCGCATGCACGCCAAAGACTATCTGCTTGACCCAACGCAGCCCGCTCCCATCCCACACGCGCCGCCTATTCCCGTGTTGGCGGTCGATTTGCCCAGTGGCTTAGATGCCGACACGGGTGCAGCAGACCCACACACCCTGTCAGCTGATGAGACGGTTACGTTCATTTGCCCCAAACGTGGCTTGTTTCTATTTGAAGGCGCGCAGCACGTCGGCAAGCTCACCTTAGCAAACTGTGGCTTTGCGCCAGAAACCCTCGCGCCGCTGGCAGCAGAAACCGACACGCTCTTGGATGGGCATCATGTGCGTGCCATGCTGCCGCCGCGACCGCTTAACAGCCACAAAGGCACGTTCGGCAAGCTGCTGGTGATTGGCGGCTCTGCTGCGTATTATGGCGCGGTTGCGCTGGCGTGCCGTGCCGCCTATCGCGTTGGCACGGGCTTCGTCACACTAGCTAGCTTGCCGCAAGTCATTCACGCGCTTGCTCCTCACCTGCCAGAAGTTACATGGCACGCGCTGGGAGCTGTACAAGATACCACGCTCAAGCCCGATGTGCTACCAGACCTGTTGCCCGTGCTAGCGCGTTATGATGCGCTGCTCGTTGGCTGCGGCATGAGCCACACACCCGCGACCCAAGCCTTTTTGCACGCCCTACTCACCCAACATGACGCGCCACTACCGCCATTAGTGCTAGATGCCGACGCGCTCAATGCCTTAAGCGCGCTTGACAACTGGTGGGAACTGCTGCCCCCCCAAACGATTCTCACACCACACGCCGCCGAGATAGCACGCCTTGCGCAGGTCAGCACCGCCGACGCGCTCGCCGACCGCTGGGCATTTGTCCGCGAAAAAGCAAAAGCGTGGCAAGCCGTCACGCTGTTCAAAGGCGCGCACACGCTCATCGCACAGCCTGACGGCAGCGTTTCTGTGTCGCCGTTCAAAACCGATGCGCTCGCCAAAGCCGGCACTGGCGACGCGCTCGCCGGCATCATCGCCGGGCTGCGCGCCCAAGCATTGTCCGCCGCACAAGCCGCACAAGCAGGCGTTTACTTGCACGGCTTTGCCGCTGTCATTGCCGCAAAAGCACAGTCTAGCCGTGCCGTGCTAGCTTCAGAAGTGATAGACGCTTTAGGGGCTACGTTGCTTGCCTTAGAAGCAAGCTAGGCTTGCTGCTCGCGGGCAAGCTGCTTACCTTGCGCGATGCTTGCGTCAAGCGGGTTAGTCGGATGAAGCAACTGCGCTTGCAACACACGCCTGCGCTCTGTCCATCGTGCTGGCAAATATACCAACGCCAACAATCCACCCAGCAGAACGCCCAACAAAAAGCCCCAAAACGTCGTGGTTTCGTCCAATCCGCGCTGCTCTTCTGACATACTGACCTCTATTTACGGAACAACTTGCGCCAAGCAAAAAGCTCCCTGATAAACGCCAAAAGCCCCGCCAAAAAGCTCTTGCCCTTGATAATTGGCTCCGCGCCTTGCTTGCCCAAGAATGCCGCCGACTGACGCACCGTCTTGACCGTCTCTCGCGCCTCTTGCGCAATCGGCTTCACTTCGCTCTTCACCAGTACGAAGAAGCGCGCTACCTGCAGCAGCAGCAGCGCAAAACTCAACACAATCAGCACACACTGTACTGACAGCACCACAAGAAACACATCGCGCACGTAGCGAAAGAAGTTCGCCGCACCTTCCGCATCCGCTAGCGCAAACACCAGCGCAACGACAAAAAGTAGCACCACCAAGCCTACCATGCCCAGTGTGCTTATGACGACAACGCGCTGAAACGACCATTTAGTCGTCGTCGTGCTAGAAGCGGCAGCTGGCTCAGTCGTAGAGGATGTGGTTGTCATCGGTTTCGTCCTTATTGAATACGCGAGCGGCTGCGGTCGCTCAGCAAAATATAGGCAGCAAACAGCGCGAAAACAGCCCCTATGCTGGCGGTGAGCATACGCAGCTCGCCTACCATCAACACTTCAACGTCAAGCGAAACGCCCAACACGTGACCAAGCGCAAAGCCCAACCAACCAGCCAACAAAAACAACGCTAGCCGCCGCGCGTCGCCGCCTACCAACAAGTGAAAAGCTGCGCCAAACAGCGTAGACACAATAAAGCCGAAGGTAATAATGGGGTCTGGCATGAACAGTTCTCTAGAGCAGCAACGCCGCGAAAGCGGACAATTAAAAACACGCGCTTTTCGTAACGCGAAGATGGCACACCTATGGCAGTGCCTTCACCTGTGGTATTATAGCATGACTCGTTTCGATTCGACTACTCTGTGAAGGTTTCCCGAGCCATGAGCAACGTCATCGACCACGCCATCAACATTCCCGTTACCCAAGCCTCGCTCTGGTCACTCGTCAGCGACCCGGAGCAAAATCCGCGTTGGCACACGGGTTGCAAAAGCGTCACCTATCTCAACAGCATTCGCCGCAAAGCAGGCGCACGCTGGCGTTACACTGATGTACAAGGACGCAGCTATGTCGTTGAAGTCACCGCATGGTACGAAGGTTATGGCTATGAGTATGTCCTCATAGATGGCACGCCGTTCAGCGAAAATCGCGGGCGCATTCGCTTGCAAGAAACGCCTGATGCTACCACTTTGCAGTGGACATTTAGCTACAGCATCAAAGGATTGGGCGGTGGTATTCGCAGCACGTTAGGACTAAAGCGTCGCCTCGACGAAGAAATTGTTGCCAGCCTCAAAAATCTTTATCGTCTGCGCGACACGCTAACCCCCATTAAAGAGTCCAAATCGCTTATGCGCAGCGGTCCCGACGCAAACGAGCGCGCAATCTATCGTTCGCGCTATTCGCTATCGCTTGATGAAAAGCTAGCTCAGGAAGGTAAAGCCCAAACAGCACCTGTGCTAGAGGTCACACCAGCTAGCGATACCGCCTCATTACACCAAGAACCGCCCATCGCCCAAGACGATACGCCGCCTAACCCAAGTCTGAAAGTCGCTGTAGAGATACCACCTCTAAACGTTGCTAATCCGCAAGAGCCTTCGTTCTTGGCTGGCTTGTCTGCCGAACCGCCTATCGCCACAGACGACACGCCACGCCCAGCACCCGCCGTGCGGGAAACGCCCCTCGCGCCGTCGCCCATCGCCGAACCGCCTATCGCCACAGACGATACGCCACGTCCAGCACCCGCCGTGCGGGAAACGCCCCTCGCGCCGTCGCCCATCGCCGAACCGCCTATCGCCACAGACGACACGCGACGCCCAGCACCCGCCGTGCGGGAAGTACCCGCTACGCCTGAGCTGCCCGCGCACAACAAACGAGACACCGCAACCATAAGCGTGTTCGACGTTTTCAACGTGCCACCACCCAGTGCGTCGCAAGAAATGCGTGCTATCAGCCTCACAACAAACGCAAAAGATACACAAGAAACAGCAGCGGTCATCGCCGACGTAAACCCTTACGAGATGCCACGCGCGGGCTTGCGCCGTTACTTGCGCCGCAAGTTATATCGCCTGCGTTTACCTTTCTAATGCTTATCTTGGACAAGCCAGAGCATCTGGTAAGGTGTCAGCAGTTTTTCACCGTGAAAACAATTACCCGTAAGCGCGTCACGACCGTGTAAAGGCATGCTCAGCGTTTGCGAGCGTGGCGTGAGGTTAAACACCGCCTGAACGCGCTCTCTGCCTTCGCCACGTACCAGCACTAATACCGCGTCGTTGCCAGCGTCAACAGCTTGCTGAAGGGCGTTAGGGTGAAATGCGGCTAAGCTGCGGCGCACTTTGAGCAGGCGCGCATAGCCCACAAAAATCTTTTGGCGTAATGTGTTCTCGTCTTGTAGTGCCGCCTCTAGGGCATTTACGTCTAGTTTAGCGCGATTAATCGTGCGATTGTGTCCCGTTTGCGTCATGCCTACATAATCGTTTCTGCTGCCAAGCAGACTGTGAATGTAAACAGCTGGTACGCCCGCCAATGCCAGCATAATGCCCTGCGAGACCAAAAACGCTGCCGCTTGCTGGTCTAGCGTGTCTTCTGGGCGCGTCACAGCATCTACATAGGTGATGTTTAGCTCATAAGGCACTTGGCTGCCGTCGCTTTGGCGGCGATAAGACACGCGCCCCCCCTTGCGCTCGGTTTCTTCAAGCAACACTTGACGCTCTTCGTGCGTCAAAATGCCCTCAATGCCGCGCACGCCAATGCCATCGTGCGAAGCTGTAAAGTTAAAAAACGTCGTGCGCTCTGAGGGCGTTTTCAGCGTGTTCACCCAATCGCGCAGCTTTCGCGTGCTGCCTATGACCATGCTGTAAAACAGCAGCGGCGGCAGCGTGAAATTGTAGACTAGCTGCGCTTCGTGGTAACCGTCTCCCCAGTAGGAGATGTTCTCAAGGTGAGGCACGTTCGTCTCAGTAATCAGCACCACATGCGGCGCAACCTCATCCAACACAGCGCGCATCAACTGAATAACCGCATGGGTTTGCGGCAAATGTAAGCAGTTCGTGCCGACGGTTTTCCAGAAAAACGCGATAGCGTCTAACCGTATAAACGACGCGCCCTTTTCAACGTAAAACAGCAGCACATCGAGCAAGCGCAGCAGCGTCGCAGGCGTTGCCGCGTCAAAGTCCACTTGGTCAGCACTGAACGTCGTCCACACGTAAACTGTCGAGCCATCCGTTTTGGTAAACGGCGTAAGCAACGGCGAGACACGTGGGCGCACGACCATGCTTAAATCGGTCTCAGGCAGCTCTGTGCGAAACAACCCTTGATACTCTGGTGCGTCCGCCAAAAACTGTTGAAACCATTGGCTCTTGGCAGACATGTGGTTAAACACCGCGTCAAACATAAGGTCGAAATGCTCACCTAACGCTGCGATGTCTTCCCACGTTCCTAAGCTGGGGTTTACCTGATAAAAGTCAATGACGGCAAACCCATCGTCCGAAGAGTAAGGGTAAAATGGCAAGATATGAATGCCACTAAACAGCTCACGCAGGCGTGCGGCGGCAAAGGCATGCAGCGTCTGCAGCGGGCGCGTCTCTCTATCTTGCAAGCTGTCGCCGTAGGTAATCAGCAGCACATCGCGCTCGTCGTAAAGCACGGTACGGCGCGAGAGCTGCTTTGGCGTTTTTGCCATACGCTCCTGCAACGCAGCGTATGCCGCTGCCGCGTCTTGAGGCGCGTAAAGCTGCCCCAACAAACTGAGAATTCTGTCGCTCATGCCTTATTGCCCCTCGTTCAGCATGTCCAATATAAGTGTCGTCCAGCTTTGCAGCGCAGGACCGTACCCCTCACCCGTAACCGCGTTAAAATACTCGTGAAAACCGTGCCTTTCGACCAACTCGGCGGTGCGCGCTGCCAGCTCCTGTGCCATACTATCATAGCCATAGCGTTTTAGACCACGCCAAATCAGCCAATTAACGCTCAGCCAAACGTTACCGCGCCAATAGCTGCTGGGGTCAAAGTCAGGATGTGTGCTGGCAACCGTGCTAACAGGATAGCGCGTCCAAAAATCAGCGGATTGCAAGCGCAACACCAGCTGTTCTGCCTGTGCTTGTGTCACGCAACCACCAAACAACAACACAAACTGGGCAGCACTAGGCGAAACCAGCGGCGTTTCGTCCGCCCCCATAAGGTCACACACACCATCCGCACGCACCAGTTTCTCGCGCACCGCCTGCTGTACGCGCTGTGCCTCCTCACGCCAGCGTGTGCTGTCTTCGCCAAGCAAGGCGGCAATGTCAGCCAACGCCTCAAGGTCGGCGGCGCGAATAGCGTTAAAATCCGACGGCTCGACGGCAAAAACATCCAACGCTTGCAAGCGCACCGCGTCCATATCGTGCGCGTGCAGCGTCTTGACAAGCGCGTGGCGTGCCGCTTTTGATGCTTCGTTCGTCGGCTTGTTCAGCCCCATCGGCACGTCCCAACGCGGCGAGGCATCCCATCCCGACTCCCAAGGGTGTAGTAGCATAACCAATCCGTCTTGGTCGGGGTCGCGGCGACGCGCAAACCAATCATGATAAGCACACAGCGGCGCATACAGCCCGCGCAGTCTTTCCGTATCAGGAGCTTTGGCGTGAACAAGGTGCGCCGCTGTCGCAATGAGGGGCGGCTGCGTGATGTCACTATGCGTGTCCTCGCGCCAAAGCACTGTCCCACCGCCCTGCCAATAGGTCATATGCGGTATCATGCCTGTATCCGCGCCTGTTTGTACTTGTGCATGGACCACGCTCGCTAGCTCGTCCCACGCCATCTCAGGGTCAAACCAGCGATAAACAACCGCATGAAAGCAAGAATCCCACAACCATTGTTGCTCATAAACGTGGGGTGCCGGGCGTGTGTAGCGAAACCCTTTGCTCGTGATTTGATTGCCGCGCAGCACGTCGGCACATGCCTCTTGCCAGTTCACAGGTCAAAAACTCCTCGTTGTATGCACGCATAGGCGGCATTTGCCCACAAAAACCAATGACGCGACACAACCTCGCCAGTGCGAGGGTCATACGCTTCGGGGAGCGCACCGTCCCACTGTGCCGCGCGTTGCAAGCGTGCCAACGCGCTCACCTCGCGCGCCTCGTCGCGCAGCACCCGCGCCACAATCAACGCTTGCAAATCCCCCAACGTCCAAGGTGCCGGCGTATGCACCGACCCCAGTACACCATCGTAAAAGCCACCCACGTTTGCTTCAGAAAAGGCAAAATCTATCGTAGCACGCCACAACGGGTCATCAGGCGCACAAAAGCCCCAAACAGGCATTAGTGCCAAAGGCATGTCATTGGCATCGTGATAAGCGTGATGCTGCCCTTTGCCGTCGGTTGCATAAGCGTACAAGCGTACGCCATCACGCTCCATCACAAAATACTCGGCGATGCTCTCCGCGACAGCTTCAGGCGTGTGCGGCAAAAATTTGGCAAACCCCAAGCGCGTGAAGGCATCTAGCACCCGCCACAACAGCACGTGGCTTGAGAGTGGGTACGGCAGCGCGATAGGGTCATCAGCAGGCGTTTCTTCAGTCGCGTAAAGCAGCGCGTGCGGCGCACGATACGCCTCTAGGTGCGCAAAAATTAACCTAATATAACTTGTCAACCTCGCAAGCAGCGCAACATCATCGGTTATCGCTACGTACTCTGCCAGCTCCAACAGCGGGAAAAGCTGCTGGTCAAGCTGGAAGCCTTTGTCTTTTACGCGACCGTTTGCAAGATAGGAACGTCCCCACAAGCCGTTCACGCGCTCGACCGTTTCGAACATCCAAAGCAAATGCCGCCACACCGTCTCGTAACCCGTTCGGTCGCACAAGAGCAGCCGCGCCATGTAATAGGCATCTCTGTTCCACGAAAGCGGCAAAATCATGTGGTCGGTTATTAGGCAAACGCGCTGGTCTCCTACTGGCACGGTGCAAAGCGCGCCATACGCATAGGCACGCGCCAGCAGCACATCGTCAGCAGGCAGCTGCGTTGTTTCGCTAAGCTGCTGTAGCGGCACGGCTTGCAAACTACTTAAAGCAGCACGTGCTTCTTCAGGCGTTTGCCCCATGCCAATCCACAGAACAAACGCGCTTGTCGGCGCGTGCTGTCCACACCACGTCACGCTGCCATCGACATTAGCGCAAAGCTCTAAGCCATGCGCTCCAACACAAAGCGCGTAAGGCAACGCGTCGTTTACGATGCCCACTCCTTCTTGCGCAGCCCACACATGACTCTGCACGCTCACAGGAGGCAACACCCCGCCTTCCGTGAGCTGCACGTACGGAAATCGCTGGAGCCACGCGCTGCCGTCATAACGACACGCCGTTGGCTGGGAGAACTGCCACGTTTGTACCACGCCTAAATTATCTTCAACGCGCGTTTGGCAAAGCGCAATCGTGCCATCCGCCAACGCTAGGCGCAGCAGCGGCACACCTGCCGCCGTATAAATCACTTGCCGCGACACAATCGGCACGTCAAACACCAGCCCAAAACCCTCTTGCGTCAGCAAAGCGCGCCGATAAGCACGCACGCGTTCGCTGTCATAGCGGTCAGTGTCGGGGAAAGGTGGCGCGCTCGTAACCGTCACAAAGCCATGGATATCGTGGTAAGCATTGAGAGCGACAAAGCGTCCTTCATGCGTCAAACAGCCACACATACCATGCCGACCAAAATCGATAGGCTTGTCTCCCGCTGTCAGCCTATACATCTCACGCCATAACCTTCTCGAGGTCAGGCACAATAGCGCGCCCGCTGTCTTTGTCCATCCAGCGGATTTTACTGCTTGGGAAGCGCAGCCAAATTTTTTGCCCCATTTTCGCCGTAAAGTCTGGATGTGTTGAAACCTTAAGCGTCTCTTGTCCCACGTGAATAGTTAACAGGTTTTGCGCTCCCAAAGGTTCAAGCACCATCACCTCCACTTCTAGCGCGTCATCTGCGGGTATCGATAGAGCTTCCATGTTTTCGGCACGAATGCCCATGATAACTTGCTTGCCTTCATAGGCTTGCAGCGCGGAATTAAGCATCGCTTCAGGCGTAATCCTAAACGTGCCAATACGTGCCGTGAGCTTGCCCTCGTGCTTTTCAACCAACGCAGGCAAAAAGTTCATCGGTGGATTGCCAATAAAACCACCTACAAAATGATGCGCTGGGCGATCATAAACGCGGGTAGGATGATCATATTGCAAAATCCTGCCATTCTTCATCACGGCAATGCGGTCGCCCATGCTCAAGGCTTCGATTTGGTCGTGCGTCACATAAATCGTGGTGGTCGCCAAGCGCGCTAGCAACGTCTTTAGCTCAGCACGCATCTCTAAACGCAGCAGCGCGTCAAGGTTGCTCAATGGTTCATCCATGAGCAACACCTTTGACTCCACCGCCAACGCACGCGCCACCGCAATGCGCTGTCGCTGCCCGCCGCTCATTTGCGACGGGTAGCGGTCAAGCATCGTCTCAATGTGCAGAAGCTCCGCCACTTCCGCAACGCGCTCTTCGATAATTTTCTTGGGGGCTTTTTGCATACGTAGCCCGAAAGCGATGTTGTCGTAAACTTTCATGTGCGGGAAGATAGCATAGCTCTGGAACACCATCGAAATGTCGCGGTCGCGCGGCGGCAGGTAAGTTACGTCACGCTCACCAATCAGAATGCGCCCATCGTCTAACATGCCCAAGCCAGCCACCGCTCGCAGCAATGTCGTTTTACCGCAGCCACTTGGCCCCAGCAACACGACAAACTCTTGGTCTTCTATCTCAAGGTTGACGTTGTCAACCGCCACAAAGTCCCCAAACTTCTTTACCGCGTTCTCAATCAAAATGCGTGCCATGTGCAAACCCCTATTTGCTTATCTGTCCCCACATGTTAAACAGATACCGACGAATGAAGAAAATGAAAATAAGCGACGGCACCAGCATGAAGAACCCACCCGCAAACTTGAATGGGTCACTGGCTTTGTTGAGCGAGAAAAGAATTTGCGCCGGCAGCGTACGATTGGTTAGCGTGAGCAGCACCGCCGCGAACACTTCGTTCCACGACGTGACGAAGGCAAACACGCCTGCCGCCGCAATGCCGGGCAACGTTAGTGGAATGACGACACGAAAGAACGCTTCGAACGGCGTGCAACCGAAGACCTGCGCCGCCTCTTCCAGCTCGTACGGGACGCTAGCGAACACGCTGGCAATCACCAGCACCGACGTAGGCAGCACCAAAGCCGTGTGCAGCAGCGCAAGGCTGAACACGTTATCATAGATGCCCAAATTAATGAACGTTATCGCCAGCGGCACCGCCAAAATAACAATCGGAAAGGCACGCACCGAAAGAATGCCCAAACGAATAGCATCACGCCCACGAAAGACAAAGCGCGAAATTGCATAGCCTGCAGGGGTCGCCACAATCGTCGACAAGATAAACGTCAGCATCGCCACAATGATGCTGTTCGCTGTGGAGCTGAGGATGCCTTCAGCATTCAAGAAGAACGTGATAGTATCTGTTGAAATAGGGTTGGGGAAAAATGGCTTCGGAAAAGCACGCACATCAGCAGGCGTGCTAAAGGCCATCGTCGCAATCAGCCAAATAGGGATTAAAATCCACAGGCAAAGCACAATAGCAGCGACATAGACACCGCTGCGACGCAAGAGCTGCCGCCGTAACGCGCGTCGCTGCTCTTCAGGAAGGTCACGGCGTTTGAGCGCGTTCATGCCTTAGCCACCTCCTCTTGTGTGCGTACAGCACGCAAATAGAAGAACGAAATGCCCAAAGAGATGAGCATGATTAAGCCGGAATATGCCGCCGCCACGTTTGGGTTGTTGTAGCCCCAGTCGCCGCGATCGTACCAACGGTAGGTTTCATTGGCTAGCACTGTGAAGACCTCGCCGCCAGAAATAGCAATCACCACTGCGAACACTTGAAACGCCAAAATCGTGCGCAAGATGAGGGCAACTTGCAGGCTAGGGCGCAACAGCGGCAGGACAATTGTCCAAATGCGCTGCCACACGGACGCGCCGAACACTTCGCCGGCTTCGATGTATTCGCGCGGAATAGCTTGCAAGCCGCTCACGACAATCACCATCACAATCGACGTAGCGCGCCAAATTTCCGCCAGCACAATCGCCAAGAAAATCCAGCCCTCGCGCCCCGCCGCAATGAAGATAAAGGGCGTGTCAATAATGCCTAGCCCAACCAGTGCCGAGTTGATAAACCCGCGTTGGGTAAAGAGCGCATACCACACCAAGCCTGCCGCAAGGTCAGAAATCCCCAGCGGAATAGCGTAGACGTATAGAAAGAGCGTCGTGCCGCGCGGCTGTGCTTGCAAGAGCAACGCCATAATAATCGCTAGCACGAACTGGATAGGCAGAATAACAACAATCATCAGGAACGTGTTCCAAATCGCGCTGCGAAAGCGAAAGTCGTTGAACATCGTGTTGATGTGCTGCAGCGTCCACTCGCTCGCCGATTCACCGCTAATCACACGGGCTTGCGTCGATTCCGTGCGCGATTCTACAAAGAGGTTTTGCTGGTTCGCCCACCCTGTGACGACCTCGCCGCTAACGCTTTCGCCGCGCACTAGAAACCAAAAAATCGGGCGTGTGCGTCCGTTAGGCAAGAGTTCTTCGCCGCGCACGCGGTCAAGAATTTCTACCACCGTTTGCATCGCCAGCACATCGCCACGCGCTGCCGCCACATTCGGCTCAACACGTAGCGGCAGATAGCTTACATCGGCACGCACTGCCAGCTGAAGCGCGCTCACCATCGGGTAGGCGAAGAAAACCCCCAAGTACAACAGTGTGGGCAAGACCAATAAATAAGGCAACCACTTTTGAGATTTCATCGCAAAAACTTTCAGTAGCTATTCATAAGGGGGTGAGGTTGCCCCCACCCCCACAATACAGGAGGAAATAGCGTTATTTCACAACACACGCGCCTTCGCTAGCGGGGTCAGGAGCCCAGCAGCGTGCGCCCGTCTCAGACAGCAGCTTGTTCAGGTTTTCGCCCTCGCTCGCCAACACGTCCTCAATCGCTTCGCCGCCCTGCACCACGCGCGAGAAGGTGTTGCGGAAGATTTGGTTAATTTCGCCGCCGCGATCGCCCAAGCCCACGGGCAGCAACGCAACAATCGCATTTTCAGAGGCAGATTGCGCCGAGACCGCGCTAGCAATCGCCGCCACGTTCGGAGGCAGGTCATCCAAGTTGACGCTGCTCACAACAGGGAAGAAGTTTAGTTGTGCTAAAATCGCCGCTTGTGTTTCTGGACTGAGCATGAACTCAATCAACGCTTCCGCGCCATCAGGGTTGGGCGCAGTGAAGGGAATGCCCAAGCCAACCACGACAGACATAAAGCCGCGCCCAGCGGGACCCGACGGTGCGGGAAAGGCAACAAACTCTTTGTCGGTTTCGCCGTTTACTACCGCAGCAAAAGCGGGACCAAGGCGCGCCACATGGTCAAACGCCACCCAAACTTCGCCCGAGAGCAGTGGCTCGTTCATAAAGCTGTAGTTAATCGATTCAGGGTTGACCACAGGCCATAGCTCATCGCGCAGATACGCCAACATTTGCGCCGCGCCTTCGCTGCGGAACTCTGTCACCATGCCGCCTGTGAACGAGGGGAACATGTACCCTTGCATGAAGCGATGGAACAAGCCCGACACAGGCAGCCCAATCTTGTTTTCACCCGTTGCCGCAGCCATGTTCTTGCCCCATTCGGCAAGCTGCTGCCACGTTAAGTTGTTAAGGTCTGCGCCTTCTGGTAAATATTGCAGTGCCTCAACGTTTGCCGCCATCACAAACGTGGCTTGCATCCACGGCACGTAGTACTGATAGTCTGCCGTACCCATCTTGCCCAGCTCGATAAAAGCGTCGGCAATATCATAGGCTTCGTCCAACTTCGCCGTCAGCTCACTCAGGTCGAACATCAAGTCACGACGAACCAGCGACGGGAACGTGCCGTGCAGCGCGCCGACCACGTCCGTGCTGCCCGTGCCGCTCTCGCCTTCGGCAATCAAAATGTCGATAAGCGGACCCTCTTCTGTGGTCACAAACGTAACATCACCCTTAAAATTCGCCAAAATGGCGCGTGCGCGCTCGCTCTCTTCGACCACGTTGAATTGGGTCGATTGGAACGTCACGCCTGAACTCTGCGCGCTAAGCCCCAAGCCCAGCACGGTGGTTGCCAGCGCAACCATGACAAACCGCAGTTTCTTAATAAGCATTGTTCAATCCTTTACTCACTTACCTTAAATCGGACGATGAGACCTCTTGAAGTTTATTGATGAGTCTGCTGAGCAACGCACCTCCTTTCGCCTAAGATTGCTTAGCCCCACACGACTGACGCACAATCAACGTTGGCGACAGCAGTGTTTGCGGATGCTCAAGCGGTTGTCGATGAATGATATGAACCAGCATCTCGACAAGACGCTGTCCTATCTCTTGAATAGGCTGGCGCACGGTCGTCAGCGGCGGCGTAGCATATTCAGCCACTGAAATATCGTCAAAGCCCGTAACCGCGATGTCGGCACCAACCCTTAGCCCCAAGCTCTCGACAGCTTGCATAACCCCCAACGCCATCGCGTCGTTGCAAGCCACAATTGCCGTAAGCTGCGGTCGCTGGGTCAGCAGCGCATGTGCCGCCTGCTGACCACCAAATCGGCGCAAGTCACCATACGTTACGTTAGCTTGCTCATATGGCAAATTCGCTTCGAGCAAAGCGCGCTGGTAACCCATCAGACGATACGGGGTGAACGCTATATCTAGAGGGGGTAGCACAATGCCGATGTTGCGGTGTCCTAGCTGAATAAGGTGACGTGTCGCTGCATAGATGCCCTGCTGGCTATCTGCATCTATGTAAGGGAAATCAGATGGCTCGTCAGGCGCGGCACGTCCTGAGACCACAAAGGGGATGCCCACTTCTTTGAGATACGCAATGCGTGGGTCACTACGCCGCGTGCGCGCCAAAATCACACCGTCTACGCGATTGCCACCCACGATACGCTGATACGCGCTCATTTCGTCGCTGCTGGTTTGCGCGCTTACCAAAAGGTCATAGCCGTTGTGTGCTGCTGCATACCCTATGCCCATTAGAAGCTCGCTAAAAAAATCATCAGAGAAGCGACTATCATGGGCGGGAATAATAATGCCAATGGTGTCTGTTTTCTGGCTGCGCAGCTGGCGCGCCACCGCATTAGGCTGATAGCCCATGCTTAAGGCGATGTCCACAATATGGCGGCGGGTTGCTTCACTTACGTCTTTATACCCCGCCAAAGCCCGCGACACTGTTGTAATAGAATACCCTGTTGTTTCAGCAATATCTTTGAGTTTAACCATAACATTATTTCCATCCAAAACGTTTTGGATATATTCACAAGATAACCCAAAACGTTTTGGATGTCAACATTTTCTCATTTTCACAAAAAAGCCCCGCTCGGTGAGAACTAACCTGTGGGTGCAGGAACATCACGCTTTTAGACCCTGCACAGCTGCAAGCAATTTTCACCGAATCTGAATAAAGATGAGAGTAAGATGAGAGTGTTTTGCATTTTCATCATTCAGGGCTATAGTTGTGAGTAGTTATAGTTAAACGCTTAACTAGGCACTTTTTACAAAGACAGCAACAGATTTTTATGGCGAATTTACAAGATGTCGCACGCCTTGCAGGGGTATCGACAGCTACCGTGTCGAAAGTCCTATCCAACACCCCCTACTTCACGGAAGAAACGCGCCGCCGTGTCATGGAGGCTGTGGCTGCCTTAAACTATCGCCCCAATCTAGCCGCACGCGCGCTTGCCAGCGGCAAAACACGCATCATCGGCGTTGTCTTCCCTTACTTGTACGACGCGATTTTCAAGGACCCGCTCGTGCTAACGCTGTTAGAAGGCATTGACGAGGTCATGACACCCAACGGCTACAGTCTGCTGCTCTCCGCGCCACGCCTCAATGACGAAAGCGTCGAGGACTACTTGCAGCTTATCCAAAGCGGCTATTTAGACGGCGTAATTGCAATCGACAGCGTGCCAAACTCGCCCATCGCTGAGCTTGTTACTGCACAAGAACTGCCGCTCGTCGTTATCGGCTATCAGAATGTTGCCTACAGTGTGCGTTGCGATGATTATCAAGGCGGCAAGCTGCTCATAGAGTATCTTATCAAACTTAAGCATCGCCAAATCGGCATCATCAGCGTGTTAAGCACTAGCAACCACGCCGTTAACCAACGCCTTCAAGGTATCCTTGACAGCGCGCACGCGCACCGCATCGACCCGCAAAGCCTTCCCATCGCAATCGGTGATTTTTCTATCGCCAGCGGTGAACGCGCCATTTTAGAGCTTATCCATCAGCACCCTAACTTAACAGCCGTTATTTGCCTCAATGACCGCATGGCACTAGGGGCTATTCGCGCCTTACAGGGACAAGGCTTGCGTGTCCCTGAAGATGTGAGCATCGTCGGTTATGACGACCTGAATAGCGTTGACTTTTTCCAACCTGCGCTGACCACCGTCAGCCAACACGCCAGCGCGCTCGGGCAAAACGCCGCACAAGTGCTGCTAGCGGTGTTAAACCAAGAATCACCAGATACCGTAGTGCTAGAGCCAACGCTCGTTGTGCGTGCGTCGGCGACTGCACCGCGTGAATGGGCTTTGCCGCTGCAAGGCGGTAGAGTAAGTTAACAAATTTTTTTGTTCAACATGAGGAGTATGCTATGAAACGCTTTACAATTTTCGTTATACTTGGCGCGCTGCTGGTCATGTCGCTGCCTGTCGTTGTGCAAGGTCAAGAAATCACCTTGCGCTGGCGCACACGCCCTGACAACCAAGCAGAAATTGACGTGTACACCACCGCTAGCAACACCATTGATGCCGCATGGGATGGTGTAAAACTTGTTTATGAACCGGGTGGTTCTGAAACCGCAGGCTATCAAGACGTGTTGGTGACCGAACTCGAAGCAGGCACCGCGCCTGATGTGTTCTGGATTCCCGGCACCGACGTGGCGCGCTTCGCTTCGGCTGGGTTGATTTTGAACCTCGCTCCTTATGCGGCTGCTGACCCTGAATTCAACATCGATGACTTCTACGCCGGTCCGATGAGCTTCCTCACCACCAACCCTGACATGAACAGCGATGAAGAAGTGCTGTGGGGTCTGCCTCGCGACATTTCCGCCTTTGCCATCTACTACAACGCTGAGCTGTTCGCTGAAGCAGGCGTTGACTTGCCCGGCGGCGACGATTGGAACTGGGACCGCTTCATGGAGGCTGCAATGGCTATTAGCGAGCTGGGCGATGATGTCTATGGCTTCGGCATGAACGCTTGGTGGGCAAACTGGGGCTATTTCGTCAACGCCGCTGGCTCTAGCTTCTTCAACGAAGACTACACTGCTTGCGGGCTTAACAACGAAGCCACTGTCGTGGGCTTGCAAGCCGCCGTTGACCTCTTCCGGTCAGGCGCAGCTGTGCCTTGGGGTACGGACAGCGAACCGCCCTTCTTGGCGGGCAAGGTCGGCATGTTCATGAACGGTCGTTGGGCAACACCCGGCACCCTTGCCAACGCAGGCTTTGAGTGGAACGTCGCGCCGCTGCCCATCGGTCCTAGCGGTAAACCCACCAACTGGCTGTTCTGGGGCGCATACGTGGTGAATGCCAAGACTGCACACCCCGAAGAAGCGTGGGAACTTATCACGCGCTTGACCAGTGCCGAAATTCAGGGCGCGGTTGCAAGTCTCGGTGCAAACATCCCCAGCCGCCAAACGCAAGATGCCATTGACCTGTTCTTGGCAAGCCTACCCGGCACAGGCATCAACAACAGCGTCTTCACCGACGGCGCGGCTGTGGGCGTGTCGGAAGCCCCGCTGTTCTTCGGTAACTGGCCTAAGATCGACCAAATCTACGGTCAAAACATCACCGAAGTGTTCAACGGCACACAAACCCCACAAGAGTTTGCAGACACCATCTGCGACAAAGTGGCCGCTGAATTCACTGCAGGGAACTAAGCCAGAAAGCAGTACGCCAGCGTGCTGACGTGCTGCCCAAACGTGCGATTCAGGGGCATGGCAGCCTTTGCCATGCCCTTCCTGCCTTAACACGTTATTGAAAGGAAACCCTCGCGATGGCTAGCCTCGTTCGTCGTTCGCCGCGCCTCTCACCCCAAATCTTCATTCCGATAGCACACCTTTGGAATGTCATCCTTGCGCTGGTCTGTATTTCCGCCTCTGTTAACATTTGGGGGCTGTCTGACTTTGGCAATCTTGGGCGACCTGTACAGGTCTTTGCTGCCGTAGTGGTCTTAGTACCCGTTGTGATTGCGCTCTACATCTCGGTGGGTCTGCTGCTACATAGCCTGAGAAAAAACCCTTCGGGTTGGCTGCCGAAAGGACATCAAACGCGCTACGCTGCGATGGTGTTCTACTATGTTGGGATGGTGCTGTGCGCTGCGGCTCTCGTCGAAACGTGGGCAATCTTCGACGGGTTTGAGTTTTTAGTCAACGGCTTTATGGCAAATGCATGGCTTGGCTATGGCTTTGCGCTCGCTTATGTCTTGTCGTGGCTTAGCGGTCGCACCTTTCTGCCCGAAACTTTGAAACGCACCTTGCGCTATGCCAGCCTTGTAACGGGCTTCGGCACTTTGATTATCTTGCTCGCAGCCTCCGATTTTGTCGGTGGCATGACAAGCATTCTCAGCACTTACCGCCAGTTCAACGTGATTGCGCTTACTATCGCCATTCTCGTTTTCGCGTTCCTAGCCACACAGTTCTTGCTTCATGGCGAACACTTCGGCGAACGCCCGCACGAGCGCACGTCGTGGCAAGGCTGGCTGCTGCTTTCGCCCAATATTATTGGCTTCATGATTTTTTTCGCGGGACCGCTTTTACTCTCTTTCTACTTAAGTTTTACCAACAGCACAGTGGGACGCACCCCAGAATTCATTGGCTTACAAAACTATATTGACCTCATGACGTTGGAATTTCAAACACAAACCAACCTAGCAGATCCGCCACAGCGCGCCTTGTCGTTTGGTTTCAACGTGTTAGGCACGCTAGAACTCGGCAACACGCGCTATGTGTTAGGGGCAAAAGACCCGCTTTTCTGGCTCAGCTTGCGCAACACGCTCTTGTTCTGCTTGCTGCTCGTGCCGCTAGGCGTGCTGCCTGCGCTCGGGCTTTCGGTTGTTCTTAACTCCTCTTTGCCGGGCGTTAAGATTTTCCGCGCCATTTACTTCCTGCCTTCTGTGGCAGCGGTCGTCGGCACGGCACTCATTTGGCGGTGGCTCTATGACCCCGTCATCGGTTTCTACAACTACATTATCACCAGCGTGGTCAACTTTCTCAATACGCTCGGATTAAACGTTGTTGACCCACAGATACAGTGGCTAACCGACCCCAATGTTGTGCTGTTTTCAATCGTCTTCTTAGCAGCGTGGCAAATTCTCGGCTATAACACCGTGCTGTTCTTGGCGGGGTTGCAAGGCATCCCCAAGCAGTTGTATGAAGCTGCGCAAATCGACGGTGCAAACCGCTGGCAACAATTCCTCAATGTCACGCTGCCGATGCTTTCGCCCACCACTTTCTTTGTATTGATTACAACCATCGTCACAGGGTTGCAAGTGTTTAACGAGCCTTACGGGTTGTTCCCCGCTCGCCCCATCCCTGTCAACGCGACCACGTCCGTGTTCTATCTTTACAACGCCGGCTTCTTCCAATTCCGCTTTGGCTATGCGTCGGCAATTGCTTGGGTGTTGTTTGTCATCATCTTCGGCATCACCTTCTTGCAGTTCCGCTTCAACCGTTCCAACGCCTATGAATAAGGAGATGAGACCATGACCAAGCTGCGCTTTTACTTAGGCCGACTGCTCGCTTATGCGCTGCTGATAGGTTTCGCCGTCTTTATGCTCTTCCCGTTCATTTACATGATGTCCACGTCGCTGAAAAACTCCAACGACGTGTTCCGCGTGCCGCCCCAGCTCTTCCCGCTAAGCCCCGTTCAGCGCGAGGTCAATGGCACGCTCAAAGATGTCTATAGCTTTGAGATTGACGGCAGGGTGCGCGAGATGGTGCAAACCGGCGAAAGCCGCAACTTTGGCTTCTTCACCACGCCCGACCGCATTAATTTGAACAACACGCGCAACAGCAACATCATCGCGCAAGTACCCATTGACGAGGCCCTGAAGACAGATAAGACCATTACGCTAACCCGCGCTGATGGCAAAGAAGCGCGCTTCGATGTCTACGAGGTGACGTTAGACGGCAAGACGGAACAACTGTTGCTAGCGTACCGCAGCGGCTTGGCGGAATTTGTCGCCATTGACGATGAAACGGTCAAGCTCTACGCTGTCGCGCGCACTGCCCCGAAACAAGAATTTATTGACTTCCAATGGGGCAATTACAATGCTGTGCTAAACTTGCAGCTTGACCGCGCCCTCGTCAACACCACGCTCGTGACGTTGCTAGTGGTCGTTGGACAGCTTGTTACGTCTATTCTTGGTGGCTACGCCTTCTCTCGCGTGGAATTTCGTGGACGCGACACGCTCTTTTTGGTGTACTTAGGGTCTATCATGATTCCGTTTGTTGTGTTAATCATCCCCATGTACCGCTTGATGGTGCTGCTGGAGTGGCAAAACCGCATCGTGTCGCTCATCGTGCCTTGGATTTTCACCGCCTACGGCACATTCTTGATGCGCCAATTCTTTATCGCTATCCCCAAAGAAATTGAAGAAGCCGCCCTGTTAGACGGCTGCAGCCGCTTTCGCGTGCTGTGGGGCATCTTCGTGCCGCTTAGCACGCCTGCCATTGCAACGCTTGCCATTTTCTCGTTTCTTTATGCGTGGAATAGCTTCCTGTGGCCGCTGCTCATCATTGGTGAAGGCAACGTGACCAACCATGTGTTGACTCTGTCGCTCATCCGCTTGAGCAATTCCTTCGCCGACCAGCCCAACATGGTACTCACCGGCGCAGCCATAGCCATTTTGCCCCCCGTCATCGTTTTCGTGTTGGCACAAAAATACTTCATCGAGGGTGTAGCATCGTCAGGCTTAAAAGGCTAAAAAAGTCCTCTTGCATTTAGCAAATTTGCCGTATAATAAGAAGCGAAAACAACCACGATTGCATGGGCTAAGGGTGGTTGTTTTTGTTTTTCTTAAACAGACCAGCAAAGGAGGTGTTTGTAAAAGCAAATGGACTTTGAGCCGCCCGATGATGACCCCTCTTGTTGTCGTCAGAGATGTTGCCAAACATCACACGCTATAACAGCCCGCCAAACCAGCTTACCCCTTGCTAAAGCGGCTGCCAGAATCTGCCAGATACAACCTAATTCACTTTTCGGTTCACCACAATTTTTGTGAGGGGATGTTTATATGCGTTTCTATCCTGATTTTATCCCGCCGTTTGAGTACGAACCGACCCGCGATCGTTTTGAGATTCGCTATATAGGCGATAGCGTAGGGCAAGGGGTTGTCGCACTCACTGATTTTAATGTGGGTGACATCGTGTTTGCCTTTACAGGCATTTTTTCAAGCAAAATCACGCAGTTTACGCTGCGTGTCACTGATACACTACACTTACATGACCCATTCTTTATGGGCAAGGTGCTGCACAGCTGTGACCCCAACTGTTATGTCGACATGAACGCGCGCACGTTTACAGCCATCAAACCCATTAAGGCAGGCGACTTCGTGACGATGGACTACGCTCAGACCGAAGCCGTGTTGTACAAGCCCTTCCGCTGCTCATGCGGTTCAGCCAACTGTCGCGGGTGGGTGCGCGGTTACGCAGAAGCAGACCCCAGCACGATCGAATCCATCGCTTAACCCTATCTAAAACGTCATGGCTGCTTGCCGATAATGACAGCAGCCCTGCTTTTGCAAAAGGAGCATCACATGGTCGCTACCCGCCGCGAGTTCACGTATATGCAGCCCGCGCTTGACCAAGCACAAACGCCTTTCCTCGACAGCTTGCTCGTGGAAAAGCACCGTTGGCAAACCTCGTTCCACATGCCCGGTCACAAAGGCACGCTCGAACCCGACCCCAAACTTGTCGACTATTGGGGCGGCAACATACATCCTGCCGACTTAGTCGAGATTAACGGCATCATCGACTACCTACACGCACCTAAGGGCGCACTCAAAGCCGCGCAAGAACTTGCCGCGCGCGCTTATGGCGCAGACTACACGTTTTTTCTCGTTAACGGCTCGACTGTCGGCAACATTACGTCCATCATGGCAACATGCGGTCGCGGCGACGAGGTCATCATGCCCCGCGCCTCGCACCGTTCCGTGTATGGTGGTGTCGTGCTTTCAGGCGCAACACCTGTGTACGTCGCACCTGATTATATTGCCGAAGTTGGCTTTCCGCTCGCCACAGACCCCGCAGCGGTGACGCAACTGCTGGCTCAGCACCAACACGTCAAAGCTATTCACGTCACGTCACCTAACTACTACGGCTACTTATCCGATGTTGCCCAGATTGCTGAGCTAGCACACGCGCACCAAGCTGCCATGCTCGTCGACGAAGCGCATGGCTCGCACCTCGCTTTCCATGAAGCACTGCCCGCGTCTGCTGTGCAGCTTGGCGCGGACATGGTCATTCAAAGCACGCATAAGACCCAAAGCGCGCTCACGCAAGGGTCGATGCTGCACTGCAACGACGGTCTGGTCAACGTTGCGCGCGTCGCGCAAATTCTTGCGCTGCTGCAAACCTCTTCGCCAAGCTCCATCATCCTCGCTTCGATTGATGCTGCTCGCCAGTTCACCGCCACACGCGGCAACGAACTGCTTCAGCAAGCACTACAACTGGCACAATACGCGCGTGAAGCCATCCGCGACATGCAAAACTTGTGGTGCTACGGCGAGGATTTAGTTGGACAAAAAGGCATCTATGCTTATGACCCTACCAAGCTGGTCATTCGTGTCAACGAAACAGGCTGGAGCGGCTTCGAAGTGTACAACAAGCTACGCTATGAACATGGCATCGACGCAGAGTTCGCTGACCTTAAGCATGTCATTTGCTCGGTAACTATGGGCGACACAGAGCTGAGCATCCTTAAACTCATTAACGCGCTGCGTGCTATCAGCCAAGAAGACTCGGGCAAGCCTGTTTTAAACTATGCCTTTGCCCTGCCAACAACCCTACCAGAGATGGTGATGTCGCCCAGCGATGCGTATTTTGCGCCCGCTAAGACCGTGTCCTTAGAGCAGTCGCTCGGTGAAATTTGCGCCGAAAACATCATCCCTTACCCACCCGGCATCCCAATTATCGTGCCGGGTGAGCGCGTTCAACGCGAGCATTTGGATTACCTGCTGTACATTCGCAGCAAAGGCAGCGGGGTTGTCGGTCCAGAAGACCGCAGCCTCAGCACCCTGCGCGTCGTCACGACCTCCTAAGGCATGCGCCTGCTGTTGGCTGTTGTTTATCATTTGCCAGCAGCAGGCGTTCATTTTCGTTTAATTTGCACATGTGTTATCGTGCCAAATGTGGTATAAATCAATACTAAGCAGTTTTGTTTATCGATGTTGTTTTACAAAGGAGCTTTTCTGTGAAAAACTTATTGAAGGTTGTGCTGCTCAGCGCGCTGTTGGCGTTGCTCATCGTGCCGATGGCAGCACAAGAGAACGTACCCGCTCCGGGTGAAGGCGGCTTCATTATCGAAGGCTATTTCGGGGGCAGCAGCGTGTCCTCGCTCAACCCGCTTATCGCCAATGACAGCGCGTCTAACACCATTATCGGTTTTATCTTCCCCGGGATGCTAAGCATCGACCCCGCCACCAAGCTGCCGCAAAAAGGTCAGGATGATGCGCTCATCATCGACTGGGAAATCAGCGAGGACGGCTTGACCTATACCTACACCATGCGCACCGATTGGACGTGGACAGACGGCACGCCGATTACGTCCGCTGACGTGCAGTACTACTGGGACGCGCTCTCTAGCGGTCTGGTGCAAGGCTTCGCTGGCACCTATTACCCCATCTTCATCGAAAGCGTGACCACCCCCAGCCCCGATAAGTTTGTCGTGAAGTTCAAGGAAGCCTCCTGCACGGCTCTGCCGATTGGCACGCTTGGCGTTGTGCCGTCGCACGTCTTCCCCAAAGACTTCGCCGAAATCAACGACATGGACTACAACCAAGCACCCGACGTAACCGGCGGCGTGTTCAACTTCAGCGAATTCCGCCCCGGCGAGCAGTTCACGCTGTTGGCGAACCAGAACTACGGCGGCGCAATCAACGGGCAAGTCATCCCGACGGGTTATATCTACCTGAACGTGCCTGACCAAAACATCTTGATTGAACGCTTCCTCGCTGGCGATTCCAACATCATCAGCTTCGTTCCTCCGAACCGCCGCGATGACGTAAAGGCTGCCGCAGGTATCAAGACATTGGAATTCAGCCCCGGCAACGTGTGGGACTATCTCGCGTTGAACTATGCGGACCCGACCAACCCGCAAAGCGGCTACGACGAGAACGGCAACCGCATTGACCAAGGTCATCACCCGCTCTTCGGCGACAACCGCGTGCGCCGCGCTGTTGCGCTTGCGCTCAACATCGATGACATCGTGGATGGGGCTGTGTTCGGTTACGGTCAGCGCATGAATGCCTACCAAGTGCCCGGCACGTGGGGCTATCCTGAAGACCTGCCGTTGATTCCTTATGACCCCGCTGCCGCCATCGCGCTTTTGGAAGAAGCAGGCTGGGTTGACCACGACAACAATCCCGCCACGCCGCGCATCGCGCAAGGCGCGAAGTATGCGCCTGACGGCACGCCCTTGAGCTTCACGCTCTACACCAATCAAGGCAACAGCCGCCGTGAGGCTATCGGTGCCATCGTGCAAGACCAACTGCAAGAAATCGGCTTTGAGGTGAACTTCCAGACGGTCGACTTTACGACCATTCTGGACATCATCGACGGGCAAACCTTCGATGCCTTCATTCTTGGCTGGGGCGCAGGCGTGTTGTCCGACCCCGACCCGACGCAGTTGTTCAGCAGCCAAAGCGACATTCTAGGCGCAGGCAGCAACAGCGTGTCCTACTACAATCCCGTTGTGGATGAGCTGATGGCGAAGGCTCTCAACCTGCCGGGCTGCGACCCCGTCGAACGCAAAGCCATCTACGATGAGATTTCCGCGTTGATGCAAGCCGACCTGCCTTACGTGCCGCTGTATGCCATCACGGGCTTCTATGCAGCCAGCGAGAAGGTCGTGCCTTGGACCGAATTCGGTGGCTTCCCATACGACAAGATTGAAACGTGGTACGTGCGCCAGAACTAACGCTGCCACGTTACCAAAAGGGGGACAGCCCAGTGCTGTCCCCTTTTCATCCGTCATCGCTTACTATGTGTTTTAGGAAACTTCATGATTAGGTATATTGCGCGTCGGCTTTTACAATCTATTCCGACCCTTCTTGGCATTACAATTCTCTCTTATCTGCTCATGTCCTTTGCGCCGGGTGGTCCCGTGCGCGCCCTGCTGTTCGGTCCCAACACGCGCCCCGAACAACTCGCCCGAGTTGCCGCTGTTTTAGGCTTAAACGACCCTATCCCAATTCAGTATCTACGCTGGCTGTTAGGTGACGACTGGATGCGTTGGGACAGCGACGGCGACGGCATCGCTGACGGTAGCTTCATCTTGCCCCTCGATGCAGACGGGGACGGCATCCCAGAGCCACCGGGCATGAGCAAGGGCTTCCTGCGCGGGGACTGGGGCAAGTCATTTATTCAACGTCGCCCGGTCGACCTCATCATCGCGGAGCGCATCCCTGCCACCTTAGAGCTTGGGGTCGCCTCGCTGCTGGTGAGCATCGTCGTCGGGCTGCCAATTGGCATTTATGCCGCTGTCAAACGGGGACGTATCTTTGATAATACCACGCGCGTGCTTGCCGTTATCTTTAACGCTGTGCCGGTCTTTTGGCTGGGCTTAGTGCTTATCATCATCTTCGGCGTACTGCTTAAAGACGCTAACGGGGGACCATTCCTGCCAATGGGTGGCAGACGTCCGCCAACCTCTGTGGGATTACCACCCATCTGGGAGCGGCTTAACTACCTGATTTTGCCTACCTTTGTGCTAGCAACAGGTGGCATTGCCGGCTTTTCGCGCTTTATGCGCGCTTCCATGCTCGATGTCATCAATCAGGACTACATGCGCACCGCCCGCGCCAAAGGTTTGGACAATCGCACCGTGTGGTTTCGGCACGGCGCACGCAACGCCCTCATCCCCATCGCCACGTTCTTAGGTCCGTCCATCACAGGGTTGCTCGGCGGGGCTGCCATCACGGAAAAAGTTTTCTCTTGGCCCGGGCTAGGGCAAGTCGGCATCGACGCGGTGCTACAGCTCGACTACCCCATCATCATGGCTGTGGTGGTCATCTCTGCTATCGCCACCATTTTGGGCTATTTGCTCTCCGACATTCTTTACGCGCTTATCGACCCGCGCATACGCTTTGATTAACCGTGGAATTCCCGTATGACAACATCTCCATCCGCAACTGCTCAAAGCATCGCCCAACTTAATACAGAAGAAACGATTGTGAGCAAGTCGCTCACGCAGCGCGCGCTCAGTCGCCTGTCGCGTGACAAGCTCACGCTTACCGCTCTGGCGGTGCTTATTTTTCTAACCGTTATGGCGTTCCTTGCGCCTGTTTTCGAAAGTGCGCTTGAAGTAAGCTACACTAAGACCAATATCCGCGAGAAATTTGCGCCCATTTGCATCCCCGCACTGAACGTTGGCGGCGATTGCAACCCCAAGCACATCTTGGGAACGGACGACTTGGGGCGCGATGTGTTCGTGCGCCTGCTCTACGCAGGGCAAGTCTCCTTGAGCATCGGCTTCTTTGCCGCCATTTTATCGTTAGCCATTGGTATCACCTTAGGGGTCGTCACCGGGTTTTACGGCGGAGTTATCGATGACTTCATCAACTGGGTCATTACCACGCTGAACTCTGTGCCGACGCTGTTTTTGCTGCTGATTATTTCCGCAGTGATTTTGCGCAACCCCGACCTCGCACGCGGCATCTTCGGCGGACCTTTCGCGCTCATCATTATCTTGGGCTTGCTAGGGTGGACCGGAACAACGCGCCTCGTGCGCGGCGAAACACTCTCCATCCGTGAGCGTGAGTACATCCTCAGCGCACGCGCTTTAGGCGCGTCCCCCACGCGCATCATGTTCGTTCACATCGTGCCAAACGTCTTTTCGATTGTGATTATCGTGCTTGCCAGCGACATCGGTGGGCTTATCCTCGCCGAAGCCGCCCTGAGCTTCTTAGGCATCGGGGTCAAAGTCCCCACGCCAAGCTGGGGCAACATGCTGACCGATGCGCAAACTTATTTCACGATGGGCTTGCACTTGGTCATCCTGCCGGGTTTGCTCATCTTCATCACCGTGCTGTGCTTGTTTATCATCGGAGATGGCTTGCGCGATGCTTTCGACCCCACATCAACCGATTAACGCGCCTATTCCGCGTCGATCATCGCTTGCAGCATCTCGCCCAACAGGGTGAGCTGCTGCTCAAGCACAGCGCGCTGGCTGTCAAATGTGCTTTTCAGCGCGTTCATCTGCCCAAAATCACCACGACTATACGCTTTTAACACATCTAAGCCAACATCTAAGCTGCCCAAGAGCAGCACGTGCGTGGTCTGCACACAGTCAGGCGCGGCAACACCAACGAGGTGATTGCGCATGCCAACCAAAATTTCCACGAGTTCACCCTGCTGCTGGCGGTCACGCTTCAGCCCATCCTCCACGTAGCGGACAAGATTGACCATTTGCGCCTGTGCCATGCCAAGCCAACTTTCCAGCAAGTAGCTATCTTGTTGGCACACACCGCTAAAAACAGGGGTGATTTGCAAAGGCGCAAGCTGCACGCGCTGTGCCTCGCGCGTTGCCGTCGCCGCCGCATCCGGTGATGAACATGCTGCCACCAACAGCAGCAGCTCCACCCACCATACCAGTCTTTTTATCATGCTAAACCATTTCCTCACACAAGTTGAGCTTTTTTCCTAGACTTTTAGGCGACACCGTTCGCGTTATACGCTACAATTTTAATAGATATTGAACAGCACGCAAAAGGTTTACCATGCCAGAGCTTTACAGTCGTGTGGACGAAACCAATTGGCTTACACCTTCGATAGCCGACATTTTAGAACAAGGCGCAGCCCCACCCGGCGGCGACGGCTCAATACGCGAACACATGCTCACTATCCAACGTGAGCTTGCTGACATGGAAACGCCCGCCAAGATTATCAACGTGCGCTCCATGCCGTCTTACACGCTCTACGTCGCGCGCCCAGAAACTGTTGGCAGGCTTGGCAACCGCCGCACGATTACCACCACCGAAATCCGCCGCAGCCTCGCCCGCGTTGCCGAGTCGCACAACGATTGGTTGATAGGCTTTATCCCCAAGCTACGCGAAGACGAAAGCACCGTCGGCATTCTGCTGCGCACCAATGCCCATCGCCCGCTCAGCCTACGCCGCCTGCTGGTGCGCAACACCTTCCGCGCCGCCAAAAGCTACAACGCCTTCACGCTGGGCATTACGCTTGAACAAGACCTCATCGTGCGCGACTTAAACACCATTAAACACCTGCTAGTTGTCGGTGCGGACAACGCCAAAACGCATTTCCTGCGCAGCGCGCTGCTCACGTTCGTGCTGCTCAACACGCCGAGCGAGCTGCGCCTCATTCTAGCCGGCAAAGACACCGAAGCCTTCAAGCCGCTTGTCGCCATTCCGCACGCGCTCGGTCGCCTAGTCACGCAAAAAGAGGCATTCCAGCGCATCCTAGACGGGTTGCAAAAAGAAGTAGCGCGCCGCAAAGACGTGTTCAAAGAATTGCAAACAGATGACCTCGACGCTTATAATGCCCACGCACGCGAGCATAAGATGCCCACGCTCCCGCGTTTGCTCGTCGTCGTTGACCCCATCACCGACCCGGCGTTTAACACCGCAGAATCCTCTGTGCTAAAGACCATTATGGGGTTATTGCCTACGTGCGCCAGCTTCGGCTTGCACTTTATCGTCACTACCAACGACCTCAACGCACTGCCCAAGCTCAACGAGCAGTTCAAAACGCAAATTGTCATGCGCACCGCCGCCAAGTCGCTGGTTGACCAAGTGCCAGATTTTCACCCGTCGCTGTTGCGGTTTGTCGATGCCTTCGTGGTCGAGCATGAGCAAGGTAAGACAGTCATTAACCCCGTTGAACTTTGCTCGACCAGCAACGGCGAGCTGATTAACGCCGTCGCCTATTGGCAACAAATGCGCCAGCAACGTAGCAGCGAAAACCCCAACGAGACGACAATCAGCGGGCGCACGGGTGTGACAGACTTGCTGCCCGCCGTTGAAGTTGCCACGCCGCCCGCATCCAGCGAAAAGCCCGCCGCTAACAAAGAGCAGCCGTTGCTACGTCACACCGCTATCTTGCTTGACCGCGAGCCAAGCACAAGCGACAAACAACGCACAACGGAACAGTTTAAGGCAACAACAGGCGACATGCCGTCTTTGTTTGCCCAAGCTAAAGCACTCGCCGCATACTTAGGTTGGTTGAGCGTGGGCGCGCTACACGACATCTTCTATCTCGAGGAGCCAGAAGCCAACGCGCTCATCGCCTATTTGCAGCGTGAAGGCATCCTCGAAGATACGGACGACCCCACGCCGCGCTTTCTTAAGCAGTCTTCCTAGTTGCTACTGGTCAATCGGCAGCACGTTAACGGGGCAAGAGTTATAGCTTGCCCCCACAATAATCGTATACTCATGCGTGCGATTAGGGTCGGGTTGCACGCGCACGTTAGCGGCAGTTGCGTTAAGTTCACGCAGGATGCGCGGCAAAGGGCTGCCCTTTTCTTCCGCCACACGGTCAATAATTACGGTATCCGCATAGGTATCCGTGTCGGCTTGCCCCATCGCCACCGCCGGCAATCCCAAGTAACGCAGCCGCTCCGCCGCCACTTTGTCCCAATCTGCGTTTGCCGTGCCGTTGTAAACTTCAATGCGCACCCGCGCCAAAGCAATTTGGCTGTCAGTAGGCGGTTGATAGAATTCGGTCAGAAGCTGGCGAATTGGCTCATAATTAGGCAGCTGAACAGACTGTCCGGCTAGGCTACCGCTCGTAGGCTGCCACGGCGTGGTGTGATAGGTACGCACCAACGTGTAATCTTGAATACGGCTAACATCGAGATTCAGCGCAATCGGCAGCAACCCCAACATCACGTCGAACGGCATGTTCGTCTGCACCACTTGCGTCAATTCGCCCCACAGCGTTGGCAAGTTAGCCAGCTGCCCGCTTTGCAAGCCCGCCCGCAGCATCGCCCGCAAAAGCTGCTGCTGCCGCCGTCCACGGTCGAAATCGGTCGTTAAGCGGCGCGTGCGCGCGTACCAAAGCGCGTCAAAGCCGTTCATCTTGTAGTAGCCAATCGGCAGCGTGCGCAGCTTGTAGTTCTCTTCTATCGGGCGCGAAATGTCAAAATCTTCCACAGGATAGTAGTCCTGATAGGTGCAGTCGACAGCGATTTCTACCCCACCCAACGTGTCAATAATGCGCTCAAAGCCACTAAAGTTCACCTTAGCGTAATAGTGTACGTTGATGCCAAAGTTGTAGAAAATCGTCTCGCGCAGCAAGCCAAATCCGCCGCCACTCCAGCCGAAGCTCTCGCCGATGCCGTACACAGTGTTAAGGCGCGTCATTGTCGGCGTTGGCACGTAGACGAATAAGTCACGCGGCAAACTAAGCATCGACACGCTGCGGCGTTCCGTGTTAATCGACACAATAATCATCGTGTCCGTGCGCGTAATGCCGTCACCAACGACCTCGTCATCCGAGCCAAGCAGCACAACGTTGACCAGTTCATAGTTGCGCGGGATTAACGGAACAGGCGTAGGCACAGCCGTTCCCGCAATTTCGGTGATAGATGCCGCGCGCGGTGGAAAGAACGTTGGAATAGGGATAGGCGTGCTTTGTGCAGGCGGCTGTGTCGGCAGCGGAATGGGCGTAGCCGTAGGCGGCACAAAATCAGGTGTGTTGGTCACAAATTGGGCAGCTAACCGCCTAGATGCAGCGTGCGCCTCGTCATCTGTCAGTTGGTTGATAGCGGTTGCCGTCAGCGCATAATCCTGCGCACGGCTGCGCAGCACGTCGCTTGTTGCCGCTTGCGCGCTGGCGAGGTCGACGACACGCCATGCCATCCACAGCGAGCCAATCAGCAGCAAAAACGGCACAAAAACAAACAAGAAAAACGAGAAAAAACGCACTAAGCGCGCTAAAAACGAAGGACGCGAGGGGGTCATGCACACTTCTTTCCCAAATCATCAAAAACTAAGGAAGTAAGTTTAGCCAACGGCAAATGGTTTGCACAAGTGCCGTTATTCAAAATACAGCGGTATCTCGCAGAAAGCATCCGCCTTGATGCTGCCTCTCTCGTCGACAACCGACAAGCGCACAAAGTAAAGCCCTGTGCCAAAGATGCGCGTGTCAATGCGTGCCAATACCCCATCCTGCACAGGCGTGTAGCCATCTGCGTAAAAATCATAGCCGCTGACACCGTCGCGCCGTATCTCAATTTTGTAGTACCAAAAGCTATCGCGTGTTGCCGTCCCTATCAAATCAAACGTGCCGCTCACACGCGCTCCAACCGCAGGTGCGCTAAGCTGCGTCTCAGGCACAAGGCAGCCGCTAGCACGCAACGCGCTTGTGCTGCTCTGCTGTCCGAACACAGGAACAGGTTGTGACGGCAAGCGCGGCACAAACAACTCTTGCCCCTCATACAAGAGATTTTCGTCGGCAAGACAGTTGGCATCGCGCAAAGCCGCTGTTGTGCTGCCCACAGCCCGCGCAATCGAGAAGAGCGTGTTGCCCAGCTGCACGCGATAGCTCACCCACCCCGCAGGCTTCACACACGCTTGCGCTTGGGGGGTCTCTGTCGGCAACGGTGTCTGCGTCGCACTGGGTGTGATTGTCGCCGTGTGCGTCGGCGTGCGCGTCGCGGTCGGGGTGCGCGTCAGCGTGGACGTGGCAGTCGGGGTCTGTGTCAAGGTCGCCGTGTGCGTCACGGTCGGGGTGCGCGTCAGCGTAGACGTGGCAGTCGGCGTGCGCGTCGCGGTCGGCGTGTGCGTCGCGCTGGGGGTTTCTGTGTTCGCGGATTGTGCTGCTGTCGTTACGACACGTTGCGTAGACGTTACTGCCAACGTAGCAGATGCTGAGGCGGAGGGTTGAGCAACTGTCACGCTAGGGGTAACGGACAACGACACGCTAGCCTGCGTTGGCGTTGCCATCAACGTAGGCATAGATGTCGCAATCGCTGTAGAGGTCGCGGTCATAGAAACCTCTGCTTCCTGCGCTTGCGCCACTGTGGTTGGAGCATCCGCCGTGCTGCCTTCAGGCGAAGAAAGCAACCACGCCGCCGCCAGCGCAAACACAACGACAACGACGACCACTCCCGCAATCCACCACTCACCGCGTCCCTGCATAGCGTTTTGTCCTATCCTTGCTCGTCCTCAATTGGAAGCACAAAGCTAAATTTGCTGCCGACCCCCTCGCGGGTTTCCACCCACAACCGCCCATGATGCGCTTCTACCAACGTTTTTGCCAGCGATAGCCCCACGCCAGAATCACCCAACCCTTGTATAAGCGGGTTTTCGGCGCGGTACTTGCGCGAGAACACGCGCGGCACGTCTTCAGCAGCAATCCCGCCTCCCCTATCCTCAATCGACACCAACACCACGTCGCGCTCGTCCTCGTGTGGACGAATGACGGCGCGTGTGCATTCCGCGCTCACCTTAATCTCGCTGCTTGGCGGCGAAACCAAGTAAGCGTTCGTCATCAACTGCCCCAAGACCTGCTCCAGTGCGTCCTTATCCGCACGCAGCAGCGGCAAATCGTCGGTGAGATTCAGCGCAATCGTCAGCCCCTTCTCGCGGAACTGTATCGAGGCGTTGGTAATGCTCTCCTCAATCAACATCACGATGTTGACGGGCATCGTCTCTAGCTTCATCTGCCCCACTTCAAGCTGCGTGATGCTGATAAGGTCGTTAATCATCGTCTCCAGACGGCTGATATTCGCGCTAACGCGCTGCAAAAACTTGCGCTGCATCTCACCGAGAATGCCCGCCGATTCGTTCAACAGCAAGTCCACATAGCCAATAAGAGACGTGAGCGGCGTGCGCAGCTCCTGCACCAAACTGACAAAAAGCTCGCCGCGTTCGTTCGATGGCTTGTCGCCAGAATCACTAGCAAAGTGCGCAGGTGGTTTTTGCTTCAGGGCGTTTATCTCTGCCCGCGCTTGGTTCAGCTCCTGCTCTAGCGCATTGCGAGATTGCGAAAGCTCTTGAATCATGCGCTGCAAGGAGCGCACGCCGTCTTCATTAAGCATGTTGAGGCGTTCTTTGTCAACATCCAAACGCAGCAACAGCTGGTCTACCTCTGCCTTAAGTGCCTGATTTTCTGCCAAAAGTGTGTCGCGAACGTGGGTCAGTTCGCTGCGCGCGTTGTTCGCCGCTTGTAGCTCCGCCCAAAGCCTGAGCTGCTCATCGCGCAGTTCGTTGCGCTCCATTTCATAGCCACTCATCTGCGCTAACAAGCGCGCGCGATGTTCTTTCACTGCATCCAGCTTGCGCTTAAGGTCGTCTAGCTCTGCGCGCATTTTGTCACGCTGCTTTATAGCGGTTTCACGGTCACCCGCCACGTTCTCTAGCTCTTGCTGCAACGCCCTAAGCCGCTGGTCGCGCTCTTTCTCGTGCAAAATCGCGTCCTCAAGGCGCGCACGCTCTGCCAACAGCAAATCACGCTCTCTCGTCAGCGTTTCGTTTTGCACACGCAACGCCTGCCGCTCGGCAACAACCTGCTCCAACACCTGCGCCAACCCCGCTTCGCCGTCGCTAATGCCCAAAGCCTGCAGCTGGCTCTGCATGCTGGCGAGCTTATCTTGCAGCTGGTCGCGTTCGCGCTCTAGGCGGGCTTGCTCCGCCACCATTTGCTGCACAAATTGCTTGGTGTCTTGCGGCAGTTCAGCATTGGCTTGAGCGCGCAGCTCCTCTAACTGTGCCTGTAAGCGCGCCTTCTCTTCTTGCAAGTTCTGTCGTTCACGCTCAAGTGCGTCCGTCAACAACTGTAGGTCTGGCGTGGTGCTTGTACTTTGCAAGGCAGCCTCTGCCTCTTGCAACCGCTTAAGCAGTTGGTCACGCTCTTCGCGCAAGCGCGTTTGCTCCTCGCTAATCGCGCGCACAGTTTGCGAGATAGTCATATCACCTTGTGCATCACTAAATAAGCTCGCTAGGCGGCTGCGCTCGTCGTCTAGCTGAATCTTTAGCTGCATCACCTGCTTGCTCAGCTCAGCAATTTGCTCGCGGGCAATTTGCAAGTTCGCACTATCAACGGACATCGTCGCCATGCTGCCAAGCTGCGACAACCCTACCCCTTCAACCATCGCTTGAATAGCGCGCTCTTCCGCCAAAATGCGCGCCTCGCGAGCTTCATCGCTAAGCGCAATCAGGTCGGTTGCAACAATGCCAATCGCTTTAAGCAGCTCTTGCTCATGACGGTCAAGCTCACGTTCAGCATAGGGCAAACTCACCACAAGCACACCCTTAAGGTCTTGTCCACGCATGAGCGGCTGAAAGTAGACCACACCAATTTTTTCGATGTCAAGGCGCGTGTAAAAGTCTTCCAGCTCTTCGCGATTGCGGTCGGGATAAAGCACCCGCCCCGCGCCGCGCTCAATCGCGTTGGCAAGCGTGGGCTGTTGGTTCAAGTTGAGCGACACAGAAGAAATCGTCTGCTGATGCAGTTTGTCATAAGCGTAAATTACGTCAGCATAATTAGCATCTTGCACGCGCAAGAGCAGCCCTATGTCCGCCCGTAGCACATCCAATGTCGCCTTGACGATGCGCTCAGGCAAACTTGCGGCACTGGCATTTTCTAAAATCAGTCCCAATGTTTTGAACAACAACGCCGACTGCGTTTCCACAGGCATGGGTTTAGCGAGTGCAGGGCGTGGTGCGGGCGCGCTCGCAGGTTCAGATTTAGCAGCAACACGCTCTTGCAGCTGCGCGTTTTCTAGCGTTTTGGCGTGCAGTTCCTGTGCTAGTAGACGATACAGCACCACTGGCACGATAAACCACGCTAACACGTACGCCAAGCGCATCGTGCCGCTGTAGCTGCCAATCAGCGTGCCTTGCACCAAGTGGTAGCCGCTGCCTGCCGCAATAAACACGAAAAACAGGCTTTTTAGCGGCGCGTCGACAATATAACGCGCCATAAGCAAGCAGCTTATCACACCCAACAAGCTCAGCACCACATGCACAAATGCCCACACAACACCATAGTTAAGGTTAAAGTCGCTGGCACGCGTCGCAAGGTCGTTTGCCCAAAAGATGCTTGTCAGGATATAGCCCACAATGACCAACGCCATCAGCAGCAGCGTAATCGCGTGGATAGGACGTTCCCACACGCGCGCGCTTGTTCCCAAAAACGCCCAGCCTACCGCAAGCATGCCTAGTGCGCTCACAAGACGTTCTAAAGGCGGTAAAATAACACGTGTATCTTGTCTAGTAAGTTGTACGTACAGCGCACCTATCACCATCGCCACCCACAGCAGCAGCACCGCGCTCAACGCCAGCCCATAGCGGCGTGCGAGCGCGTTATCGCTTTGCGCGCCCCGCAGACTTAACGCCAAAAGCCAGCTCATGCCGCTCAAGGCAATCGCCACCATAAAGTAGAGAACATCCGCCGGCGGTTTAATAAACAGGTCAAAAATCTCTAAAGAACTTGGTTGCACCGTGCCGTCACCTTACTCATGTCATGTATGCTTATAGTATAGCACAACAATTCTAGCCATTTTGGGCACGTCTCATAAGTTCTGGCTTGCACATTGACGCACCCTTGCAAAGGGTTTAGACTTTCGCCTATGGATACCTCTTCGCAAGCAACCACAAACCGACCATCCGCGCTTATGCGCCTTATCGCTCGCATTTTTTCCGCCTACCCTTGGACATTGCGTATCCCATATTACCTCTATCGGTTCTTCCAAACGAAATACTCTATGGGCGTTGTTGGTATCATTTGGAATGAGCAAGGCGAAGTGCTGCTTGTGGAGCATGTGTTTCATCCGCGCCACCGCTGGGGGTTGCCTGGTGGCTGGATTGGCAACGACGAAAAGCCCGCCGACGCGCTCATCCGCGAGCTTGAAGAAGAGCTAGGGCTGCTCGCCACCGCCGAGACACTCGTGTTGTTCGATAAAACACAGCGCAATCATCTCGATTTTGCCTACACGTGCAGCATCCAAAACACCGTGCAAAAGCTAAGCGGTGAACTGCTTGCCTATGGTTGGTTCGCGCCCAACGCCCTGCCTAAACTGCACCCGTTTCAGTATCAGGCAATCATCAACGCGCAAAAGCTGAGGGAAGGATAACGGCATATGAGCCTTGTCACAACGCCGCGCGCCAAGCGCAGATTTCCCTTCCTGATGATTTTCTCTATGCTGTGTTTGGTAGGCGCAGCGGCTTTGTTCGTCAATGAGCTAATTAACTTTACAAGACAAGAAAGCACGCTGCCGGCGGGTTTGAGCATCGGCGGTGTGCGCGTGGGCAACCAAAGCCAAGTGCAAGCTGCTGCACTAGTTGAAGAAGCATTTTCTAAGCCTGTCACGCTCTACTATCAGGGTTACCCAATTAACATTACACCCGATTCCATTGGTTTTCGTCTTAATCTGCCCGTCATGCTGGCGGATGCCACCGCCGCCAGTGAGTCAGACGGCGGCTTCTGGCAACGCTTTTTCAGCTATTTGCTTGGCCGCACCGAGACCGACATCCGCAACATTCAGCTTGTGGCAGATTATCAGCAGAGCGCACTGATAAGTCAGCTCGAGGAGATTGCTCGGGTGTTTGACCGCCCCGCCAGCAGCGTAACTTATGACACGCAGACCTTTACGGTATACGCAGGCGAGAAAGGCTATACGATGGACATCGAAGCTACCGCCCGCCTTGTTGATGCTGCCCTACGCAGCAGCACTAACCGCACCGTAGACGTTCCCATTATCACCAGCGAGACCGCCAACACCAGCCTAAGCGCACTTAAAGAACTCATCGTTGCCTATCTTGACAGTCAAGGTTTTATCTACGATGGACAAACCAGCGTGGCTTCAGTATTTATTCTTGACCTTAAGAGCGGCGAAGAGATTAACCTACTAGGGGATGTCGCGTTTACCGCCGCTAGCACCATCAAAGTGCCTATCTTGATTGACTATTTTCGCTTGCTGAACCGCGAACCCACTCAAGATGACGCATGGCTTATGGCGAACTCACTGCTGTGCAGCGCAAATTCTACGTCCAACCTCATCATGAGCGACATTATCGGCGGTGGTGACATCTTTCGCGGTATCGCCGATGTGACCAACGTGGTACAACGTCTAGGCGCACGCAACACATTTATCACCGCACCCTTTATCGACGGTTCGCCTAACCAACGTTTCGGCTCCATTGCGCCGCCGCGCACAAGGCCTAACCCTAACTATAACACTAATCCTGACCCGTACAACCAAACAACTGCCGAAGACCTAGGCACCCTGTTCGCCATGATTTACGACTGCGCCAACTACAACTCAGGGTTGATTAGCGTCTACCCCGACCAGTTCACCCAGCGCGAGTGCCGCCAAATGCTCGAGCTTATGAGCGGGTTAGAGCTGAAGCGGCTGCTGGAAGCAGGCGCACCGCCCAACACGCGCATCGCCTACAAAAATGGCTGGGTAGGCGAAGTCACGGGCGTGAGCGGCATCGTCTTTCCGCCCAACGGACGCGACTATGTTATTTCTGTGTTTATTTGGGAGGATACGGGCGCGACAGGGTTTCAAGACTATGTACGCCTCTGGCCGCTCATCGAAGAAATCGCGCGCGCCGCGTGGAATCACTTTAGCCCAGAGATGCCACTGCTTCAGCGACGCAGCGACATTCCGCCTACAGCACAAGAGTGCTTCACCACAGACGCAGCAGGAGGGCGCGTGTATAACTACCTGCCACCTTATGGGCAGGTCAACTTAAACAACATTAAGAGCTGGCGACGTAACTAATACCGCTTGCACATGACCATGTGGTTTTTGCCGTCGCGATACTCATAAGACAGATCTAAGAACTTCTTAGCAAACACCACGCCCCAACCACCGCCAACGCGCTCCTCAAGTGACATAGATGGATCAGGCGACGAAGCAGCTAGCGGGTTAAACGGCGGCGCGTCGTCGACAACCGTGATCTTAAAACAGTTCGGCAGCACAGCAACTTGCAGCTCAATCACCGCTTGGCTGCCGTTGTACTTATAGCCGTGTTCGATGATGTTGGTGCAAATTTCCTCAACCGCAAGGTCACAATGATAACACGCAGTGTCATCCAAGCCGTGCGCCTTACCAAGAGCTACGACAAACTCACACGCTCGGCGCACGTTCTCAATCACGGCTTCAATTTCTAAGCGATAGTTCATTAGGCAAACCCAGCCTAATAACTACCCACAGCTTCCAGAGAAGTCGGATAAATGCGGAAAATCGTGTCTAGTCCCGCCATTTCCAACACTTCGCGCACGCGGTCAGAAGGCTGCGCAAGGCGCAAATCTCCAGTGGCTTTCTTCGCCTTCTTCAGAGAGTTCACCATCTCACGCAAGCCCGCGCTGCTCATATACTCAACACTGCTCAAGTCTAGCACAAGACGCACAGCCCCCTCATCAATCACGTTCGAAAGAGCTGTTCCTAGCTCGTTTGCGTTCATGCTGTCAATACGCCCGCTCACCTCGACTAGGGTCACACCATCATGCCCTGTAATCGTAATATCAACCATATGCCACTCCTCTCGAGATACTGCGTTTATTATAGCATTGTCTTGGTAAATTCCTAAGGGAATACCAAACTATTTTGCGTATAGATAACTCATTAAAGCAATCTTTTTAATGCTTGTCTTGCAAAATAGACCCTTGCAATAAATGCAAGGGTCTCACCAACACGGCTAAAAGTTACGTGAGAGAATGCCCGTTTAAGCAATTCTCTCACCAGCTGTTAAATCAATTAAGTTTTACGGAGCATCAACGCTGCAAGAAGCTACCACACTCCACGCACCCCAAACTCCGTTACTAGCTTGTGCGCGAACACGCCAGAAGTAACGTGCATTCGCTAAGCCTTCTATTGTCACAAAAGGCATGTCTGGATTGCCCGTCAAGTTTTCCGATAGAACGAGTGCCATTGCATCAAAGGTTGGAGCAACTGCCAATTCATATTGATAATTGGTTGCCCACGAAATGCGCTCCCAGCTAAGCGTTAAACTAGGCACAACACTGCGGCAAGTGAGCGTTGCAGAACCTGCAGGTGACTGTGCAATAAATCGGCGTGGAGTTGACCACTCAGAAACATTGCCGGCTGCATCAATCGCACGCACGCGCCACCAGTAGCTTTGATTATTCAAATCCGCAGGCAGTGTGTAAGAGATACTCGTCACGTTCGCAACAAACGGGCGATCGAAGCTGTTACTATGGCTTAGCTGCACTTGATAGCGTACAGAGCCAACCGACGCTAACCAGCTTAAGCTAGGGCGAAGTGTTGTTAGTGAAGCATTGTTGAGAGGACTGTTCAAGACAGGTACTGGTGGAGGTGCCGTGTCAATTGTCAAGACACGCGATGCACTCCAAGCACTAGACAATCCAAAGGCATTGGTACTGCGAACACGCCAGTAGTACATCCCATCCGGCAGGTTAAAATCAACTGCCACAGACGTGTTCGTGATGTTGCTTTGGCTAAACTCAGGACTACTAAAATTAGATTGATTGTCGAGCTGAATCTCATAGGTCACAGACGTTGCAGCATAGTTCACAGGTGCCCAGACAAAATTGGGTTGATTTTGATTGGTAATCCAGTTCGCAGCTGGTGTCAGAACAACCGGAACAGGCGGTGGGAATGGTGAGACTGTAAGACGACGAGTTGCCTCTACAGGAGGAACTAGACCATTTACCAAAACGCGCCAGAAGTAGTTACCGTGTGGTAATGCGTTAGCGACTGGTAAAGTATAGCTCGTTGTCGTTTGCAGACGAGACAACACTATATCTGTGAACATCTGGTCTCTGGCTATCTCGAGCGTGTAGTTAACACCTGTTACACCATAAGCTGCCCAAGAAAACGTTACAACTTGCGTGTTCACCACTTGATAAAAGATGTTGTCAGTGGGTGATGTGAGAAGACTAACGACAAAGCGACGCGGCGCACTTTCTTCACTCCAATTACCTGCAGCATCTCGAGCCTGCACACGAACATAATAGGTCCCTTGATCAAGTGGCATAGGAAGAATGCTAGGGGTTAAAGTGAGTGTAGTGGTCAAACTCACTTGATCTTGTAAAAGCAGGCTGTTGAAATCAGGATCGGTTGCCACATCATAGCGATAGGCATTCGCAGTTGCTACGCTTGTAACAGTAAAAACAGGACGTGTTGTGCTAAGCACAGCATTATTAAGTGGAGATAGAACAGTGGGGGCAGTAGGTGGCACAGTGTCCACGATAAACGTTCTAACAGTTGACCATGGGCTAACAGCACCGTATGCATTAACCGACCGCACACGCCAGTGATACAAACCATCACTCAACGCCGTCGTGGCAATGCTCAATCCACTCACAT
>CALIEB010000025.1 GCA_938022205.1 uncultured Anaerolineae bacterium | reverse complement strand
CTCACTGGGCACGGGTGCATCGGGTAACCGCGCTGCGTGTGCCTTGACCCAGTTGGCGACACTCTGGTGATTGACCTTCAACATCCGCGCAATCCGGCGCAGGTTCATCCCATCCACATACAGTTTGACGGCTTCCAGCCGGGTAGCATCATCGTAACCGTTGGGTTTTGGCTCAGGCGTGTAGACACGACGACAGGAGCGACACAACCAGCGTTGTGTCCCGGACGGATTCAATCCGTTTTTGACTTGACCTTCGGTTGATTGGCAATAGGGACATGTTTTCATGTGTTTATTTTATCATCTGTTTGCTTTAGACACTCCCCGAATAAGGCTTGACATTGCGCTTGGAATATCTTAAGATAATGTCGATTATGCAAATAAATGCATAATTAGGTTGTTGCTTAAGCACAATCGCAGCGCACACGCAAAGGAGGGTGCAACGATGCTATACGCTTACGACCAGTACAAACAGCAAGCACGCGAACGCCAACAGCAGGCAGAGCGTGAACGTCGCGCGCGCGAGGCGCAGCGCAAAGAAGAGACACACAACGTCAAGCGTGACAAGGTATAACGCGCGCCTACGCACCGTCACCAGTTAACCAACGCCCGCCGCAAGTCGGGCGTTTTTGTTTGTTAGCTGTGCAGCTTGGCGATGCCCGCGAAAACTACCCTGTTCGCCGCAAGCAGAGTGGACAAGTAGCCGCTAATGCGCTGCGTATTTTGGCGATGCCCGCAAAAACTACCCTGTTCGCCGCAAGCAGCAAAAAATTTTGGTGTCATACTAATAAAATAGACAGGCTAAGCTGGGAGGACAACATGAGCGAGCAAGTGCAAGCATTGTTGGCGGTCTTTGAGAACACAGCCGACGACCTCGCGGCAAATCAAGACGGGCGCATTAGCGAACGCCAGCGCGCTTATCATCACGCGGAAGCCATGCTCTTGCTGAAATTAGGCATGGGCGTGCTGCTCGTGCTGACGCTGGTTTTTAGTGTGGTGCTGGTGGCACTAGACACAGGGCAGGCGGTGCCGCTGCTGCTGCTGGCGATGGCGGGGTTTGCCGTGCTGTTGCTGCGCCATGCGCGCCGTACGACCAGTGCATTGGCGGCAGGTGTGGCGACCGCACTGCGTGGGCGGCTTGACTTACAAACGCACATCAGTCAAAGTGCATCGCGCGGCATCAACAACGCGCGCCAAAGCACGCCGCAGCACTTCCTTCGCGTGCAAGACCGACTTTTCCGCGTGACCAAAACCACCTATGACGCGCTAGCGGCGGCGGGCATTGTTGGCAATACAGGCACGGTTTACTATGTGCCAAACACGCAGGTTGTGCTGGCAGTAGAGCTGGCTTAGCAGTTTTTTTACCTATTCGAGCGGTTGTATGTGACAAAAGGAAATAGCATGAGCGAAGAACAGAAGAACCCGACGCAAGACAAGCTGGCAGAGTTGCGTCAGATGGTTGAGGGCTTAAAGGCGGCGGTCACGCTCGCTGATGTTGCCGATGCCGTGCGCGAGGGCGACCGACAGAACCAGCAGCTCAGCGAGCTGCTAGAAGGGTTGCGCCGCGCGGGCTATCGCTTTGTCGACGCGGTGCAGCAGCAGGTGGCGCAGGTGCAAAGCACGTGGCAGAGCGTCGCTAAGGACATGCCCGCGCATATCAACGCCGAAGCCGACGCGCTGAAGGAGAGCTATGCCCAGCTGCTTAGCCAGCTGCGCGACGCGGAGGACAATGCCAACAACATGATGCGCTTTATGGCGTTGACCAAGAGCGTAAGCGACGGCGTGCAAGCCTTAAAAGACCGGGTGGAGGCGGCTGTTCAGAGCTTGCGCGCACGCTTTGAAGGCTTGCTCGGCACGTTTGAGCCGCTAGCGAAGCACTTGCGCGATGCAGCATGGGCGTTGCAACAGTTTGGCGCGTCGGGCATCGAACTGGCCGGCGGTGAGGGCGTGTTTATCGCTTGCAAGGCAGAATGGGCGCAAACGGGCAAGGGCGGTGATGACCCCGACGGCTTTTTGTACGTCACCAACCAACGCATCATCTTTGAGCAAAGTGAGAAGAAGGGCAAGTTCTTCGGCGTATTCGGCGGCAAGAAAGTGCAGTCAGAGCTTTGGTCTGTGTCGCTGGCGCAAATTACCAGCCTTGAGACTGAGCGCAAGGGCATCATCGGCGGCAAGGCGATGCTGACGCTGGCGACTGCACACACGGATTATCCTACGCTGCCGTTGGAGATTAAGGGCGGCTTTGGCAACGAGCGCATGAAGACCATCTTGGAGCAAGCCAAGCTCGGCAATTTCAGCGTGCCGTCGGGCGAATAGCACGCGACGCTAGCCCATCGCTTCATCTGTGATGGGCTTTTTTTTTCTGCCAGCAGTCGCTATGATTGGGGCATGAGAACTCAACAAACGCGCACTCTTCTTTTTCATCTGCTGCGGCTGGTGTGGCTCGGCTGTGCGCTGGCGTTGGGCGCGTGCAATCTGGGTGTGGCGCGCGATACCGCCCCGCCCACGCTGGTGCCGCGCGCCAGTGCCACGCCGCAGCCTACGCTTGGCTTTAGCGGCGGTGATACTATTGGCGGCGCGCCGGCTGTTGCGCCTGCCAACATCAATACGCCCATTGTCGACCCCGCCCGCGAGGTCGCCAGCTTGCTCGCGCAGGTCGAAGTTGACCGCATGATGGCGCACATTGAAGCCTTGCAAAATATGTTCACGCGCCACGTCAATTCTTCCCAGAACGCGCCCGACAAGGGGATAGGCGCAGCCACGCGCTATCTCGAGGCGCAGTTCAAGCAGCTTCAGCAGACTTCGGGCGGGCGGTTGTACACCTTCACGCAGGAGTTTGACCTAACGTACAACGGCATTACCACCAAGCAGTACAACGTGGTTGCCGTCATTCAAGGCTTTGAAGCAGGCGCAGGCGCGGTCGTGGTCGGCGCGCACTACGACAGCGTCGGCGGCGGTGACATCAGCAGCCCGACCGTTTACGCGCCCGGCGCGAACGACAACGGCACGGGGGTGGCGGCGGTGTTGGAGTTAGCGCGCATCCTCAGCACGCGTCAGCACCGCAGCAGCATCATGCTGGTGTTGTTTAGCGCGGAAGAAGTGGGGCGGCGCGGCAGCCGTGCCTTTGCCCAGTACCTCGTTAACCAGAATGTCGACGTGATTGGCATGGTGAACATCGACACCATCGGCAACGCCAACGACCGCAGCGGGCGCATTATCGACAATGAGCTGCGGCTCTTTTCTGATGGGCCCAACGAAACGTCCAAGAGCCGCCACCTAGCGCGCACCGCCGAGTTTATCAGCTTTACGCACGGCATTGAGATGAAGCTCACCGTGCAAGATGCGATTGACCGCGAAAATCGCTACGGCGACCACTTTTCTTTTTCCGAAGTCGGCTATCCTGCGATACGCTTCATCAACGCCCTAGAAGAAAAAGCCAACGCTGACTCCAGCGACACCATCGAGTTTATCGAGCCGAGCTACCTGCGCAAAGCGACGCAAGCCATCTTGCTGGTGGTGGCGGCGATGGCGGAGGGACCGCGTCCGCCGCGCAACGTCAGCCTGCGCGACAAGGCGGATGGCAGCAGCACGCTGGTGTGGGAGCCTGTGCCGGACGCAACGGGCTACATCGTCGCGCTGCGCTTCCCCAACAGCCTGCGCTATGACCAGCAAATCGAATGGACGAGCAACAGCATCGATTGGGATGGCTTCAAACGCTACGCGGGCATTGCCATCGCCGCAAAGGGACCCACCGGCATCGTCGGTCCGCTCTCGCAAGAGTACAAAGTGCGCTAGGACAATTGCCATGACGCGCCCTCGCCCCGCCCCTGAGCTTGCCCCAACGCGCCCGAGCGTGTGGCAGTGGCTGTTGCGGCGCGTCTGGTATTTACACGCACCCACGCAGCTGATGTTGAACGCCACGCCGGCACAGGCTCTTGCTGCTTTACAAACCGCCGCCAAGCCCAGTGTCGAGCGGCTGCACTTGCGCAATGTCTTCGCCGACGGTCGCCGCTATTTCCTGCAGTTCGAGCCGCCAAACGGTTTCACGCTGCGCACGACGAGCAAAGTGTCGTGGCATCCGCGCCGCCGCACCGCCTCCGTCAGCGTCATGCACGGGCGGTTTGTCGTGCTGGGCGACACGCTGACGCGCCTTGAGCTGTCCTCGCACATCGTTTTCTTTTATTTGCTTGACGTGTTCTTGCTGCCGACGTTCCTGCTCACGCTGATTATCACGATGCCTTGGGGGGTGCCGGTGATTGTCGCCTTGACGCTGGCATTGTACGGGCTGTCGTGGGCTTGGCATCACAGCAGCGCGATGTTGGAGGCGCAGGAAATGCTGTTCTTCGTCGACAAAGCCCTGGCGGAGTTTATCCCGCCGCCGCCCGAACCGTTGGGCGAGGGCGCGCAAGTGGTCGTGGACGTGCTGCCCGACTTCGCGCGGGCGTGGCAAAAGGTTCACGAGCAAGACAAAAACGCCTGAGCCGCAACGGCGTGGCTATGCTTCGCGTCCTATTCGCCAGCGGTTGCGGTTCTCATCTAGCCGTAATTGCGGGATGTTGCGTTTCGCGTTATGATTCAACGGGTTGCCATTTCTCACAAGAGGAGTTCTTACGCATGGATTTATTCGAGTATCAAGGCAAACAGTATTTTGCCAAGTTTGGCATTCCGGTTTCGGCGGGCGACATTGCTGACACGGTAGACCAAGCGGTTGAGGTGGCGGAGCGGGTGGGTTATCCCGTTGTCGTCAAAGCACAAGTGCGCGTGGGTGGGCGCGGCAAGGCGGGCGGCATCAAGCTCGCCAACAATGCCGACGAGGTGCGCTTGCACGCGGGCAACATTCTCGGCATGGACATCAAGGGACACGTTGTTCGCCGCCTGTGGATTGAAGTAGCTAGCGACATCAAAGAAGAGTATTACGCCTCGTTCACGCTTGACCGCAGCGCGAAGAAGCACTTGGGCATGCTTTCGGCGCAAGGCGGCGTGGACATCGAAGAAGTTGCCGCCAAAGCCCCCGACGCGATTGCGCGCATTCACGTCGACCCGGTTGACGGCTTGACGGCGCAGGTGTGCCGCGAGTGGGTGCGCGCCGCCAAGCTCAACCCACAAGTTGAGGACGAGGCGGTGGCGTTCCTGCTGAAGCTCTACGATTGCTACATTCAAGGTGATTGTTCGCTGGCGGAGGTCAACCCGCTGATTGTCACGCCGCAGGGGCGTGTGCATGCCCTTGACAGCAAGGTTAGCCTCGACGAAGCCGCCGCCTACCGCCATCCGGAGTGGGCGGACTTTGAGGGCATGGCGAGCCTCGACGAGCGCGAGCGTGCCGCCGAAGAGAAAGGCTTGCAGTATGTTGGGTTGAGCGGCACGGTGGGCATTATTGCCAACGGCGCGGGGCTGGCGATGAGTACCGTTGACATCGTCAACCAAGTCGGCGGCGCGCCAGCCAACTTCCTCGACATTGGTGGCGGCGCGAACGCTGACCGCATGGTCGACGCGCTGACGGTCATCAATGACGACCCCAACGTGCGCGTTGTCTTCATCAACATCTTCGGGGGCATCACGCGCTGCGATGAGGTCGCCAACGGCATCGTGGCTGCGCTGAGCCGCCTTGCTAAGACCGCGCCGCTGGTGGTGCGCCTTGACGGCACGAATGCCGAGCAAGGGCGCGCTATCCTCAACGCCAACACTTCCGAGCGTTTGATTATGATACCCGACATGTTAACCGCCGCCAAAAAAGCGGTCGAAATGGCAGGAGCGTAGACAATGGCTGTCTTTGTGGATGACAACACCCGTGTGGTCGTGCAGGGCTTGACGGGCAAACAAGGGCAATTTTACGGGCTGCGTAATCGCGCCTATGGCACAAAGGTTGTGGCAGGCACGAACCCCAAGAAGGCGGGTGAGAACGTGGAAGGCATCCCGATTTACGCCAGCGTGCGCGAAGCCGTCACGCAGGAGGGGGCAAACACCGCGTTCGTCATCGTGCCGTCGGCGGTGGCAGCCGCCAGCATTCTCGAGGCGGCGGAAGGCGGCGTGAGCCTCATCATCTGCGTCACCGAACACATTCCCGCGCACGACCAAGCCCGTGTCTACAACGTGCTAAAGCGCAACTATCCCCACGTGCGCCTTGTCGGTCCGAACTGTGCGGGCATCCTTAGCCCGGGCAAAGCCAACATTGGCTTTACGCCCACCGAAGTGGCCATGCCCGGCGGTCCCGTCGGCATCGTCAGCCGCAGCGGCACGCTTGCCTATCAGGCACTTTATGAGCTGACACAGTCGGGCATTGGGCAAACCACCTGCGTGGGCATCGGCGGCGACCCAGTGCCGGGCACGAGCTTTGTCGACGTGCTAGCGGCGTTCCAAGCCGATGACGAGACGCAAGCGATTGTGATGATTGGCGAAATTGGCGGCACGGCGGAGGAAGAAGCCGCCGAGTTCATCAAGTCCAACGTGACCAAGCCCGTCGTGGCGTACATCGCCGGCGTGACCGCGCCGCCCGGCAAGAAGATGGGGCATGCCGGCGCGATTATCAGCGGCGGCAAAGGCACGGCGAAAGCCAAGATGGACGCGCTGACCGCCGTTGGTGCGCTGGTCGCACAGAACCCGACCGAAATCGGCGGCTTGGTCAAGCAGGCTTTGGGGCGATAGCCAGCAGCTGCGTGTTGGAAAAAAGTGGGGGTGTTGTCGTGCGACAACACCCCTCCTTAGACCTGATGCGTGCGGGCGCGAAGAGGCAAAGGTTTAGGACGCGCGTTTTTCGTTTCGTCATATACTTTAAGGAAGAGGGACAAAGGTTATCCCTCTTTTTTATTCATTGTTGCACGTGAAAGGAATTTGTCATGAGGGTCTATCGGCTGCTGTTGCTGTGGGCTGCGCTGTGGGTGTCGGCGTTGGGCATTCGCGCACAAGAACAGCTTGAACCGTTTACCGAGCGTTACTTTTTTGAGCAGCATTACTTCCGCTTCTATTTCCCCAAAAGCTGGCAAATCGTCCAAGACGAGGACGGACGCATCAGCTTTGAAAACGCTAAGACTATAATTATCCCTGTCTTTGACTACGAAAACGCATGGCAACCCGAAGACGACATCAGCGCGGAAGACCCCGTCACGTTCTTGCGTTATCGCATGAAAGCCTTTTACAAAGACTATCCCCTAGACGAGAGCAAGGTGCAGCGGGTCACCGTCGCCGAAGAGCCGCTGATTATGTACGGCTTCAGCTACAGTGAAAACGGCACCGTGTACGATTTATGGCAGCTTATCCGCTTCGTCGACCGCCCGTTTATGCGCTTCTACCTTGCCTTTGTTGTTTTTCCCAAAGAGGGCAAACGCATCGATGCCAACGACTTACGCACCGCGCAGGACATGCTCGCGGTCGCGGAAACGTGGCACGTGCGCGACGATGGCACGGCAGACCTCGCTGAGCTGTATCGGTTTACTGTGCCTGAAGGCTGGTCTGTCGACGTAAACGACCACAACCTCATGCGCGTTTACCTTGAATCAACGGTCGCAATGTTCGACTATCGCACCGCGCAAGAATGGGCGGAGGCAAGGCTGGCGCAGGATGGCAAGGCAAGCCTCTTGTCGACGCTCTTTGATGTCTATTACGACGCGCAAAACGTCACCGTGTCGCCTAATGACTTGCGCACCTTAAAGACGGCGGGCGCAGACGTGGTACGCTACGATTACGACTTGGTCAGTGCGGACGACGAAAAGCTCAAAGGCACGCTGCTGCTGGTCGACATGGCGGACGGCTCGCTGGTTATCTTGGATATTTTCGACGAGTTGGGCGGCACGCTGAGCGAGGCTTACGTGCGCTTGTTGGCGGACATGCTCGGCACGATGACGGTGCTTGACAACCGCTAGGGACGCAGCTATCCCAGCATTTTAGCGCAATTTCTCGACCTTTCTAAGTCCCCAACGCGCCGAAAGTTGGGCAGCTAAGGCGCGGCTAGCACAAAGCAGCACCGGCCTGCTATGATAGCCGCGCTAAATTTTTGCGGAGTTGATCGATGCGCTGTTTGCTGCTGGTTGTGCTGCTGTTCTTGGGCGTGTCTGCCTATGCCCAAACGCTACCGCCCACGCTGGATGACTTTTGGGAAGGGCGCGCCGTCTTTGTGGTCGACATCGCTAACGTGGGGCTGCCGATGGGCGAAAGCGACACGGTCGACATGGGCGACGGCGTGCTATGGTCGTACCTGCACGCCAGCCACCGCTCAGCAGGCATCATCGACCAGTGCGGGCAGCCTGTTGCGTTCCCGGGCTGCTTGACGCTGTGGGAAAGTCGCGACAACGGGCGGTCGTTCAGCCTAAGCGCGCCTGTGTGCTTGCTGCCCTGCCGCGACTGCCCGTGTAACGACCAGCGCGACCACATTGCTGCCCAGCAGTATCCCCGCGTGGCGCGCGCCGAAGACGGCACGTTTTACATGGCGTATGAATGGCACGCGCAAACGATGCTGCGCCGCTCTGAAGACGGGGTGAACTGGTCGGACTGGTCGTATTTGCGCGTGCCAAGCGGCACGTTCCCCTCGTCGTTTCATCCCTGCAGCGAAGTCGAGCGCATCGGCAAGCATCCCTTCATACGCGGGCAGGCAGACGATTGCTTGGTCGGCGCGCCGCCGGGCATCTACGTCGAGGGCGACATGCTCTACGTGTTCGTCGAAGCGGGCAGCGCGCCGGCACACATGCGTTGCTATAAGGGCAATCGCCACGAACCGCTCGACCGCTTGCGCCTGTGCGACACCGACCCGCTCTTTGGCGGCGCGCGCGAGTACGGCGACGAGACGCTGATGGGACGTATCGTCAACGCATACTTTGACTTTCGCAACGTTAGCTCCGCCGACGTGCTAAAAGTGGGCGAGCGTTATTACCTGTTCTACGAGGGCGTGCGCGGTCCCGACGAGCTTGAGCGCGGGCTGGACACGCAATTCGCGCTGGGGCTGGCGCGCAGCGTGACCAATCGCATTGACGGCGCGTGGGAACGCTACCCGCACAACCCCATCTTGATGGACATGAGCATCAACTGGGGCGTGGGGCATGCCGACGTGTTGGTCCAAGACGGCGTGACCTACGTCTATACCGCCACCGCCATGACGCGGCGCGGTCGCTACAAGCTGGTGTGGCGCGATGATGCCGAGTGAGCGGTTGCGGCGCGTCGTGCTGATTTTGCCGTGCTGCATCGGCGACGTGGTGCTGGCGACGGCTGCGCTGGCGGCGTTCAAGCGCGCGTACCCGCAAGCGCACGTCACGTGGGCGGTTAGCCGCTGGGTGCAGCCCTTCTTGGCGCAGCATCCGCTGGTGGATGAGCTGCTGGTGACAGGCGACAGCCACCTGCCGCTCTATCGCGCGGGCGAATTTGTCGCCTTCGTGCGGGCGTTGCGGCGTGGCGGCTACGACGGGGCGTTGTCGCTGGTGCGCTCGCCGCTGATGAGCGTCGCGCTCCTAGCCAGCGGCATTCGCGTGCGGGCGGGGTTGGACAGCGGCGGGCGCGGCTTTGGCTACACGCACAAGGCAAAGGTGCGCGCCGACGAAACGGCGCACGAAATGGACGTGTACCTGCGCGTGGTGGCGGCGTTGGGCGTGCCAACAGCGGGCGCGCTTCCCGTCACGCCTTACGACGAAGGTGCGCTGGCGCGGGCGTTCGCCGACTTGCCGCCGTTGCCGCAGCCCTATGTGGTCGCCAACCCGGCGGGCGGTGTCAACCCGGGCATGACGTTGGTCAGCAAACGCTACCCGCCCGATATGCTGGCGCGGCTCTTGGCGTTGGCGGCGGCGGATTGGGGCGCGGGCATCGTGTTGGTGGGTGGCAAGGGCGACGCGGGGGTGCTGGCGGAAGCAGCAGCGGCTTGCGCGGCGCAAGGCATCGCCCCGCACGTGTTCGACAGCCTGCCCCTGCCGACCTTCACCGCGCTGGCGACGCATGCTCGTCTTTATGTTGGCAACGACACAGGCTTGACGCATTGGGTGGCGGCAGCGGGCGCGCCAACGGTCATGCTCATGGGACCAACCGACCCCGCTCGTTATGCGCCGCGTGGGCTGCGCGCGCTGGCGTTGCGCCGTGACGACGCACCCGCGCCACAAGCCGTCTCGCAGGGCGTGCGGGCGTGGGACTGGGCGCGCGACGGCATTGCGCCCGAACGAGCGTGGCAGCAGGCGCGCGCGTGGGCAGAGCGCAGCACTAGCGGCTGAGCAGCGCGCGCAGCGCGAGTGTGTGGAGTGCCAGCGCGAATGGCATTTGGAACAGCACCAGCAGCGCGAGCGGGTAGTGTCCCAACATGGCGGGCGCAGGCTGCATGGGCAGCACGCCGAAGAACGCCAGCACCATCAAGCCCATGCCGACGGTGATGCTCGTGATGCCAAGTACGTTCCACGCGATTGCTGCCCTGCGCGCTTTCATGCCGTCGTGCGTGAAAGCCAGAGCCAACGGCAGCGCGAGCGCGCCAACCAACACGTCGCCAAAACCAATAGGAAGCGCAACAGCGTAGGGCAGCAAGCCATTGTTCGCCATCCAAAGAAAAATCACGCCGAAAATGCGGTAGACTTGTGCGCCGATGAGCAAGTACAGCGGCACGCCGTCGGCAAAATCGCGCAATGGCTTGGCGAACCACCACGCCGCCGCCAGCAGCACAAGCGGCAGCATCACGAACAGGGCCAGTGCCGTCAGTCCGGCGATGTCTTGCGGGTAGAGCTGGTTGCGCTCGGCAAAAAAGCCGTTTTGCGCCAGCAGCCACGCCAGCAGCACCCACACCAGCATCGCTAGCGAAAGCTCGTGCAGCTTGCGCCAGCTATAAGCCGCCACCACGCCGGCGACACCGAACGCCACCAATGCCACCAATGATCCCCACAAATCAAGCGTCATGAGCAAGCCTTTGCGCTGAACCGTTAACAACGATTATAAGGCGAATAGGCTGCGGCGGCGCGATGAATTTGTTAAGCCTTGCACATAAACGGACGCTACACCTCGTCCTTGATGACCAGCGTCTGCTTGACGTAGACGCGCGCGCCGTCACGAATGTCTTCGGTGACGTGCGTGCCGGGACCGACTTGCGCGCGCTCGCCGATTTTCACGCCCGGCATGGTCATTACGTCCACGCCAAGAAAAGCGTCTTGCCCGATAATCGCGCCCAGCTTGTCGCGCCCGCTCATCAGCCGCTGCCCTTTGATGACGCTCGGCACATCGCCCTTGTCGATGCGCAAATTGGCGGTCGTGCAGCCCGCGCTGAAGTTGACGTTGGGCGCGAACACGCTGTCTAGCACGCGGCAGGCGTGCATCTGGCAGCCGTCCGCCACGTAGCTGCGCGCCACTTCGGTGGTGAAGCCCACGTTGCAGTTGTCAAGCACCATGCTGTGGCGCACCAGCGCGTTGTTGCCGATGATCGTGTTGCGCCCAATGTAGGCGGGACCGGCGATGGCTGCGCCGGCGAAGACCTTCGCGCCTTCGGCAATCACCACGTCGCCGCCGATGACCGCGTTGGGATGCACGAACGCGCTTGGCGCGATGTCCTGTCCTTTGATGCGCTTGAGGAAGCGTTCCATGATGTCCAGCACGTGCCAAGGATACTTGAGCGCGTCCCACTTGCCGGCATAGCCGACCACGCGAAAGGGCGTTTGCTTCATCAGCGCGTCCATCGCGCGCTCGTAGTGGTCGTCGCTGGTCAGGTCGCGGGCGTATTCGGCGCGCACTGCCGCGAACAGCCGCCCGGCCTGGGCGTGCAGGTGCGCCACAATGTTGACGTAGCGGCTCGGCTCGTTGCCCGCGCCGGGCTTCTCGACGATGCCGCTTATCATGCCGCTGTCGTCCACGAGCAAATAGCCGCCCGGGAAGTAGCTGTCGACCTCCGCGCCGGCGATGTACGTCGTGTGCGGGTTGCTGCGGTACATCGCCAGCATGTCCGTGTGCAGCGTCTCGTCGACGACATCATGCACTTGGGTGACGTAAATGGCGCGCGTCGGGTCGCTCACGTGCGCGGCGGCACACAGCAGCGCGTCGCCCATGCCTAGCGGCTGCTCTTGGACAGCGAACTGCACGCGCATGCTGTCGCCAAAGCCCGCCAAAAGCTGCGTGATAGTGGCACGGTTGTTGGGGTTGCCGACAATCACCGCCTCGCGAAAGCCTAACGATTCGTAGGTGCGCAGCTGGCTTATCAGTAGCGGCTCATCGCCAAACTTTAGCAGTGATTTCTCGCGCAGCGGCCACATGCGCGAGGACGAGCCGCCAGCAAGGATGACCAACAAGGGGGTATCTATCATAAACGCTCTCTCTCCTGAAAAATAAAGGGCTATTGGCACTCGTCGAAGGCACGCAGGTCAACCAGCCACAAGCCGCCGCTGCGACCCTTCGCCGCTAGTGCCAGCGTGCTGCCGTCGGGCGCGAGCCACGACCACGCGCGCTCGTCGTTACGTAGGCGCAGCGGCAGCGGCGCAAGCGTGTGTAGTGTGCGCGCCTCAACGTGATAGCAGCTCAACAGCGCGCCCGCCTCCGCGTCGGGCAGCACGAAGTAAAGATAGCGCGTGCTGCTGTTCTTGCGGAAGTAGGCGGGCGCGGGGAAGTTGTTCTGCAGGGTGTCAAAGGCGAACAGCAGCTCACGCTCGGGCGTGCGCGCGTCCTGCCAGTAAAAGCCGCTCACGCCGTCGAACGTTGCGCCGATGACGACGCGCCGCCCGTCGTAAGTCATGCTCGGGACGGTGCGCGAGAGCGGGTTGGCGGTGATGACGTTGCTTATCAGCGTGCCGTCGCTGCTGGCGGTGATGTAGCGCACGTCATCGCCGAACGCGCCGAAGTAATAGGCGAGGAAGTTGTTGAGCGGCGACCAGATGAAGCCTTTCAGGCTGTACTGGTGCAGGTAGCGATGTACTTCGCGGCGGAACGTGCCGTCGCGCTCGCCTGTGAAGAGCGTGTGAATGTCGGTTTGCCAGACCATGCGCGTGCCGTTGGGCGCAAACGTCAAGAACGAACGCTCAATGTGCGTGGGGTCGTCTTGCAGCGTCTGAGTCGTGCGATTGATGGCGGCGCGGCTTATCATGCTTGGCGTGAGAAAGGCGGCGTTAGGGTGCGCCGCAAGCGTCTCGTCCCTGCCGTCGCTGAGGGTGTAGCTGTGCCACGTGTGGCGCGTGAAGAGCTGCTCATCGCAGCCCACGCCGTAGCGCAGCGCATCCGCGCTCAGCCACTCCACCGCGACAACCTCTTCGCTACTGACCTGTGTGACGGCAGGATGCAGCGGAATCGCCTCGCGCACCGCGTCGCTGGGGTTGGCTTCGGGGTAAAACGCGAAGCTGCTAACCTGCGCTTCGGCATCCAACAGGTCGAGCTTGAGGGCAACGCGGGCTTGCGCCTGTGGGAACAGCACCGCGTCGAGCAGTGCCTCGCCGCAGGTGTTGACGATGAAGCCAAAGCCCTCGCCGACCACCGCGCCGTCCACGTCGAACAAGTCCGCGTACAGCACCACGTCGGTGACCGGCGTGTCGCCCTCGTTCCAAAGTGTGCCAACCAAAAGCGCAACCGTCGCGCCCTGCGCGTCAACGCGCTCGACCACCGCCGCGTCGCGCACGACGAGCGCGCCCACTTCTTGGGCGAAGCTGCCCACGACAACAAGGCTTAACAACGCCGCAATGCCCCAAACACGCCACATACACTTTCCCTGACAACAAAAAGAGCGCATCCAAGTGCTGGTTGCGCTCCACAGGTTGCGACTGTTATACGGCGAGCGGCTACTTCATGCCGTTGCCGCTAGTAACACTTGACATCGAAGCTCCCATGCGCTCGACGAAGCTCACCAGCTCTAGCGGGATGACGAACTTGGTCGAAGCACTCGCGCCGACTTTTTCCAGCATGCTCATATATTGCAATGCCATTGTCTTGTCGTCAATGGTGGCTGCTTTCTGGTAGATTGCTTCCAGCGCGGCGGCATAACCTTGTGCGGTCAACAGCTGCGCCTCGCGCTCGCCTTGCGCTTTGAGGACGGCGGCTTCGCGCTCACCTTGCGCCTTGAGGATGGCGGCTTGTTTCTGACCTTCTGCCACCGCGATGGCGGCTTCGCGTTCGCCTTGCGCGCGGGTGACTTCGGCGCGGCGTTGGCGTTCTGCCGTCATTTGCTGGTTCATTGCGTCCATAATCGCTTTGGGCGGGATAATCTCGCGGATTTCCACCGTCGTAATCTTCATGCCCCAACGCTCGGTCGCTTCGTCCAGCTTGGTGCGCAGCACGTGGTTGATGTCCTCACGCTTGGATAGCACGTTGTCTAGCTCAATGTCGCCGATGACGGCACGCAGGGTGGTCGTGGCAATCAACACGCTAGCGCGTTCCACGTTTTCCACTTTCAACACCGAAAGCATCGGCTCGAAGATGCGATAGTAGACGATGAAGTCAATTTGGATGGCGGCGTTGTCTTTGGTGATGGCGGTTTGCGCGGGGATGTCCAAGAACTTTTCGCGCATGTCCACGCCGAAGGCTTGCTCAATGAAGGGGATGACCAGCGTGATGCCGGGACCGCGCGTGCCGGCGTAACGCCCAAACGCCAGAATGACCAGACGCTTGTAGTCAGGAATCACGCGGAAGGTGCTGAAGAGGATGTAGAGCAAAATCAGCACCCCAAAGATAATGACAAGTGGATCGATGCCGTTGTTGCCGATTTGTGCCAAAAAGTTTGTCATGTGTCCTTTTCCTTCTGTTGAATAAACAAATGAAGTTAAGCGTAACTGCCGTTTTTAGTGGCAGCAGTTTCCTCGCGCTTGGCTTTTTCCACACGCAGCTCTAACCCAACTTTGTCGACAACAACCACCTCCATACCGCGCTCTAGCACCTCATCGGCGCGCGCTGTCCAGATTTCACCGTTGACGATAACCGCGCCGACCGGGTTGATGGTCTCGGTGACGCGCCCTTTGACCCCTAGCACGGCGTTGCTGTCGTCAAAAGCGTTCTTGGCGGCTTGGCGACGCAGCACCGGCAGCAACACAAAGCGATGATATGCCCACGCCACTAGCACCGCCCCCAAGTTAATCGTAGGCGACACGCTCACGCCGTCGTTGAACAAGAACATGCCGCCGCCCAGTTGCAGCAGCAAGCCCACGTCGGCGATATTTGCCCAGCGCAAGCCAGCAAACGGCAGCGCGACGAAGGACGCAATGCCCAGCACCATCGCCACCACAGCGACCCAGTTGGTTGGCATTTGCGTGAGCGCAGAGACCGCCCAAACTGCTAAACCGAAGCTCAGCACCTCGTTGATGATGGTGCCCGGCACATAAATGGCTGTGATCGCCAACCACAAACAGACAATCAGCGCGAGATAAATGGCGTTTGGGTTGCTCGCCAACGTCGTCAAAACTTCTGTCATCGCTCTTTCCTCTCTTTTGCCTGCTGTTTACGCTTTGATTATACACGCAAAAGCCCGTACCACTGCCCCCAGTTGTTGGGGGTGCGCCCCCATCCTAGTCCTTGCCCCAAGTTAACGCAGGGCGCGCAAGTTGTTTTGGAGGTTACGCTTGAGCTTCTCCAACTTGTTGCGCTTGTTGCCCTGGGCGTGTTTGCGCTTGCGCTCGACCAGCTCAAGGGCTTTGTCGTAGTCGGCGCGCGCTTGCTCTTTCTCGCTCATCGCGGCGTAGACGCGCCCGCGCGCGCTGTAGCCGTAGGGGTTATCTTTTTCGCAAGCGATGGCTTTTTCGACTAAGCGCAGGGCCCTCAGCATAGTCGCCAAGCTCCTTCTCCATCAGCCCCCAGGCTTGCCACAGCGGCGCGTGGGTGGGGTCGGCTAACGACAGCTAAGTACAGTATAACGTATTTTTCAGCAAACGCTTTTTCAATTCTCTAGGAAACAAGGCGCGCCGTAACCCGCTAGCAGCACGTTTACTTGTTTCTTATGGACGTGTGCTATACAGCGTGTAGCCCTTGCTTTATACTTCGGGCTGCCTATGGTCACGATAAGGAGTTTTGCCTATGACGCAAACACACACGTTTCAAGCCGAAACGCAGCAGCTTTTGGATATCCTCATTCACTCGCTCTATACCGAACGCGAGATTTTCTTGCGCGAGCTGATTAGCAACGCCTCTGACGCACTCAACCGCGTACAGTTCGAACAGCTCACCAACGCCAACGTGCTGGACGCAGGCGCGGAGCTGGCGATTGAGCTGCACGTGGACGAGGCGGCTGGCACGTTGACGGTCGTCGACACGGGCATCGGCATGACCGAAGAGGAAATTATCGCCAACCTCGGCACGATTGCCCGCAGCGGTGCCAAGCAATTCCTGCAAGCCTTGAAAGACGCGCCACCCAACGAGACCGCCACCAACATCATCGGACAGTTCGGCGTGGGCTTCTACAGCGTCTTCATGGTGGCGGATAAGGTGCGCGTCGTCTCACGCAGCTACCGCCCCGACGCGCAGGCAGTGGCGTGGGAGTCTAGCGGCGGCACGACCTACACCGTTGCGCCCGCCGACAAGACGACGCGCGGCACGGAGATTATCATCACGCTCAAAGAGGACGCGAAGGAGTTCTTGCAAGCGTGGCGGCTGCGCGAAATCGTCAAGAAGCACAGCGACTTCATCGCCTTCCCCATCTATCTTGGCGACGACAGCGAAACGCCCATCAACCAGCAGACCGCCATTTGGCGCAAGTCCCCCAAAGAGGTCAGCAAGGAGGAATACACCCAGTTCTACCGCATGCTGACGATGGACTTTAACGAGCCGACGCACGTCATCCACATGCGTGCCGACGTGCCAATGCAGTTCTACGCCGTCCTGTACATCCCCGCCAGCAGCCAGCAAACCCTGTTCAGCTTGCGCAAGGAGCCCGGCTTGCAGCTTTATGCCCGCAAGGTGCTGATTGACGACTACAACAAGCAGCTCCTGCCGGAATATCTGCAGTTTGTGCAAGGCGTGGTCGACAGCGAAGACCTGCCGCTCAACGTCAGCCGCGAGAGCGTCAAAGCCGACCGCATGATGGCGAACCTAAAAAACAGCCTGACTAAAAAGGTCATCAGCGAGCTGAAACGGCTGGCAGAGAACGAGCGCGAGACCTACCTCAAGGTGCATGACGCATGGGCGCGCTATCTCAAGCAGGGCGTGGTGGTCGCGCCGCAAGACAAAGACGACTTGCAAGACCTGCTCTTCTTCAACAGCAGCCACGACGACAGCCCAACCAGCTGGCATAACCTCGCCGATTACGTCAGACGCATGGTGGAAGGGCAAAGCGAGATTTACTACGTGGTGGCGGATGACTTCACGTCTGCTAGCCGCAGCCCACACCTTGACGCTTTCCGCGCGCGCGGCATCGAAGTGCTATATTTCTGCGACCCGGTCGACGCGCTGCTGCCCATGCAACTCACCGAGTACAAGGGGCATAAACTGCGCGCGGTCGACGACGCTGAGCTGGATCTTAAGGACGTGGGCAAGCTCGACGAAACCGCCGCGCCCGCACAAGAAGCTGTGGCAAGCGACGCGATGGACGCGCTCATCGCCCGCTTTAAGACCGTTCTGGGCGAGCGCGTGGCAGGCGTGCAAGTCAGCAAGACGCTCGTCGGCAGCGTGGCGCGCCTCGTCAGCAAGGAAGGCGCGAACGGGAGCAATGCCCGTCGCCACATGTTCCGCATCAACCGCCTGCTCGACAAGGACTACGAGCTGCCTATCAAGACGCTCGAGCTGAACCCGCACCACGCGCTCATCCACAATCTCGCGCACAAGCTGGCGCAGTCGCCCGACGACACGCTGCTGGACAGCATCATCGAGCAGGTGTTTGAGACCGCCCTCTTGCAAGAGGGCATCCATCCCGACCCCGCCAGCATGGCGGAACGCTTGACGCGCATCATGACCGCCGCGACCAGCACGTAGCCCGCGCCAGCACGGCACTCTCGCATCACGCCCAACGCCCTCGCACAAACACGAGGGCGTTGCTGTTCTCAAGCGCGGCTAGCCTTTGGCGATGCTCTCGTATAGCTCAACGGTCTCGCGGGCAGGCGCGACCATCAACGTTTGGTCGAGATAGTTGGTGAGCTGGCGATACTGTGCCATCGCGTCGTCACGCCGCCCCTGCTGCCGATAAAGCTGCATCAGGCTGCGATGCACGTCCTCGCGGTTGGGCGCATAGCGCACGGCGCGCGTGTAGTAGCCGATGGCAGCGTTGGACTGGTTGTGCTGTTGGTGGATGCGCCCCATGCCAATCAGCGCGTCAACCAGCTGACCGCGCAGCTTGTTGCGACGCTCGTGAATCCACTCCGCGTCCATGCCCACCAAGAAATCGTCGCTGTAAAGACGCAGGGCGCGGCGGTAAAGCTGGTACTGCGCGTTGTCGTCTTCGCTCAGGTAAGCGGCACTAATGGCTTCCTCAAACGTTGCCACGTCGTAAAAGCGTATCATGTCCTTGCTCGGCACGTAAAAACCCGATTGATACTGCGTGAAGTCACAGTCAGGCTGCTTGATGAGGCTGGCGAGCTTTTCGGTGATTTTGCGCTTTGACACGTGGAAGATGTTGGTGGCATCCTTAATCGACATCTCGCGCCAGAACGTCTTGAAAATCTCGTCGCGCGTCACCATGCGGTTGTCGACGAGAAAATAGAGCAAGTTGCGTGGTAGCGTGCCCTCCCACGCGGGAATTTCTATGCCGTTGATATACGCTCTGCCGCGCCCAAACGCATAGACCTCAAGGTGCGGACGATTGAGCCCGTTGGGTGGTTCGTGTGCGCTCTCGGGAAATACTTCCAAGCCAATCGTAACCGGCTGGAAGCCCAAGAACATGCGCCAATCACGGCAGGCAAGCTGGCGCGCGTTCAGGAAGAGGCGTACCCCCGCCGCTAAGTCCTCGAGCACCCCTTTGAGGAAAGCGTCGAACTTGCGGTCAAGCGTCACGTTGTCCAGCCCATCGAGGAACAGCACGGCGGTTTGCGGCAGCGAAGCGAGCGACTGTGCCAATGCCTTGCCTATCTCTTGCGCGTTTTCGTTGCTAAGGGTTTCGACTGTATTAAGCTGGCGTTCGAGCGGCGTGTGGTCGTATTCGCTAAAGTGAAACACAAGGTCGTTTTGTAATCGCTGCAGCCAATGCAAAAGCGACAGCTTACTTTCGGTTACGCGATGATAGAGGAAACGCTCAGCAGGGATTTCTTTGACGTAGGACAAATATACGTCGCGGTATCCCATCCAAGGATAGAGCAAAATAAGCTGCTGACCAGCTATTTGCTCATGAAACTGCTCCTTGTTTTCAACGGTCCAGAAAGCGTTAACGGTCATTTTTTTATTCCTTTTACTTTATACTTGCAGTTGACACACGAATAAGAGACTTGGGTAGCATCTTAGCTTGCTTAACGTGTTTTTGGCAATTTTCAATACATCCTACATCTTAGCTCGTTCGTAACAACGTAAAGTTTGAAACATGCGTAAAACTATGACTATAGTAATATCGCTTAATCTTTTTGTCAACGTGATATACAGAAAACTGGTCAGTTTGCCCGAAATTTTACAAATTATACTGCTTGTAACGATGCTCGGGGCGTTTTGGTTTCACTCACCGCCCCTGCGCGACCAGTGGACATGGCTGCTGTGGGGGCTGCCGCCGCTGTTCACTTGGCAAGCCGTGCGCGGGCGCGTGTGGCAGTCGGGCGCGTGGCAGTGGTGGGGCGCGCTGTTGTTGTTGTTCTTGCTCATGGCGTGGAACTATCACGCCGCGCCCTATCGCCGCGCCGAGTTTTGGGTGCTGGTCGCGCGTCCGCTGTTCGGCTTTGCGCTGGTAACGAGCTGCTGGTACTGGGCGCAGCAGCCGCCGCAAGGGCGGGCGTTGTGGTGGGTGACGGCGTGCGGCGGCGTTTTGCTGGGCGCGTTGGCTCTCACCGCCACACAGTGGACGGGCAAAAGCGCGCTCTTTGCCCCGCTGACGAACGCGCTGCCGCGCCTAAACTATCGTGCCTTTGCTCCCGACACGCTGTTGAGCTTCAACCCCAACGAGATAGGCGGCGCGCTGGCGATGGCGGTGCCGTTGCTGCTTGGGCTGGCGTTGGTGCCGCGCTGCGGGCGCGCGCTGCGGGCGTTGTGCCTGCTGGGCGCGCTGCTTACAGGCGTGGCGGCAGTCTTGGGCATGAGCCGCTTCGCGCTGTTCGGCATCACGCTGGGCAGCGCGCTGTTGCTGCTGGGCGTGCTGCGCGGACGCTGGCGGTGGCTCGTAGGCGTGGTGCTGGCGGCGGGCGCGATGAGCTTCGTCGTCGTGTTCGCGCTGACCGCTGACCCTGACCTGCCGACCGACAGGCTGCTCTCAGCGCGCGACAGCACCAGCGTGTCCACGCGCTTGCAACTGTGGGCGCGCAGCCTAGACATGGTGACCGATTACCCGCTTACGGGCGTGGGCATGGCGATGTTTCGCCACGCCATTCGCCTGCCTGCTTACCAAATTCCCTACTTTGAGCATACAAACTTCGCCGCACCGCACGCTCACAACGCGCTCTTTCAGTCGCTGACCGATTTTGGTGTGGCGGGCGGGCTGCTGCTGATAGGCATTAGCGCAAGCCTCGCGTGGCAGTGGGCGCGCGCGCTGCGGCGTGCCACCACGCCCGATGCCACGCGCTCGCTGTTGGCGGTGGGCGCGGGCTTGCTTGGGTACGCTTGCTACAACATGGGCGACACCATCGCCATGTGGGATAGGCTGGCGTTTGTTGGCTGGTGGGGGCTGGGGCTGGCGCAGGCAAGTTTTCTGCAAGTCCAACAAGAGACAGCTCCTAAAATTAGAGTATAATAGACATTTATAAACGTAGACGAGCCTTTAGCAAACACATCGTGCAAACTACGCAGTCCGCTAAATTTCGCCCCGTGCTTCTTCTTGCCCTCGTTCCCTTAGGCGTGGGGCTGTTTTGCTTCCCCGAGCTGCTCAGGCTGATGACCTATCGCGAGGTGTTCCTGCAGTTCGTGTTGCTCGTGGGCGTGTTCACCCTTATGGTCTATTGGGCGGATGACGTGCGCGAAATCCGTTGGGGCAATTATTTGCTGGCGTTGGTGTGCGCGATGTTCTACATACTCGGCGCGTCCGCCACGCTGTTCATGGTCATCTTCGGCACGCTCATCGCGCTGGTGGCACAGTATACTAAGCCTACGCAAACGTTCTCATGGCAGGATTTCCTCGAGAATTTTTTCGGGCGTTTGAGCATCACAGGCAATGCCGTGCTGTTGGCGGCAAGCGCGTACCACGCCTTGGGCGGCAGCGTGCCGCTGCGCGCTCACGAACACCCCAGCGTGCTGGTCGTCATCCTCAGCTTTAACCTGCTGCTTTGGAGCAGCACGTACCTTTTGGGCGAGCTGGTGTTGCTCAAGAGCTGGGTCAAAATGTGGCGAACCGTGCGCCAAAACGCCTTCACCGACGGGCTGTTGATTACCGTTGGCACGGTCTACGCGCCGGTTGTCGACGGCGTAGGCATGGGCGCAGGCTTGGTGATCTTGGGGCTGCTGATAGCGATGGCATATCGCTACCAGCAAATTTACGACACGCGCCAAACGCTGATGCGCCGCGTGCGAGAGATTGAAACGCTTAAGGCGTTGGGGGAAACGATTAACGCTAACCTCGAGTTTGACGAGGTGCTAGAGACCGTTTACGAGCAAATCAGTCGTCTTGTTGCGGCGGATGTGGTGTTTGTCGCCATCTATAACGCTGACGAGCAGCTGGTCGAGTACCCGCTGGTGCGGCGCGGCGGCAAACCCGTGCGCTGGCAGGCACGCCAGCACGGCAGAGGTCTGACGGATTGGGTGTTGCGCGAGCGTCGCTCGTTGCTGCTGAACGACCTTCAGACGCAAAACTACAGCACAATGAACGTCGACATCGCTGAAATCGACAGTGCTGCCTACATGGGCGTGCCGCTGTTGGTAGCGGATAAGCTGGTGGGCGCGCTGGGCGTGACACACGACAGCAACCCCGAAGCGTTCGAATCGACCGACCTCGCGGTGTTGCAAGCGATTGCCAGCCAAGTTGCGCTCTCCATTCGCAACGCCACGCTCTATCAACGCACGTCGCGCCTCGCGCATCACATGAGCGTGATTAACAAGACCATGCATGAGGTGCTGTTCCGCCTTGAGGGCGAAGACGCGCTGCGCGAAGTGTGTGCGATTGCGCGCAACATTGGTGGGGGGGACAAGGCGGCAATTTGGCTGACCGGCAAAACCAGCGACAACAGTCTGATGGAGGTCGCTTACCATCACGGGCTGACCTTACCCGTCATGCCGCTGCAGCGCGCGGCGTTCGACAGCGTGCGCGCCATCCCGCAGGTCGCACTGTGCGACGACAGCACCTTGCTGGCGTTAGCGGCGGCAGATGGCTTTCAGGCGAGCCTTGAAGTGCCGCTGCGCTCTGGCAGTGTTGTCCTGGGCGTGATTGGCGTTTATTACAACGCGCCGTGCTTCCATGATGGGCTGACCGTGAGCTTGCTCGAGACGCTAGCTAACCAAGTTGCCGCCTCGTTGGATAATGCCGAGCTGCTGCAGACGTTGGAGCTTTACGCCTCTGAACAATCGCAGCTGGTGCATCTTTCGCGCATGGCGGGTGCGAACCTTGAGCTGGAGGGCGTGGTGCAAAAAGCTATCCTTGTGCTTCGGCACATGCTTGACGTGCAGCACGTTGTCTTTGGCATTTACAGCGAGGACGAAACAACGCTTACGCTGTACGAAGTCTCTAGTGCCCGCACGCTGACCAGCAACCAACACGCGCTTGAAGAGCTGCCCGAATTAGCGCGTAGGCAAGTCTTGCAAGGCGAGCCAAAACCGCGCTTTTATGCGCCCGATGCAAAGGCTTTGAGCGCGGGTATGTACCGCTGGTTGGTGTTGCGTCGTTGGCAGACTTTCGGCGTGATGCCGATGCTGATTAACCACATGTTGTTTGGCGTGCTGCTTTTGGGTGATGAGCGCGTGCTGACGCTCAGCGAGAACACGCTGCGCTTGCTGGAGCTTGCCACGAATCAAATCGTGCCGCAGCTGAAAAACGCCTACATTTACGAAGAAACCTCCAAAGCGTTGGCACAGCAGCTTGAGCAGTTGGCGTTGATTGAGGAAATCGCCCAAGATATTTCCAAGTCTCTCGACCAAAACAGCATTATCAAAAACGTGCTAGAGGCGGCACTGCGCGCCACCCAAGCCCAGCAGGCGCAGCTTATTCTCCAGCTTCGTCCCAACGAGTGGGAGGTGACCAGCCTTGACTGTAACCGCCAAGTAACGCGCTACATCACGCATAAGATGGACGCAATCTTGCAAGATATTGTCGCCATGACGCAGCATGTCGCAAACGACGGTATCGACACCATGCCGCCGATGGTCAACGCTACTGTACAAGGTGATGGTTGGTTGGGGGTGTCGCTGTTGAACAAGACGCAGCTTTTAGGCGTGTTGCGCGTGGTACACGATAAGGGGCATATCTTCACGCTTGAACACACCAGCTTTATCAGCAGCCTTGCCGGACATGCTACGATTGCCATTGCCAATGCGCGCCTGTTAGACGAACAACAGTATCAAATTCGCGTGCTAAATGCCTTGCGCGCGCTCTCGCTCGAAACGCTCAACACGACCAGCGAGACCGAAGCGTGGCAGATAATTATTCGTCACGTGTTGGCATTGTTTGAGGCGCGTGAGTGCGCGCTATATGGCTATGACAGGCTGACCGATGAGCTGATTATTTTGAGCGGTGTCAAAATGATTGGCGGCGCGCTAGAGGTGGTTGAACCGCACATTGCTGAGGAGGCAGTGTATCGCGCTGCGCGTACGCAAGTGTTGCAAGTAGCGCAGAACCTCACGCCGCACCCCGACGAGCCGTTCGCGACGTACTATGCCACCGTGATTGCTTTGCCGATCTTCCGCCACCAGCAGGTTAGCGAAGTGTTGGCGATGGGTTTTGACCAAGCGCGCTTTGTGTCAGCAAACCAGCAGCAGGCACTAGCCTGGTTGGGCGTGCAGCTCAGTGGGCTGCTAGAAAACATCAACCTTAACGCGACCATTAGTGAAGCCAACCAACGCATGCGCGTGATTTTAGACTCCACACGCGACGGCATTTTGTTGCTTGACCTTGCCGGACGCTTGCAAGTCGCCAACCGTGCCAGTCAGGAGCTGCTTGCGCTGCCGTTATCAGAGCATCTTGGCGAGTCGCTGCTGCGCGTCTTGCGCAAACACAAGCATCCGCTGACAGCGTTAGCCGAAGTCACGCCCGACAGCACGCAAAGCGCGCCTTTAGAGTTGCAGTACGCACATGGCGGCATAACGTGCTACGTGCAAGCCAGCGCGCTGGCAGTGCGCGACGGCGAAGGCACGCACATCGGACGGCTGCTCTTGCTGCGCGACATCACCGAAGAGAAGCGCATCGCCAAAACTCGCGAAGAGTTGCAGAAGATGATTGTGCATGACCTGCGCAGCCCTGCCGGCGCAATTTTCTCTAGTTTGACGTTTATGCTCATGCTGCTGGACGAGCATGACTCAGAGCTTGTGCAAGACTTACGCCAGCCTGTTAGCATCTCGCTGGAAAGTGTCGTTAAGCTGCTGCAGCTAACGGACAATTTGTTGGATCTGCCGCGCATGAAAGACTTGAAACTTGTGCCGCAGCCCATTGCCGTCTCCCAGCTTGTGAAAGCAGCGTCGGATATCCTCGTCTACAGCATGAAAGACGCGAACATCACGCTTGAGCTGCAAGCAGAAGACATGCACGTGAACGTGGATAAGGATATTTTGCGGCGCGTGTTGGTCAATTTGTTGCACAACGCGCTAAAATTCACGCCTGAACGCGGCAAAATTTTGGTGGCAACACAACCTGACAGTGACTCGCGCTTTGTGCGTTTGCTGGTCTGTGACACGGGACCGGGCATTCCGGCGCACATGCGTGAGCGCATTTTTAATGAGTACGAACAGGTAGAGACACAACGCCCAGAGCGCGGCGGCAAAGGCACGGGCATCGGCTTGACGTTTTGCAAGCTGGCGGTCGAGCGGCACGGCGGTCGCATTTGGGTGATGGACGAACAGAGCGGCTTGCTTTCGGGCGCGTGCATTGCGATGACGCTGCCGCTGGCAGAAGCTCCTGCCTCTGCCACAATCTCACAGCCCTGAGCATGCCCATGAGACCTTCTTTGCCGAAAGTCAAACGCCCACAAAAGCTCATCACCGCGTTTTTGGCGATGTTGACCGCTGCCGCGCTGCTGCTGCCGCTGCCTTTGGTGCTGAATGACAGCTTGTCTACGCCCGCGCAGACGCGCCTGTTGGTTGTGGTGTTGGCGGTGAGCGCAACCATTTTGATTAACGTCATTTTGTTCCTCGTCGGGCGTTCCGAGCTGCGCTGGCAGAGGCAAGCCGAGAAGCTGGCGGAGCTGCTGCGCGCCAACGAAGCCGTCGCGCAGGAAAACGTGCGCCTTTACGAGGCACAGCGCGCCCGTGCCGAACAGCTTGCGCTGCTCAACAAGGTGTCGTCGTTGCTCACTGAGACGCTTGCACCGCACGAGGTACAAGATGCGGTCGTCTCAGCGGCGGGGGTGCTTTCCGACGCGCACGCCATTACGCTGCACTTGCTGCAGGAGCAATGGCAGCTCGTGCGCCACGTGGGCATGGACGCGCCGCCCGAACTGCCGCCAAGGGTTGCCCAAAGTGGCAGCGCGCTGGTGGTCAGTGAGACCGCGCAAGATGCGCCTGATTGGGCGCGTGCCAACGGCGTGCGCGCCTATGCGCTGCTGCCGCTTTTGATGAACCACCAAATTATCGGCATGTTGGGATTTTATTTTCACGCGCCCCAGCCTGCGCTGCCCGAACAGCTTGACTTGCTGCAGGCGTTTGCCTTGCAAGCCGCGCAAGCGATTAGCAATGCCCGCGTTTACGAGCGCACCGACAAGGCGTTGGAGCAGCGTGCTGAGCAGCTCTTTGTGTTGGCGGCAATGGCGCAGCAGCTAACGATTGAGCTTGATGCTTTTCGCATTTATGAGGCGACGCTGACCTACGCGATGGACGCGACTCAAGCGCAACGCGGCGCGTTCTTGCGTTTCGATGGGGCTGGCACGCCGCACTGCGAGTTAGCGCGGGGCTATGTCGTGCCGCCGAGTGCGAGCGCATTGTGGCAGGGCGCGCTGGCGCAGCATGTTGGCGCGCGTTTGGGGTATTTGGCGGAAGATTTGCAGCACAGCCGCGACTATCGCCCGCCGGTGGCGACCACGCGCGCCGTGCTGGCGGTGCCGCTGGTGCAGGGGCAGGCTTTGCAGGGGGTGATTATCTTAGAGAACGACGTGCCGCGCAGCTTCACCCAAAGCGACAGCCACTTTGTCGCTCAAATGGCATATCAAGCGACGATTGCCATTGAAAACCATCGGCTGTTTCGTGATGTGCGCGAAACCCGCGACCGCTTGCAAGTTATCCTGAACGCGATGGAAGAGGCACTCATCTTGGTGGATAAAGCGGGCATCATCACGCTGGCAAACCCGCGCGTCAGCCTGTTGAGCTTGGCGGCGGACGCGCTGCGTGGGCAACCGCTGCGCCAGCTGCTGGCAGCTGGGATGCCGCTAGCGGAGCGTTTGGGCTTTCGTGACGATGCGGCTTTGCTGACGTTAGGCACGGCTGAGGACAGCACCGCCCCAAGCACGACGCGCTATGAGCTGGTGGTCGGCAGCGCGACGCGCACGATTGAGCGGCAGCTGTTGCCGCTGCACGACGAAGATGACCGTCTTCTAGGCGTGCTGCTGGTCTTCTATGACAAGACCCAAGAGCGCGAGCTTGCCAATGCCCGCGAAGCGTTCACCCAGATGATTGTGCATGACCTGCGCAGCCCGCTGACCGCTGTCACGACCAGCCTCAAGCTCTACGGTGAGCTAATTCCACCGGACGTGCCGCACTACGCCACGATTGAGCGCATGACCATCGCCAGCCAGCGCGCCATCCGCAAGGTGCTGAACCGTGTCGATGCCATTCTCGACATTGCCAAGATGGAGAGTGGCAGCGTGCAGCTAGAGCGCGACTACGTCGACTTGCGCCTGCTGACGGAAAACATCTGCCATGAGCTTGCGCCAATTGCTGACGACATCAACGTGACCATCACGCGCAGCTACGACGACGCGCTGCCGCCGGCGGATGTGGACAGCGATAAAGTCGAGCGCGTGCTGCTCAACCTTATCGACAACGCGCTGAAATACAGCCCTAATGACAGCAGTGTCCACGTGCGCATCACGCTGGACGAGGCGGGGTGGCTGCGGGTTGCCATTGCCGACAGCGGTGTGGGCATTCCGGACGAGTACAAAGTTAAGCTCTTCGACCGCTTTACCCAAGTTGCAGGGCGTGCCAGCCTGCGGCGCGGCGTGGGCTTGGGGCTAAACTTTTGCAAGCTGGCGATAGAGGCGCACGGCGGCAAGATTTGGATTGAGGACAACTCGGCTGAAGGCGGCGGCAGCATCTTTGTCTTTACGCTGCCTGCCGCGACCTTGCCCGATGCGTCTTAGCCTGCCTTCTTGGGCAGGCTGTCGGACGTTTGCAAGAACTTTAGCACGCTTTGCGCCAAGATACTGCTCAGCAGAATGGGCGCAAGATGCCCGCAGTTGTTTAGCGTTTGCACGTAGGCGCGCGGGTACATGCTCTTGAACGCGCCGCGCTCCCCCTCGTCAATCACTTCGTCCACCTCTGACTCTATCAGCAGCATTCGCCCAGCCCATGCCGCGATGTCCTTCGTCTGAAAGGGCGTTTGTGTGGCGAACGCCACGCTAAGGCGCGCGTGTGCTAGCATCCGCTCGCGCTGTGCGGGCTGGTGATAGTATGCGTCGTAGTATTCCTGCCAAAAGGCACGGTCGGCGGCGTTTACTTGGGTGGCATTGTTGGCAATGGCTAGGCGCGTGTTGCGACGCATCAGCGACAGCATGATCGACGCTGGCACGATGCCTATCAGCCCCAGCTGCTGCTTGAGGATGGCGGCGCGCTCGGGGTTAGGTACAAAGCCAAAGCCCAGCACGGCATCGCCAACCCGCGCGGCGTGACCACGCAGCAGCATTTGCACGAGCAACGCTCCCCATGAGAAGCCAACCACGTGCGTTTTTTCTACACCCAGCACGTCCAATACCCCGACAATGCCCAGCACTGCCGCTTCTAGCGTGCGCACGCTGTGCGGCACATCCAACGCCACGACGCGGTAGTGCGGGCGCAAGACGTGAACGTAATGAAACAACGCTTCAACAGACAAGCCGCTCGACGGCAGCAGCAGCACGCTTTGCGCGCCCTCTTGCGTGTCGTAGCTTGTCCACGCGGTGTCGGCGAGCGTGAGCGTTTGCGGCGGTATTTGGGCGCGAAAGCGCGCCAGCTCGGCGGCGAGGGCGGATTTTGCACTCTCGTTCATGGGGGTTTTCCATGTATACTAAGCTAACCAAGCCTATTGTAGAAATCGTCGCACGAGCTGACCAGCGGGAAACGCGCATGACGAAAAAACTGCTTATCTTTCTCTCGTACGGGCGCAAAGATGCCCGCGACCTCGCCTTGCGCTTGCGCGATGACCTTGAGGCGGCGGGCTTTGCCGTCTGGTTAGACCTTTCGGAAGTGCCGGGCGGCGACAATTTCACCGTGCGCATTGAGCAAGCCATCGACCAGTGTGACGTGTTCCTCGCGCTGCTGAGCCACGCCAGCACCGCCTCAACGTGGTGTCGCGCCGAGCAGCTGCGCGCCGTGCGCAAGGGCAAGCGCGTCATCCCGCTGTTGGTGCAGGCGGATGCCGAGCCGCCGCTGCACTTTGAGGCGATGAACTTCTTGGACTTTAGCGACGAAACGCGCTACGTGTTGCTGTTCAAAGACCTTGTCAGCGACATCAACAGCATGCAAGCGTTTCAAGACCCCTTGCCTGACGATGCGCCCAAGCCGCGCCGTCCCGCCGCAACCGCCAGCGTGCCGCGTCGTGCCTCCGCGCGCAGCGTCGTGCGTGCCGCAGAAAAGCGCAGCGCGCCCGCCTTCCGCCGTCACATTCGCGAGCTGCAGCGCGCCTACGCTCACAGCGGGCGCGGTTGGTGGACGTTCTTCGCGTTCGTGCCGTTGGGGCTGCCTGCGCTGGTGCAGACGCTGACGGAAGAAAAGCTGGTTGCGCCGCAGCAACGCAATTCCGCCCTGAAGAGCCGTTGGGCGCGCTATGTCAAGTTTTACTTTCGCCCGCGCACGCCCGACCTTTACGGCGCGGAGGGCTTTTTCGGCTTGGGCGAAACCAGCCAAGAGCCTGAAACTTTGCCCGTGCCTGCTTATCTGCTCTTTGACCTTGAGACGGTGCTGCTGCATCCGGAAACGCGCTTTGCTGACGGCGACCCCGCCGAAGGTGGCTCCACGTATGCTACGCCCACGCACTTTCGCGAGCTGCCGTTTGAGGCGATTTATCACGACGGTTGGGTTACGCACGACAGCAGCGCGGAGATTATTCGCCACCGCAAGGCGCAAATGCTCATCCCTAACCACGTGACGCTAGAAGCCTTGCAGCTGATTTGGCTGCGCTCCACCGCCGAATACGAGACCTTGCGCACGCTGCTGCCCGACGACGTGTGGCAGCGGTGGCGCGGCAGCATTACCGCCCGCACGGACTATCAGCTGTTTCATCGCCACCGCCCGTTCGTGCGCCACGCTTATTTGGGTGAGGATGCCGTTCAGCTGGCGTTTAACCTGACGGCACAGCCGCCGCCTACCTTCGCGACCGAACTGCGCGTGCGCTACGAAGACGGCGCAAGCTGGGTGTGGCAGGCAGATGTCTGCACGCTCGATGAGGATTTGCACGTGCCGCTGCCGCGTCGCGCTCCCTACCGTGTCGAGCTGCGGTTAAACGGTGAGCTGGCTTATGCCGGCACATTCGCCAGCGCGTTGGAGCTTTTTTAGATAAGGAAAAGCAAAATCACGGGAACGTGAGCAACCTATTTCAATACCCTTTTCAATACCCTCGACGGGTCTCAAAAGTTGCCTAGTGAGCAGTGGTATTTTGAGACATACACTTTTCAATAGCCTTTTCAATACCCTTTTCAATACCCTCGACGGGTCTTCAAGAATCAAAAGAGCTTACGCGAACTTCTCCAACGCAGACCTGTCTCGATTTCAATACCCTCGACGGGTCTTCAAGAATCAAAAAGCGTGGAGTGGCGTTGGGTTAAGTGACTTACCAGAATTTCAATACCCTCGACG
>CALIEB010000024.1 GCA_938022205.1 uncultured Anaerolineae bacterium | reverse complement strand
TAAGACCGTCCCGACGCTTGCCATGCTGCGCGAAAAGCGCGCCGACATTCTCGCGCTGGCGGCACGCTACGGCGCGACCAACGTGCGCGTGTTCGGCAGCGTTGCGCGCGGCGATGCCACCCCCGACAGCGATGTCGATTTGTTGGTCTCAATACAGCAGGGCGTGGGGCTTGGCGTGGTCGCTTTGTGGCTAGACCTGCAGGAGTTGCTTGGGCGCGACGTAAGCCTCGTCACGGACGGCGTAGCCGACCAACACTTTATCGCAACAATCCAAAAGGACGCGGTGGCGTTGTGAAATCGCCGCGCGTCTACCTTGCCGATATGCTTGCTTACGTCGCACGCTTGGAGCGCATTCAACAGCGTGGGCAGAGCGCGTTTTACCAAGAGGAAATTCTGCAAGATGCTGCCATACGCGCCTATGAAGTACTTGGCGAAATCGCTAAACGGCTGCCAACGGCTTTGCTTGACACACAACCAGCGGTCGATTGGCGCAGTCTAAAAGGGTTTAGGGATTTTCTCGCTCACAGTTATGACAAGGTGGAAGTGGCGATACTTTGGGATATTCTGTCCGACTTGCCCGCCTTGCGCGCCGCTGTGGAGGCACTGCTCGCCAGCTTGCCGCCTGAGGACGCAAGTTAACGCTATACCACTTGCACCAACGCTACTGACAACCTCCGCAAAGTATGTTATCATTTTCACATACGGCAATCTTGTCGATGTACACCCTAAAAGCATTGTTACTGATGAACCTGTCATTTGGGAAAGGTTGTTAAAAGTGACCTCACTAGTTCTTACACTGCGTGAAACGTTACGCTATCGGGGCGCAGTAGGACAGTGGAGCTGGGTCATGCACCGCCTCACGGGGCTGGGCGTGGTCTTTTTCCTCGTTCTGCACGTCATTGACACATCGTGGGCAGTCTTCTACCCTGCACTCTACGAAAAAGCTATCAAGATTTATCAGTCGCCGCTCTTCACCATCGGCGAGTTCCTGCTGGTGTTTGCGGTGGTGTATCACGCCTTTAATGGCTTGCGCATCGCCATCATGGACAACAAGCCCGAACTGTGGAAGTACCAAGAGCGCGCGGCGTATATCGTCATGGGCGCAACGGTATTGGTGCTGGTGCCTGTGTTCATTGGCATGATTAGACACGTGTTGGCGCACTATGCCGAGCCAGTACAAAATCTGCCGCTCACCGAAGTGCTGGTCGAACAGCTGCCCTTCCTTGCGGGCATGGTCGTGGCGGCAATTGCGGCGGTCATCCTCAGCGCGGTCTACGGCGCGGTAGTCAAGCCCGAACCCGTCACAGGCAGCGCGAAGACCAATCAAGGCAGCGCGCTCGAACGCTTTTGGTGGTCGTTCATGCGCGTGTCGGGGCTGCTGATTGTGCCGCTGGTGTTGGGTCACTTGGCGGCGATGCACGTCGTGCAGGGCGTGTTCGACATTACCGCCGCTGGCGCGGTGACGGTTGGCACGAACCTCGTCAACGAAAGCGGCACCGCCACCGAATTCGTCGCCAACCGCTGGAACTTCTTAGTGGCGGGTGTGGCGGTCTGGCGTTTGTATGACATTGCCCTGCTGGCTCTGGTCACCGTGCATGGCTTCAACGGGCTGCGCTACGTGTTGACCGATTACACGCAGGATTCACCCTTGCTGCGTCGTGCGATGGGCTACCTGTGCGTGATTGGCGCACTGACCCTGCTCATTGTTGGCGGCGCGGCTCTCTTGGGAACGATTGAGCCGACTGCTATCGAAGCCGCCAAGCAAGCCTTGCGCGCCCACTAACTTTGGTTAAGCGTTGTATCGTATTGTTGCAAAACGTTTAGGAGCAGAAGTGATGCAAATCCATAAGCATGAAGTGATTATCGTAGGGGCAGGGGGGGCCGGCTTGATGGCGGCACTCTATGCCAGCAAGAACGGCGCGGATGTCGCTGTCGTCAGCAAGCTCTACCCCACACGCTCGCACACCGGCGCGGCACAAGGCGGCATCGGTGCGGCACTGGGCAACCTTGACGAAGACCAGCCCATCTACCACGCCTATGACACCGTCAAAGGCGGCGACTACCTCGCTGACCAGAACGCTGCCCTTGTGTTGGCGGAAGGCGCGGTAGAAGCGGTGATTGAGCTGGAACACATGGGGTTGCCCTTCGACCGCACGCCAGACGGCAAAATCAGCCAACGCCGCTTTGGTGGACATACCCGCGCGTTCGGCAAGGAGCTGGTGCGCCGTGCTTGCCACGCCGCTGACCGCACCGGTCACATGATTTTGCAAACGCTTTACCAGAACTGCATCAAGCAGAACGTCAATTTCTTCGATGAGTTCCAAGTTGTCGACCTCATCCTGCGCGACGGCGCGGCGGTAGGCGTGGTCGCTGTGCAGCTTGCGACCGGTGATTTCCACATCTTTCACGGCAAGGCGATTATTTTTGCCTCTGGCGGCTGGGGACGCTGCTGGAGCGTGACCAGCAACGCGCACAGCATGACGGGTGACGGCGCGGCGATTGCGCTGCGGCGCGGCATCCCGATGGAAGACATGGAGTTCTTCCAATTCCACCCCACCGGCATTTATAAGATGGGCATCCTCATCACCGAAGGCGTGCGCGGCGAAGGCGGCGTGTTGATTAACAACAAGGGCGAACGCTTCATGGAACGCTACGCTCCTAGCGTCAAAGACCTCGCCAGCCGCGATGTCGTCAGCCGTGCTATCTACGACGAAATCAAGGCGGGTAATGGCATCAAGGGCAAGGACTATGTCTATCTTGACGTGCGTCCGGAAACGGTCAACCGCTACTTCGCCGAAGAAGGGCGCAAGGAACGCATCGATGCCGCTACTGTCGAGAAGAAGCTGCCCGACATTCTCGACTTCTGCCGCACCTACTTGGGCATTGACCCTGTGCGTGAGCCGATGCCTATCCAACCGACCGCGCACTACGCGATGGGTGGCATCCCCACCAACGTCGACGCGGAAGTGCTGGCGGACGCGGCGGGAACAGTCGTGCGCGGGCTGTACGCGGCGGGCGAAACCGCCTGTGTGAGCGTGCATGGCGCGAACCGTCTGGGGACGAACAGCTTGGTTGACCTAATCGTGTTCGGGCGCATCAGCGGCATTAAGGCGGCGCAGTACGTCAAGACCGCCGAGTGGCAAGAGCTGCCCGCCGACGCAGGCAAGGAAATTCAGGCGGAGTTTAAGCGCATCCGCGCTAGCAAGGGCAAGACCAAACCCTATGAGCTGCGCAAAGCCATGCAGCACACGATGATGGACAACGTCGGCGTGTATCGCACCGACGCGACCATCAGCAAAGCCATTGAAGACCTCAAGGAGTTGCGTCATCGCTTCCTGACCGACATCAGCATTGACGACCAAGGCAACCGCTTTAACACCGACCTGATGGAGGCGTGGGAGCTGGGCTGCTTGCTCGATTTGGCGACCGTAACGGCATTGAGCGCGCGCAACCGCACCGAATCACGCGGGGCGCACAGCCGCGACGACTATCCACAGCGTGACGATGCTAACTGGATGGTGCATACCTTCATCCACCAAGAGGGCAGCGCACAAGAGCCAAGCTACCGCATCGACACCTCGCGCAAGGTCGACACCAGCCTTGCCGAAAAAGACGAACGCTTTGTTGCCAAGAAGCGCGTGTACTAAGCCGCGCCGCCACGAACGAAAAGGGAACGCATACCTATGGACGTGACATTTAAGATTAAACGGCAAAACCCCGAGCTGCCCGGCAAGGACAAGCCCTATTGGCAAGAGTTCACCCTTAAGGACGTAGACCCCACCGACCGCGTCTTGGAGCTGCTGCACCGTATTAAGTGGGAACAGGACGGCACGCTGACGTTGCGGCGTTCCTGCGCGCACGGCGTGTGCGGCAGCGATGCCATGCGCATCAACGGCGTGAACGCGCTGGCGTGCAAGGTGCTGGTGCGCGATGTCGGCAACAAGGTCACGATTGAGCCGATTTTGGGCTTGCCCGTTCTCAAAGACCTTGTCGTCGACATGGAGCCTTTCTTCGCGCATTACCGCAGCGTGATGCCCTTCTTCATCAGCAGCAAGCCGCTGCCGGAGGATGGGCGCGAACGTCGCCAAACGCAGGAAGACCGCGAACGCTTCGACGATACCACCAAGTGCATTCTCTGCGCGTGCTGTACGACTTCTTGCCCGAGCTATTGGGCAAACGGCAAATACGTAGGACCCGCTGCCATCGTGCAAGCGCACCGCTTTATCTTCGACAGCCGCGACACCGCTGCCAAAGAACGCCTCGACATCCTCAGCGAACCGAACGGCGTGTGGCGTTGCCGCACGGTCTACAACTGCACGCCTGCTTGCCCGCGTGAAATTCAGGTGACCAAAGCCATCGGCGAGGTCAAGCTCGCCATTCGCAAGGGCAGCCCAGAGGGCATCATCAAAGTCACCGAAATTGTCGAGCGCGTCGTCAACAGCTAGACGCTGCTTGGCACATCACAACCAACAAAGCGAGGAGTTCGACTTGCCTGCCAACTCCTCGCTTTGTGGTTAAAGAGTTGCTATCGCCGCCAGAAGCGCACGCGCAGCCCGCCGCGTGGCAGCAGCGTCGGCAAGTAAATAAAGCGCAAGTCCTGCTTGGGTTCAAGCTCCCAATCGTAGTAGCGCAGCAGGTACGATAACATCACTTTCATCTCCAGCTGGGCGAAGGCGTAGCCTAAGCACACGCGCGCGCCGCCGCCAAAGCCAACCAAGCTGAACGGCACGCTGCTTTCGTCGCGCGCGGGGCTAAAGCGGTCGGGGTCGAAGCGCAGCGGGTCGCGGTAAATCGCCGGGTCGCGGTGCGCCACGTTAATCAAGTACAGGGCTATCCAGCCCTTCGGCACGGTGTAGCCGTTGTATTCGAACGTTTCGGTCACGCCGCGAAAGCCGGCTGGCACGGGCGGATGCAGCCGCTCGGTCTCTTTTAGCACTTGGTCGAGATAGGTCATGGCGCGGATGTCGTCCATCGTCAGCGTGTCGCCCAAGCGCAGCGCGTCCTGTTCGGCGCGCGCCTTCGCCAGCACGTCGGGGTGCTGCTTGAGGAACAACGCCAGCGACGTAAGCATGCTTGCGCTGGTCTCATGCCCAGCGAAGAGCATGAGCAGCATTTGCGCGCGCAGCTCACGGTTGGTGAGCGCGATGCCGTCTTCGTCGCGGGTATGCACCAAGAGCGACAGCGCGTCTTCGGTCGGGTTGGCGCGGCGTGCTTCGATGGCGCGGTCGATATACGCTAGCAGCGCGTCGCGGGCGCGCAATGCCCGCCCGTAAGGTGTCCAGCTCCAGCGCACGGGCACCGTGATAAAGCCGCGCGTTAGCTCGACGAAGAGACGGCTGAGGCGTTCAGTGTCGTCGCCCGGCGCGCTGCCCGCCAGCAGGGTGCTAGCAATCTCAAACGTGAACTGCTTGAACTCATCGAGCCACGCCAACGCGCCGCGCTGTTCCCACTTCTGCAGGTAGCGGCAGGCGATAGCTTCCATCGTGCCGAGATAATTGCGCAGCGATTGGCGGTGGAAAGCGGGCATGAGCAGCTTGCGCTTTTGGCGGTGGTCTTCGCCGTCCTGCACGAACAGCGATTCGCCCAACAGCTCTTTGAACGTGGGTGGCCAGCCGTCGCGCCACAAGAAGAAGTGCATGCCTGTGGCGAGCAAAAAACGGTTGGCTTCATGACCCATGAAAATGGCGACGTTGCGCCCCAAGACGCGCGTCTTGACCAAGCCGCCGTACTGTTGATAGACCTTGAGCATGTGCGCCGTGTCGAGCAGGCGCGGGCGTTCACCAATGAAGGGCAAGCCCAAACTGCCGGGCGGGAGCTTGGGCTTTGCCTGTGATACTGAAGACGATGTCATACGACTTACTTATCCTAAAAAACTCGCTTCATAAGGTTCAAACGCGGCAAATTTCTTGAGGCGCGCTTCGAGCATGTCCAATGCCACCACGCCCTCTTGCCACTTCTTGCCTGTCGTGGGCTTCTTCCAAACGTTGGCGATGCCGTAGCGGTAGTACGCTAGCGTCATCGGCGTGAGCGGGTGCAGATGCGCGGCATCTTGCGCCTTGAGCATGGCTTCGCTGGGGTATTCGGGCAGCTTGCCGCCCGAAAAGCCAATTTTCTCGCCTTGATAGAGGCTGTAATGAATCACGCGGGGCGTGTAAAACAGCAGCGGGTTCCAAGGCGTGCGGTTGCCTTGATTTTGCGGTCGCTTGTATTCTGCCAGCAAGCGCACGTCGGTCTTGTTCGGCAAGTCCGCGTCACCTTGCAAGAGATGCACTTCGTAGTGCAAGTGGTCGTTGTAGTTGATGCCGGCGGGTGTGCCGGACAAGCCAATTACGTCGCCTGCTTTGACCATCTCATGGTTCTTGCGCAGGGTGTTGTTGCTCATGTGACCATACGCCACCAGCACGTTGCTGAGCATGCGCCGACCCTTGTTGTCGCGGTACTTTTCCGGCAGGAAGCACCACAAGACCAGCGTCTTTTCGTCAGCGTTCGCCATGAACCGCCAGTTGCGGATAATGACCCCATCGCTGACGGCATAAAGCGGCGTGCCGGTCTTGACGATAAAATCGTAGCCGTTGTGCATGTAGCCAATGCGGCTGTACCACTGCGCGCCGTAGTACATCGCGAAGGTGTTGGGTCCGAAGCCGTTCACCTGCATGGTCGTGAGTTCCGCTTCGCTGCGGATTTGCACGGGCAGCACGTCGAACGGGTCGGGCAGCCCCAACTTCTCGCGGTGCGACCAAAACATCTCGTATTCAGCGGGCAGCGTGTAGCTAGGCAGCGTGTCGATGTACGCCATTACGCTTTCAGGCGTGAGCAGCTTGGCGGGCGCGCCAAACCATGCTGCCATGAAGGCGTTTTGTCCTTTGTAGGCAATCTCAAGGAACTGGCCGCCGCGTTCGCCCATCTCAATCTTGGCGAGTGCTTGCTCAACTGGCTCGCGCAGCTTAACGATCTCGCCGCGCTGGATAACCCCCAGCAGTGCCGCGCTGAGCGAGGGCTGGGCGCGCACGTTGACCTTGTCGCGTGCCATGATGACCACTTCGGCGGCAGCGGGCTTGACGGCAACTGTGCTGGTGGACGGAATCACAGCGGCGACACTGGGCGCGCCGATGCTGGCGAGGTCTTCGGGCGTGGGCGGCGGCGCAACAAGGTCGGCGGGACCACGCAGCGGTACGCTGGGGTCAACCGTCACGGTCACGGCGGTCGGAATAAGCTGCTCGAAGATGCTCACGTAGTCTTGGATAATCGCCTCGTAAGTGGCGGCGTTGCCCGGTCCGTTGTAAATGCTGGCAAAGGTCAAGTAATCGCCTGTTTGTAAGGCGCGAATGGCGCGCGAGGTCGTCGCTGTGCCTTTGACAAAGTCGAACATGCCCAAAATCTGCGCGTTTGCGCTGCGGGCAAAGTTCTCGTACATGTCTTGCACGCTCTCATAGCCCAACGCCTTGTAGTTAAAGCCCATGAGCTGCGGCGCACCCATGCTGATGCTCTTCAGCGCGGCGGTGTCGTCCAGCGCGCGCGCAAACTCTAGCACCTCATGCTCGCGCGCTTGCGAGGTATGCACCGCCACCCATTCGGCGTTTTCGTTGCGACGAAACTTGTGGTTGCGCCAACTCTCAAACGTGAAATACTTGTCAAAGAGGACTTGATTGGCTGCGCCCCAATATTTGTAGAACACATGCACTTCGAAGCGGATGATGACGCGGTTGTCCTCGCCGAACGCCTTGCCGCTGCTTTCGGTGGCGATGACCGCCACCATCGTGGCGACAGGGATTTTCAACCGCCCCGCCAGCAGCTCTAACAAGCCGCCGTAGGTGTTCCAGACGCGAGCAGCGGCGTAGGGACGCTTGCCCTGAATCAGTCCATCATAAGGAATCAGGCGGTTGGGTTCTAGGCGTGCCGTCAGCAGGTCGGGCTGCTCGATGAGGTAGCCGCTGGGCATGGCGGAGGTATCCTCGCGGGCGGTGAGGTGCGCGCTGATGTAGGCGGTTTGTCCGTTGTATTCCACTGCTAGCCATTCACCGTGCTCGCCTGTGACCTTGAGCTTTCTGCCCTGTGGCAGCGTCGTGATAACAGGGTACTGCACGCCTGTGCCTGCCCGCAGACGCACGCCCGCCGAGCTGGTCACGACGTTGTAGGGCGTGAACGCGGGGGATGGTGCCGCTTCCGCAGGCGTTTCATCAATTATCTTGAAGTTGCTGCGCGGTGAATAGCCTTGTGTGTTGTTGCCGACATGGCGCACAAACAGCCAGTCGTCGCTCTCGCTCAAAATCTCTACGCGGTCACCCTGTTTGAGCATGCCAACAATAGTCGTAAACGAACTTGTGCCGCTGGTAAGCGTGATGTTCTGGGGTTGTACCACACCAAACTTCGCCATGACCGCTCCTCTTGTCTTCTGAATAAGCCTAAATTGTGCAGCGCAAAAGCATACGCCCATTCTAGCACGGTTTTAAGCACACAACCTAACTAAATTGCGCAGGATAGAACGCGATTGCCCGTGTCGCTCAGGCTTTGCCAAGATGGCGATAATCGCCTATCATTAAGGCATTAGGGTAGTGCGCCACACGTGAGGAGCAGGCATGACCAATGAAGAGCTAGACCCTATTGTCTCAGGGTATCAAGAGGACGACAAACAGCTGTCGGAAGCAGAAATCAACAAGCGCACCCAAGTTTTCCAGAAGCGCGTCAAAAAAGCAATCGCCACGCTTGAAGGAATCAAGAAGTTTGATGCCAAGCGGCGCACGGCGGCGGCGGTCTGGTTGGGCGGCGCGGGTGAGCCAACCGCCATTCCCGCATTGGTCAAGGCGTTTGAGAGCGACCCCGACAAGCAGGTGCGCGCCGCCGCTGCTGAGGCGTTAGGGCGGCTGAAAGCGTTGGGTGCGCTGTTTGAAGACCCCGACGAAGATGTCCAGAAGATGGGCTTTGAGATTGTGCAAGACATCGTGCTGCACGGCAAGATGGGCAAACGCCTCAATCCGCGCCCACAGACCGTCACGCGCTTGAGCGTGGGCGTGCTGCTGTTGGGCGTGCTGCTGTTGGGTGTGGGGCTGGTCTTGCCCGCCAACGAGCCGCCGAAAATTTTGTCGCTGGCGGACGAGCTGACGCTGACGGCAGCGGTGGTCACGCCCACCGAAATCGCCGACCCGCTGGCGGCACTGGAGCGTTTCCGCGTGCAGTACGTCGGCTTGGACAATGACGCGCGCGCCTTACAAGCGCAAATGCTGCTCATCACCCGCGACCAGCCGCAAGATTGTGCTGTCGAATGGAACAACATGCCGTCTTTCGTCGCGTCGACGGCGTTAACGCAAAACTATCCGCAGTACGATACGCTCGCGCCTGCCATCGTCGATTACAACGCCGCGCAAGAGAAAATCGCGCCGATTATCGAGGTCTTCCTGCGCTCGTGCCGCGCGCAAATTCCCATCAGTCGCCAAGACGCGCTGACCTACGGCGCGCAAATCGTCGAGGTACAGCGCACGCTGGTGAACGTTGGCAGCGTCCTCAGCCGGCTAGGGCTGTCGCTGCCGCCGACCGCTACGCCGTTCGTGGTCTCGACCAACACGCCCACGCCGACCGCCACCGTCACGCCGACCGCCACGCCCGATGCCGCCGCCATTCGCGTGCATGTGCTGGCACTGCGCGACATCGCCAACCGCATGAGCGGCTTGCGCGGCACGCACACGCTCGTGCTGACGTTCTGGCAGGAAGTGGTCAACGACGGCAGAACCGCCGGCTGCTTGCAGCTGCCGCCCCCCGATGTGGACGGCGACTACGTGCTACCCAGCGACATCGCAGCGATTGCGCCCGCCGAGCTGCAGCAAGCGGTGGATAACATCAACTTAGCGTTGAGCGTCACGCGGCGCACGTGGGCAGCCTTTGCCGCCGCCTGTAGTGCTAACACGTTGGCAGCCAGCGCGAGTGCCCAGCTCGGCGCGGCGCAAGCCGCCCAGCAGGCTTACAAGGACGCACTCACGGCACTTGAAACGGTCGAAAGGTCACTGCGCTGATGCCGCCCGCCTTGCGCAAGCACCTGCTTAACTTGGGCGGCGCGCTGCTGATAGTCGGTGGCATGTTCGGTGCGCTTGAGAGCTTGCTGCGTGCCTTTGACCCTTGGGGCATGCGCTACTTTGAGGATTTGGCGGTGCTTGCCAACGAGCTGTTCACTTACGACAGCGCGCGCGGCTATGTCATCCCCGATGGCACGCACACGTTTAGCCATTGGTCTGCGACGCTGCGCGACGGCGCGCGTCACACGCCTGCCACGTCGAGCGGCGCGTCGTGCCGTGTGGTGGTGCTGGGCGACAGCGTCGCGTTCGGCTACGGCGTGAACGACGATGAGGTCTGGGTCAACCGTTTGGCGGCGGCACTGCCGGACATGCGCTTCTTGAACTACGGCGTGCCGCGCTACAACAGCACCAACGCCCTGCTGACCTATCGCGCCGTGCCGACCGCCGACCTCTACGTCTACGTGGTCGTCAACAACGACGTGGAGGGCGCGCTTGACCCGCGCACACAGCGTTTTGTCGGCGGTGGGCAAACGCTGCCCTTCTTGGTGCGCTACACCAACTTTGCCATTCGACGCGGCGACAGCACAGACTACGCGCCGCCCGCGCCTGACAACCGCGCCCAGCTCGACCGCAGCGACAAGCGCGTCGCGCGCTTTCTCGACGAGGTGGCGGCATTGATGCGCGACCCGCGCATGCGCTTAATCAGCTTTAGCGATGAGCTAGTGACTAACACGCTGTTGGCAGAGGGCTACCCGGTCGCTACGGTGCGCTACCCACACGAACATCGCATCAGCCTTGCCGACTATCACCTGAACGCGGAGGGCAATCGCGCGCTGGCGGATGCGCTGCTGCCTGCCTTCACGCGCTGGCTGGGCGAGGCGTGCGCTAGCGTGGCGGGCGGCTGGGGAACTTTTCGGGCAAAAGGACGTTAACTTAATCAGCACTTAACGTGCTTTGGTGTTATGCTTGTAGGTGATGCTTAGTTCATACTTAAGGATAAAGGACAAACGCATGATAAAACGTTGGCTATGCATGATGGTTAGCATGCTGCTTTTGGGCGTGGTCGCGCCACTTTCGGCGGCGTTGAGCGGCAGCGGCGTGCAAGATATGGCGCGCTATTTCGGCGCAGACACCGAGTTTTTCTTCAGCATCCGCATCGACGATGGCTACGTCAGCGACCTCAACGGCGTGGTCAACCGTGTGTTGAGCAACCTGCCTGCCGAGCTGGGGCTGCCGCCTGAATTGAGCTTGCGCACGGTTATCGACAGCGTGTTGCTTGGTACACCGTTCCAAAATTACGCCAAGCTGAGCAACATTGCTGGCAATTATCTTGCCATTGGCATGCGTGACATCGTTGGTGCCACCGTGCTAAGCGGCAGAAGAAGATCGCTCACGCCGGACATCGCCCTGTTTGTACAGTTGCGCGACCGTGCCACCGCCGAAACGATTTTCAAGAATGAAGCGGGCAGTATGTTGGGCGCGGCGCGTGAGATTAGCGGCTACACCGTCTACACCAGCCCCGACGGCAGCGTTCTCGTTGGCTTCCGCGACGACGTGATGGCGATTGTGACCAGCAGCAGCCTCTTAGAGATGCCGCGCAATACGCTGGCGGAGGACGCGAACTTCAAGGCGACCATCGCCGCGCTGCCCGCACCCAGCTACAACATTTTGCTGAACTTTAGCGGTGGTTTCTACCGCAACGTGCTTAACCTGCTCAACCAGCAAATGCCGATGATGGACAGCATTCAGCAGCCTCTCGACCTGCTGGAAAACGTCACTGGCATAGCGATTGGCTTCACCATCGTCGACGGGCGCACGCTGGCGATGGATATTGTCGGCGATGGCCTTACCGCGCCGTACGAGCTGAAGCCCTTGAGCGCGGAATATACCCGCCTTATCCCGTCGAACACGGCGTTTGTGGTGGCCATGAGCAACGTCTCCCAAGTGGTGAGCGAAACGCTCAAGCAGCTCAGCGAGCTGTCGGCGGAGTTTGGGCAAACTGACCCGATGTCGGTTGTGCGCCAGTTCTCGCGCCTGCTTAATCTGGATTTTGACACGGAAGTGCTGCCCTTGTTCGACGGCGACACGGTGCTGTTTACCACGCTGGACATCGACGCGCTGCTCAACGTGCTGCGCACGGGTGAGCTTGCCTTTGCCAAGTTCCCGCTCGAACTAGGCTTGGTGGTGCGCCCCAGCGACATCAGCAACGCTTCCCAAGCGAGCATGAAGCTGGTCGAAGCACTCAAACGCTCTGCTGCCAACACCACCAACGTGACGTTTGAGGACGTGCAGGCCGGAACGCTTATCACCATCAAGGTAGACGCGAGCGGCATTACAACGCTTGACGTGCCGCTCTACATCGGCTTGGGCAACGGCTTCGTGTTCTTCGGCACGTTCAACGCCTTTGAACGCTTGTTTGCTGGCGACGTGCTGGCAGGCACTGCCGAGTACGCTGACGCACAAACGGTCATTCTGCCCAACAGCAACCAAGTGCTGTACTTTGACGATGGCGGCGCGGCGACACTAGCCGCCATTTCTGTCGTTGGTGTGCTTGAGCCGATTGTTGACGACTTCACGGAGAACATCAACCGCGCTCTGATGAACCCCAATGCGACACCCGAAGCTATGCCCGACACCAGCGCACGCAACGCGCGCCTGTTCGGTCAGTTTGAGACCATCGTCAAGACAGTCAGCAACCTCATCGCCCATTCGACGGTGAGCAGCTCGATCGAAGGTAGTGTGGTGCGCGTGCGCCTGACGATTACGCTGAAATAACTCATGTTCACAGGGGGCGGGCGCGTAGGCTCGCCCCTTTTTAGCGGGCAAACTCAAACGGGTTTAGCACACTTATCCAATAGCCCACGCCGCGCGAGCCTTCCGCCATCCAACCCACGACCGGCGTGCTAGCCAGCACGCGCACGCGCCACCAGTTCAGGTTGCCGCTGCAGACCGGACCCGCCTCAACAATCATCGGCACGCCGTTGACCAGCGTGGCGATGCGCTCGGCGTTTCGGTCGGGCGCGACGCGCAGCGCGTGCGGCGTGTTGGTCTTGTCGTTAACGTAGACGCGCGTGCCTTCCGCCAGCGGCAGCGGCGTGCCGCACAGCGTGCCGTCGGCGGCGTTGGGCAAATTCGACGGCACAAGGTAGTAATCGCCCGCCTCCCCTTCCGCCATCCACCCATCATAGAGGAAGTTGACGACCGTGACGCGCACGCGCCACCAGCGATAGCCGTTGACGCACTGCCCGCCCTCGACAATTTCGACGGTTGACCCGAAGGGCGCGACGGTCTTCACGCGGCTTTGCGGGTCGGCGGTCTCGCGCACGCGGGCATTGGCGCGCAGCTCGGCGGTCATGCCTGCCGCCAGCGGATACAGCGGCGTGCAGCCTGCTACGCTTGCCAAGCGCGGCGCGATGAGCAAGTAGCCACTTTCAGGGCGACCCTCCGCCACCCAACCCGGCGCGTCCAACCCGCCCACGCGCCACCAGTTGTAGCCGTCGGCACAGACGGGGCCCTCTAAGACCGTTGCGGCGATGTTCACGGGCTGCTCGCGTACACGCCCGCGCTCGTCGCGGTTGTCGTAGACGGTGTTCCAGACGATGCCGCCGCTCAAGCTGGGCAGGTTGCGCAGGTTCACCCCCGACTTAATGTAGATGGCTTCGCCAACTTTTAACGCCAGCGGCGTGACACACTGATTGGGGGCGTAGGTAGGCGTAAGCGGATAGAGCGGCGCGCCGGGGGTCACGGGAATGGGGGTGTTGTGAATGGTCTGCGCCAGCGTTATCGGCAGCAGCAGCGCGGCAATCAACACGGGCAGCAAGCGCAAAGCGCGACATCTTGGCATAGAGGCATCCTTTCGTTACACCCTCTATTGTAGCGCAAAAACAAAACAGCCGTCCTGTGCGGACGGCTGTGTGAAGTGCAAAGAAACAAGCGCGCTTAGTCGCCTGCCGGCGCGGTAGCCGGGCGCAAGCGTGGCGTACTTGCCGCGCTGCCCGTGTTGTCCGGCACGCCAAAGGTCGCGTCAATCGCGTCAAGATACGCCGCTGCGGCTTCGGTGCCGTAGCCGTAGGGGTCTTCGAACGGCACGGGGTCATCGTCAAAGTTCCACGCCGGCGGCGGCGAGGTAGTCGCCCATTCCAGCGTCAACGCGCGCCAAGGGTTCGCACCCGCCACGCGCCCGCGATAGAAGCTGACCACCATGTTATAAATCACCACCAGCGTGCTGAACCCCAGCACGAACGAGGCGAAGCTAATCAGGCGATTGAGGTCGGTGAACTCGGGCGCGTAGACCGCCACGCGGCGCGGCATGCCTAAGATGCCGACGATGTGCATCGGGAAGAAGGTGAAGAAGAAGCCGAAGTAGGTCAGCACGAAGTGCAGCCGCCCCAAGCGTTCGTCGAGCATGCGCCCTGTCACCTTCGGATACCAGTGGTACAAGCCAGCGTAAATGGCGAACACGCTGCCGCCGAACAGCACGAAGTGGAAGTGGCTGACGACGAAGTAGGTGTCATGCGCTTGGTAGTTGAACGGCACTGCCGCCAGCATCACGCCGCTGATGCCGCCAATCACGAACATGCTCAAGAAACCGAGCGCGAACAGCATCGCGCTGGTGAAGCGGATTTTGCCGCCCCAAATCGTGCCAATCCACGAGAAGATCTTGATGCCCGTCGGCACGGCGATAATCATGGTCGTAATCATGAAGGGGATGCGCAGCTCGGGCTGCAAGCTGGTGAACATGTGGTGCGCCCAGACCGTGAAGCCGATGCCAGCAATCGCCATGCTCGAGAGGGCAATCATGCGATAGCCGAAGATGGGCTTACGACTGTGGACGCTCAGTACCTCGCTCAAGATGCCCATGCCCGGCAGCACCATGATGTACACCGCCGGATGACTGTAGAACCAGAACACGTTCTGCCATAGTAGCACGTCGCCGCCGCGCGTCGCGTCGAAGAACGCCGTGCCGCCGACGCGGTCGAGCAGCAGCAGCGTCAGCGCGCCTGCCAAGAAGGGGGTTGCCATGACGACGATGAAGCTCGTGGCAAGGATTGCCCAGCTGAACAGCGGCATCTGCCAAATGCTCATGCTCTCGGGGCGCATGTTGAGGATGGTGACGATGAAGTTAATCGCGCCCAAGATAGACGACGCGCCGAGCAGGTGAACGCTCATCGCCCACAGCGTTTGCCCGTCGCCGCTGAAGAGCGTGCTAAGCGGCGGATAGGATGTCCAACCCGCTTCCGTTTGTCCGACAAAGTAACCCATCAGCATCATAATGCCCGCAGGGGGAATGAGCCAGAAAGCGAAGGCATTCAACCAAGGGAACGCCATGTCTTTCGCGCCCAGCTGCAGCGGCAGAATATAGTTCCCAAACGCGCCGAACATGGGGATGACCCACAGGAACAGCATCACCGAGCCGTGAATGCTGAACAGCTGGTTGTAGGACGTGCCGTCCGCCATCACGTCTAACGTTGGCGTGAGCAGCTCCCAGCGGATAGCCAGAGCCAGCGCGCCGCCAATCAGGAAGAACAGCAGCGCGGTCACGCCATACTGCACGCCGATGATTTTGTGGTCGATGCTCCAGCTAAGATATGTCGCTAGCGAGGGCATCTTGCGGTTGGGGACAGCGGTCTGTCCGATGGGTACAGAGATGGTTGCCATACAGTTGCCTTTCTGCCAATAAAACGTTTTTAAGGTTGACGTGTTAAGAAGGCGCGGCGTGTGGCATCCGCGCCCACAAGGTTGACTTATTCCGTGCCGAAGAGCGCGCGGTAGGTGCTGGTGACCGCCTCGATTTGCGCTTTGGCTGCGTCAATGTCGACCAGCGTGCCGTCAGCAAACTCCAGCCCGCAGGCGTTTTCGGCGGGGTCGCCGCTTTCGGTCTGCGTGCAGAGATAGGCGATAATGGCGATGAGGTCGCTTTCGGGCATGCGGTTGTACGACGCTGCGCCCGTCGGCGAGGTGTCGCTGAAGCCGAAGTGTGGCATCTGTCCTGCCGCATAGCCCGGCACCACATACTCGTTGGGCAGCATAATCGAGGTAGCGAGGTACTCAATGGCGGACTGCCCGCCTACACGCCGTGCCGCGCGCTGCCCGATGCCGTTCAGGCTGGGACCCGTCACGCCCACCCAACCCTGCGAGCTGAGGATGTGGCAGTTGGCACAGGGGTACGCGCCGCTTTGCAGCACGAGCCGCCCTTGCTGCACAGGGTCGTCCGGTGGGTTCAGCACGGCGAACACTTGACGGTCAAAGAAGTTCGCCAGATAGGCTTCTTCGTTCTCATGCACGAACAGCTCGGCGTACATCTCGCCATGCCCGCTGCCGCAAAGCTCGGTACACACGACGCGGTAGACGGCAAAGCGGTTGTCCAGCCCTTGGGCTTTGGCTTCTTCGGTGGAAAGCTGCGCTTGTTCGGGGGTTAACGCCACGCGCACGCCGTTCTCATCCAAGCGATAGGGGAAGCCGCCAGCGGTGGCGATGGGGTCAAAGCGGACTTCCGACACGCGACCGGGCAGCAGGTCTTGCTTGACGCGCATCGCCGGCACCCAGAACGAATGGATGACATCTCTGGTTGACATCTCGAGTTTGACGTGCTGCCCAACGTAGGTGTGCAGCTGGCTGCTGACGAAGCTCACGGTGGGTGCTTTTTCGCCCTCCGCTAGCGTTTGTCCTTCTTCTAACGGCAGCGGCACGTTGGTGTCGTACTCAAACGTCCACGCATAGCGCGCCCCAATCGCCCGCATGGTGATGGACTCACCGTTGACGAAGTTGACTTGTTCTTGGGGTTGGCTGTTGCGCACCCAGACATCATAGCTCAAGACGGCTAGCACTGCTACGACAACGGCTGGGATAATCGTCCAAACGACCTCAAGCGTGGTGTTGCCGTGAAAATGCGCGCCGTCGCTGGTGTCGTTGGCTTTAGCGCGGAACTTGAAGATGGAATAAATCAGCAGCACATGCACCAACGTGAAGACGATGCCACCTATCAACAGCAGCAGCTGCACCAGCCCGTCAGTGTTGCGTGCTTGCAGCGAGGCTTGCGCGGGCAAGAACACCCAACTCAGCTGCGAGAGCGCGACCCCGCCCAGCGCGATAATCACCAAGAAAATAGCCAGTGTCAGGATACTTGGCACGACGTTTGAACGATGCGTGTTGGGTTGAGGAATATCCATAATACCTACCTAAAGAAAGCCTTGCGGCGTTTGGTGTGTTAGGAAAAGACCGTATCGAAAAGGTTTGTTCGTTTTTACACAAGCTGCTAGCCACATTCTACCAAAGAACGCGCCAACAAACAAGCAAGAGGCTAGACCGTTTTCCTGAGTGCTTGCTCATGTTTTTCATAAGCAAGGTGTGTTAGAAGATGCTGATTGTTTGTCCACAAACGGGCAAAAGTGCGCTATGATAAGAACATCAGCATAATCAAATTTAGATTTGATTTTCAAGACCATAAAGGAGTTTCTCATGAGCGAAGTAGTGATTGTCGATGCCGTGCGCACGCCGTTGGGCAAGCGCAACGGCTGGCTGCGTGAGCAGCACCCCGTCAAGCTGGGCGCGCACGTCGTGAAAGCCCTTCTCGAGCGCACCAGCCTCAGCCCCGATGTGCTCGACCACGTCATCTTCGGCTGCGTGAGCCAAGTGGCAGAGCAAACGTTCAACATCGCGCGCAACGTCGTGCTAGAAGCCGAGTTGCCCATCCAAATTCCCGCCACCACCGTCGACTTTCAGTGCGGCAGCAGCCAGCAAGCCGTGCATTTCGCCGCCGCGCTGGTTGCCAGCGGGCAGATGGACGTGGTGATTGCCGGCGGCGTGGAGAGCATGACGCGCGTCCCGATGGGCAGCAGCCTGACCAACGGCAGCCCCTTCACCGACACGATTATGGAAGCGCACAACATGATTAATCAGGGTGTCGCCAGCGATGAGATTGCCCAGAAGTGGGGCATCACCCGCGACGAAGTGGACGATTTGGGCTATGAGAGCCACATGCGCGCCGCCAAAGCCATGCAGTCCGGCGTATTCGACCGCGAGATTGCCCCTATCACAGGCGTGGATGACGCAGGCAACCTGATGACGGTCACCTACGACCAAGGCGTGCGCCCCAACGCCAACCGCGACAAGATGCGCGAGCTGCAGCCGTCGTTTACGCCCAACGGCGTGACTACCGCCGGCAACAGCAGCCAAATCAGCGACGGCGCGGCGGCGGTGTTGGTGATGACGGCAGAAAAGGCGCGCCAGTTGGGCTTGAAGCCACGCGCCCGTGTGCTGCACAGCGTCACTGTCGGCAGCGACCCGCACCTCATGCTTACCGGTCCCGTGCCTGCCACGCAAAAAATCTTGGCGCGGGCGGGCATGAGCATGGCGGATGTCGACCTCTTCGAGATTAACGAGGCGTTCGCCACGGTCGTGCGCATGTGGGAGAGGGAACTTCACGCCGACCTGAGCAAGGTCAACGTGCATGGCGGCGCGATTGCGCTCGGACATCCGCTTGGTGGCAGCGGCGCGCGCTTGATGACGACGCTGCTCAACGCGCTGGAAACGCACAACGTGCGCATTGGCTTGCAGAGCATGTGCTGCGGCGGCGGCATGGCCACCGCCACGTTAGTGGAGAGCTTGAACTAATACGCCTTCGGCACGCTTTTGTCTGCGTGCCGAACAATGTCGCCCGCTATGGCGATAGTGTCGTGGCGGGCGCGCTTATTTCACCATGCTGGCTACCTGCCGCCCCATCGCTACGGCGTAGTTCGTGCCTCTGTCCCAAGGGTAGACCTGCGACATGCTCGCCCAGATGACGTTGGGCAGCGGCGTTTGTAAGGCGGGAATGTTCTCAGAGTGGTTGAGGGTTGGCACAGGCTGGGCGTAGGGTGCGCGCCACACCCACGCCTTACGCACCCAACGCTCGTCGAACGCGGAGTTCACGCGCTTGAGCGCAGGCAAGAAGCGCGCCACCAGCTCGCTTTCCGTCAGCGCAAAATACTCGTGGTCGGCAGGAGCATAGTCGCCGCAGTAGACGATGTGGTCACCCCCGTAATGCGCCTTGTCGAGATAGTTCGTGTGTTCCACTAACGCCAAGAAGGGAAAAGGGTTGGCGCGCTTGTCGGGCGTGCTAGCGGGCAAATTCAGCCAATACGTGCCGTCGGTTAGCACCTGCTGCTTGAGCGCAAGCACCACGCACAGCCCGCCGATGCTCTCAAGGGCGCGCATTTGGTCGCCGTAGTGCGTGTCCGCCAGCTTGGGCGCGAGCCGCAACATGATGGCAGGCGAGGTCGTGCTAATCACCCAATCGTAATGCCGCGTTTCGCCCGCCACCGTCACAGTGGGCATCAAGCCGTCTAAGTCGACGCGCTCGACGCGGGTGTTGAGCTGAATGTCCACGCCTAGCTCACGCAGTCGCTGCCCAAAAGCGTCCAAAAACCGCTGGAAGCCGCCCTTAAACGTGCCGAGCTTGAGGCTGCGCGAGACGATGCGCGCCCACATCCACGCCATGTTCACGCGGTCGTAGTGTTCGCCAAACTTGCCTATCAGCAGCGGCTTGAAGAACTTCTCGTAGGCTTCTTGTCCCATGTAGAAGCGCATCCAAGCGTCCGCCGTCACGCGCTCTAGAGGTTGCCAAAACGGCGTGAGCTTGAGATACGCGCCCGTCAAGGCAAAGCGTGCTAGCGACAGCGGCGACAGCGGCAGCCGCAGCGCAGACAGCGCAATCTCCGAACGGTAGATGCGCCCGTCTACCCAATAACTGGTTTTCGGGCGCGGGAACAGCACGTCATCGCTCATGCCCAGCTCGGCAATTAAGCCTAAAATCGCCTTGTCGCCCTCAAACCAATGGTGGTAGAACTTTTCAAGCGACCACGCCCAATTGTCGTCCTGAAAGCCGCTTGCCAGCCCGCCTAGCACGCCTTCGCCCTCGTAAAGCGTCACACGAAAGCCGCGCCGTGCGAGGTCATAGGCGGCGGCAAGCCCTGTTGCGCCCGCGCCGATAATGGCAACCGTTTTGTTCATGCCTGTGTTGTTCCTCGTGCTGATGGGTTAGGCACTTAGTTTGCGCCTTTTGCCCGCACCCGTCAAGTGCAAGGAACGACACACAAAGCGAACACGCCTAAGGCTGCTTGCTACTCAGCCCTAGCCGCAAAGAACTTGCAAGCGTGTGCGCAAGCAAAGGCGGCTGGCTAGGAGCAATTGCCTTTGTCAAGGCGATACTGTTCGCGCTCAAAGCAGTCTAGCTCGCGGATGTAGCGGTTCTGCCGCGCCCACGTTACCAACGTTTCAGGCGTAAAGGTTTGCCACGTTGTGAGCGCACCGTTGTCTTGCCCGCTGAACAGGCGCGCTTGCTGCGTGTCAAAGCCCACGACGAACACGTTGCCTGTCGCATGGAAACGTTGGAACACGCCCAAGCTCGCTATGTCTACCACGTGAATCATGCCGCTCGACGTGCCGACCGCTAGCGACCGTCCGCTGCTGTCGAAGGCTAAGCTCCAAATGGTGTCCGTGCCGACGACAAACCGTCCTTGCTCTTGTCCTGTCGCCACGTTCCAAAGGATGACCACGCCGTCACGTCCGCCGCTGGCGAGCAGCGCGCCATCTGGGCTGAGCGCGCTAGCAAAGATGGTGCTGGTATGCCCGCTGAACGTGCGCAAAGGCGCAGGGCTTTCCAACGACCACAGCAGCAGCGTGTTCGCGCCCGTGCTAGCGATGAGTTGCTTGCCGTCAGGCGTGAACGTCACGCTGTGTGCCGCGCCGCTGGGTGCGTCATAGCGCAAACGCTGCGCCGACGTAGCCAAATCCCACAAGACAATCTCGCCGTTTTGGCTGCTCGAAACCGCTAGCTCCCCGTTGGGGGAATAGGCTGCCGCTAGCACGCTGCTGCTGTGCTTGTCCAGCGTGCGCACGACTTGCCCGTCAGCAAGGGCAACTTCAATGAGCGTGCCATCGCGCAAGCCCACCAATGCCCGCGCTTCGTCGGCGCGCACCGCCAGCGCAAGGATGGGCTGCTCATAACGATAGCTAGCGCGCAGCGTATCGTCGGGTGCGGTCACGCGCAGCACGCCGTCCACTGCCGCTGTGTAGCGCGTGCCGCTCGCACCTACCACCAGCTCGGTGATGCGCCCGTCGTGTACGATCTCGTTAGCGATTTCGCCGGCGTTGCCCACTTGCCAGACGCGCGCCGTGTTATCTACCGACCCAGTGACGAGCAGACGACCGTTCGGCGCGAGTGCCGCGCTCAAAATGCCGCCGCGATGCCCTCTCAAGCGGTCGATTTCCAAGCCAGTGGCGGTTGACCACAGCTGAACGCTGCCGTCTGCGCCGCCGCCAATCACCAGCGTGTCGTCGGGCGTAAAGACGGCGGCACGCACGTCGGGGGTGGTGTTGATAAGGCGCGTCAGCGGCGTGCCGTCTTCCAGCCGCCACAGCAGCAGCGTGCCGTCGCCCGAGCCGCTGACCGCACGTTTGCCGTCCGTGCTGATGTCAATGGCGGTAATGGCGGTGCTATGTCCTTCTAACGTGCGCAGCACCGTGCGCGTTGCCACGTCCCACAGCAAGAGCTTGCCGTCGCGTGCGCCGCTAAGCAGCTGTCGCCCGTCAGGGCTGATGTCCAGAGCGGCAACGGCTGCCGTGTGCCCTTCTAACGTGTGCAGCGGACGCGCCTCGCGCCAATCCCACACCTTGAGCGTGTTGTCGCTTGACCCCGTGATGACTTGCGCGCCGTCAGGCGTGAAGACGGCTTGCCGCACCGGCGCGCTGTGGCCAACCAGACGGCTGACCTGTTTGCAGTTGGCCACATCCCACACCATTGCGGTGAAATCCACCGACGAGGAGACAATGTAAGCACTATCTGGGCTAAAACGCACCGACTCTACGTCGCCACCATGCCCTTGCAGCTTACAGACCAGCTCACCATTGTCCATGCGCCAGACCTTGATGGTGGCATCCAACGAAGCCGTGGCAAAGTGCGTGCCGTCCGGGCTGACCGCCGTGCCGCTCACAGCGGCATCGTGCGCAGGAATGAGCAGGCGCGTGCCGCGCGCCAGTGCTATGTTCGCCAGCGTGCTGCGCGATTGGATAGGTGCGTCCGGCAGCTCGTTCGCCAGCAACGCCAGCACAATGGCAAGGTCACCGTTGTCGTCCGCCTGCGCGTTGCGCGCGCCCGCCTCAAACGCGCTGCTGCGTGAGATAGCCGCGCTGGCGCGCGCTTCTTCTGCGCTTTGCTCAGCGCGGGCGCGCTCGGTCAGCGCAAAGCCCGTTAAGCCAAACGCGCCCACCATCGCCACCAACAACACGACCACCAGCAGCCGCAACCGCTGTACCGCTTGTTCTTCAAGCTGGCGTTCGCGCTCGGCACGCGCGCGTTCGGCTTCTTCGCGTTGCCTGCGCTCGGCGATGCTGGCTTCCAGAAACACACGTTCTTGCTGGGTTAGCTCGACTGTCGTCTGCTCCAACCACTTCTCATACTGCTCAAGGCGGATGCCGCTCAACAAGAAGCTGCTGTCTTGGTCGGCGTTGTACCATTCGTGCGAGAGATTTTGCAGTGCGCGTTGCAAGCGCACGTCGTTGCGGCTTTCGTCCAACCACCCGCGCAGCTTGTCCCACTCGCGGATAATCGCCTCGTGCGTGACCTCGACGGTGGGCGAGCGCGTGATGGGGTCGCGGTCGAACGTGATGAGCCGCGCCTTGCCCAACGTCTCGATGACGTAGCGCATGGCTTCGGCGGCTGCGCCCTGCTTAATGTCCTGCACTTCGGCCAGCAGGGCACGGCGGCGCGTGTCCTCCGTGCCTTCGCCCAGCGTAATCAAGCGCAAGAAAAGCTGGCGCATCATGTCGCGGTGCAACGGGTCAAACGCTTGGTAAAGCTCGTCGGCGCGCTTGGCTAATGCCCCGCGCACACCGCTTAGTTTCTGATAGGCGCGGTAGGGGATGAAGTTTTCCTCACGCTGCTCAAATAGCTCGCTGAGCGCGTACTGCAGCAGCGGCAGCGCGGCGGGCTGCTCCTTCACTTCGGCGATAATGGCTACCACGAGGCTTTCTTCATAGCTCACACCTACCGCCCGTGCAGGCTCGACAATCACGCGCTCTAGCTCATGTGTAGAGAGCGGCACGACCACTTCTGTGCGCTCGCGCATCAGGTCGCTCATGCGCGGCTGCAGCAGCGGGCGGTCGTAAAAGTCGGCGCGTATCGTCACGACGAGGCGCAAACGGCTCTCAGGGTGCGTGACCGCCACATAGAGCAGCTGAATAAACTGACTGACCAACGCCTCATCGCCGACGAGCGTGAACACCTCTTCGAACTGGTCAATCAGCAGGAACAGCTCACCGTCGGAAGGCAGCAGCTGTACGAGTGCCTCGTGGAGGGCGTTCTCGTCACGTTTCATGCGCTCGGCGAGCGCGTCGTGCCTGTCTGTCGCCAGCCCCAGCAGCACGTTCTCCAGCTCTTGGAAGGGGTGCGCGCTGGGAATCATCTCGGCGTAGAACCAGTCTTGTGAGTTTTCCAGCGCGCCCTTGCGCAAGGTCGGCAGCAAGCCGGCGCGTGCCACGCTGGATTTGCCGCTGCCGCTCGGTCCGACGATCGCCAAGAAACGATAATAATCCTCACCATCGCGCAAACGGTTGACGAGGCGCGCAATCAACGCCTCCCGCCCGAAAAATAGCGCGGCATCGCTCTCTTGAAAGGCGCGCAAGCCCTTGTAAGGGTTGGGAATGTGTTCGCCTGTCTTGACTACCTTCGTCATGCGCGTGAGCTTGGTGCGCACGTTTGCCGCCTCTTCAAAGGCGTAGGCAAGGCTGAGCGCGTCGGTATAACGCACCTTCGGGTCAAATGCTGTTGCCTTTTGAATGACATCGTTCACTGCGGCGGGCAGTGTCGCGTCGTAGCTTAGGATGTTAGGCAAGGGCGTGGTCGTGCGCAGCTTAAGCATCTGCGTCATCGACAGCTCGCCCAAATCGGGGAAAGGATGCTCGCCCGCCAACAGCTCAAACAGCACCATGCCCAAGCTGTAGATGTCAGTTTGCGGCGAGGTGATGCCGCCGCTGAGCTGTTCGGGTGCGGCGTAGGCGGGTGACCCCATGCCCGCCATGTCGTCGTCTTCTTTGCGGCTGGCGAGAATTTGCGCGATGCCAAAATCCGCCAAGTAAGCGTTGTCGTTTTCGTCGAGCAGGATGTTCTCGGGCTTGATGTCACGATGCACCACGCCGTAGCGGTGCGCCATCGCCAGTGCGTTGGCGATATTCTCCAAAATTTTGCTGATGGTCTCTAGCGACAGCTTGCTATCCATGCGGTCGCGCAGCGCGCCGCCGCGCAGGTAGCGCATGACAATGTATGCGCCGTCAGGGTCGCGCCAATAGTCATAGAGCGGCACAATGTAGGGGTGTTCCAACCCCGCCACCAGCTGTGCCTCCGCCTCAAAGCGACGGATGAAGTTTGGGTGATTGGCAAAAGCAGGCCAAATAATCTTAATCGCCACTTCGCGGGCGACCACCGCTTGGCGCGCGCGATAGACCGCACCAAAGCCGCCTGTGCCAATCAACCCCTCCAGCTCGTAACTTTTCACGACTTTGCCAATGGGGCTGCTCATCACCATTAGAGACTTCCTTTTTTACCGCGCAAGGCGGATTTTATTCGTCAGCAGGCTTGATGCTTTTCACTTCGGAGGTGTCCGTGATTTCGCCCGTCAGCCACTTCACGCACTTGGTGCGGCTGTAAAACGTCTTGTAGCGGATGGCAGGGTTTTCGCGTGCTAAAAAGTTCATCAAGGTGCGGTTGGTCTGCCCCGAAAGCGATAGGTTGAAGTTCATGGCAACCTTCGCCGTCCAGCCCGGGTGCGCCGCGAAGATGTCCTCTGCCAGCACCCGCCCGGCGGTCGTCACGCCGATGTTCATCATGTCAAAGTTGACCAATGCCGCGTACTGTAGCGACACGCCCGCCTGCGAAAGGTCGTGAATGGCTAGGTAAGGCGCGCTTTTGTCCCAGCTGCGCAGCGTCTCTAGCACCAGCTCTGACCAGTTGTTGATAATATCATCGGAGACAGCAGTCAGCTTGTAAACGATTATCTTAGGCGTGTGAAACCACTCACGGATGAGACCACTAAAGGGCCGGTCACTGTCATCAGGGAAGAGTTTGTGCGATTCAGCGTCCAAAGTGTAATTCTCCGCGTTCGCGCTCATGAGTAGAATGCCTCTCAGGATAAGCATATCATATAACACTAGCATACTTGGCGGACATTAAGAAGCGTATACACTTGTGTTAAGTCCTATGACACGTAGCTTACTATAGGCGCGCCCCAACGCGCACGCTATCATAGGCACAGCACAAACACGTTAGGACTGCCCATGACGCTGCTCGCCCCACTTGGCTTGCTCGGGCTGCTGGTCGGACTGCCCATTCTCGCGCTTTATGTGCTGCGTCTGCGACGGCGCGAGGTCGTCGTCAGCAGCCATTTTCTCTGGCAGCAGGTGCTGCAAGACCTTGCGGCAAACACGCCCTTTCAACGACTGCGCCGCCACACGCTGTTATTCCTGCAACTAGCGATTGTTGCGCTGCTGGCGTTGGCGTTAGCGCGGCTGGCTTGGACGACGGACGCGCCGCTCGGTGGGCATGTGCTGCTGTTGGTGGATGCTTCCGCCAGCATGCAAGCGCGCCAGCGCGACGGCAGCACGCGCTTTGAGGACGCGCTGCGGCAAGCGCAGGCTGCCGTCACCCCTGCCGACCGCGTGACGCTCGTTCTCGTCGACCACCAAGCGCGCTTGCTCTTGGACGCACAGCCCGCCAGCAGCCCCGCCGCTGCGGCGGCATGGGCAAATGCCCGCGCGGGTGCAGGCGGTGCCGATTGGGCGGGCGCATTTACACTGGCGTTGGCGCGCGCCAACGCACAAACGCGCGCGTTGCTGTTCAGCGACAACGACCGCGCCGCTGCGCACTTGCCAGACGCGCTGCCTAACTTGCGCGTCGTTCCCATCGGCGAAGCGGCGCAAAATCTGGCGTTGACGGCGTTTGCCCTGCGCGCCCTGCCCGACGGCACGCGCCAGCTCTTTGCCGAAGTGTTCAACGCCAGCGACACACCGGCACGCGGCACGCTCACGCTGCGGCGCGACGGCGCGCTCTGGCGATCGCTGCCGTTTAGTGCGCCTGCCCGCGCCCGCACCCCGCTTGTGCTGCCAGCCGAAGGCGCGTTTGCCGTGTTGCAAGGGCGCATCGTCGCTGACCCGCCGTTTGTTGACGCGCTGGCGGCGGACGATACCGCGTGGGCGATTGCCCCGCAGCGGACCCAAGCGCGCGTGCTGCTCATGGCGGCGGAAGGCGAACGCTTCGTCAGCAGCGCGCTCGCTAGCCTCGAGGGCGTGCAAGTATTCCGCACCACGCCCGAGCGGCGCACATTGCCACAGGGCGCGTTTGATTTGTTCGTGCTAGTGGATGCGCTGCCCGACACGCTGCCCGACGGCAATTTGCTGCTGATAAACCCGCCGCACAGCAGCGCGCTCTTCACGCTGGGCGAGACCCTGCCCGCCGCGCAAAACCCGCGCACGCAGCTGCCCCAGCACCCGCTCAACCTGTTCGTGGCGTGGGAGGGCGTGACCGTGCGTGCCACCCGTGCCGCCACGGCGGCATGGGCGCAAACGCTCGCTAGCGTGGGCGAGCAACCCTTCGTGCTGGCGGGCGAACAAGCGGGACGGCGCGTTGTGCTGCTGCCGTTCGCGCTCAACGACACCGACCTGCCGCTACAGGTGGCTTTTCCCGTGTTCATCGCCAACGCGGTGGCATGGCTGACACCCTCTGCCGCCTACAGCGAGCGCACGCACTATCGCGCCGGCGAAACGGTGCTGCTCACGCTGCCGCTGGCGGCGGACACGGCGCGCGTACGCACGCCCGACGGCGCGACGCACACGCTGGCACGCGGTGCAGCCTTTCCGTTTAGCGACGCGCTGGGCGTGTACGCCATTGACGCGCTGGCGGCGGATGGGCAGCTGCTAGGCACACAGTTCTTCGCGGTCACGCTGTTTGACGCAGAGGAAAGTGACCTCACGCCACGCTCGTTCGACGTGCCACCCACCGCCAACCCTGCGCCCGCTGACGACGGCACGCAGCACCAGGCGCAAGAGCTGTGGGGCGCGCTGCTGCTGGCGGCGTTCGCGCTGCTACTGCTCGAGTGGACGTGGTATCATCGCCAGTGGCGGCTGGGGTGAGCGCGTCGCTAGCTGTATGCCTCGATGTAGGGCATGAGCTTCTCTTGCATCTTGCTGGCGACATCAAGGCGCAAGTGACTTTCTAGCGTTAACGCCTCGCTGAAGAACAGGCGCACGGTGCTGCGCAGCGCGCGCCGTATCGCCACATTGCTGGTGCTGGTCGGGATGGTGTGGCGCAAATGCACCAAGAACATCTCGGGCAGCTTGTCAACGTCGGTGAAGCCGCTGGTCTGCACACGGTGGTTGATGCCCGCCAAATGCACCGTCTCGTTGCGGATTTGCTCCAACATGTGCAGCGCGTGCCAAATCTCGTTGCGGTTGAGTGCTGCCACGCACTTCAGCACCGGCTGCCAAATGCGCTCGACCACGCGCAGGTAGATGCGACGCGGCGCAAGCATTTGCGTCTCGCTGAACGACTCTTGTACGCGCTTGTCAAGATCGCCGTAGCGGTCATAGCGCACCAGCCACTGTTTATCGCGCATCGCCAGCACGCGCCCTTTGACAAACTGGATGTCTAACTCAAGGAAGTTGTCGAGCATCATGATGAGCGTGGTGTCTTCGGTGCTGACCAACTGTTCAAAGTGATAGAAGACGTTAAACGCTTGCTGAATTTTCGCTTTGAGAGCTTGGTACATGCTAACGAACACGCGGTCATCCGCTAGCACGACGATGAGGTCAATGTCGCTGTAGGCATCTTGAAAGCCGTTCACGCCCGAACCCACCAAGAGCAAGCCGATGACTTGGTCATCCGCTTTGAACAGCTCCACAAGGCGTTCTAAAATGTCATAGCGTTCTTGCGGTGTGACGAGCGCAACGCCCATATAATCTCTCCTTGTTACGTTGTTACGCACGGCTTAGAAGATACCACAACTTGCACCAAAATCACAAAACCTTGTCAGGGTTTAAGATGCCGTTGGGGTCGAGGGTCTGCTTGATTTGGCGCATGACCACCAACGCTTCGCCGTGTTCTTGCGCCATGTAAGCGCGCTTGCCGATGCCCACGCCATGCTCACCGGTCGCCGTGCCGCCCAACCGGATTGCCTCGCGCACAATCGCGCCGTTCACGCCCTTGACGACCTCCAAGCCTTCGGGCGTAGCGTAGGGTAGCTCGATGTGGATGTTGCCGTCGCCGGCATGTCCCTTCATGTAGCCGCGTATGCCCGCCGCGTCAATCGTCGCGCGGGCGTGGGCGATGAGCTGGGGGAACGCGCTTATCGGCACGGCAACGTCCATGATAAAAATGCGCTCGTTGGGATGATTGCGCACCAGCGTCTCGTAGGCGTGGTGGCGCGCCTGCCAAAGCGTCTTGCGCTCGGCGGCATCGGCGGTCGCCCTGAAGTGCAGCGCGCCGCACGCCGCGCAAAGCGCGCGCACGGTGGCGATGTCCTCGTCCAGCGTGGCGGCATGCGCGGCGTGTATCTCCATCAGCAGCGTGGGATAAGGCGGAATATCTGTGCCGGCTTGATTAAGTGCCAGCGTGTTGGTTACGTCCAAAAACTCCAGTGCCGCCACGTCTAACCCCGCGCCGCGCACCGCTACCACCGCCTCGATGGCCTGCGTCACGTCGGCAAAGCTGGCAATCATCGCGCTCATGTGCTGCGGCACCGGCACCAGTTTGAGCGTGGCTTGCGTGATAATCCCGAGCGTGCCTTCGCTGCCTACGAACAGCTGCAAGAGGTTGTAACCCGACGACTGTTTGACCGAGCGCGAGCCGAGCTGTAAGATGCGCCCGTCGGCTAGCACGACCTGCGCCGCCAGCACGTTGTCCTTGCTCGCGCCGTATTTGACCGTGCGGATGCCCGCCGCGTTGTTGGCGAGCATGCCGCCGATGGTGGCGTTCGCGCCCGGGTCGGGCGGAAAAAACAGCCCATAGCGCGCGAGCGCGGCGTTCAAGTCTTTGTGTGGCACGCCCGCCTCAACAGTAACCTGAAAATCGTCGGCATGCACTTCAACAATGCGCGTCATGCGTTCCATCGTCAACAAAATGCCGCCGCGCGTGGGGATGGCGTTACCTTCCAACCCCGTGCCAACGCCCCAAGCCGTGACGGGGATGCGCTGCGCGTTGGCATACGCCAGCACACGGGAGATTTGCGCCGCGTCCCTGCCCCAGATGACGCATTCCGCCAGCTGCGGCGGGTGATGCCCCGCGTCGCGGCTGCGCAGCTCGCGCTCGGCGTGTGCCGCGCTGAAGTTCTCTGCGCCCGCCAGCTCTTCTAGCCGCGCTAGCTGTGCCGCGTTCAGCGCGCTATAAGCGGTCATCGCACGCCCTCTGCCATGATAATCTCGGCGTTGCGCCGCTTGTACGCGACCGGCATGGGCGGCGGGTTGTCCTGATAGTACGCCACGATCTTCTCGAGGTAAGTCGCCAGCGGTGTGTAGCGGATGCCGTACTGCGTTTTGCTGAGCGTGTTGTCCAGCTCGCTCATCCAACGGTCGCTAAACGGCGAGCAGTCAGGCAGAAAGCCTGCCGCCTCCAGCTCGCTGTGTTTGCGGCGCACGATGCGCGGGGCTGGCACGCCCATAATGCGCGCGAGCAGCTGCAAGAACTCGTCCAGCGAGACGGTCTCATCTTGCGAGAGGTTCATCGCCTGCCCCTTGCCGGCACCGGTCTCTATCAGGTGCAAAATCGCCTCAACGACATCGCCGCCGTAAACGTGCCGCAGCGGATAGTTGGGCGTTTGCGGCGCGAGGATGGGCGCACCATCGCGCAGCCGCAGCATATAGCCGTACAGGCGGCGCATGGGGTCGCGCTCGCTGTTGACCATTGGCAGCCGCAACGCCGTGTAGGGGAAGCCCGCTGCCGCGCTGAATGTGTCTTCTGCGCCGCGCTTGTCCATGCCGTACAGCCATTCCTCATAGGCGTAGGTGTTGTTCTTAGGCGCGGGGATGAGCCGCCCAGCGTAGTCGCTCTCTTTGAAGGGGCGTTCGATGTCCTCGCGTACCAAGTAGACCTGCCCACTGCTGAGAAAAAGGTAGTGGTCGGTTTGTTGCGCCAGCGTCTCAAGGACGATTTGCGCCTCGCGGGCGTTGTACATGACAAAGTCAACGACTGCGTCGAAGGACTTTGCCAGCAGGGCGCGGCGCATTTGCTGGGGATTGGTGCGGTCGGCACGCAGGCGGGCGATGTGCGGCGGCAGGTCGTCTTCGCTCATGCCACGATTGAGCAGCGTCACCTGATGCCCTGCCTCAAGTAGCCGCATCACCAGTTGGTAGCCCATGTTGCGTGTGCCGCCAATGACCAAAATACGCTTCGTCATAACGTTTATTATGTCCTTTTGATAACGTTTTAAGTGTAGATCTTACAACACGGCTTCGTCGTGCGCTACCCACGCCACGTGATAGCCAAAGTCCGCCCAGAGCGGGTCAGGCAGGGCGCGCCCAAGCACGTGATGTGCGGCGATTTGCCCCGCTGCAGGCGAGGTCATGATGCCATGCCCGCCGTGCGCTAGCGACAGATATAACCCGCGCACGTCGGGGTGCGCGTCGATGAGGGCGCGCTCGCTGTCGTAGGGTTGGCGCGTGCCGTCGGGCAGCGTGCGATAGGCGGCGGCGGCACTGCGATAGACGTAGTAGCCGACGTTATGCCACGCGCCGCGCAAATAACGCCCGTCGGCGAAGCCCTCGCCGTCGCGGTGTCCGAAAGCGCGCGCCAACCGATGCAGCGTCAAATGCCCAAAGCGCGGGTCTTTGAAACGGTCGGGCGGGTCGAGCGGGCGCAGCAGCGCGTCGCGCGCGGCGTTTGTGCCTAGCTCGGCGGGCGCGTGCTTGCTATGCCAGCGATATTCCCAGCCCATAATCGCGCCGTTTTGCGCCTCTGGGCGAATGTGCGTGCCGTCATAGGCGTTAATCAGCATCGGCGCGTCCGCAGGGAAGTCGGCGTGTCGCCAAGCGGTCGTCACGCTTTGGCGCGGACGAATGACAATCGGCAGCTCCAACCCCGCCGTGCGCGCCACCTCGCCCGACCACGCGCCCGCCGCCAGCAGCACCGCGCCTGCCGCTACCGCGCCGTAGGGCGTGCGCACGCCACGCACGCGCCCACCCTCAACGTGCAGCGCGACCTCACCGGCGTTCAGCACCACGTGCGCGTTGGGCGCGCTCTTGGCGTAGGCGTTGACCAGCGCGTTAGAGTCTAGCCAGCCCGCCTGCGGGTCGTACTTGGCGGCAAGCACGCGCTCGCCCACCCAGCCGAAGTGTGCGCCCACCGCCGCCGCGTCGAGATACGCCAGCTGTGTCAAGCCTAGCCCGTGCATGTGCGCCACCTCCGCGCGGAACGTGGCGGCTTGTGCCTCTGTGAAGGCGCAGAACAAGTAACCGCGCTGCTTGGGGTGGATGGCGGCGTGCGCGCCCGCGCCAATATGCGCGTCAGCGTGGTGGAACACGTCTAGGCTGTAGCGCATTTGGCTGGCGATGCAAGGGGTCATCCAGCAAGCGCGAAAGTTTTCCAACGAGGCGATAGAGCTGCCCGAAGCCAACTGTCCGCGTCGCTCTAGCAACACGACGCGCAGCTCAGGCGCGAGCTTGCCCAACGCCCACAGGGCGGACGCGCCCGCCAGCCCGCCGCCCACAATCACCACGTCCGCGGTTTCAGGGAGCGCGCCCGCGCCCCCCGCGTAGACAAAGACCGCCATCGCTACTCGTACGCCTTCGCTAAGATGGGCTGATTGCCTGCCAGCGTGTAATAGTGCGGCACCCAGCCCACGCCGAACATAGCGACGCTAATGTCCTTCTTAAAGGGCGTAATCGTGAACTCCTCCACTGCTGTGGCGATGCGCGCCCAACGCTCGTTCAGCTCTTGGATGACGCGCTCGTACTCATCTTCCAGCGCAATCATCTGCTGCTGCAAGTCCTGCAGCACTTCGCGGCTTTCCTGCAGCTCTGCCTCCGTCTGGCGTTTCATGCGCGTGGTGCGGCTCATGCGCGAGAGCGTGTAGTTCGTGCGCCCGCGAAAGATGCTTAGCAACGCCTCGCCCGTCGTGTAGAGCTGCTCGCGCTGGCGGTCGCGGATTTCCAGCTTTTCGGCGGCAAGCTCGCGCTCTTTGCGCTTAAATTGGTCTTCGAGCTTGTCCATCGCCGCGCCGTACTTCTTGTTGATTTTGTCCAGCTCCTCGTCGCGCTTTTCGCGTGCCATCTGCTCAACTTGGGCGTAAAACTCACTGGGGTCGCGGTTGGGGTCGGCGAAAATCTTAAATTGAGGATGATACCCAATCACCAGCTTGGCGGTCATCGCTATCATGTCGACCAGCTCGCTGCGCAGCGCGTTGAGGCGTTTAGCGTCCAAAAGCGCGGGCGGCACTTGCTTAAAAATCGCTTGCCCGAAAGGCTGGCTGGACACTTGCCGCCCGTCGACCGGGTGCGCCTGATAGCGTTCCCACTGGATTAAGCCGTGTGGCGGCAGGTCTTCAACGTGGTAGGCGAACTCTTTGGCAAGGTAAATTTGCGCGGTTTTCTGTTGATAGCGCACGATAACCTGCGCCAGCAACACCGGCACATATGCCAGCAACACCTGTCCGCCGCCGCCCATCACCCCCGCCCGTGCGAACGCCTGCTGCGCCGAGAGCGTGGTGGGCAAGAAATACTGGGTAATGGCAGACGGAATAGCAGGCTGGGTCTGCAAGAAGTCACCCGCCATGCGCTGTGACTGCACCGCGCCCGTGTCGCCCAGCGGCGTGGTCGGAGCGGTCTGCGCGCCAAACGCAGGCGGCGGTGGCGGCATAGTCCCGCCAAACGCAGGCGGCGGTGGCGGCATAGTCCCACCAAACGCAGGCGGCGGCGGCATAGTCCCACCAAACGCAGGCGGTGGCGGCATAGTCCCACCAAACGCAGGCGGTGCAGGCGGCTGGTTGGGGTTGAACGCCTGATAGGGCGATGTCCAGCCGGGTGCGCTAGCGGCTTGCTGGGCAAACAGTTGCTGCCGCTGCGCCTGCATCAAAAAGCTGATTTGCTGGCGCGTCATCGGGCCCGCGAGGTAGCTCATCGCCCAACGGCTGTGGATTAACACCGCGCCCGCCGCGTTATGCACGTTGCGCATCAAGAACACGCGCGGGCGAATGTCGGCGATGAGCCGCTCCACACTACGCAGGTCGAGCCCGTCGCCCGCTGTCGCTAGCTCCTGCAAGCCCGCCATAACGCGGCGGCGATCGTTCTCACTGCTTAGCCGCCCGATGAACCACGTTCCCGCGTTGGACAAGCCCTTGTAGTCAAGGTCGCCCGGGTTCTGCGTCGCCAGCACCAAGCCAATGCCAAAGGCGCGCGCTTGCTTGAGCAGGCGCATAATCGGCTCTTTGGTGGGTGGGTTGCGCGGGTGCGGCGGAAAATAGCCAAACACCTCGTCAATGTAGAGAATGGCGCGCAGGCTGGGCGTGCCGCGCTGCGTGCGCATCCACGCAATCAGCGACTCTAAAATCAGCGTCGTGATAAACATGCGCTCCTGGTCGGTCAAATGCGCTGTGTAAAAAATCGACACTTTCGGGCGACCGTTGGGCTGGTAGAGCAGATTCTGAATGTCCAGCGGCTCGCCTTGCAGCCACGACTTGAACGAAGGCGCAGCAATGATGTTGTTCAGCGTCATCGCCAGCTGGTAGCGTTTCTTCTCGCTGATATACTGTTCCAGTGTAAACGCGCCCAAGCGTTCAAAGGGCGGCTGCTTGATTTGTAGGATAATGTCCTCTAGGGTCAAGTCGCGTCCCTGTTGCCAGTTGACCTCGAGGATGTTGCTCAACAGCACATGCTCTGCGTCCTGCATAGGCTGGAAGGACAAGCCCGCCAGCGTGAAGAGCGCGGTCACCACGCCGCTAATGCGCTCGCGGATAAGCTCCTCTTGCCCGTGCCAGTGCGTGCGCGGGGCGCGCAGCGAGGCGAGAATGCTAATCGGCAAGCCCGCGTCGCTGCCCGGCGTGTAGATGCTGAGCTTCGACACGCCTTTGAGCCACTTCAAGCGGTCAGGGACAATGCCCCAGTTGCGCAGCCCCTCACGCCACTTGGCTGCCTCGTTCGCCGCGTAGTCTTCGATGCGCATGTTGGCGCGCAGCGCGTCCTCCTCGTGAATCCAAGGGGCAAAATCCTGCGGCATAAAGTCCGGAAAGGTCAGCGCGAGGTTGCAAATGTCGCCTTTTGGGTCGATGATGATGGCGGGGATGTCGTCGAGCATGGCTTCTTCTAACATGCTGATGCACAAGCCGGTCTTGCCGCTGCCTGTCATGCCAACAACCACCGCGTGCGTCGTCAAGTCACGCGCATCGTAGTAGACCACATCGTCGGTCATCTTATTCTCTTGCGGGTCAAAGACGCGCCCCAAGTAAAAGTTGTTCGGTGCTTCGATAAATGCCATAGGTCGCTCCTCTGCGTTTGCGCTAACGCACAGGCTTATGCCAGCGCGATAAGTTCAATCTCCACCAGCGCGCCTAGCGGCAGCTTGGCAACCTGCACGGTGCTGCGAGCGGGTGGGTTTGTGGCGAAAAACTCGGCGTAGACGGCGTTCATCGCCGCGAAGTCGTTCATGTCTTGCAAGAACACGGTGGCTTTGACGACGCGCTCGAGCGACGTGCCAGCCGCCTCCAGCACCGCCTTGAGGTTGGCGAACACTTGGCGCGTCTGCGCTTGCACGTCGCCCTCAACCAGCTTCATCGTCTGTGGGTCAAGCGGGATTTGCCCCGCTGTAAAGACCAAACCGTTGGCGATTACGCCTTGTGAATAAGGTCCGACGGCGGCGGGGGCGTTGGGCGTGCTGATGATGTGTTTCGTCATGCGTGTTTTTCCTTCTCTATGGGCTGTCCAAGTCATTAAGGCGCGGTCAAGGTAAGACGTTTGAGCAGTGTGCCTTGTGGTAATTGTACCCCAAGTGCGCCCGCGCTGGTGAACGTAATGCCGCCTTCCAAGATAAGCGTGTCGTTAAGCGTGGCACGCAGCGTGTTGTTGGCATAGCGCAGCAGCAAGCGCGACTCACCCACCAACAGCACGTCGACCGCGTTGGCAACAGCGGTGGGCGCGAGCTGGACAGGCGGCAGTCCGCCGCTGAAGCGCGCCAAGCTGGCGTTGCGCGCCGTCAGCCCATCCGCTGTCACCCGCAGCAGGTAGCCGTCGTTCACCGCCACGTTGAGCAGCACGTCATACTGTGCGGATGCCGCTAGCGCGGGCTGGAACAGCAGCTCCAGCGTCCACGCGCCGTCGATGTAGTCGCGGGTCAGCAGCCAACCCTCGCGCTCAACGCGCAAGCCCGCGTCGGTGACGGCGAACGCCTCGCGCGCGCTGTAGCGATAGCGCGTGCTAGCAAGCTCACGGAAGCTGTCGCTGAAACCTACGCCCGGCGTAGAGGTGGAGCTGGGCATGGTAAGTGTTGGGCGCGGCGGCACAGCAGCAGGCGTGCCAAGCACGGCGCGCGTTGCGTCGAAGTTTAGCTGCACCTGCGTGGCGTTCTGGCTGAGGGCGGCTTGGGTGCTAGCGTAATCTAGCGCGATGCGCGTGAGCTGCTGTGCGCTCAACAGCGCGGCGGCGGTTTGCGTGGCGTAGATGGCGCGCAGACCTTCGGCGGCAGTGCCTTGCAAGGCGAGCGCGGTTTGCTGGGCGCGGCTGTCTTGCGCGCTGCGCGTGCCTTGCAAGTCTTGTGCGCTGCGCGTGGCGATACCCTCGACGACCGCCACCTCCGCCGTGAGCGTTTGCGCGGCAAGGGCGAGGCGCGCGCGCTCGGTGCCGAGCAGGGCTTGCGTGGCAGGAAGGCTATAGAGCGTGGGCGCGACTAAGAACATTGCCATGCCCCCGATAAGAACACCCGACAGCAGCATCACCAACGCCAGCATGAACACGCGCGGGCTGATGAACGTTTGCGGGTGGTGCTTGGGCTTTTCGAACACAACGTTTCCTCTCTGATGCCCTGTGAGAGCTTCCGTTTACAGTACTGGCAAGATTGACTATAATCCATTGTAATACACAATGAGGTAATTGTACCAAAGGGGCAGTTTGTGGATATTACATGGTACGGTCACAGCTGTTTTCGCATCACAGAGCGCGGGCAATCTAGCATCGTCACCGACCCTTTTGGCGAAGGCATAGGGCTGCCGGTCCCCAAACTCAAGGCGGACGTGGTCACCGTCAGCCACAACAGCGCGGGACATAGTGCTGTCGAAACGGTCAAGGGCGCGGCGCACATCCTCAAAGGCGCGGGCGAGTACGAAATTGGCGGCGTGTTTATCACGGGTATCGCCATGCACAACCTCAACGAGTCCCCTCCACGTCCGAACATCGCCTACTTGTTTGAATTCAGCAACGGCTTGAGCGTGCTGCATCTTGGCGACCTTGCTCATATTCCTGACCAATCAACCATCCAGTCATTGGGCGAGGTGAGCGTGCTGCTCGTGCCTGTGGGGGGCGGCAACGGCATGAAGGCGAGCATGGCGGCGGAGGTCATCAGCCTGATTGAGCCGCTCTACATCGTGCCGATGCATTACGCGCTGCCGGACCTCACCATCGACCTCGACGGTGTCGACAAGTTCCTCAAGGCGATGGGGGTGACGCGCGTGCAGGAGGACGACGTGTTGCGCGTGTCGTCAGGTAGCTTGCCCGAGCAGCCGCAGGTCGTGCTGCTCAACCCGCAAGCGCGCAGCGTAACAGCGTGAGCAAAGGCGCACCGGTATGAACGTCAAACTGTTGCTCTATTGGGACATTAAAGCGGGCAAAGACCAAGAATACTTTGAATTTGTCGTGCGCGAGTGGGTGCCAGCCACCACGCAGATGGGGCTACGTCCTAGCGGGGCGTGGTATACGGTCTACAGCCGCGACAAGACGCAGCCACGCATCATGGCGGAAGTGCTGGCGGAAGACCTTGACACCATCAAGCGCATCCTCAAGAGCAGCGCGTGGCAAACCCTGCACGAGCGGCTGCTGTCGTATGTAGAAAACTACTCGCAAAAAGTCGTCTATGTGACAGGCGGCTTTCAGCTTTAGCCCTGACGACCGCCCGCAAGAGAGAAACGCCGATGACCACAGGCACCATTCACGCTAACCCGCACGTTGTCCTCGCTATGAAGAAGCAAACGCTGCAACTGCGCCAGCGACGTATGCCGCAGGAGGCGGTGGCGGCACTCGCACAGATGCAGCCGCCGGCTTTGTCGATTATGGACACGGTCGACGACGGACAGAGCGTGACCCTCATCGGCAGGGTGACGCGCCGCGCCGTCTATGACCCGGTGCTAGCGGCGTTGACAATGGTGCGCGAGGGCGCGCACGCCGTCAGTTTCTACACTGACCACACCATTTATGACGACGATTACGAGGACTGCTTTTTGGTCACGCGGGCACTGCGCAAAAACCCGGTGCTGTTCGCCAACTATTTGCTAAGCGAGTACGGCGTGATACAAGCGCGGGTGGCGGGCGCAAGCGGCGCGTTCTTGTACAGCGACGCGCTCTCGGTGGAAAAGCTGCACGAGATTGCCACCGCCGCGCACCGCTGGCGGCTGTCGGTGTTCTTGCAAGCCAGCACGCTGGCGCACATCGAAAACGCCTACATGCTCAACCCACACGTCATTTGTTACGGCAGCGTGACCTCGACCAACATTCACGAGGCACTCGACGAGCTGGCAGCCGTGCGCGCGCATGCCCCACATTACAGCAAGCTCATGCTCATGCACACCTTTCACTACCTCGACGACATCGAGCGCGCGATTGAGGCGGGTGTGCGCGGGCTCATCGTCTCGGAGCAGCTGTTTAGACCCGAGACCGCGCCGCGCTTGCGCGCCCTGATGGCACAGGTCAACGGCGTATGAAGCTGGCGCGGCTGTGCGGACTGCTGCTGCTGGCGTGGAGCGCGTCGGCATGCGCAGCGGCGGCAGTCCCGCTTATCCCCACCGACCTGCCGACGCAAACGCTGACAGTCACGCCGTCGCCCACGCGCACGCCCGCTCTCAACGAAACGCCCACCGCTCGCCCGACGCTGCCGCCGCCCACAGGCGCAAGTCCCACGCCGCTGCTAGGCGCGCCGCGTACCCCACAAGGCGTGGCGGGCGGCTTCATCACCCCCACCCGCGTCTTTAACCCCAATGCCCCGCGCATCGAGTTCTTCACGTCCGACCCGCTGCGTGTGGCACCGGGCAAGACCGTCACGCTGTTTTGGTCGGCGCGCGGCGTGGACAACGCCGTCATTTACCGCCTTGATGCCGAAGGCAACCGCACGCAGGTGTACAACGTGCCGCCCGACGGCAGCTTGCCCATCACCACGCGCAGCAGCGAGCGCGGCGAGCTGCGCTTTGTCTTAAGCATCGGCACGGGCGACAATTACAGCGAGCTGACGCATAGCATCCCGCTCACCTGCCCGCTGACGTGGTTCTTTAACCCGCCGCCCAACGAATGCCCGAAGGCGCGCGCCGAAGAGACGCGCCTGATTGACCAAACGTTTGAGCGCGGGCGCATGGTCTTCGCCGAAGGGCGCAACGTCATCTTTGTGCTGTTCAACGACGGGCGCAAACCGGCGTGGCTCACGTTCGAGAACCGCTACAATCCCGACATTCACGCCGAGCGCGACCCCAACGCCCCGCCCGAGTTCATCCAACCGCTGCGTGAGCTGGGCTACTTGTGGCGCACCAACGACACCGTGCGCACGCGGCTGGGCTTGGGGTTGGCGGAAGCCGTGGCGTTTGACGGGCTGATACAGGCTGCCCCCGCGCGCAACCAAGCCGAAACGCTCTACATCAGCGGCGCAGACGGCAAAATCCTCAATTTGCTGGCGGGCGGCGAGGTCTGGCTGGTAATTAGCGCGTCGCGCTAGTCACACGTCGCGCAAAAACGCGCTATAATGAAACAGCATCCCGACCCATGAGGTAGGCTACGATGGCTGTTTTTGACTCTAAACCCAATCGCACCATCGAAGAGCGACGCGCTTTGCTGCGGCGCGCGCTGACACAGTACCCTGACGACGAACGCTTTTTGCCCGCGCTGCGCGACACGCTCAGCATTGAAAAAGTGCAACTTGCCGCCAAGCGCGGCGTGTTCGTCTGCTACCACCGCTCGGACGAGGTGTTTGCCCTTGAGCTGGCGATTGCACTGCGTGAGGCGGGCGTGTCGCTGTGGCTGGACGTGCTGGACGTGACGCTTGAGGACGACTGGCAGTTGGAAGTCGAGCGCGCGCTGCGTGCCAGCGGCGTGCTGCTGCTGATTGCTTCGGCACAAGCGGTGCGCGATGCCGACGTGCGCGCCCAATGCGCCATGTTCATGCAAAGCGGGCGCATTGTCGTGCAGGTGCGCTATCAGGCGGACGACAAGAGCGCGTTTTCACTCGATTTTGCGCCGTTAGATTACTACAAAAACCCGACGCTGGCGCGCAATTATTTGGTGCGCTTGTTCACGCCACCATCCACCGACTGAGAGAAAGCAGAACGATGAGCGACTTTTGGGAGCAGCTTGAAGCCAACAAGCAGAAAAACGCCGACTTTTTCGACCAAGTCGCGGGCAAGCGTAAGAACGACGCGACCACACAAGCCGCGCCCGCCACTTGGAAAAAGTATCTCCTAGCGGTCATTTTCATTGACTTGGTGATTGTGGCGGTCGCGCTGTATTGGCTATTTGTGCCGCAAGAGACCGTGACCAACGTCGTGCTGCCCGCCTCGCCTGTGTTCAGCTTGGCTGTGCCAGATACACTGCAAACAGCCTACCCGCTCGACGGCGCGCCCGTGACCTTGCGCAACCACAGCAGCGGCGCGACCGTACAAATCAGCCACACCAACGGCGTGACGCGCTTCTACGCACTGCCGCCCGAACAAGCAGCACGCGCGTTGGCGTTTAGCCCGGATGGCAAGTGGCTGGCGGTGGCGGACAGCACGGGGCAGCTGTTTCTTTGGCGTGTGCGCGATATTAGCGATCGGCTGCCGTTTGACAGCGAGCCGCTCAGCCTGCAGCTCACGACAACGCACCGCGCGCCCGTCGTGGCGTTGGCGTTTTCGACCGACAGCAAATACCTCACCAGCAGCGACGCGCAGGGGATCGCCCTGACGTGGGAAGCCGCAAGCGGGCGGCTAGTGCGCTGACGCGGCAAAACTTTCGGCAGCGAAGGCGGTTAGCGGCGCGAAAACGCTGACGCGCACCGTGTCGCCCACGCTGTAGGCGATTTGCGTGTCCGTGCTAATAGTGAGGCGCGTGCCGTCGCTCAGCACCACGCCGATGCGCTGGTTGCGCCCGTAGTACTCGCGCCAAAGCACCCGCGCCTCCGCGCCGCTGCTACCTTGCGCCTCGATGTGGATGCGCTCGGGGCGTATCAAGAGCTGCACTGCGCCCATCATCGGTCCCAGCAAACGCACCTCGCCTAGCGGTGACTGGGCGCGTGTGCCGTTGGCTTGCGCGGGAACGAAGTTCGCTTCGCCCATAAACTCGGCAATTTGCGGCGTGGCGGGCGTGTTATACAGGCGTTCGGGGTAGTCGACTTGCTGCAGTTTGCCGTCGAACATCACGGCAATGCGGTCGGAGAGGCTCAACGCCTCTTCTTGGTCGTGCGTCACAAACACGGCAGTGGTGCGATTGGCGCGCAGGATGTCGCGCACTTCGCCGCGCACTTGGCGGCGCAAGCCCGTGTCAAGGTTGGAGAACGGCTCATCGAGCAGCAGGATGTCGGGTTGAGGCGCAAGCGCGCGCGCCAACGCGACGCGCTGCTGCTGCCCGCCGCTGAGCAGGTAGGGCATCTGCTTCTCATAGCCCGCCAGCCCGACCATCTCCAACAGCTCCAGCACGCGGCGTTTTTTAGCGGCTGCGTCGCCGCGCACGCCAAACCCCACGTTGTCAAAGACGTTCAGATGCGGGAAGAGCGCGTAATCTTGGAAGACCATGCCCACGCGGCGTTTTTCGGGCGGCACGTTCACGCCTTTGCCCACCACCATCCGCCCGTTGAGGAAAATCTCGCCCGTGTCGGGGTCTTGAATGCCCGCAATGAGGCGCAGAATCGTGGTCTTGCCGCAGCCGCTCGCGCCTAACAGCGTGAGGATATGCCCCTCGCGCACGTAAAGCGACAAGTTTTTAATCACGTCTTTATTGCCGTAACGCTTGCTCACGTCACGCAGTTCGATAATTTTGTTGTTCGCGCTCATAGCCGCCTAGTCTGTAACACATTACCTAAGGTTACAGACATTGTACACAAAAAAAGTAGGGACGTAAGACCTAGCCCGCGCTTTCGGCTTGATTGGCGATGCGGATAGCCTGCGGCGTGCCAATTTGGCGCAGCGAGTAGATGGCGGTGGTGAATAGCCCACGCTCCATGCCCCGCGTCAAGTTAAAACGATCGCTGTGATAAGTCTTGAGATAGTCGTCGCACACCTGCTTGAGAGCGGGGACGGCTTCGATGGCACGCATCGTGCCTAAGGCTTCGGCGGCGGCGGTGCGCACAACGACATCTTGATGGTTTTGCAAGGCGTGAATGAGGTCTTTGACGCTGCTCTTGTCGCCAATTTTGCCGAGCGCGAGCGCGGCAGCTCCTGCCACAAACGCGGCACGGGTGCGCAGCGTTTCGACCAACGCAGGCACCGCGGCTTTGTCACCAATTTCGCCCAGTTTATCGGCGGCAATCTTGCTCATTTCGGCGTTCGGTTCGCGCAGCACTTGCAGCCATTTTTGTAGGCGTTCGTCTGTCATAGGACCACTGCTTTCTCTCGCAAATGAAAAGGCACAACTGTGAAAATCATGCCCTTTATTATAGTCCTATCCGCGTTTTTACACAATTGAACGCGCGGGCAAATCTCACGCGCTTTCGCGCATGCGGTTGGCGGTTTGCTTTTTGGCGCGGATGAGCCGCTCGTAATGGGCGATGACCTCGTCCATCATCGCGTCCCAGCTTTGCGTTTCGGCGAAGGCACGCGCTGCCTGACCCATTGCCTTCATGCGCGCGCGGTCGCTGACAATTTGCGTCACACCCGCCACCAAGCCGTCGAGGTCGCCACTTTCGAACGTGTAGCCCGTCTCGCCCTCGCGCACCACGTCGGGGATGCCGCCCACGCGCGAAGCCACCACCGGCAGCCCCGCTGCCATCGCTTCCACCACCACCAGCCCGAACGTCTCCATCGCCGACGGGAAGACGAACACGTCCGCGCTGGCGTACGCCTGCGAGAGTTCCTCACCCTGCAAGTAGCCCAAGAAGTTGACGGGCAAGCCAGCGAAGTGCGCCTCTAGCTCGGCGCGCGCGGGACCGTCGCCCACCAGCGCGAGGCGCGTGTTCGGCACACGCTCTAAAATGGCGCGCAGGTGCGACACCTGCTTTTCGTTGGACAGCCGCCCTACATAGAGCAGCAGCACGTCGTCGGGGTTGCCTTGACTGAGGCGGGCGCGCATAGCGGCACTGTAGAAGCGTGGGTTAAACTTATCCGCGTCCACGCCGCGCCCCCACAAGCCCACGTCGCGGATGCCCAACGCCAGCATGTCGCGCTGAATGGCTTTCGAGGGGGCAAGGCTGTAGTCGGCCCAATTGAACACGAGGCGCGTCATGGTGTCGGTGATGCCGCGTATAAAGCCCAGCTTGTAGTGTTCGACCAAGCGCGCAAAGTCCAAATGAAACGAGGTCAGCGTAGGGATGCCCATCTGCTTCGCCATCATCATGCTGGGGATGCCAATCATGACCGGGTGAATAAAGTGTGCGATGTCGGGCTTGAACTGTATGACCTCGCGGAAAGTAAAAGGGGTAGGCGGTCCCACCTTGAGTTCGGGGTAAAGCGGCAGTGTCACGCCCGGCACGGTCACAACGGGCGCGCCCTTGTAATCGCTGACATTGCCTAAACGCGGCGCGACCACCAGCGGCTCAATCCCACGCTTGAGCAGGTGGTCAAGCAGCAGGCACACGACGCGCACGATGCCGTCGGTCTTGGGCAAAAACGTCTCGGTGAAAATGGCAACGCGCATGCTGCCTCTCCTTGTGTGTTGTGTCTCTATGCGACCGTCAAACCACGGTGATTTCTACACAATCGGCATGGTTTGCCATGTTAAAAAACCCGCAAAGGCTCTAAACGTGACGAACTTTTTGTTATACTTCGTTAGCGTTTAGGTTAAGAGACAACAAGAGGACAAACGCAGTGGATTTTAACTTGTTCAAAAAATACGACATTCGCGGTGTGGCGGAAGGGGCGAACGCGCCGCTGACACCCACCGCTGCGCACCACATCGGGCGAGCGGTCGCCACGCACTTGCTTCGCCAGCACGACGTACGCCGCGCTGTCGTCGGGCATGACAACCGCCGCAGCTCGCCCGCGCTTTACGCCGCGCTGTGCGAGGGGTTGGCTGCGAGTGGCGTGGATGTGTTGCAGGTGGGCGAGGTCAGCACGCCGCTGATTTACTGGCAGGCGGTACAAGCGGGTGGCATCGGCGGCGTGATGGTGACCGGCAGCCACCTCGCGCCCCACTACAACGGGTTTAAGCTGTCGGTGGGCAGCGTCAACCTCTACGGCGACGTGCTGCAAGCGATTGCTCAGCACGTGCGTGACGGCGACTACACGCAGGGCAGCGGCGCGGTCACCACTTACGACATGCGCGCGCCCTATGTGCAGGACATCGCGCGGCGCGTGTCGCTAGCGCGGACGTTTCGCGTGGTGATTGACGCGGGCAACGGCACGGGCGGGGTCTTCGCGCAGCAGCTCTTGCAGGCGTGGGGGCAAGACGTGACGGGCATTTATCTCGAAAGCGACGGCGGCTTCCCCAATCACCTGCCCAACCCGCAAGACGAAGCCAACATGCGCGACCTTGCCGCCAAAGTGCGCGAGGTGGGCGCGGACGTGGGCTTTGCTTTTGACGGCGACGCGGACCGGGTCGGCGTGGTCGACGAGAACGGGCGCATGATTGCCGCCGACCGCGTGCTAGCGTTGTTGGCACGTGACCTGCTGGTGCGTCACACGGGCGCGGTGGTGGTGGGGGAAGTGCTGTGCAGCCAAGTGTTGTTTGACGCGGTCAAAGCGGCGGGCGGCGTGCCAGTCATGGTCGCCAGCGGACACAGCATCGTCAAGGATGCCATGCGCACACACGGCGCGCTGCTTGGCGGTGAGATGAGCGGGCATATCTTCGTCGGTGAGGATTACTACGGCGTGGACGACGCTTTCTTGGTGATGGGGCGCATCTTACAGCTGATGCAGAACAGCGGGCAGCCGCTCAGCGCGCTGGACGACACGCTGCCGCGTCTTTACAGCACGCCTGAATATCGCCCCTACTGCCCGGACGAAGCAAAAGCGCGCGTGTTGGCGGCGGCGGCGCAAGCCCTTGCGGGCGCGGGGGTGGTCGACACGGTCGACGGCGTGCGCGTGACTTTCGCCAATGGCTGGGGCATCGTGCGCGCCAGCAACACCGAGCCGGTGCTGTCGCTGCGCTTTGAGGCAGCCAGCGAGGCGGAAGCGCACGCTATTCGCCAGCAGTTTGCCCAGGTGCTGGCACAGTTTCCTGAGGTTGCGGCGTGGGGCTAAACGCCGCGCCCGCCAGCATCCACCACGCCACGAACGTGGGGAAGATGTAGCGCGGCAGTGCCAGCATGACGACGTGCAACGCGGTGGTATAAGCGATGAACGCTAGCGGAATGAGCGCAAGACGTGGGCGGCGACGCGCCCGCCACGCGCCCAGCAGCCCCAGCGCAATGCCGCCCACGTGAAAGACATAGATGAGCAGCTTGGGCGCAAAGTTATCGCCGCTGACGAGGCGCAGCAAGCCTTCCCACGTCAAGCCGCTGTTCAGCCACGCGGCGGCAAGGGCGCGCAAGCTCTCGCCGCCGAGCAAGATCGTGCTGTGCGGCGTGAAGTAGGCGTTGAGAAGCTGGCTGACGCGCAGGCGTAGGTAGCCCGCCACGTTGGCAGTGATGGTCTCCAGCGTTTGCTCGACATAGCGCGTCGTTGGCACTTGGAACTTGCAATCGCGCTCGCAGTCTTTGGGCAGCTCGTCGGGTCGGATGAGGCGCGCATCGTTCTCTTGCGGCGACCCTGCGGGCGAGACCGCGCCGCGCCACACGGCTGGCATGAATTGGTCACTGGCGATGACAAAACGTCCCCAGAACAGCGCGTTGTAGCCTGTCCAAATGCCGACCGTTGCGCTGTACGTCAGTAGCATGAGCAGCACGCCGCCGAGTACCACGCGCGTTTGTCTTCGCCAAAACCACAGCGCATGCGCCGCCAGCACAAAGGGGAACAGCAGGCTGACGGCGCGGGTCAGGGTTGCCAGCCCGAACGCCAGCCCCACCGTCGCCCAAGCGTGGGCGGGCGGGCGCGTCGTCCCTTGCCAGCGCACATATGCCCACAGCCCCAGCCCTATCCAGAACAAATACAGCGTTTCAGTGTTGAGGATTGTCGGCTCAAGCACTTGCGACGGGTCAAAGAGCATGACTGCCAGCACGACCAAGCCCGCCTGCGCGCTGTCGGCAAGACGTGCCGCCGCGTCCGCCACCAACCACGCCACCGCCACGCTCATCAGCACTTGTAGGGCGCGAATGACGACAATCGCCGCCGCGTCGTCCAAGAATTGCTGCGGCAACCCGACAAAAATCAAGTAAAGCGGTGGCACGGGAATGACCTCAACGTAGAAGGGAACGCCGTAAGACGACACGCCCGAAGGCGCGCCGCTCAGCAGCCCTTCGCCGTTTGCCAAGTACCACGACGTGTCGCCACCATCGGGCAAATAGGCAAGCAGCGGGTCACGGCTGAACGCCACCCCCGCCCGCAACAGCAGCCCCGCCAGCGTCAGCAGCAGCGTGAGCTTAGTCAGCTTCATAGGGGTTCGCGCCGCCTTTCGTGCCTTTGCGTATCTCTTGCTCCCAAGGTTTTTTCGCGCTGCCTGTGTAGCCCAGCTCGCGCAGCCGCTCCGCCTCGAGCTGTTCTAGGGTATCGGCGACGCGCGCCCAATCAGCGGGCGGAATGCGGTGGTCGCTGCCGTCGGCGTAACGATAGACATAGCCCAAGCCGCCGCACCAATCGCACGTTTCGACATCGCCGCTGAAGTCATCGACGTGCCAGCCGTAACCGTCGCAGCTGATACAGCGTATAAGCGTTTGCATGCACAGCTCTCCTGTCTTGCGTCGACACGCTATACTATACTAAAGCGATCGCTTGTACAGAAGGAGAGAGCCATGAGCGACTGGCAAAACCCCAAACGTGCTGCATCAGGTTTGTCGTTGATAGGGCTGGCGGGCTGTGCGCCGCGCATGATGTGGTCGTTTGTGGGTGGGATGGGCTGTATGCTGTTTATCGCGCTGGGGCTGCTCGGGCTAGGTTTGGCGACAGGGTTGGGCATCAACGGCATCCTCAGCAGCATCGCACAAGCTATCGGCGGGAACGCGCCCACCACCATGACAAGCGTCTTCGTGCCAGTCGTTGATCCCTTCACGCGCCTTTCTAACCTAACGACCATGCGCTACAACTACGCCAACATCGTCGAGATGAAGACCGATATGCCCGCGTTGCTGCAAACGCTTTACGGCAACCGCCAAGTGATGGTGGCGGTCGGACACGTGCAAGCGGGCATCGACATGAGGCAAATCACACAAGACGACCTGCGCTACGACGCACAGACACGCACGCTGACGCTGCGGCTGCCCGCGCCTGCCCTGCAAGCCTGCTACATCGACGAGCAGAAGACCTACATCGCCGAGCAATCGTCGGGCGTTTTCGCGCCCAAGCAGCCGCGCGTTGACCGCGAATCACGCCTCTACGCCCTGCGCCAATTCCGCGACAAGGCGTTAGAGGACGGCATCCTCGCCGACGCACAGGCAGAAGCCGCGCTCATCGTGCGTGAGTTCGCCCAATTCTTGCTCGACAGCAGCGGCACAGGTGGCACGGTCATCATTGAGAACGCGCCCATCAACCCTAACGCGCCGCTGCCGGAAAGCTGCCGCTAGCGGTTATTCTACAAAGCTCTCGAGGCGGTCGACCAAGCGCGCCAGCACGCCGTAAGTCTTTTCGACCGCTTCGGGCGTGGTCATGTCGACACCCGCCAACTTAAGCGCGTCCAGTGGGTAGAGCGCACCGCCGACCTTGAGAAAGTCCATGTAGCGGCGGGCGGCTGCCTCGTCACCCGCCAAAATATCCTCCGCAAGGGCATGCGCCGCGCTGATACCAGTGGCGTATTGGAAGGTGTAGTAAGGCTCGTAGAGGTGCAAAAACTGCGCCCACGTGATGGCGGTGCGCTCGGGGTCATCCGTCATCGTGTCGCCGTAACCTTCGCCATACAAGTCGCGCATCAACGCCAGCAGGTCGTCAGTGGTGATTGACTTGTTCTGTTCGGCACGACTGTAGACCTCGTACTCAAAGCGCGCCAGCGTAGGCATGATGAAGAAGTAACGATGGAAATTGCTGATGGCTTCTTGGATAAGCGCAAGCTGGAAGTCGCGGTCTTGGTTGTGCTGGAACAAATAGGCGCGCGTCATGGCTTGGTTGAAGTTGCTGGCGACTTCGGCGACGAACATGCTGTAATGCGCGTAGACTTCCGGCTGCGTTTGGCGCATCCAATAGGAGTGCAGCGAATGCCCTAGCTCGTGCGCCAGCGTACTCAGCGCGCCTAAGCCGCCGTCATAGCTCATCATGATAAAGGGGTAGGTGTCGTAAGTGCCGAAGGAGAACGCGCCTTGTCGCTTGGTGCTGTTGGGCGCGTAATCTACCCACCGTTGCTCCAACGTGCCGCGACGGAGTACCTCCACATAGGCATCGCCAAGCGGCTGCATGCCCGCGCTAATCCACTCAACCGCCTGCTCATAAGACACTTTGGGTTCGTTTTGCGTTATCGGTGCCCAAATGTCATAGGGCTGCAGCGTGTCCTGCTTGAGAATGCGTCGCTTAACATCCCAAAAGCGATGCCACGTGCCAAGATTTGCCTTAAACGTGCGGATAAGGTTGTGAAACACCTCTTGCGGTAAGTTGAACGGCGAAAGCTGCGCCGCTAACACGCTATCGTGCTTGCGCAGCCGTGCCAGCGTGACACGGGTTTTGACGTGCGTCAGGTAAACCTGTGTCAGCGTGTGCTTGACCGCTAGATAAGCATCGGCGTAGTTTTGCCACGCGCTGCGGCGCAGCGTGCGGTCATGGCTTTCAAGGTGCGTGTCGAGCGAGGACTGAGTAACAGCGTGCGGCGTGCCTGCGCTGTCGTGCGCGTCGGCAAACTTCATGTCCGCGTTCGCCAGCTCGCTAGCGATTTCTTCGATGCTACGCAGCGGGTCAGAGAGCGCGCCCAGCACCGCCTCCACTTCGGCAGACAGCACGTGCGCTTGCTGGCGAAACAGGTCTTTTGCCCACTGCTCGTAGATAGCAAGGCGCGGATGCTCGGCAATCCACGCCAAGAGCTGCGCCTCACCCATCGCCAAGATTTGCGGCTCGGCGAAGGCTGTGGTGGCGGCGGCTTGCCCGTACAACCCGCCCACTTGCCCCAACAAGCCTTTGGCTACCGTGTCACTGCTGTCCACCGCTGCCGACATCGCGGCGTAGAAATAGAGCTTCATGACACGGCGGCGCAGCTGGCTGGCGGCCTCCAGCCAATCCGCTAGACGGTCGGGGCTGCTGGTCAGCGTGCCGTTAAACGCCGCCAGCGACGGTAACCACGCTGCAACGCTGGCAAACTCTTCTTGCCACGCTGCCACGTCGGCGAAAACGCTCTCTTTGTGCCAAGTTTGTGCGACAGGCACATCCGCACGCGCTAAAGTTGACATAAACGCTGCCTTTGAATTTTTTGAATAGTTACGGGGAGTATAGGGTAAAGGCGTGGGTTGCGCAATAGACCAGCCATTGCCCTAAATGGGCGGCCAAGGGCGGCTGTGGCTGGTTGTGGGCGCGGGGAACTTGCGCGTTTCGCACAGGCGGCGCACACGCTTCTTGAACATGTGCAGCTCTGTTTCGTCCAAGAGCGCGGCAAATGTGGCGGTCGTCGGGTGCGTGTCATCCGCCAACATGGCACCCAGACGGACGAGGTCGGTCAACACGTCGGCGGGCAGGTCTTGGTTGGCGAAGTCCCAGATGACCGTGCGCAGCTTGTTCACATGGTTAAAACACAGCCCATGGTCAATACCCCACACGCGCCCCGTCTCGTCGAGCAGGCAGTGTCCACCCTTGCGGTCGGCGTTGTTGGCGATAGCATCAAACGCTGCCATGCGCTGCAGTGCGGCTTGTTCCGCCTCGCCGAACGTGAAGTAGTGGCGTTCGGGGTCATGCTGAATAAACACCTGCAGCGAGCCTAAGCCACGCGGTGCGTCCTCACGCAGCACCGTCGGCGGCACGAGATACCACGCCAACGCCTCGCTCAGCACACAGGCGGCGACTTCGCGCTTGCACAGCGTGCCGTCGGGAAAGTCCCAAAGCGGGCGTTCGCCTGCCTGTGGCTTGTACACCGCCAAGAAGCTGTCGTCTTCGTGGCAAACGCTAACCAAAAACGTGTAGTTGGAGCCGAAGCGCATTAATCCCAGCTCTTCTTGCACGCTACCGTAAGTCAGCGCGGTCATCACCGCCTCATAGGGCAGCGTCAGCGCATCATCCAGCGTTTTGGCGGTGTAAATCAGCGGCGCGGGCATGATGACTACAACCAGTAGTAGGTAATGCGTCCGTTGAGGCGGGGGCTAGGTCGCCCTTGTTCGACCATATGCATCGCGTGCAGGCTGAGGGCGCGCATCTGCGCCAGCGTCGCCCACATGCGCACTTCGCCCGCTTTGGGCGGCGGGTTATCTGTTGACTCATCGCTCATGAATGGCACGACCATTTCCTGCGCCATCAACACGACCATCTCCGCGTCCTCGTCCCAGCCCAGCCCCATTTGCGCCACGCGGAAGAGCGGCACAATCGGCTCGCGCAAGTCCATGTCCAACGCAGCAAGCTCGACTTCGGTGGTTTGATTGCGCTGCGCGTCGATGGTGTCGATGATGTCGCGCAGAGCTTCGGCTAATGCCCAAGCCTGTTCTTTTTCGATGGTAAAGGTGACCAGCTGGCTGCCTTGCCCCGCTTGGAGATGAAACACGCGCTTGCCTTTGGGTCCAATCGTGCCAATCGTAATAAAGTCAATCGGTTTGAGTTCTAGCTCTATCGGGTTCATGGATTACGCTCCCTTTTGCGCGCTGTGTTGCTGCGTCGCGCTTCTTAGCCTTGCAGGTGGGCGGTATCGTTCATCGTGACGATGAACGGGCGGCTGTGTCCCAGCGTCACCACGCTCAGCGACGCGGGTGACACCACGATGCGTTGAAAATTGTCGAGATGCATGCCCAAATAGTGCGCCAGTGCCATCTTAATCAGGTCTGCGTGAAAGACCACCGCCACCGTCTGGCTCGGGTGGGCGTGCGCTAACACTTCGAGCGCGTCGACAACACGGGCTTGTGCGGCGCGCATTGTCTCACCGTTGGGGAAATAAGCGCGAGTAGGGTACTCCTGAATGACCTGCCACATCTTACGCTGCGTTAGCTCGGCGATAGGCTTGCCTTCCCAGTCGCCGTAGCGCACTTCGCCGATGCCCTCATGGACTTGTATTGTCAGATGTGGGTGATGCTTTTGGATGGCTTGGGCGGTCTCTATCGTGCGCTCGAGCGGGCTAGCGTAGAGGGCGTGCAACGGCACTTTTGCCAGTCGCTCGCCTAGCGCAGCCGCCTGCGTCTGTCCCTCTTCGTTGAGGTGTACGCCGGCTGTCCACCCAGCGAGCTTACCTGTTTTGACAAAATCGTTGGTGGCGTGGCGAATGAGCAGAAATGTCGTCATTTTCAATACCCTCTTTCAATTACCCGCGACGGGTCTTTGAGAAACAGAAGGTTTTGTAGAACATCGCCTAGCCACTCGACCAAGTCGCTATTGTTAAACATATTATAGTCGTGGGCATTGTGCGCGACAAGTCTAAATTCAGCGGGTGTCAAGCGGGGTGTTTGGGCGCAGCGCGTAGATGCCGCCGCCGCCCACGCTCAAGTACAGCCAGCCTTCCGGGCTCTGCACCAGCCCGTAAGCGTGGTGGGGATAGAAGCTGTACCCTTGCTTGGCGAGACCACCAGCCGTGCGGTTCAGCCATATGTTTGCGCCGTCGTACACTTCCTCGTTGTTAAAGCCATGTTCGTGGTATGGACTTATCGCGTAGAGAACAGCCGACGTGTCGCCTTGTCGGCGTATCGCCAGCAGCTGGTAGCCCAGCGGGTTCGGCGTATGCGGCGTGCCAGCCAAAAGCACCAGCAGGTCGCCGCGCCACTCGGGGAACGCTGCACCTGTGTAGGTTAGCAGGGCGTAAGGCTGTGCTTGCGCGGGGAAGCGGTAGCGCGGTGCGTGCGTGCCGTCACAATCGCCTTCTATGCCAATGCAGCGCGGAAAGCCGTAGTCGCCGCCTTCTTCCAGCGCGTTGAGTTCGTCCATGCCCAGCTTGCCAAGATAGGCGTAAGGGGCGATGTCGCCCGCCCACAGCGTGCCGTCGACCACGCCCAACGCGCGCGGCTCGCGCAGCCCACGCGCGAAGACGCGCCGCGCTCCGCTCGACAGGTCGTAGGCAAGCACCAGCCCGCGCGTGCGGTCGTCGCATGTGTCGCACGCCGCGCTCACGCCGACGTAAAGCGTGCCGTCATGCACGACCAAGCCGCCGTGCCAGATGCCACCTGTTGGCAGGTCGTCAATGAGAACGCGCAGCGTGCCGTCGCGCCACGCCAGCACTTGCGTGCCAGCGACCACGTAGAGCGTGCCGTCAGCAAACGCTAGCGCGCTCGGCGTGTCTAAACCTTCGAGCAGCAGGCGCGGTTGGTCGGGCAGCCCGTCGCTCGTGCTGTCGGTCAGCGCGAACACCTCTCCCCGCAGCGGGCGCGCCGCGTAAAGCGTGCCGCCGTCGCCCATCGCCAACGCAGTAAAGCCCAGCTCGCCCGCGCTGTCGTCCTCAATCACCACCTCAAGGCAAAAGCCTATGCGCACGTTAAAGCGATAGCTCAAGGTGGGGCTCAGGGTGCAGTTGCTCGCGTTGACGGCTTGCGCCGCCGCCGTGCCGAGCAGCACGACCGTCCATAATACGCTTGCTAGTAGATTACGGAACACCAGAGGGTACACAATTAACCATCCTGCTTTATAATAAACGCCATATCGACGGTACGAAGGCTTATAGGCTTATGCAGATTGGAATCATATCAGATGTCCACGGGGATTTACATGCGTTGGAGACAACGCTTAACAAGCTGCGCGAGGTGCATCGCGTGTCGCACATTCTCTGTGCGGGCGACCTTATCGGGCGCGGGCCCGAGCAAAACCGCGTGGTCGACGTGCTGCGTGAATCTGACGTGGTGGTCGTGCGCGGCAATCATGACGAGTCGTTTAACGGTATCAGCAAGGAAAACGCCAAATATTTGAAGGGGTTGCCCTTAGAATGGCGCGGTGAGTTTGACGACGTGCGCGTGTTCATGTGTCACGGCAAGCCCGGCAACAACATGTGGGGCATGTATCGTGACCACCTCAGTCCGACCTATCTCAACATGGTGCTGTCGTCGCTGAAGGCAGACATCCTCATCACAGGACACACACACCTGCCGCTGTTCATGCGCGTCCAGCAAGGCTGTCTGCTCAACGCCGGCTCGCTCTACACCTTTCAAAGCACCCGCGACACCTCGCACAGCTACGGCGTGTTGAGCTTGCCTGACATCACGTTTACGCTGTACGACACGTGCAGCGAGCAGGTGCTGCCGCTCGAGCTGATGGTCTAACGCATTTCGAAGGAGGGCGCATGCCACAGCCTGTGCCGACAGAACACTACACCGAAGCCTACTTCAAGAAGTGGAACTATGCCGACCGCCCGCTAGGGCGGTTTAGCATGTATTGGTTTGCGCGCCGCTACTACGCCGCGCTCGTGCGCCGCTACGCGCCCAAAGGTGACCACACGCGCCAGCTGCTTGAGATGGGCTGCGGCTTGGGCGATTTGCTCGGCTTGCTGCAGGACGAATTCACCTGCTGGGGCGTTGACCTCATTCCCTACAGCATTGAGCAGGCGCAAAAGGTCGCGCCGCGCGCGCGCTTGCGTGTCGGCGATGCCACCGATTTCAGCGACTTCGCCGATGGGCAGCTGGCAGTTGTCGTGGCACTGCACTTGCTCGAGCATTTGCCCGACCCCGCCCAGACCATGCGTGACGTGTGGCGCGTCTTGCAAAGTGGCGGCTTGTTTCTCTTCGCCACACCGCACCCTGAATACGCGCTGCGCCGCTGGAAAGACCGCGACAACGACGCAATCGGCAAGGACAAGACGCACATCAACTGTCATGTGCCGTCGCAGTGGCGTGCATGGGGCGAAGCAGCCGGCTTTCGCGTCATCAAGCAATTCGGCGACGGCTTGTGGGACGTGCCATATTTGCCGCTGCTGCCCAAGCGCGTGCAGTTCGCCCTGTTCGGGCTGCCCGCGCTGGTGCAGGTGCTGACGCGCACGACCTTCACGCCGCTAGCATTGGGCGTGAACCAAATCAACATCATGGTGAAGCCGTGAGCTTGCCGCGTGCGGCGCGGTCGCTAGAGTGGCTGGCGGTGCTGGCGGTATTTGTGCTGGCGGGTGTGCTGCGCTTAGGCTACGCCGGCGTGAACGCCTTCGCCAGCGACGAGGCGCGCCTGAGCGTGCTGGCGTTGCGTATGGCGCGCGAGGGCGTGGTCGCGCCGCTAGGCATCGCCAGCTCTGCCAGCTTGCCCAACTTGCCCGCGTCCGTGTATGCCTTCGTGCCGCCCTATCTGGTCAGCACCGACCCGCTATTCGCAACGCAGTACATGAGCGTGATAAGCTGGCTAGCGGTGGTGCTGCTGTGGGCGGTGGTGCGGCGCGCTTGGGGCGCGTGGACAGCGTGGGCGAGCGCGCTGCTGTTCGCCACCATGCCGTTTAACGTGTTCTTCTCGCGCAGCATCTGGGCGCAAAACTGGCTCGCGCCGCTCACCGTGCTTTGGCTGGCGAGTATGTATTGGGGCGTAGCGGGCAGTCGCTGGCGGCGGTGGGGCGTGTTCGCGGCGACCGCAACGGCGGGCATCGCCTTCCAAATTCACCTCGCGGGCGTGGCGTTGGGGTTGGCGCACGTTGTGGCACTGCTGCGCTATATGCGCCAACCTAAGTGGCTGCTGCCGCTCGTGGCGGGCGGCTTGCTGGCACTGCTGCCGTTGCTACCGTTTGCCTGGCATGGGTTGTGTTGCGCGACGGGTGTGCTAGAGGAATATGCCGCCGTCTTGCGCCGCGAGCGCGACGAGCCAGCCCGCTGGTCTGACCTTGTGCTGCGGCACGGCGCGCAGCTTGCGCTCAACCGCAATTGGGATTACTTGGCCAGCGGTGACGAGGCACTTGCCACCGACGCGCAAGACTTGGCGGCGGCTGGGGTGGTCGTGCTGTATGGGCTGGGCGCGATAGTTTGGTTTCGCGTCGTCGCGCTGCTGGGGCGTAAACAGCGCGCGCTGGCGGAGCTGCTGCTGTTCGCGGCGATTGCTCCGCTGGTTGTCTTCAGCATCGACCGCCCGAACGCCCCGCCGCGCTTGCACTACCTGCTTAGCGCGTTGCCTACACTGGCGGTGCTAGGCGGCGCGAGCGTTGCCGCCATGCGCTGGCGCGGCGCGCGCGCGCTAGTGGTGGGGTTGCTGCTGCTGGTTGGCGGCGTGTGGACGCTGCAAATCAACGCTAGCCTGCGCTTGCTCGACCAGCAACTTGTGGTTAATGGCTTGAGCATGCCACTAAAAGCGACGCGCGACCTCGCGTACCAGCTGCCCGAAGGACGCGAAGTGGTCGTGTTCACGCAAAGCGACGACCTACAGACGCGCGGCGAGCCAGCGACGTGGGCGGTGCTGCTGTGGGAGAAGCCACATCGCATCGTCGACGGCTGGACAACGCTGCTGCTGCCGCACACGCCCGCGCTGCTGCTGACCGACGTAGAAGGCATGCCCGCGTGGGAAGAGGCGCAGTTCGCCGGCTTGACAGCTGACGAGGTGACGTTGCAAAGCATGAAGAACGCGCCGCCCACTAGCTACGTTCTCTATGCGGGTGACAGCAGCGTGCCGTCGGTTTATCTGCCGATTGCGCCGCCGATACGCTTTAGCAGCGGGCTGGAGCTGGTGGCGTGGCAGCAGCGCGTCATCAGCGGGCGACTGCGGGTTTCAACGGTCTACCGCGTGCTGGATACAGCGCAAACGCTAGACACGCCGCGCCAGTTCACCCATTTGCGCACTATCCGCACGCTCGACGGCGCGCCCGAACATGCTGCAGACATTCCGCTGGCGTACGGCACGTGGCGCAGTGGTGACCTTCTCATTGGCATTGCCGACTTTTTGACGTTTGAGCGCGGCTTATCCTATTGGGTCGACATAGGGCATTACGAGCTGGCGACGGGGCAGCGGTTTGTGCGTGAAGACGGCGAGGGCGACAGCGTGCGTTTAGGCGCGTTCGTCATCGCCCCCTGAGGTGCTAGCTGTCGCGCTCTTCGGCGAGCATATACGCCGCTGAGATGTCGGCAGTGCGAATGAGTACCGGCAGCTCTTCACCCGCTGTTAACGCCACCAACGCGCCGTTAGCCGCCGCTACGTCCTGCAGAGCGCGCTTGGCTTGCTTCAAGTTAGGAAAAGTCACGTCGACATGTACTACCTCTTCCGCTTGTAAATCGAGCAGAAAGCGGATGGTGATCGGTTTGTTCTTTTCGCTGCTCATCGTCCCAACGCTCCATGTTTAGAAAAAATGGCACATGAAACCTTAACGCCCTTGTGTTATTGTTATGTAAAACCATTGTTAATGAACGTTATCAAGTTTGGTTTTTGTGACGAAATTGCCCAACTTTTCGCCAATTGCCGCTCGTTCTGCGCTACAATAACCCTATACGATACTTTTTCAGCTTGAAAACAAAGGATTATCAAGATGATGCGTCGATTGCTTGTCGTACTTTTGGTGGTAATGGTGGGGGTGCGTGTCTTTGCTCAACAGCAGTCGCAACTGCTCTACGACCTGACCGAAACGTTCACCGTCCAAGATTTGGGGTTCACGTTCAACTACCCTCAAGGCTGGCTGTTCACTGTGGGTGACGGGGGAATTTACTTCGCGCCCGACGAAAAATCGCTGGCGTTAGCTGCCGATGGTGACCTTAGCACCATGCCCAGCACGGTCTATTTCAGCATTACCGGCTTGCCGCTAAGCCTCATCACCGAAGAACAAGACCCCGCGTTGGACGATGTGGTGGCATCGTTGGTGACGCTGGCACAAATTCAAGAGGTCGAGCGCATTGAATTCGGCGTACTGGGGCGGCGCGCGGTGCTGGTGGTGACCACCGCGCCCGTGTTATCTTATACGACGATTTGGCGGCAAGACGACATTATCACGGCACTGTCGTTCGTTGCGCCTGATGAGCAAACGCTCCTCGCGCACGGCTACACGCTGGGCTACATGTTAGGCACAATTCAGGGCGTGAACGCGCAGCCACTGCCCAATCGCTACGATTGGCAAGATGTAGGCTTGTCAATCGCTTACCCAGAGGGCTGGCAGGTCTATCCCGAACGCTATGCCATCGCCCAGTTCGAAGAGGACGCGGCGGGCATTGTGGACCCAAGCTACCAACCTAAGGGCTACGTTATCGGCATGCTGTTCTTGACGCTGTCGGTCACGCCTGAAGAAGCGGCGGCGTTTGACTATCGCATCGTGGCGGACAACGTGTTTAGCTTGTTCCAAGATGCGGCATCGTACACCTACGAAGAGCTGCGCAGCCAAGAAACACGTGCCTTCGGCATGCACGTTGCTTTCAAAGACGGGCGGCAAACGTTTGTGGCGGGCTTTGTTGACGCTGAAATGCCAGCCCTAAGGCTGTTCACCCTGGGCATGCCCAGCGAAAAAGACGTTGAACCCATTCGCGACACATGGTACGCGATGGTGCAAAACGTGCGTATCTTGACCGCTAAGGCAAGATGATGACGGCAGCCCCTTCGCCACTGGTGAGGGGGCTGTTTTCGTAGCCCAGCGGCGTGAGGCGATAGAGGCTCACGTGTAGCGTGTGTGCCTGTGGCGGCGGCGCAAGCGGCACGTCAAGCCGCAGCATGTCCCCCGCGCACCAGTGTGCGCCATGCCAAAAGCGCGCGTCATGCTGCGCTAGGCGTTGCCCGTCTTCGTCGAAGAACTGCGCGCTGTACTGGTAGTCGGTGCCGCGCGGCGCGGTGAAAGGCAAGGCGAAGCGCAGCCGCATGCGCGTCGCCTCCAGCGCATAGCCTGTAAGGCGCACGCCGTTGGCGAAATCAGCGCGCACGTCTTGCCACGCGGTTGCGTCGGCGGGCGCGCTGGCGTGTGCGTAAAGCGTGTAGGATTGCCCGCGCGTGTTGAAGCGCGTGGCAGGAACGCCCGCATAAAACGCTAGCGTTGGCGAAGGCGGCGCGTCGGGCGCGACCAACAGCGCGAAAGGGCGCGCAGGCAGCACGGCGTAGCCATCGCGCAGCGTGCGCACGCAAGTCACGCGCCCCGCTAGCAGCGTCGACCACACGACCGCCTCGTGGTCGATGTCCCACGCCATGCCTTTGCTCAGCACGATGACATCGTCAAAAGTCGCCAGCGCGTCGCGGATGGGCAGCAGCTCTTGCAGCGGCGTGGTGAAGGCGGGGTAGTCGAGCGGGGTTTGCGCCACGTAGCGCAGCACGCCACGCCAATACATGGCTTGCGTGAGGAACAGCACCGCCACGCCCGCTAGCAGCACGCGCTCGCCCACCGCCGACGGCACGCCCAACGCCGACGGCACAGCGCGCACGACCGCTGCCGCGCCCGCGCCCACCAGCCACATTAGCGCGGGGATGCTGGCGACGAAATAGTGCGGGTAAACGCGCGTCCAAACGGGGGTAAGCAGCAGCGCGGGCAAGAACGCCCACGCCAGCACTGCTACGAGCAGCCCACGCTGCTGGCGCAGCTGCCACGCGCCTAGTGCCGCCAGCGGCGGCAGCAGCCCCCACAGTGGCGATGGTGGCACGCGCGCCGCCATGTCATCCGCTTGTGCGGCGGCGACCGCCTCCGCCATGCCGTAGCCTTGTAGCAGGTTGAGCGTTTGCGTCCAAGCTGCGCCTGACAGGGCGAAGCCGCGCGCGATGTCCGAGCGTTCGGCGGCGGCGGCGATGCGCGTGGGGTCTTGCGCCAGCGTTTGCGCTAAGCCCACGCCGTAAGGCAGCACGACCAACACCGCCAGCGCGCCGCTTGCCATCAGGGCGCGCCCATGCCAGACCGTGCGCCCGCGCCACGCCAGCAGCGCGTAGACAGGCAGCAACGCCCACGCCGCGAAGTGAATTTGCGAGCCGACCAGCCACACGGGCAGCGCGAGAGCTTGCGCCCACCCGCGCCGTTTGCCCTCTGCGAAGCCATAAAGTGCCAGCGCAATCGCCAGCAACAAAAACGGCGTGTGATAATCCTGCGCCCACAGCTTGCGGCTGTACAGCACGGCGTAGGGGTTGACGGCGTACGCCAAGCCCGCCAGCAAGCCCACCGTGCGCCCGCCCCAGCGGTGCGCCATTGCCCACAGCACCGCCACGCCGAACACGTTCCACAGCATGATGCCGCCAATGGCAAACAGCGGGTCAAGCGAGAGCGCGAACAGCGGCGCAAGCACGTAAACGCTCATCGGTGGGTTGGGGATGCCCGTGCTGGAGATGATGCCTGTCCACGCGAACCGCTGCCCTGTCACCAACTCCTGCGCCAGCGTCGCCAGCATGCCGTCGTCGTGGAAATACTCGACCACGCCTGCTTCGCCCAAGCGCAAAAAGCCCGCGATGAAGAGGATCACCGCGAGCAGCATCCCATCCCGTCTTGTTATGGGAAAAGGGGGCATTACTCCAGTTCAACCGCCATAGCGACCGCTTCGCCGCCGCCTAAGCACAAGGCAGCCACGCCGCGCTTCAAGCCTCTGTCCTGCAGCGCGTGGATGAGCGTGATGAGAATGCGCGAGCCGCTTGAGCCGAGCGGATGCCCCAGCGCAATCGCGCCACCGTGTACGTTAATTTTCTCGAGCGGAATGGGATGACCTTCGCGCTCTAGCCCGCGCATGTCCGCCAGCACTTGCGAGGCGAACGCCTCGTTAAACTCATAGAGGTCGACCTCGTCCGCTGTCCAGCCCGCCTTTTGCAAGGCAATCGGCACCGCCTTCACCGGCGCGTAAAAGAGCAGCTTGGGCGCAACCGCCGCGTACCCGTAGCCGACAATGCGCGCAATAGGCGTGTGCCCGTGCGCTTCGGCGTATTCGCGGCTGGTGACGACCATCGCCGACGCGCCGTCGTTCATGCCCGGCGCGTTGCCCGCCGTCACGCAGCCGTCGCTTTCGAACGCTGGCTTGAGTGCCGCAAGCGTCTCGATTGTTGTGTCTGGGCGAATGGATTCGTCGGTGTCAACGACCGTGTCGCCCTTCTTGCCCTTGATGACGACGGGCGCAATCTCGCGTTTGAACTTGCCGCTTTGCGTGGCTTGGTGCGCCAGCTGGTGGCTGCGCGCCGCGAAAGCGTCCATCTCCTCGCGGGTGACCTCAAACTGGCGGGCGATAAACTCGGCGGCGTTGCCCATTGCCCAGTTTTCCAGCGAACACCACAGCCCATCGTTTTGCAGCGCGTCGCGCAGCTGGATGTTGCCGTACTTGTTGCCGCCGCGCACGTGGTCGTTGAGGTAGGGCGCGCGGCTCATGCTCTCCACGCCACCCGCCAAGTACACGTCGCCGTCACCGACGCGAATGCTCGCGGCAGCGTTCATCACCGCCTTCATGCCGCTGCCACAGACCTTGTTGACCGCGTAGCCGCCGACGTGGTCGGGCAGCCCAATGCCAATGCTGATTTGGCGCGGCAAAGCCTGCCCCACGCCTGCGCTCACCACGTTGCCCACGATAACCTCGCTGATGTCGTCGGGGTTAACACCGCTGCGTTCGAACGCTGCCTTAAACGCTACCCTCCCCAGTTCTGCCGCGCTCATGCCGCTCAGCACGCCCATAAAACGCCCGTGCGGCGTGCGCGCTCCGCTCAAAATGACCGCTTCGCGCGCGTGTTTGTCTGCCATGTCTCCGCTCCTTTTCATATGCTAGGTCTTGTGCCTATTATAACAAACACCTACGCCAAAACTAGCAAAAGGTTAGCGCAAGATGTGGCGCACTTTTGCGGCAGCGTGTTTGACAAGTTTGCCCTTGCGTTTTAGAAAATTTGTGCTACACTCAAGGCAGGTGTTCGCATTTTTACCAAAACGCCGTACACTAAAATCAAGTCAGCGAACTTACTCAAGAGGCAGACACACATGGTCAAGAAGAAAAGCCCCGCCAAAGGCGTTCCGCAGTTTGAAAGTGAGCAAAACGAAGCCAAGCTCAAATCGTTAGAAAGCACCGTACAGGACATCACCAAGCGATATGGCGAAGGCACAGTCATGCGCTTGGGCGATGCGCGCAACCTGCAAATCGACACCATCCCCAGCGGCTCGTTGGGCTTAGACATCGCCATCGGTGTGGGCGGCATTCCACGCGGGCGCATCATCGAGATTTACGGTCCCGAAAGTTCAGGCAAGACGACGCTTTGCTTGCACATCGTGGCGGAGGCACAGAAGCGCGGCGGGCTAGCAGCGTTTATCGACATGGAACACGCGCTTGACCCCAACTATGCCGAGCGCATCGGTGTGAACACAGACACGCTCTACGTGTCGCAGCCCGACACAGGCGAGCAGGCGTTAGAGATTACCGAGTTGTTCGTGCGCAGCGGCGCGCTGGACGTGATAGTCATTGACAGCGTGGCGGCGTTGGTGCCGCGCGCCGAAATTGAGGGCGAGATGGGCGACAGCCACGTGGGCTTGCAGGCGCGCCTCATGAGCCAAGCCCTACGCAAGCTGACAGGCGCGGTCAAGCAGTCCAATGTAGCGTTGATTTTCACCAACCAGCTGCGCGAAAAAGTGGGCGTGATGTTTGGCTCGCCCGAAACGCAGCCCGGTGGGCGGGCTTTGAAGTTCTACTCCAGCGTGCGCATTGACATTCGCAAGACGGAAAGCATCAAACAGGGCGAGGATGTCGTCGGCAGCCGCACCAAAGTCAAAATCAAGAAAAACAAGGTGGCCGCGCCTTTCAAAGAGTGCGAGTTCGACATCATGTACCTCGAAAACGGCATCAGCAAGACGGGCGAGCTGATTGACATCGGTGTCAACCTTGAACTCATCGAAAAGAAAGGCGCGTTCTTCCGCTATCGTGACGGGCTGCTCGGGCAAGGGCGCGAGAACGCTCGCCAGTTTTTGTTAGAAAACCCCGCCATCGCGCTGGAAATCGAGAACGCCATCCGCGAATACTTCAACCTGCCGCCTGTCGACAGCGTAGCGGAATAGCTGCCCATGCCCGCGCTCACCGTTCACAGTTGGGGAATGAACGACCTGCTGCTCCCTGAAGTGCTGGGGACGCTGGCGCGGCTGGGCTTTCGCTATGTTGACCTTGGCACAGGCGGGCATCTCAACGTGGCGCACGCCACCTCGCCGAGCAAGCGCGCCGCCCACCTGCAAGAGATACGCGGTGACCTCGCCATGTTTAATCTGCAGGTGGTCGACGTTTATGTCATGCTGCCGCGCATTTCGGCGGCGGACGAGGCAAAGCGCGAGACTGACCTCAAGATCTTCAAGGCTCTTGTGCCGTTTGTTAAGGCAATTGGCGCGCGCGGCATCACCGTCTCGGCAGGCTCGGCGCATCCGCCCGATGACAGCGAGGCGCACGCGCGCGCGGTCGACGGCTTGCAACAGATGCTGGCGGCGGCACGCAAAGCCGAGCTGCCGCTGAGCATTGAGCCGCACCTTGACTCGATGGCCGCTACGCCCGCACAAGCTCTGGCGTTTGTCGAAGCCGTCGACGGCTTGCAAGTGACGCTTGACTGGGCGCATCTGGCGTGCCAAAAGCACAAGCCCGCCGAAATCGCCAAGCTGCTGCCGCACACGCGCCACCTACACCTGCGCGGCTATGCCCCTAACAGGTTGCAGGTGCCCTTTGAGAAGAGCAAGCACGACCTGGCGGAAATCGTCGCGCTGGTGCGCGAAAGCGGCTACACAGGCATGGTCTGCCTTGACTTCATGCAAACGCTGAACTGGCACGGCGCGCAAGCCGTCGACATCATCCGCGAGCTGCTGCGCTGGCGCGAAGCCCTGCGCGCGCTTTGGACATAGCGCGCCCTCGCCCAACCTATACGCGATAGTTTTACCATTATTCACATTAGAAAAAAGTGAAAACGCTAAAATCTGCACTGTATCACTTGTCTTAATTGCAGAATAGACTTACAATACAGGGCGTATTATTCTATCTAAACGCTTTGAATGGAGACCTTATGCAAGCTATCATTCGAGCGATAAACCCGCCAGACCAAAAGTTCCGCCCCATGCGGTACTTTTTTGTCTTTAGCCTTATCGCCTTCGCCATTCTCATGATTTTGATCGCAGTGCTGTCGCAGCAGGCAGCAGAAGCGGCTTTTGAAAACATCGTGACCTTACGCGAAAGCCAAAATGCTGTTTTGGCGCGCGCTTTCGCGGTCGCGCTTGAGCATGAAATCCCTGCGCTGCTGCAAGCGGCTGAACAAGGTAGCCCATTTACCGCCGATAGTTCGGAGATTGCCCAATTTCATCAGCGCGTTCTTGGGCTTGTAGCGGACACAACGCTGCTCAAAGTGAAAGTTTTCGATCAAAAGAAATTAACTGTCTACTCTTCAGAGTTCTCACAAATCGGGCAAGAATCGTATAACAGTCCGGTATTACAGCGCGTCCTAGCGGGCGATGTCATCTCTGACCTGTCTCAACGCGACACATTCTACAGCTTTAACGGCGTTGTCCGCAACGTCAGCGTGGTTAACAGCTACGTGCCTATTATCTACGAAGGTGGCAAGATTGTCGGAGCGTTTGAGGTTTACGACGATGTCACGCAAATTTTAAACGACATCACGCTGTCGAGAGGTATAGCGACCGTTGTTTTGCTGCTGCTGTTGACTGTCTTTTACTTGGCGTTGTTTTGGATTATGTGGCGCGTTGCCAAGATTATGAACGAGCAGTACTTTGTCAACGAACAGTCAGCGCAAAGAATTCAACGGCAAAACGAATCACTCGTCACCGCCAACCGCGAGATTGCTTTAGCGCGCAGGCAAGCGGAATCCGCTAACGTTCTCAAAAGCCAATTCATCGCCAACCATGTCGCACGAGCTACGCACGCCGCTAAACGCCGTGATTGGCTATACCCAATTGCAGTTGGCGGGCATGGCAGGCACTATGACCGACAAGCAGCGTGAGTTCCAGAACCGTGTGCTTGTGAACGCACAGCACCTGCTGCACCTCATCAACGAAATTCTCGACTTGTCGAAGATTGAAGCGGGGCGACTTGAGCTAATCGACAAGCCGTTTAACTTACGTCAGCTCATCGACGAGGTTGTGCGGCAAAATCAAGTGTTAGCCGACAAAAAGGGCTTGACGTTTGTCAGCGAAGTCGACGAGCGTTTGCCCGAGATGCTCGTCGGGGATGTGGGGCGCATCAAGCAGGTCGTCATCAATTTGGTCTCGAACGCCATTAAGTTCACAGACGAAGGCACGGTCAGCTTAAGAGCCGCCTTGCATGAAGATGACAAATGGCAAATCAGCGTGAGCGACACGGGGTTGGGCATCTCTCCCACCATGCAGGAGGTTATTTTTGACGAGTTTCGCCAGTCCAAGCAAGGGATTGAACGCGGTGGCACCGGCTTAGGCTTAGCCATCGTGCGCCAACTGGTGTCGATGATGGGCGGCACCATTCGCCTAACCAGCGACGTGGGCAAGGGTAGCACTTTCGTCGTCACGTTGCCCATCATCACCCAGGAGTCTTCTGAGGAACGTGAGACATTAGAAGTTGTGCAGGAGAGTTAGCAGCATGCAAACGCTAAAAGACTTGGTCATCTTAATTATTGATGACATTCTCGACAACATTACCATTGCGCAAACCGCCTTGGGCTTTTACGGTGCGACGGTATACACGACAACTGACGCAGAAGAAGGGCTTAGGCTGATTGAAGAGATTAAGCCCAACGTCATTCTCTTGGACATTCGCATGCCTAAGATGGACGGATTTGCCGTCATCGAGGCACTGCGCCAAAAGCCGCTGGTCACACAGCCCTTTGTGATTGCTGTCACGGCGTATGCGATGGAATCTGACAGGCTTGAGATTCTAAGCAAGGGCTTTGATGGCTACATCTCTAAGCCGTTCGACGTTTTCAAACTCGTCCAAGAAATTGAAGAAATTGTCAACTACAGAGCGGCGAGGTATTAACATGGCGCGTCAAACGTTTATCGTTGTTGAGGACACCTACGATGACCAGCAGCTTGTTTCACACATTTTACAACATCATGGCATCGATGTTGTTCTGGCTAAAGATGGCAACGAATGCCTTGCGCTGCTGAGAAAGATCGAGCCGGCATTGATCGTCACCGACCTTGCCATGCCCAATAAGGACGGCTGGCAAATGCTCGTTGACATACGCTCGAACGCTAAAACAGCGCACATCCCTGTGGTGGCAATTACCGCCTATCACTCGACAAACGTGGCGGAGGAAGCCATGCAAGCCGGCTTTGACGGCTATTTTTCCAAGCCGCTCAATCCCACCACATTTGTCGCTCGCCTTAAAGAAATCGTCGGCATTTCATAGCATCTTGCCATTTCAAGGAAACGCGCATGAGACTTAAAGTGCTTTATGTCGAAGACGATTTCAACACAGCGCGAATGATTGACAATATGCTGCAGATGACCGACTATGAGATGACGCATGTCCACAACGGCAGCGGTGCGCTAGAGAAGGCGGCACAAGAGCATTTTGACTGTATCCTTATGGACATTAACCTGCCCGACATGGACGGCGTGCAAGTCATTAGCCAGCTCAAGCAGTCGGCGCGCTATGCCTATGTGCCGATTATTGCGCTCACAGGCGACCTAACGCGCGAGACAGAGTGTCTGGAAGCGGGCTGTGTTGCTGTGCTTTACAAGCCTGTCAACCGCTTTGAGCTACTTGACGCGATGCGCCGTTACACCAGCAAATCGGGCTACGTGTCCTCGTCCGTTGTCGCACCCACCAACGCTCGCAAAAGCGTGCTAATTGTGGACGACAACGACGACTTGCGCGTCATTTTTGCGCATGCCTTTAGCCCCGAATACTTTGACGTGCGCACGGCTTCCGACGGGCGCGAGGCAATCGCACAAATTGACGAAGCTCCGCCCGACGTGGTGATTCTCGATGTTAACATGCCCAACGTGTCGGGCATCGAAGTCTTGCGCTATGTGCGCGAAACCCCGCGCGACAAAAACATCAAAGTCATCTTGGTGACAGGCAATACGCTTGTTCTGCGTCAGCAAGAAGCCGAGCTAGCCGATTTGCTGCTGATGAAGCCGGTGGAAGTGCCTGACTTGTTGGTGTTGGCACAGCGTCTGCTCGGCTAGGCAACGACAATTAACGTCAAGCCGAAGCGTGGTAGAATAGAGCGCGTTGTCTCGATTGCGAAAGGCTTGGCTTTTGCGCGTACAGGTGACTTCTTTGGCGGCACTGGGCGCGCTGGTGCTGGGGTGCGCCCTGCCGTTCCTCAGCGGCGGCTTAGACGATTTCGACAGCTTCAGCTTCGCACTCGCGCTTGACCGCTACGACCTCTACTTACAACAGCCGCATCCGCCGGGTTTTCCGCTGTATATTATGCTGGCGCAAGGCGTGCGCGCACTGGTGGGAGATGGGCAGCGCGCGCTCGTGCTGCTCAGCGCGCTGGGCGGCGCGTTAGGGGGCATGGCGACCGCGCACATCGGCGCGCGCCTCTTTGACCGCAAGACGGGCGCACTGGCGGGCGTGCTGCTCGCTGCAACTCCCGCTTATTGGCTGACGAGCCTTGTGGCGTTGAGCGACACGCTGGGGCTAGCGTTGGTTTTGGCGGCAATTGCCTTGCTGCTCGAGGCGCGTCGTTACCCCGCACAAAGCCGCTGCGCTGGCGCATGGTTTGCGGCGGGCACGCTTGTCGCCGGCTTGTCGCTGGGCGTGCGCCCGCACAACGCGCTGCCGCTGCTGTGGGTGGCGATTTGGCTGTGGAGCTGGGTGCGCAAAGACGCGCCGCGTTTGTTGGGCTTAGGGCTGGTGGCGGGCGTGGTGGCGTGCCTGCTGTGGGCGTTGCCCATGCTAGCGGCAGTTGGCGGGCTGGCAACCTATCTCGACGCGGTGCGCAGCCACAGCCAACATGTCGTCGCCAACGATTCACTTTTAGCGAACAATCTGTCGCTCGCAACGCGCATCACAGCGTTTGGGAGCGGCACACGCGGCATGTTCGGCGGCGAAGACGCGACCTTGCTCGCGGCTGCAGTCGTAAGCGCGTTGGCCGGCGTAGGCGTGCTGCGCGCGGGCAAACGCGGCGCGGTCGCTTTCTTGCTGCTTTGGCTCGTTAGCGTAACGCTCAAACTCTTTCTGCTGGAGTCCTTAGAGCGCACGCGCCTGTATTTGCCGCTGCTGCCGCCGCTGTGGCTGCTGGTGGCATGGGGCGCACCGCGTGTGCTGCGCATGCCTTTCGCACGTGTTGCCTTGCGGGCGGGGCTGCTGTTGCTGGCGTGTGCCTTCTTCGCGCAAACGCTGCCCTTTGCGGCACTGTTGGCGCGCGTGCCGTCCGCGCCCGAGCAAGCCGCTGCCTATGTGCGCCAGCACTACGCGCCCGAAGATACGTTAGTGATTATGTTCGGCTCACACCGTGCCACGCAGTACATGCTTGGTGATTATCCGCAGATGTACCTCTTCTTCTACGAGCGCGAGTTCTGGGCGCGCGACATTGCCTATCGCCAAGTGCCGTATATCGCCATGTTCGACCGCGATAACGTGTGGGAAGAGGCGTATCAAACCATCGTCAGCACGCGCGACTACGTGCCTATCGAGGACATCACGTTCAAGCGCGACGCGCGCGCTTTCCCCCAACACAGCGAAGTGCGCTTGCAAATGCTCGCGCCGCTAGCGGCAGTCATGCCCGCCCAGCTTGCCCTCGCAGAAGATAGCAGCATCGTGCCATCCGTCGAGCGCGACGGCAAGCACTTCGGCGCGGGTTGGTTTCGCGTGGAAGATATTGGCGGCGTGGCAGCGCGCTGGGCGGGCAAGGAGGCGCGACTACAGGTAACGCTGCCTGTTCAGGCATGGCGCATGCGCTTCAACGCGTTGCCCTACGGACAAGGTCAGCGCGTGCGCGTGGTCGTCAACGCGCGCGATGTGGGCGAGGTCACGCTGCGAGACGGTTGGCAGACCTACGAGCTGGTGCTGCCCGCCGAAGCCCTGCACAAGGGCGTAACGCTGATCGAGCTGCGTCACGCGCACGCCGACCAGCCACCCAATGACCCGCGCTTTTTGGCAGCGGCTTACGCCAACTTCGGCTTCGCGCCGCCCTAGACGACGCGCGTGACCACCTTGCGCGCCGCCGCTACAAGTGCCTCGTGCATCACGCCGCTGCTAGCGATGACCCCTTGATTGGGCAAGACTTCGCCCTGTGAAAAATCCAGCGGGCTGCCGTCCCAATCGGTGACGGTGCCGCCGCCCGCTAGTACCAACGCTACGCCCGCCACGTGGTCCCAAATCATGTGGCGATAGTGCGTTGGTTTGGGCAGGCGCACGAACAAGTCCACGTCCCCGTTTGCCACCAGCGCGTACTTCTCCATGCTGTCGAGGTCGCGCACAGGCACACGCCACCCCGCCGCGTTGACGACCTTCTCGCTGTCTTTGTTGCCTTGCTGGCTGTCCTCGTAGCTTTGCACGCTGCGCCACGTGGTAGGGTCGCGCCGCGTCGACACGCTGACGCGCTCGCTGCGGTTGCACTCTGCGTCCGTCTGATAGAGCGCGCCGTTGTAGGTATAGACCATCATGCCGCGTCCGTGGCGATACTGCGGGCAAGCCATCATGCCGTCGGTCGGCTTGCCGTCTTGCAACACGCCGACACAAACCGCGTAATGCCGCCCTTCAATGAAACCTTTTGTGCCGTCGATGGGGTCGATGACCCACGTGCGCGCCGCGCCTCGCTTGTTCTTGCCAAAGTTAAGCCAGCCCACCACATCCTCCTCGCGCACGTCCGACCACGTGAAACGGCTGATGCGCGCGACAATGTCGCGGCGTTGCTCGGGGGTGGTGAGACGCAAGAATTGCTCACCGTCCTCTTCAGAGATGACGGCATCTTCAGGATAGGCGTGGGCGATAGCGCGGCACAAAATCGCCTGTGCGCCGTAGTCCGCCAGCGTCACCGGCTCGGACGCGCCCTTCGCTGCGCTATATTTTTGCATGCCGCTGAAGGCTTGTGCGCGCACGTCTTGGCACAAGCGCATCGCCTGCCGCAGTGCCATGAGCAAATCGGCGTTGAGGGTCATGTGCTGCCTTTCTTAGAAGTAGGTTGCGTTGAAACGTTATCTACAATAGCACAAAACCGCCGTAAAGACACGATGCAAGTGCAAAGAGCATGCGCACAGTGGCACGATTTTTTTTTCGTGCTATAAATAAGCCATGCTGTGATGACAGCGCATCGTCTTGTTAAGCAATAGGGGGCAGCATGACACAAGTAAGCAAATCACGCAACACTATCGTTACCATCGTCGCTATCTACTTGATTGTTGGGGGTATCTTGGGTATCTGTGGCGGCATTGCCGTTGTCACGGGCAGCTCGCTGCTAGGCGTGCTGGGGTCGGCGACGGAGCAGCTCGGCACATCGTTAAACAGCACAGACCGTCAAAACCTAACCGAAGCGGCTAGAGAGTTAAGCGAAGCTAGAGGGTTGCTCACCGTCGTAGGCGTTGTCTTGCTGGTTGTTAGCGTCGCCGAGTTGATTATTTCGGTAGGATTGTTCCAGCGCAAGAACTGGGCATGGCGCGCTACCATTGCGGTGTTAGCCCTCACGATCGCGCTTTCGGTGCTTGGCACGCTCTTCGGCGGTTCGTTTGACTTTGTTGGCACGGTCATCGCGGCGGTGATTATTTACTTGTTTTACACCAACGCTGACGTACGCGCTGATTTGAACGTAGGGGCTGACGAGAAAGTCTTGCCTAACGGTGTGTTCTAAGCGCATAGCGCAGCGCGCGCTTTTGCAAGCGCAAGAGCGCGTGGCTTGTGTGCGAGTTCTCGCGCTATAACCAATAAATTGCCTACCAACCGTACAGCTCCCAGTAGCGTGCGGCAACGCTGCGCCAGCTAAAGCGTGCCTCAACGAGCGCACGTCCGGCCGCGCTAAGCCGTTCGCCCAGCGCGGGCGCACGCAGCAACCGCACCACCTGCTCAGCGAGGTCGTCGTAGTCGGCGATAAGGGCCTCGCGCTCATGCGCCGCACCAATGCCGTCGAAACTTAGCGGCGTGCCGACTATCGGCGTGGCCATCGCTAGTGCCTCAAGCACCTTGTTTTTGATGCCTGCACCCACCCGCAGCGGACACACGAATGCCGTCGCGCGCGCGTAGTAGGGACGCACGTCGTCCACGCGCCCTGTCACAGTGATGCCGTCGCTTTGCCGCGCGAGTAGGTCGGGCGGCGGTGCGTTGCCCACCAGCAGCAGCCGCGCCTCTGGCACGCTGGCACGCACGCGCGGCAGCAGCTCATCCACCAAACCCCACGCTGCCTCGAGGTTGGGCGGATAAGCGTAGTTGCCGACAAACAGCAGCGTGGCGGGGTCGCGCGGTACGGCTTGCGGCTGAAAGTAGTCGAGGTCTACGCCGTTGGGAATGACCTCCAGCCTATAGCGCGGGTTGAGTGCCGCCAGCGCGTCGCGGTCAGCCTCTGCCAGCACGACAGCGCGCTGGTACGGCGTGTACATCCAGCTTTCGAGTGCGCGTGCCAGCAGCCAGCGCAGCCTTAGCTCAAGGTTGGCGGGTTGCTCACGCAGCTGCCGTGCGAGCAACAGCGCGTACGACTCATAGGGCGTGATGACAGCCGGTTGTCCTCTTAGCGCGTGCCAAAACTCGTATACGTGCAAGCCACCGAACAGGTGCAGCGCGTCATAGCGGTGGCGGTCGAGGTGCGCGCTGATGGCGTGCCAAAACGCCGGATGCCACGCTTGCTCGGGGCGGCGCGGGAAACGCGCACGCGGGTTCAGCGCACGTGCCAGATACTGAAAAGGCGTGCGCGGCGTTTCGGGTATCAGCGTCACCTGCGCAAACAAGTGGGCGTAGTCGGCAATCTCGTCGGCATCTTCGCGGCGGTTGGCGAGAGCAATCAGGTCAATTGTCACGCCCATGCGCCCCAGCTCGCGCGTCAAGTGCCAAACAATCAACCGGTCACCCAAGTACAAGGGCAGCGGTGGACAGCGCGACAACAGCAGCAACCGGGGCATAATTTCTCCTTTCGAAAAATATGGCGTAGATCTTACAATAAGCAGGCCCCTAGCTTATGATACCAGTGGGTTTGTTGAAGTATGCGTATAATCCTTCGTGCTCTACTGCTGCTAGCGTTCGCCACGTTTTTGCTCGCGCGTGCGGCGGATATGACGTGGCATTACGACGAGATTTTGTCCTACACGTTTACGCGCTATCCGTTTGACGAAGTGGTGCGCATGGAACATGACACGCATCAACCGCTGTGGTGGATGCAGTTTTGGGTCTGGTGGCGGGTGGTTGGCGAAAGTGAACCTGTGGCGCGCTACAACGCCGCGCTTATCACGCTGGTCACGTTGGCAGTGCTGCTACGCATCGCTCGCAATTGGCTGGGACGGCATGCTGTTTGGGGCATACTACTCGGTGTTCTCTTCTGTGCCAGCCCGTTTTTGCTTAACCACATGCTGGATGTGCGCCCCTACCCGCTGGTAATCTTACTAGCTACTGCCAGCTTCATGCTGCTAGCACGTTGGCAAGATGAGAAGACCCTGCACGCAGGCTTAGCGTACGGTGCGGTGGTCGCGCTCATGGCATATACGCACTATTATCTTGCGTTGCTTGCGCTAGCACAAGGTGTCTACTTGGTTTGCTATCGCCCTAAAGCTCCCCAGTGGCGTGACCTTATGCGCGTCTTGGCATTTACAACCGTGATGGTGGTGCCTGCTTTACTCATTCTAGCGCACGGCGCGGGACGCTTCAGCAACCCAAGCGTTAACCCGTACAATCAGCTTGTCATTTCGCCCTATCCAAGCAAAGTCACTAACGTAGATAACGCGCTGAGGTTCTTGAACTACAATAGCTACGGCGTGTCGGGCATCTTACTTACGGCAGTACTTGTAGGTGTCGCCAACGCCCGCACACGCCGTTACGCGCTGCTGGCATTGTGTGGGTGGGCAGTCCCGCTGGCGGTCATGCTTGCGCTTAACCTGCGTTTTACGTTGTTTGTCGACCGCTACATGCTGTTCATCGCAGTTGCTGTGGTATTGAGCGTTGTGCTGGGCGTGGCGGCGATTCGCACGCGCGTACTGCGGGTGGTGGCTGCTGTCGCCGTGTTGCTCGTGGCGGCGTGGCAGATGCCAAACTGGCTTAAGGTTTACCCGCCCGTGCACGACTTATACCGCGTCATTTACGACGAGTGGCAAGCGGGCGACGTGGTATTTAACGACGTGTGGGCGGAAGAGCGCAACATTGCCTATTATTGGAACCGCTGGTCGGATACGCTGCCACCCATGATTACGCAGCCAAAAGACATGCCACCGCCGCCACAGCGTGTTTGGTATATTAACGACAACCTGTTCCGCGACCATGTGCGTCGCTATTTTGATGCTATTGAGGTAACACATACGCTTGCGTCAGTGTGGGGACAGTGCAACAACACATGGTGTTTTACAGTGCATTTGTTCGTGCCGCGCTTTCCCTAGCTTCCCATCTTGTCGATGTCGTAGCCGTGTGGGTAGGTGCGGTTGGGCAAGCGCGTGAGCAGATAGGGGCGACGGCGTGGCGGCGCGAAGTGGCGCAAGCCCCACGCCCAGGCGCGCAAGCCCGCGTCCACGCCCCAGCGCAGCAGCGCATGCGGCTTAGGGTAGCGAAACGCTTCGCGCAGCGGGTCATCCATCATGGCGTAGATGACTTCGCGCACCAACGGACGCAGCAGGCTGGGGAACCAGCTGAGGAAAACGGCTATCGTGCTGTCTGCCACGCGGCGGCTGGCTGGCGTGTAGGCGAAATGGTCGCGCTCGTAGGCACGGAAGAAGGCTTCGAAGGCTTCATAGGTGGGCGGGATATCGCGCATGCCCATGCGCTTGCCCACTTCCACCCAAAAGTAATAGTTGGCGCGCTTCTCATGCTCGGTAGGCGGTCGCCAGCCCCAACGCTGGTGCCAATCAATCGGCACGAAGATAAACGCCCCTAGCACGTAGAGAAAATCCTCGTTGCTGATGTTGTAGCGGCGGTGCAGCTGGTTCATGCGCTGAATGGCGCGCCGCCCGCGCTCACTGTCGTAGCCGTGTTCGACGAACTCGGCAATCAACAAGCTCGTGTCGTCGTAGCGTCGCTGCCCATGTCGATAGAACTGCTGCGTGCGGTCGAGCAGCGCGCCAATGCTCGGCACGGCATAGGTGCGAAAGAGCGCGAACTCCAGCGACTTTTGCATCAAGAACGGATACTCATACGCGCCGACCAAGAAGACAATCTGCTGACAGTCCGCTTGGGGGTCAAGCGACAGCACGCGCTCAAGGTTGGTATAGCGTTGAGGGTGTGCCATAATGTGTCGCCTAAAATTCAAGCGGATTGCCGCGCGCTGCCCAGCTGATTGTGCCGCCGGCAATATTGTAGAGGTTCGTGTAACCCTTTATTGCCATAAACTGTGCTGCCATGCCGCTGCGCCCACCCCCCGCACATACTAGCACAATGGGCTTGCCGGTGTGTTCAATCTCGTGGTAGCGGTCTTCAAACACGCTTAGAGGGATGGAAATGGCGTTAGGGAGGTGACCGCTGTGGTATTCGTCGTCCTCGCGCACGTCGACTAACAGATGGTCGACGGCTTTGGCGAGGAAGTCGTGCTTATAAGTTTCTACGTCTATGTCTTCGTATAGAAACATGATGCCCTCTGTATACGGTTGGTAGTTAGGGTAATTGCGCGCTTATTTTAGCACACACACCCAACGCGCGTAAACGCCCTTCAGGCACAAGCGGCGTGCAGGCGCAACGCTTATCATCACCACCTTATTCGCTATGCTGGGCGAAAAACATTGCCCATAGCAGCCTAGTTAGCAAGCTAAGTACAATAGGCGCAAAAACTCATAGCTTACTCAGAGAAAAACGATGCCTCTCATGTTATTGCTAGGTGGCGTGATGGCGATAATCGCCGCGCTTGTGCTGCCTCTCACAGCAGCAGAGCCTCAGCTTTACCAGCGGCTGGAGTCACCAACAGGTGCGCCAGCTTTGTATCTCGCACAAGCGGGCGCGCGCGTAGAGCTTGACACCCCATCCGAGCGCACAACGCGCTTGTTGTTTAGCGGCGTGACAGCTCTTGCGCGTGACACACGCAGCGCACTGCAACAACACGGCGTGGCTTACGCAGCGAGCGGGCTGCAGCATTTTACGCAATCGTTTGATTTCTTCCACATGAGCAACGAAACCGCATTTGACCCGCTCTGTCCACGCGCTGACGGGCCCATCTTGGGGGGCTTGTGCAGCCGCCCCGAACATTTTGCGGTGTTTGTGCTGCTCGGCGCGGACATTGTCGAGCTAACGGGCAATCACAACAACGACTGGGGCTATGACGCTAACGCGCAAACGATACGCTGGCTGCGTGAGCAAGGCTTGCGAACGCTCGGGGGTGGCTTAAACCAGTCTGAAGCGCGCCAGCCGCTCAGTTTGACCCATCATGACAACCGTATTGCGCTGGTGGCGTGCAATTGGGCGGGACCTGATTACGCCTATGCCACTGACCAGCGTGCTGGCGCAGCGGTATGCCGTGAAGATTGGCTTCGTCCGTTGCTGACCGACTTGCGTGCTGACCATGACGTGTTGATTGCGCTCATTCAGCACGTTGAAATCGACAGCCCGCGTCCTGCGCGCCGCCAAGATGAGCAGATGCGCGCTGTTGCCCAGTGGGGCGCGGATGTCGTCATTGGCTCGCAAGCCCATCAACCACAACGCTACACCTTTGTCTCACGCCCAGACGGCACGCATGCCTTCGTACATTTTGGCTTAGGCAACCTTTTCTTCGACCAAAAAAGTTACTGGAAAACGCAATTCTTTTTAGATGAGCTAGTCATCAGCGAAGGGAAACTGCAGCAGATTGTTTTACACACGGGGGTCATTGAGGCTCAAGTGCGCCCGCGTCTGCACACACCTGAGGAGCAAGCGGTGTTCTGGCGTGCGTTCACTCGTTAGTGGTTGCACGGTCTGCGCTGCCACGAACAGCATCCACACACAGCGCATGATACCGCATGGCGATGCGTTTTTACATACGCCGCGTCGCGAAAAATATCCCCCCGAAAGTAGGGTGTGGGGAAAGTGCGGGCTTGCGCTACAATAAAGATGTTCACTTAGGACGGAGCGCGGCATGTCGGAATCGGATGCCACCTTGCTGCAATGGATTGCCCATGCCCGCGAAGGTGACCAAGATGCCTTTGCGGAGCTGGTGTACAGCTTTACGGACGCGGTGTACAATTTGTGCTACCGCATGCTTGGCGACGGCGGCGAAGCGGAGGACGCAACGCAAGAAACCTTCATCCGTGCCTTCTATCACCTGAAAAGCTATGACCCCTCGCGCTCGTTCAAAACGTGGCTGCTCAGCATTGCCTCTAACCACGCCATTGATTGCCTGCGCAAGCGGCGCGTACAAATGCACTCGCTCGATGAGACGCTGGAAGAGGGCGCGTCGTTGAGCTTGCAAAGCAATGAGCCGCTGCCCGAAGAGGTGACGCTGCGCAACGAGAATAGTGCCATCATCCAAGCGATGCTCAACACGCTCGCGCCGGAATATCGCATCGCCGTTGTACTGCGCTACTGGTATGATTACAGCTATCAAGAGATTGCCTCCGCCCTGAACACGACCGAAAGCGCGATTAAGAGCCGACTGTTTCGCGCGCGCCAGATGCTGGCGGATGCCCACACTGTAAAGCCGACGCGCTCACGCCTTGAGAGCGGGCGGTTGAGAGAGAGCTAGCCGTTATGTCCGACACCTTACGCCAATGGATGCAAGAGAGCCTCGACGGTGTGCTGAGCGAGGAACTGCGGCATGCCTTGTTCACCAGTTTGCAAAAGGACGAGCAAGCCGCCCGCGAGTACGCGCGCCTTGAGGATGTCGACCGCGTCCTTGCCAGCGCGCCGCACATGCGCGCCCCGCGCCACCTTGCTGTCACGATTATGGCACGCCTCGCCCAAACGATTGAGGCGCAGGCAAGCCTGCAAGAGCTGCCGCGCGAAGTGCGCGACGCGGTCATGGCGAGCTTGTCGCTGGTGATGCTTGCGACGCTGCCGCTGATGATGAGCGGGGCATGGCTGCTGCTGCGCACGGCTGACCCCACGCTGCTGGCGCATGTGCTGGCGCGCACAGTTGGCTTGATGCGCGTTGTCGTGGCGGGGCAGCTGCACATCCTTGATGAGGTAGAAGCCCACCTGCATGACAACCCACAGCTTGCCGCCGCGCTGATGGCATTGCTGCCTGCGATGCTTGAAGGGCTGCTCGAAGCGGTCGAAGACGCGAACAAAGATGACGAGGCGTGAGCGTGAAAGCCCTTGCGTGACCACGTCATTAGTGCTATTTCTTAAGCAAAATTGGTTGATGAGTTGTATATACTTAATAATAAAAATAGCTTTGTTTCAATAGGAGAGCGTCATGCCAAAAGTTCCAGCAGGTTTAGAGGTGAGTGGGGCGTATTTGCTCGGCATCATTGGGTCGTTGAACGAAGAGGACGTGCGTCCATACCGTGAGAAGCACGGACTCACGCACATCGAAGCGGACAAGTGGTATTCAGCCCAGCAGGTCAGCGATTTTTATTATGATTTGGAAGAAGCACCTAACGGACTTTTCAACCTAGTGGCGATTGGCATCAACGTAGCTGAAACAGTGACCTATCCGCCAGAGGTCAAGACGATGGAAGATGCCTTAGCCATCGCGCCGCAGATGCACTATGGCGGCTGGCGCAATGGTCACCCTGGCGATATTGAGGTCGAGCATCTCGGTCCTAACCATGTGCGCTTTATTTTTACCGACCTGCCGTTGCCTACTGACCTCGTCTATGGTCTCTGTTACGGCATGGTCAAACGCTTCAGTCCGCCAGATACGCCCATTCGCGTCGCTAGGCGTGAGCAAGAAAACGCCAAAATCTACGATTTGCAATGGTAAGGGCAAGCCCTAGGCAACATAAAGGGGCAGGCGACCACACGCCGCCTGCCCCTTCAACCCAAAAGGAGGAAAAGGATTAGTATTCAAGGTGGCTGTTGGCGGTCACGCGCTTGCGGAACACCCAATATGTCCACCCTTGATACAGCAGCACTAGCGGCACGAAGATGAGCGCGACCACCGTCATCACCTGCAGCGTGTAGGGGCTGGAAGAGGCGTTGTAGATGGTCAGGTCAAACTCTGCACCCAACGACGAGGGCATCACGCGCGGGAACAAGCCGCCAAAGAGGAACGCCGTCGTGCCGACAATCGTCACGCCCGTGCCGATGAAAGCGCGCCCGTACTTGGCGTTGAAAATTGCCCAGCCTGCGCCTAAGAGCGCGACCACCGCGCCCAGCAGCCCCACGCCTTGCACGAGGTTGAAACCCTCGAACAAATCGGTTTCAAAGAAGCTCCAGCCCACGAACAGCAGCACGACCACGACTAGCGGCAGCCACAGCCCTTTGAGCAGCTTTTGCACGCGCTCTAGCACCACGCCGTCGGTTTTGAGGCTTAAGAAGAGCGCGCCGTGCAGCGTGAACAGCGTCAGCGTGACCACGCCGCCGAGCAGGCTGTAGGGGTTGAGCAGCGTCAGCAGGTTGCCCGTAAACGTCATGTTCTCGTTGATAGGCACGCCGCGCACGATGTTGGCGAACGCCACGCCCCACAGCAGCGCGGGCAGGAAGCTGCCGATGAAGATGGCGGCATCCCACGTTTTGCGCCACAGCGGGTTTTCGTCCTTGCTGCGGAACTCAAACGCCACGCCGCGCACGATTAAACCGACCAAAATGAGGAAGAGCGCGAGATAAAAGCCGCTGAACAGCGTCGCGTACCAGTTGGGGAAGGCGGCGAAAATCGCCCCACCCGCCGTGAGCAGCCACACCTCGTTGCCGTCCCAGTGGGGACCAATCGTGTTGATGACAATGCGGCGTTCTTTGTCGTCGCGCCCGACGAAGGGCAGCAAGATGCCTACGCCGTAATCGAAGCCTTCGAGGAAGAAAAAGCCTGTAAACAGCACCGCAACCAGCAGAAACCACACGACGTTCAAATCAATCATGGCAGCACACTCCTAACTAGTACGCATTTTCAAGGCGCAGGTTGTCCGACGCGGGGGTAGGCATGGGCAGAATTTCGGCGGTGATGCGGTTCTTGCTGCCATATTTCCACAGCAGGTAGAAGTTTGCCACCGAAAGCAAGCCGTAGACTAGCGTAAAGCCCACCAACGACAAGCCTACCTCAAGCACGGTCAAGTTGGGCGAGATGGCATCCTGCGTGCGCATTAAGCCTTGCACAATCCAAGGCTGCCGCCCAAGCTCGGTAATCATCCAGCCTGTGCTGTTAGCGATGTACGGCAGCGCAATCAAAATCGGCAGCGGAGCCAGATACCAGCCCGCCGTGCTGAGCGTTTTGCGCCACCACAGCACAACGCCGACCAATGCGATGAAGCTCATCAGGATGCCGAAGCCCACCATCGCGCGGAAGCTCCAGTATAGCATCCAAATCATCGGCGGCACGAAGTCCGCGTCTTCGCCGTACACGCCTGCGTACTGCTTTTGATAGTAAGCGTTGAGGTCGTTGATGCCGGGTACCAGCCCGTCGAATGTGTCGTAAGTCAAGAAGCTCAGCAGCGAGGGAATGCGGATGTTAATGAGTGCCTGACGGTTGGCTTCGTCGCCGATTTGGAAGAACGAGAGGCTGGCCGGGTCTTCGCTTTCCCACAACGCCTCGACCGCCGCCAGCTTCATCGGTTGCTTTTCGACCAAGAACTGCCCCGAGAGGTGACCGAACCACATCGTGGCTGGCAGCGATAGCAGCGCGAACACGATGCCGAACTTGAGCGAGCGCGAGAAGTTCAAACGTTCCAGATCGTCCTTGCCACGCAGCAGGCGGTACGCGCTCACGCCCATGACGAAGAAGCCGGCGGTGGCGAACGCGCTTAGCACAACGTGCGGGAATTGCAAGAAGACGTTGGGGTTGGTGACCACTGCGCCGAAGTCGATCATCTGGGCGCGCCCGTTGACGATTTCGTAGCCGACGGGGTTTTGCATCCAACTGTTGGCAATCAAAATCCACAAGCTGGAGATGTTGGTTGCCAGCGCGACCATCCAGATGCTGAAGAGGTGGATGCGCTTGGGCAGCTTATCCCAGCCGAAAATCCACAAGCCGATGAACGTGCTTTCGATGAAGAACGCCATCAACGCCTCAATCGCCAGCGGCGCGCCGAAAATATCGCCCACAAAGCGCGAATATTCCGACCAGCCCATGCCGAATTGAAACTCTTGTACAATGCCTGTCACCACACCCATAGCGAAGTTGATGAGGAACAGCTTGCCCCAGAATTTCGTCATGTGCTTGTAGCCCTCGTCGCCCGTGCGCACGTACTGCGTTTGCATGATGGCAACCATTAGCGATAGCCCGATGGTGAGTGGCACAAAGATGTAATGAAACAGCGTAGTCACGGCAAATTGAAGCCGTGCGAGGTCAAGAACGGACATGCCGAAAACTCCTATGTGTTTGTTGGCTTGTTGTTTCTATTCTAATTCTTGCGGTACTCACACAAAGCTAATAAAACGCACCCTTCTATTGTGACAAATGTCACACAAGCACGACACCACAGCGCGACGCGCGGCAATACGCCTAGCACACCCTTGATTTTTGCGCGCCTGTGCGTATACTACACACCTAAATGGCCTCGTAGCTCAATTGGCAGAGCAGTTGACTCTTAATCAATTGGTTGTAGGTTCGAGTCCTACCGGGGTCACTCTAAGAAGTGGCAAAGGCACAAGGCAGGCGGCTTTAGGGTCGCCTGTTTGGCTTTATACGACACTTTAATTGCTAGTTGATAAGATTGGTCAAGATAAGGGCAAAGAGGCTTGCCCATACCTTTAAGTCGAACCCGCTGTTCGTGCGTGCATGAAGTCGTTGAATTCCCATCGCCTCAAGTTGGCTGTTCACGGTCTCAATGCGTTTACGATAGCGTTTGAGGTCGTCATTGTCTACCTGGACATTAGGCAACATGTTTTTGCGCTTGGGAGGCACTCAATGCACACCTGTTGCTGCCAAGAGACTTTGCGCATCTGCTCGGGATAAATAGCCCTTGTCACCCAACAAGCGCGCCCCCTCTGGTAAGACAAACGCCAGTTCGTGCAAAGGCGTTAAATCATGCTCGGAGGCTGGGCAGCTTTCAAAGGCAACAGGGATGCCAGTACTGGTACGGCGCGTATGCGCCCAACGTGCCAGCAGCCCGTGCGATAAAGGCTTAAAGCCCTGCCACCAGCTTGCGCACTTCGTCCACCAGCGCGGGGGGCCAAAGCAGCTCTTGCCCCACCCATTCAGGGTTGAGGTAGCGGCGGTCGAGCTTGACCAGCGCACGCCACAGCTCGCGCGCCTTGTCCACTTCACCCAGCGCGTGCGAACAGACCGCCACGCCGCCAATCAACAGGCGTTCGGTGGGCAGTTGCTCAAACGCCTTCGCATAATCTTCCAGCGCGGCTTTGGGGTCGCCCATCGTGAAGCGCAGCACGCCGCGATTGTTGAGCGCGCGCGGGTTGTCTGGCTCTAGCTCCAACGCCTTGTCGAAATCCGCCAGCGACGCGGGGTAATCGTCCAAAAAGAAGTGCGTTGCGCCGCGACTTACGTAAATGTCAGCGTAGTCGGGGTCAAGCGCGAGCGCGCTGTTATAGTCCGCTAGTGCCGCCTTATGGTCGTTCTTGTCGCTGTACAGCACGCCACGACTGTAAAACGCCTCGACTTGCGTGGGGTCAAGTTCAATGGCTTTGTTGTAATCTTCCAACGCCTTCGCTAGGTTGCCTTTGCGGGCGAACAGGTCGCCGCGTTCCGCATAGGCACGGGCGCACGTTGGGTCGAGCTTAATGGCGCGCTTGAAGTCGCTCATCGCGTCGTCGTAGCGCGAGCAGTAGGTGTGCAAGATGCCGCGCCCGACGTAGTAGATCGCTTCTTTGGGCTGCAGGCGCGTGGCGCGGTCGAAATCCGCCAACGCCTCTTTGTACTGGTCGTTCTCGCGATAGGCGATGCCGCGCTGATAGTAATAGGCGGCGTTTTGGCTGTCCTGCGCAATGGCTTCGCTCAAGAGCGCGATGGCTTCGCTGTAGTTCTCGTCGTCTATCAAGGCTTGCGCCTGTGTGAGAAGGTCGCTCATGCGTTGTTCCTTTGTGGGAATGGCTGTCTTGGTGGGTGCGCCGCCCATTATAGCACAGCAGTTTGTACTTTTTAGCGCGTCCTTTTTGCTCTATACTTTGGGCTGCCTCGTCTTGCTTACCGAAAAAGGATGGTCATTGTGAACGTTACCCACGACTTGCAAACGCGCGCTATCAACACCATTCGCACCCTAGCGATGGATGCTGTGCAAAAAGCCAACAGCGGACACCCCGGGCTGCCGATGGGCGCAGCCGCGATGGCATACACGCTCTGGACGCGCCACCTGCGCCACAATCCCACTGACCCGCATTGGGCGAACCGCGACCGCTTCGTGCTGAGCGCGGGACATGGTAGCATGCTGCTCTACGCGCTGCTACACTTGACGGGCTATGACCTTTCGCTGGACGACCTGAAAAACTTTCGCCAGTGGGGCAGCAAAACGCCCGGTCATCCCGAGTATCGCCACACGGCGGGTGTGGAAACGACGACGGGCCCGTTAGGGCAAGGCGGCGCGAACGCCGTCGGCATGGCACTTGCCGAAGCCTTCCTCGCCAAGACCTTCAACCGCGAGGGCTATCCCATCGTCGACCACTACACCTACGCCATTGTCAGCGACGGCGACCTTATGGAAGGTGTGTTCATCGAGGCGTGTGCGCTGGCGGGGCATTGGGGCTTGGGCAAGCTCATTTTCTTGTACGACGACAACAAAATCACGCTTGACGGCGCGGCGGAAATGACCTTCACCGAAGACGTGGCGCAGCGTTTTCAGTCGCAAGGCTGGCACACGCTCAGCGTCGCCGACGGCAACGACGTGGAAGCGATTGACCAAGCCATCCAAGCCGCGAAGGCGGTCACTGACAAGCCCAGCCTTATCGCCGTGCGCACGATTATCGGCTACGGCAGCCCCAACAAAGCCAACTCGGCAAAGGCGCACGGCTCGCCATTGGGCGCGGAAGAGGTGCGCTTGACCAAGCGGGCATATGGGTGGGCGGAAGACGCGACGTTCCTTGTGCCAAGCGACGCGCTAGAACACTTCCGTGAGGCGGTCGAACGCGGGCAGGCGCAGCAGCGCGAGTGGCAAGCGCGCTTTGAGGCGTGGCGCGCCGCTTTCCCTGACCTCGCGCGCCAGTGGGATATCGCCCACAACCCAGCGCAGCACACGACATGGACAAAAGACCTACCTGTCTACAGCGGCGACAAGCCCATTGCCACGCGCAACGCGGGCGGCGACGCGCTCAACGCCATCGCGGCGCATTTCCCCACCATGATAGGCGGCGATGCCGACCTCGCCGGCAGCACCAAGACGCTCATCAAGGGCGCGCCCAGCACCGCACATCGCCAGCCCGCCGAGCGCAACCTGCGCTTTGGCGTGCGCGAACACGGCATGGCGGCAATTGTCAACGGGCTAGCACTGCACGGCGGCATTGTCAAGCCCTACGCCGCCACGTTCTTGACCTTCAGCGACTACATGCGCGGGGCGGTTCGCCTTGCTGCCCTGATGGACATCCCCACCGTGTTCGTCTTCACGCATGACAGCATTGGCTTGGGCGAGGACGGTCCGACGCACCAACCCGTTGAACACGTCATGAGCTTGCGCGCCATGCCCAACCTGCACGTGTTCCGCCCTGCGGATGCCAACGAGACGGCGGGCGCGTGGCGGGCTATCATGCAGTGTTCGCATCCCTGTGCGCTCGTGCTAAGCCGCCAAGACTTGCCCGTGCTCCACAGCGACAACGTCGAGGGCATTCACGAGGGTGTGGCGCGCGGCGGCTACGTGCTGGCGGAATCGCCACGCGTCAAGAAGGGCATGCCCGACGCGATTATCTTGGCGACAGGCAGCGAGGTTCATCTTGCGCTTGAGGCGTTCGCCATGTTAGAGAATATCGGTGTCAAAGTGCGCGTGGTCTCCATGCCGTGCTGGGAGCTTTTCGACGCGCAGGACGAAAACTATCGTGAGGCGGTGCTACCCAGCGACGTGCCGCTGCGCGTGTCGGTCGAAGCGGGTGTCACGTTGGGCTGGCAAAAGTACACCGGGCAAATCGGCGTGCCGCTGGGTGTGGACACCTTCGGCGCAAGCGCGCCCTACGAAAGGCTCTACGTTGAATACGGGCTGACGGCGGAAGCAGTTGCCAAAGCCGTCGCCCGCCTCGTCGACGAGTTCGTAGAGGTCGACTGAGCGCGCGGGTACGGCGTTAGCCCAGCTAGAAACGCCCTTCCATCGTCTCGACATAGCCGGTCAGCTCGGCATAGCCCACGCCTGTGACATCGCCCGACACGCTGACCGCGCCTTCCCAATAGCTCACGTTGGTGCCGTGCAGCTCTTGGTCAGCCATCAGCGGCGTGACCGCAAACGCCAGCTGCAGGTCGCCTGCTGCGATGCGCACGTCCCAGCCAGCAGGGTAGAGCGCGCCCGTGTGCGGGCTTTGCCACGTGCGCGTGGGCGTAATGGTGAACGTTTCGGCAGGCAGGTAGCGCGTGCTGCCGTCGGGGAAGATGTACATGCCGCCAAACGCCATCTCGCGCCCGCCGTCTTGCAAGCGTATCTTGCCAAGCATCAGCTCGCTGCCGTCGTCGAAAATCAGCCCGAACCAGTCCCAACCCTGCGCGCCGTCGCCCAGCGCGCTGGTGCTAAACTCGTGGTCACGCCACGTCAGCCCGCTCACAGCGTAGGTCTTGCCGTTGAGCGTGAGCGTGCCTTCGGTCAAAAGCCGCGAGAGCGAGTAGTAGTAGCTGGCGTTGCCCACTTCCGCGCTCTTGGGCGACAAGCCGTTGTCGCCTTGTAAGGCTGGGGGCTTGACCTGCACGAATGTCACGTCCAGCCCCATCACGGCGTTTTGTGCTCGCAAGCGCGTGCGCTGCGCCGCGTCGTCCAGCGCGACCACCTGCCAATCCTCCAGCCAAACGCGGTAGTGCGGCTCGCCCTGCGCGCCTGCTAGCCCCGCGCCGCTGCGGCTAAAGCGTTCGTCGTGGTAAAACTTGCCGCCCGCAATGTCGGAAATCGTAAAGTGCGCCATGTATAGCTGGTTGTCGCGCCATTCGCTGGCGGACGCAGCGCGCTCGGGCGTGATGGCGCGGCGAAAGATGGTGAACTGGAAGCCGAAGCGTTCGCCGCTTTCCGCCGTCAAGTTGCCGGTGTAATACCACCATTCCGTTTGGAACTCGGGATGCGCGCCGAAATCACGAGGGAACTGCCAAGCGAACGGCGCAATAGCTTGCGCAAAGCCTTCGCTGCTGGCGGCACTGGCTTCGATGCGCGTGCTGGCGCGCACGTCGCCCGCGCCCCCTACTTCGACCAAAGAGAACCCAAATGCCACGACCGCTAAAATGCCTATCACCAACGCTAACATCTTCATCTGTGTGCTTGTCCTTGTGTGTGCTTGTCGTGATTAGTTTGCGCGCGTTTGCTTAAAACAAGGTGAGGCGCGCCCAAATCTGGTATAATCGTTGCGGGTAATCCCTAAGGAGGCACAGCTTTGCAAACACTTTGGCTTACGCTGCAAGACGGCATGACGCTGCGTGCTTTTCGCGTTGGCAGCGGCACGTTCCCGGTCGTGCTGCTGCACGGCTTTACCGACAGCGCGCTCTCGCTGACCACTGTCATTGACCACCTTGCGCCGCGCGCCGATGTCATCGCCTACGATGCGCGCGGACACGGTGGCAGCGGACGGCTGCGCGCCACCGTCACCGTGCAAACGCTCGTAGACGACGCGCTAGGCGTGCTAGATGGGCTGGAGTTGGCGCGCGTGGGCATCGTCGCGCACAGCTTGGGCGCGGCAACCGCCTTCCTGCTCGCAGTGCAGCACCCGCAGCGCGTGGCGTGGCTGGTGATGGAAGACCCGCCGTTTTATCTCACGCCACCGCCGCAAACCAACACGCTGCAGGAGTGGAAGACAGGCATCGCGCTCCTGCAAGCCATGAGCGCGGAAGAGATGCTCACCTACTATCGCACGGTGCAGTACCCGCGTTGGGGGGATGCCGACCTCGTGCCGCGTGTGCAAGCGCGCCGTGACCTCGACAGCAATGTCTTCGACCTCATCGACTTTGCGAACACGCCGGATTGGCGCGCCTACGCGCCGCAGCTGGTATGTCCGTCGCTGCTTATCACTGGCGAGGTGGCGTTGGGTGGCTTGGTCACGCCGGAAGCCGCCGCACACTTACAAACGCTCGCGCCCAACGTGCAGGTGGCGCAGATTGCCGGCGCAGGGCATCAAATTCGCTGCGAAATGCCTGACGCTTACTTTGCCGCTCTCGACGCTTTTATCGCCCCATTGCTTAAGGAGACGCTATGACGACCCTGCACCCGACTGCTATTGACGGCGTGGTTACCACCGAACTTAAGCGCGTTGGCGACGAGCGCGGCAGCTTCGGTGAGATGTTCCGCCGCGCTTGGTTTCCTGACACCGATTGGACGCGCCTGCAAAGCAACCACTCCGAAAGCGCGGCGGGCGTGCTGCGCGGCTTGCACTACCACTTTCGGCAGGTTGATTATTGGTACGTGGTGCGCGGGGTCGTTCGGGCGGGCTTGTTTGACATGCGCCCCAGCTCGCCCACCTACAAAGTGGCGACAACGGTCGTGCTGGATGCCAGCGCGCCGCGCGGCTTGTTCATCCCGATTGGTGTGGCGCATGGCTTTTATGCCCTGACCGACTGCACGCTGCTGTATTTCGTCAACAATTACTACGACGGCACAGACGAGTACGGCGTGGCGTGGGATGACCCCGACATAGGTGTCGATTGGCAGGTCAGCGGCACGCCGCGCCTTTCCGCGCGCGACCGGAATAACCCGCGCTTTCACGCCATTGCGCCCGAAAACTTGCCGCGCTAAACCTTGCTGCTTGCGCTCACACAGGGCAGCGTGAGCGTGAACGTGCTGCCTTTGCCCTCTTCGCTCTCTACGCTGAGCGTGCCGTTGTGCAGCTTGGCGATGCGGAGGGCGATCGACAAGCCCAGCCCGCTGCTCGACGAGGCGATGCTGCGGGCGGCATCCGTGCGATAAAAATTGTCGAAGATATACGGCAGCGCGTCCGCAGCGATGCCAATGCCCTCGTCTTGCACGCTGATGAGAACCGTTTGTCCTTCGCAGCGCACGGAGACGTAAATTTTGCCGCCTGCAGGGGTATACAGCTGGGCGTTGTCAATAAGGCGCGAAATCGCTTCCATCAGCGCGGAGCGGTTGCCATATACTGACGGGCAGTCTGCCGCCGCCTCAAACGTAAACTCGTGCTGGTCATCAGGAGATTTCATGCCAAGCGGCGCGGGCAGCAGCATCTTGACCAGCCCGTTTACGTCGAGCGTCTCGCGCTGCTCAAACTGCACGTCGACGCGCACCAGCAGCAGCAAATCGTTGAGCAGGTTGGTGATACGGTCTGCCTCGCGGTTAATCATCTCAAGGTAGCGTGTGCGTCTCTCCGTGTCGCTGGTGCGCGTCAACAAGTAGTGCGCGTTCTTGATGGTGGTCAACGGCGTGCGTATGTAGTGGGAGAACTCGTCAATCAGCTGGCGCAGCAGTGCCATGCGCTCGTTTTGTAGGGCGGCGATGAAGCGTTCTTCGGTCAGGCGTTCGCGCTCCGTCACGTCGCGGCAAATGCTTTGTAAGTACAGCGGCTTGCCGTCATGGTCGCGCACGAGCATCGCGCTGATTTCTGCTCTGGCGATAGTGCCGTCCTTGCGGCGAAAACAGCTTAGATAGGGGGGCAGATGCTCGCCGCGTCGCAGCCGTTCGTTGACCTCGATAGCGTGCGGTATTTCTTCCTCAACGACGATGTCCATAAAGGTCATTTGTCGCATCTCTTCCAGCGAATAGCCCGTCAGCCGCATCCCTTGCTCGTTTGAGATGATGACGTGGTTGTCCAGCCCGATGATGAACACCGCGTCGTTCATCGTCTCGAACAGGGCTTTGTAGCGCAGCTCGTTCTCACGGCGCGTCTCTTCGATGCGCCGTCGCAAGGTCATGTCGCGCAGTGCCGTGACAAAGGCGGGCGCGCCGCGATAGGAATGGGGGCGCGTGGCGAACTCCACGTCAAGCACTTGCCCGTCGCGGCGCAGCACCTGTACATCGCAAGGCGTGGACTTGCGCGCGAACCAATGGCGTGCTGCTTGCCTGCGCTGCTCTGGCACAACGTAGCCCAGCATGTATTCGCCGCGCACTTGCTCGATGGGATAGCCCATCAGCTCTTCAAACGCCTTGTTACAATCTAAGATTTTGCCGTCTTCGCTGCTGATGATAATAGGTTCGGTGGTTGCTTCCATGAGTTCGCGGTAGCGCGTTTCGCTCGCCATCAGCTGTTCTAACGCACTTTGTTGCATCAGCGTCGCCAGCCAAATCATCAAGCTCGATAAAATCACAAAGAGCGTCGTGCTGAGCAGGCTATAGGTGGGGTGTCCCAATGCCCATAACGCCAGCATGGTGACGGTCACTAGCACGGTAATCACGCCCAACCCGTAGCGCGTCAAGAGTTGCCCGCTGATATAAGTCACTAGCACAAAGAGCGACAGCGTTTGCGCGGGGTGCAAGTGCGGCGTGGCGTAGTAAATGAGCAGAATTGCCGCGTACATGCCCCAAAGTGTCAACCATGCCAATAAAGTGGGCGACAGGCGCGTGCAGAGCAGACGCAGCAGCAGAAAATAAGCGGCTGCTACGCTGACGATTACCTTTGCTAATGACAGAAACTCTGTGTCCACCGTGAAGACGACAATCAGCAAGACGATGCTGCATCCCAACAAGAAGTGCAGAATGAGGCGAGTATAATACTTGTTAAGGTGCTGCATAGCGTCGTGGTCAAAGGTTAGCGTCCACGACATTGGGCGGCGAAGGCGTTCTAACAAGGCGCGCACAGGCAAGGGCATAAAAATGCTTCCATGCAGATTGGTAAACTCGCACAATTATAGCACAAGCTATCCAACAAAGATTGTAAACAATTAATCACGATTTAGGATAAGTGCGTTCTGAAAATCGTCCTTGTCGCTAACTGTTGCTGCCACAGAGAAGAGAAGCCTTTAAGGCGTATGTGGGCAAGAAGGAGAAGGCAGGGCTGAAGCGCGTAAAAAGCTCGCGCGCGCCACAGCGTTGCAGACGGAGCTAGGGGTTGAGGCGCACGCCAGCTCCGTCTTGCCGCCAGAATGTCCCTAGCCGCGCGGGGGGGCAGTGTTATAATGATGAGCGTAGGCTTAAAGACAACAAAGGAGCTAGTTCCTATGACAGCCGTATCCGCCACCCCTTACAGCAAAATCGCTGAGTATCTTGGCGACAAAGCCGACTACTATCTCAACCACACCAGCCAGACCGTGAGCAAGGAGATGCTCCACCTGCCCAGTCCGAATTACATCGACACAGTGTTCAGCCAGACCGACCGCAACCCGCAGGTCATGCGCAGCATGGCGCAGATGTTCAACACGGGGCGGCTGGCAGGCACGGGCTATCTGTCGATTTTGCCCGTCGACCAAGGCATTGAACACAGCGCGGGCGCGTCGTTTGCCCCCAACCCCGCCTATTTCGACCCGGCGAAGATTGTCGAGTTGGCGATTGAGGGCGGCTGCAACGCCGTCGCCAGCACCTTTGGCGTGTTGGGCGCGGTGGCGCGCAAGTATGCCCATCGCATTCCCTTCTTGGTCAAAATCAACCACAACCAGCTGCTGACCTACCCCAACACCTTTGACCAAGTCATGTTTGGCACGGTCAAACAAGCGTGGGACATGGGCGCGGTGGCGGTCGGTGCGACCGTTTACTTTGGCAGCGAAGAGAGCAATCGCCAGCTCGTCGAAGTGGCGGAAGCCTTCGCCTACGCGCACGAGCTGGGCATGGCGACCGTGCTGTGGTGCTACATGCGCAACCCCAACTTCAAAGTGGGCGGCGTGAACTATGAGACCGCCGCTGACCTAACCGGACAAGCCAACCATCTGGGCGTGACCATCCAAGCGGACATCATCAAGCAGAAGCTGCCCACCGTGAACGGTGGCTACAAGGCACTCAACACGGGCGGCTCTTCTTACGGCAAGCTCGACGAGCGCATCTACACGCATCTCACCAGCGACCACCCGATTGACCTGACGCGCTACCAAGTGCTGAACGGCTACGCCGGGCGCATCGGGCTGATTAGCAGCGGCGGCGCAAGCGGCGCGAACGATTTCGCTGAAGCGGTGGAAACCGCCGTGATTAACAAGCGCGCCGGCGGCATGGGGTTGATTAGCGGGCGCAAAGCCTTCCAACGCCCGATGAACGAGGGCGTAGCTCTGCTCAACCTCATTCAAGATGTCTACCTTAACCCTGAAGTGACGATTGCCTAAGCGGCTGTCAGCAGGACACGCCATGCGACGCTTTAACGTGGGCTTTTGGGTGGTGGTGGGGCTAAGCCTTTTAGCCTCACTGCCGCTTATCAAACAAGCCGGGTTGCCCAACGGCGACGACGTGCTGTACCACGTTTACCGCGTCGCTGAAATGGACAGAAGCTGGGCGAGCAACATCTTCTTCCCACGCTGGGCAGAAGGCTTGTACTACGGCTACGGCGCGCCGCTGTGGCACTTCTATGCCAGCCTCACCTACTACAGCACGAGCGCGTTGGTGCGCCTGCTGAACAGCACGCCGATTGACGCGCTGCGGACGCTGGTTGCCGTATGCTACTTGGGCATGGGCATCGGCATGTACGCCTTCATGCGCCAGCAGCTCGGGCGGCTGGCGGGCGTGCTGTCCGCCGTCGCCTATGTTTACAGCCCTTATATCCTCTTTACACTGCCTTACGCGCGTGGCGCATACCCCGAGCTACTCGCGCTCGCGCTGCTGCCGCTGGTGATGTGGCGGTTTGGTGCGCTGGTGCGTGCGCCGCATGGCATGAACATCGCGTGGGCGGCAGGCAGCACGTTCCTGCTGGTCATCGCGCATAATCTCATGGCGATTGTGCTAGTGGTTGTCTTGGGCGCGTGGCTGGTCTGGAACACCACTGCCACCAAGCTGGGCGAACGCGCTAGCATCCAACCCTATGCTTACGGCATCGTCGCGTTAGTCATTGGCGTGGGGCTGGCGGGCTACTTTTGGATTCCCGTCCTCATGGAAGGCGGCAGCGTCAGCCTTAGCAACCTCATTCACGTTGCCGCGCTGGACTATCACAACTTCTTCGTGCCGCTGGATGAGCTGCTGCGTCCTATGCCCGTCAACGACGTTGGCGCGATTAATGGGCTGCGCTTGGTCATGCGCTTAGGCGTGCCGCAGTGGCTGGCGGCGTTGCTGGGCGCGCTCAGCGTCATCGGCGGTGTGTGGCTGGCGTGGCGGCGCGGTCGCCGTGACCATCCCATCTTTAGGCAAGGCGTGTTCTTCGCGCTGGTCGGCGCGTTTTTTCTCTACATGGTCACGCCCGCGTCAGCTTGGCTGTGGGAGAGCATTCCCCAGCTGCCCTACATGCAGTTCCCTTGGCGATTTTTGGGGGTCGTCGCGTTTGCATTTGCGGTGCTGGCGGGCTTTAACGCGGTGTGGCTGCTGCGCTTGCCGCCGCGCCTGTTAGGTGTGGGTGCGTTCGCTTTCGTGGCAATTCTAGGCGCGGCCGGCGTGCCTGCCTTCACGGTGCCAGAATGGCGACACCGCGCGGTCGACACCTCGATTGCCGCCTATCATGCCGCCGAAATCGCGGGCTTTCCGCGTGGGACAACCGTCACCGACGAATATCGCCCGCAGCAAGTGTTCACCATGCCCTCCGCGACCGCCAAGCTCATCGCCAACTATGCGCGGGGCGCGCCTATCGACAAGGCGAACTTGCCCGATGACGTGCAAGCGCGCCTCATCGAACAAAACCCCATTTGGCTAGAGTGGGAAGTGAACGCGCCGCAAGCCTTCACGATGGAAGTGCTGAACTTCTATTGGGACGGTTGGGCGGCGTACGTCGATAACCAGCGCGTGCCGCTCACGCCTGCCTATCCGCACGGCTTCATCACCTTCCCCGTGCCTGCAGGCACGCACAACGTCAAGGTCTATCTTGGCACGACGCTGCCGCGCCTGTTCGGCAACAGCGTGAGCATGGTCATGCTGCTGCTACTGTTGGGCGTGGTCACGCTTAAGATGAGCGTCTTCAACCCCAACGTGTCGACGGACGCGCAGGGCGACATCGCGCGCCTGCCCGCTAGCGCAAGGGTGGGCGTGGTCGCCGGCGCGGCAAGCGTGCTTGCGCTGGCACTACTCAACCCGCTGGGGTTGACGTGGCTCAACACGCCTTACGGCAGTGCGCCCGCCCAGCACATTGTGCATTATGAGCTAGACGGTGCGTCTCGCATCATCGGCTATGACATCAGCAGCACAACGCTGCGCGCCGGCGACACGCTGGAAGTGACGGTGTATTGGCTGCCGCTGCGCCCCAGCGACGTGGATTTTTCTAGCTTTGTGCATGTCGGCGCGCTGGGCATGCCGCCGCTGGCACAGGCGGACAAGCAACATCCCGCCGAGCGCGCCATGACCGCGTGGTGGCAGCCGACGGGCTATGTGCGCGACACCTACCGCGTCGTGTTGCCTGTCGACTTACCTAGCGGCACGTATGACGTGCTGGTGGGCTTGTACACGTGCGCCTTTGTCACCGACGCTGACGCGTGTGGCAGCGGCTATCGCCCGACTGTAACAGACGCTAGCGGCGCGGTCTTGGGCGATGTCGTGCCGCTGGCGCGTGTGACGGTGCGCTAAGGTCATGCGCGGGCTGGCGACGCGCTTTAACCGCTTGCCTGTGTGGGCGCGCTTCGCGCTTTTCGCCGCTTGCGGCGCGCTGCTGACGTTCGCGCTGCTCAGCGTGCCGACGGCGTGGCGCGGTTGGGCGTTTGTTGCCGTTGTGCTTGCCGTATGGGTAAGTGTGGGCGCGCTGAGCCGTCATCCCGACAGCGCGGAGTGGCGAACGGGGTTGGCAGCACGCCTCTTGGCACTGCGGCAGCATAGCGGTCGACTACGGGCATTGGTGCTGGCAGGCGTGTTGGTCAGCATGACCGCCGCCGCGCTGAACGCTCGCCCCTTTCCGTCTGACGATTGGCTGTATCCGCTCGTGGGCGGCGATTGGAACGTCGGCTGGCGGTGGTGGTGGTTTGGCGTGGGCGGCATGGGCGTGTACCTGTGGCTGTCGTCGCGCACCGCTCCCGCGCCGTTCCCGCGCTGGCGTTGGCTCACCTTCAAGCCACAGGCGGACGAGCGCGGCATACGCTGGCATGCCTTCCTCGTCGGGCTGCTGCCCATCGCCGCTGTGCTGCAAGCCAACACGCTCAGCGTGGAAGCACGGCTAGAGTTTTTCGACCGCTTGTTTAGCTTCCCGTTGTTGATGCAAATCGGTGGTTTGCTGCTGGGGTGGGGGCTGTGCGCGTGGGCATTGTCGGGCGCGTCGCTGCCACGCTGGCGGGCGTGGCGTTTGCCCATGACGCGCCACACGCTGCTCGTGCTGGCAGGCTTGGGCGCGGCGTTGCTCGTGCGTCTGCTTTGGCTTGAGACGTGGATTTTACGCTGGCTGGACGAAATTCACTACGCTAGCGCGGTGTGGCGCACGTGGGAGGCTATGCCGCTGCAAGCCTTGCGTCCCTTTAGCGATTTGACCGCGTTTAGCTGGTTCTATCCGTTTGCCCAAGCCACTGTCGTCAGCTTCGCGGGGGCAACCTTGTGGAGCTTGCGCTTCGTCAGCGCGCTGTTCGGCGTGGCGGGCGTGGCGGCGGTCTATTGGCTGGGGCGCGAGCTGCTTGGCAAGCGCGTGGGGCTGGCAGCCATGCTCATCATGGCGAGCTTCCCCGTCCACCTACACTTCAGCCGCATCGGCATCGCCAACATTGCCGACCCCGTGTTCGGCACGCTGGCGTTGGCACTGCTAGCACGCGGCTTGCGCACGCGCCACAGCGCGCCTTTCGCGTGGGCAGGTGTCATGCTGGGGCTTACCGCCTACTTCTACGAGGGCGGGCGGCTGTTCTTTCTGCCGTTTGTGTTGTGCTGGTTGGGCTGGCTTTGGTTGTTCGGCACACCCAGCGCACGCTACGCCAAGCCCACTCTGCGCCAGCTGGGCGTGTTCGCTGTGATGACGCTGCTCGTCACGCTGCCGCTGTATTACACGTGGACGATGCACCGCATCCCGCTTACGCCGCGCCTAAGTGCCATGAGCGAGATGACCGCGCTCAACGACTTGACCGACACACGCCTTCCTCCAATCCAGCGCGTTGCCACGCTTGTTGGGCGCATTCAGCTGCCACTGCGCGCCTTGACCCAAGCTCCCGACACGAGCTGGTTCTACGGCGGCAAGACGGGCATCCTGCTCTTTCCGCTCGCGCCGCTGCTGCTGTGGGGGCTAGCGCGCGCCTGTTGGCGGCTGCGTCACCCCGACGGCAGCCTGCTCTTTTGGTGGACAACGGCAGCAGCGGTAGGCATCGCCCTCATCAGCGACGCACTGGCGACGGCGCGCTACTTGGTGCTGCTGCCCGCGCTGGCGGTGGCGATGGGCTGGGGCGCGGTGTGGCTGGTCGAGCAACTGCCCACTCGAGCGCACACGCGCGCGCTGGCGGGGCTGCTTGCCGTTGTCGCGCTCGTACAAGGCGGCTACTACTTGGGTTGGCACATGCCGCGCTACTACGAGGACAAGCATTATTTGTGGGAACGCGAGGGCAAGCGGCTGCCCGACACCGACGAGGCAATGCTGCGCGCAGTGACGTTCGCGCCTGACGGCAGCGACATCTACATCGTCAGTCCCAACCTGATTTGGTCGCTCAACAGCACGACGATGGCGCGCTACTATCGCTACAGCGATGACGTGCGCATTCGCCACGTGTTTCCGGCGGACTTTGACAAGGCGTTCCTAGACCGAACGGACGAGACGCGCCCACGCGTTTTTATGCTCACGCAGGGCGATGATGCCTCAGAGAACACGTTGCGCCGCTATGTCGCGCTTGACCCCGCGCATGACGGCACGCTTAGCCCGCACGCCCTTCCCACCGACGCGCAGATGCGCCTGTTCTACGCGCCGCCGCAGCCGCTCCCCGCCGACATCGCCGAATAAAAAAGGACGGCGCGTGCCGTCCTCTTGGTGCTTTGTTGCGCTGCTTAGTCCATCAGCAGCACGGGCTCAATACGTTCCATTGCCCAGTCAATATCTTCTTTCGTGATGACCAGCGGTGGCGCAAAGCGAATCACGTTGTCGTGCGTCTCCTTGCACAGCAAGCCCCTATCCTTAAGAGCTTCGCAGAAGCGGCGCGCGCCGCCCGCGCTGGCGTGCAGCTCTACGCCGATGAGCAAGCCACGCCCGCGCACTTCTTTGACGTGCGGGCTTTCGATGCGGCGCAGCCGTCCCATGAGGTACTCGCCCATCACCGCGGCATTCTCGATCATGTTCTCTTCCACCAGCACGCGCAGAGCTTCACGCGCCACCGCCGCGCCCAGCGGGTTGCCGCCGAACGTGCTGCCGTGGTCGCCGGGTTTGAACACGCTCATGATGTGGTCGTCCGCCAGCACCGCCGAAACGGGGTAAAAGCCGCCGCTCAGTGCCTTGCCGATGGTAATCACATCGGCACGCACGTCTTCCCAATGCGCCGCGAAGAGCTTGCCCGTGCGTCCCAAGCCGCTTTGGATTTCGTCGGTGAACAGCAACACGTTGTGGCGGTCGCAAATCTCGCGCACGCGCTTGAGATAGCCGTCAGGCGGGACAATCACGCCACCTTCGCCCTGAATTGGCTCGACAGAGAACGCCACCGTGTTGGGCGTGATGGCGCGTTCGAGCGCGTCGGCATCACCGAACGGCACGGTCTTAAAGCCGGCCGTGAACGGACCGAAGCCGTCTCTGTACTGCGGCTCGTCGCTGAAGCTGATGATGGTAATCGTGCGCCCCTGAAAGTTGCCCGAGCAAACGATAATCTCGGCTTGCCCTTCCGGCACGCCCTTCACTTTATAGCCCCACTTGCGCACGAGCTTCAGCGCAGTTTCCACCGCCTCCGCGCCGCTGTTCATCGGCAGCATGCGCTCGTAGCCCGTCAATTCGCACAACTCTTTTTCGAAGAGCGGCAGCTGATTGTTGCGAAATGCCCGTGAAGTCAGCGTAATGCGTTGTGCTTGTTGCACAAGCGCGTTGAGGATGCGCGGGTGCGCGTGTCCCTGATTGACCGCGCTGTACGCGCTCAGAAAGTCGAGGTAGCGGTTGCCTTCAACATCCCAGACCCAAATACCCTCGCCGCGCTCGATGACAACGTCGAGCGGCTTGTAGTTATTTGCGCCGTACTGCTTCTCAAGTGCGATATAATCTTGTGTGTGAAGTGTGGTCTTTTCCATTATTTACCCCTGTGACGAAACAAAGCCCTTGTGTGGTTATCAATAGGTGAGCAGTCGCTCACACGTGGTCTGCGCGCCGTTTACCGCAATGCTCGGCTGGGCATACGGGCGATTTAATTAGCCATTCTAACATACCAAACCACATGCCGCGCCTAAATTCGTCTAAACTCACAAGCGCACTGACGAGGCGTAAAAATTGGTCGTTGCGCAAAATGATCAACGCGCTTGTTTACCCTTAAAGGCAAAAAACGCAGCTTACCATCAAACTTACAGGCAAGCGTCCTTTTTTCTTTTTTCTAAAGTAAGAATGGCATCACCCAAAGACCCGTTGAGGCTATTGAAAGAGCGCGCTGTTTTTGTGATGCTCAAAAATTTTGAATGGCATCACCCAAAGACCTGTTGAGGCTATTGAAACAGCGATGAGATGCCATAGCAACCGTCATGCTAGCCCCGTCGCAGCAGCCGCCGCAGCGCGTGCTTGACCCCAAACGGCAGCCAGCTTTTCTAAGCTCATGGGTTAGCCTCGTTCTAGTAGGTAAGTGCTGGCTTTGAGCAGCAGCATGATTAGCAGCAGCGGCAGCACAATCGGCAGCACGTAGTCCATCAGCAGAATGCCCCAGACGTTGGGCGGCACGAACGCGCCCGCGCCGCGCACGCGCACCAAATGCGCGCCGCGTATCACTGGCAGGTTGCTGATGAGCCAGAACAGGGCGAAGTACGCGCTGCTAAACAGCACCGAGAGGCTGATTGCCCAGTTGCGCTGCGGCACGAGCGTGCCGATGAACACGCCCACCATGCCGACCAAGAACGGCTCGACCATCAGCCGCAGCAGCGACACCGCCAGCAGCCCGACAACGGCAACCGCTGTGATGATGGGGTTTTGGCTGAGCTGCCAGATGGGAGCGGCGTTCATGAACAGCAATGGCGCGGCGGTCAGCGCGACGGCGGTGGTCAGCAGCACCCAATCATCCATGCGCCGCCAGCACGCCGAAGCCACCTTGCCGAGCAGGATGCTTTGCAGGGAGATGGGCGTGGCGCGCAGCAGCTGCAGGGTGTTGTTACGCCGCTCTTGCTGCATGGCATCGCTGGCGTTGACGGCAATGGTTAGCAGGATGTGTGCGTAGCCCAGCCACGTGACCGGCAGGAACACCAGCGAAACAATCAGAAAAATCAGGGTAAACTGCAGCGCGTTGGCGAGCAGTCCGTCGAGCATCAGCAATGCCGACCATATCGCCAAGAACAGCGTCGGCAGGCGCATTTCAGGCGGCAGCGTGCGCCAGTACAAGCCCAAGTGGCGGCGCACGATGGGGTTGGTGCTGCGCGTCCAAAACGGCAGGCGTTCGGCGGCAGGCTGCACGGGCGTGAGACGGGGATGTATCGTCATAGGTGTGCCTTTGTGCGTCATGGTCAAGCGTGCCGTTCGACGCGAACAGCACAGTGCTTTTAGCCAGCACTAGTATGGTGCATTCTCGTCGTGCTGACAAGTGAGTTTGCCAGCGAAAGCTGTCGCGCGGGGCGGGTTATCTGCCGAGCAGTGTCGCTAGCGCGGCAGACACACCGCGCATGGCTTGCCCGCGATGGCTAATGCGATGCTTCTGCTCGGCGGACATTTGTGCGAAGCTCTCGCTAAAGCCGTTCGGCACGAACAGCTTGTCATAGCCAAAGCCGCCGCTGCCGTCGCTTTCGGCGCGCAAGATGCGCCCCTCGCACACGCCGGTACAGGTGGCATGGGCACCTGTCAGCGGGTGATAGAGGGCAATCACGCAGATAAAACGCGCGGTGCGCGCCTCGTCCGGCACGTCCGCCATTTGCGCCAGCAAATAGGCGCGCCGTCCCGCATCGTCCAGCCCTTCGCCGCCGTAGCGCGCGCTGTAGATGCCCGGCGCGCCGCCCAGCGCGTCGACTTCGAGCCCACTGTCGTCGGCGATGGTGATGCAGCCGCTGGCGCGGGCGTAGGTGGTGGCTTTAAGCAGCGCATTCGCGTGGAAGCTATCGCCCGTCTCGTCTACTTCGAGGTGACTCAAGCCAATGTCGTGCAAGCCGACCACGTCCGTCTCAAAGTCCGTCAGCAGGTCGCTGTATTCGCGCAGCTTGCCTGGGTTGTGTGTGGCAATCAGCAGTCGCATAGGCTAGCTTTTCATGCCCTGTGCGACGTGATACGCCAGAGTCATAATGCTGACCATTGGGTTCACGCCGGTGGCGGTGGGCAGCGCGCTGCCGTCCGCTACGTACAGGTTTTTCACCTCGTAGCTTTCGCCGTTGGGCGCGAGCGCACCGAGTGTGGGCGACCCAGCAATACGGCAGGAGGCCATCTGGTGTGCGCTGAAAAGTGGGAAGGCGTTGGCTGCCAACCCAGCTTTTTCAACCCGTGCCAAAAAGGCATCAAAGTCGTGCGTGCCGTCGTTGACATAGCGCAGCATGGCGTTGTGTGGACTGAAGACCTCGCGCGGCGCGCTGGCGCGGTGGATTTTCAGCAGCTCTAGCACGCCGCGCTGCAAGTGGGCGCGGTCGTAAGGGTGCAAGCGATAGTCGATGATGGGCTGTCCGTGCTTGTCGAGCTTGATATACCCGCCGTGCGCGTCGCGGGTAATCGCCAGCGCGTTCGCCATATGTGCCATTTGCCCCACCAGCCGCTTGTGCGCCGTGCCACCGACCCAAGGCAGCGTCGCCGCTGTCAGACCGGGGTGCGCGGGCGCAACTTCCAACGCCACGCCGTAGCCCTTGCCGTCGAGGTTCATGAACTGCTTTGCCACGCGCGACATCGGCACGCCCTGCCACATGCGCACGGGGTCGTCGTACAAGCTAAACACGACGGTTGTCGGGTGTAAGCGCAGATTTGCGCCGATGTGCGGGTTGGTTAGTCCACTGCGGCGCAGCAGGGCGGGCGTGTGCAGCGCGCCCGCGCTGACGACGACGCGCTTGGCGTTGACAGTGACGGTGTAGATGTTGCCGTCCGCGCCCGTCACTTTGAGCAGCGCGCCGTTGGCGATGCCGTTGGCGTGCGTCACGCGCTCGGTGTAGGCGTTGACGAGGATGCGCGCGCCGCGCTGGTACGCCTGCTGCAGATAGGTTTTGGCGGTGCTTTGCTTAGCTCCAAACGAGCAGCCGAAGCCGCAAAAGCCACAGTCTTCGCAGCCTTTGACGTTGCGCGGAATGACATCGACCGCGTAGCCCAACGCCTTGCAGCCCTGCTCAAAGCGCGCGTTGTTGCTGTTAAGGTGGCTTTCGTCGCTGTCGATATGCGAGGCTTGTATGACAGCGTCAAAGCCCGCTTTGTACGCTGCGCTGGTGGCATCGCTAAAGCCATAGTCGCGCGCCCACTCCTCTAACACGTAGTCGGGCGTGCGAAACGACGCGCTCCAGTTCACCACCGTGCCGCCGCCGAGTGTCGCGCCCGCTAGCACCATGATGCTCGTGTCGGCGGTTGTCAGGCTGCCATATTTCTCGAAGAGCGTCTCGTTGGCGCGGCGTTCGTTGCCGTCGAAGTCCGCTTCGGTGTAAAAGCCGCCCTTTTCGACGACCAGCACCTCGTAACCCGCCGCGCTTAGCTCCCCGGCGACCACGCCACCGCCCGCGCCGCTGCCGATAATTAGCACGTCGGTGGTCAGCGTCGTGTCATGGGTGATGCGGTAGGGTTGCAGCGTATCAGGGGAGGGCGTGCCGCGCTGGGGTTTGCCGCTGTAGCCAATCTCTCGCCAAAGCGGATGGTCGCTGCCGTCGTGAGGGTTGGTATAAGCCACGAAGAGGATGACGCGCTTTAGCCCTTGAAAGGCTTTGCGCCGCAGGAAAAGCGCGCTTTCACCCCACGCCCGCAGCACGCGCTCACGGTTGGCGCGCGGCATTTGCGAGAACGCCGACCACTCGCCGCTCATCACGCCGTTGAAGACGCTGGTCTCAAAGGCGTTGAGCAGCAGCTTCAGCTCGGTTTTGGCGGCATCGTCGGTGATGCGCTCGAAGACTTGTTCAAGGTCGTCGAGAAAGCCGTTCTTGGCGGGGCTAAAACGAGCGAGAGTGGGCTTGTCAGGCAGGTCATCTAGCTCAGGAATAAACGTGTCGCAAATAGCTTGCAAGGCGCGCCGTTCGCGCGGGGTCAAAAAGCTCATAAGGCAGCAGCATCCTATCAACAAACGTCTTTTTCTTAGAAAAAGTATAGCACAAAAAAACACCTGTCGCTTTTCCTCGCCCGACTTCTTAGAGCAGTTGTGGTTGAAGCACATAGGGAAGTTTCCCGAACGGGATTGCCCTGAAGAATGCTTGCCAAAGCCTTGACAAGCTGCGCGTGTTGGCGTATCGTTAAAGTAGACCTATACAAAAGGCAAAAGCCATGTTCCAGCGTGTTTGTTGTTGTTGTCTAAACGGAGGAGTTCTAACGCTTTAGACGACAGCGACCCTAAAACGTAAAGATAGACCAACGGCGCATCTCACAAGCGTGTGAACTCCCGACCAAGACGGGGCAGCTTCACGCGCTTTTTGTTTGCCCGTTGGTTTTTTGTTTTCTGACCAAGCCAACCATCGCAGTAAAGGAGCGCAGCAGCCGATGTTCAACATTCCGACCGCCACACCAAGCCGTGTTTTTGACCACATCGAGGCACAAATTGGCAACACGCCGCTGCTAGGTTTTCGGCGCATCACCGCGCACTTGCCCGCCAACGTCGAAGTGTACGCCAAAGCGGAGTGGGCAAACCCGGGCGGCAGCGTGAAAGACCGTGCCGCCGCCTACATCGTGCGACAAGCCGAGCAAAGCGGCGTGCTTACGCCTGACAAAACTCTCATTGACAGCACCAGCGGCAACACGGGCATTGCCTACGCGATGTTGGGTGCGGCGCGGGGCTTTCGCGTGCGCTTGTATGTGCCAGAGAATGCCAGCCCCGAGCGCATCGCGATTCTGCGTGCGTACGGCGCAGAGCTGGTGCTTACGCCCGCTGAGGACGGCAGCGACGGCGCGATTTTAGCCGTGCGCGAGGAGGTAGCGCGTCATCCGGACCGCTATTACTACGCCGACCAGTACAACAATCCCGCCAATTGGCAAGCGCACTACCACAGCACGGGCGTGGAGATTTGGCAGCAAACGCAAGGACGCGTGACGCACTTCGTGGCGGGGCTTGGCACATCGGGGACGCTGATGGGGACGGGGCGGCGGCTGCGCGACTTCAACCCCGCCGTGCAAATTGTCGCCGCCCAGCCCGACGCGCCTTTTCACGGCATCGAAGGCTGGAAGCACATGCCGACCGCCATCAAGCCCGGCATCTACGACAGCCACTTTGCCGACGACACCATCAGCGTGAACACAGAAACCGCCTACGCCACCGCACGCCAGCTGGCGCGCCAAGAGGGCTATTTGGTCGGCATCAGCGCGGCGGCTGCCTTCGCGGGCGCGCTGCGCGTGGCAGAGGCGCACGCCGCCGCCAACAAGCCTGCCGTCATCGTGACGCTTTTCCCTGATAACGCTTACAAATACCTGAGCGAGACGTTTTGGCGTGACTAAAGCGCGTCTTGCAAGCCTTGCAATAGCTCCTGCTGGCGTGCGTCTAGCTTGAGCTGCTGTGCCACCCACGCCACGTTAGCACAGCGCGCGTGCGTCTCCAATACCTCGCGCCATGTGGCACGTGCCGCGTCGTGCGCGCCCTGCGCCGCTTGCGCCATTGCCAGCCACACGCGCGCTTCAACCCCGCGCGATTCCTGCGTGCTGCACTCGTTCGCCACGTAGGCGAGGTCTGTTTGCGCGCGGTCATACTTCTCTAAATGCCAGTAACACTTGCCGCGCTGCAGGTAGGCACTGAGGTTGGCCGGCTGCAAGCGTATCACCTCGCCAAAGTCGCGGCGCGCTTCAAGGAAGTTCTTGAGCTGATAGTACGCTGTGCCGCGCGCAAAAAACGCCTGCGCATGCTTGTTGTCGACTTTAATCACGCGCGAGAAGTCCTTGACCGCCTCCGCCCACGCCGCAAACTTCAGCAGCATCACGCCCCTGTTGTAGCTTGCGTCCACGTGGCGGCGGTCGCGCTGCAAGGCTTGCGTGTACTCGGCGATGGCACGCTCGTACTCGTTGAGCGCGGCGAACGCGCTGCCGCGTATCGTGAACGCCTCAGGGCTGTCCAACCCCAGCGAAATGGCTTGTGTCACGTCGCTGATGCAGCCGTGAAAGTCACCGTTGTTATAGCGCAGCGTAGCGCGGCTCAGATACAGCGGCAGGTGTTTGGTCAGGCGTATTGCCTCGCTGTAGTCGTCGATCGCCTTGTCAAGCTCACCTTGCGCCGCATAGACAGTCGCGCGGTGGTGATAGATGGCACCGTCTTCGGGGTGCAACGCCGCTGCCGCGTCATAGTCTGCCAACGCCTGCGCCAGCTGCCCTAAGCGAGCGTACGTGTTGGCACGCATGAGCAGCGCGTCGGCGTTCTGCGGCATGCGCAGCAGCAGCGCGTTGAGGTCGACGAGGGCTTGTTCCAGCTTGCCCAGCTGATAATACGCCAGCGCGCGGCTAAAGCGCACGTCGTTGTCACTGTCGTCTGCCAGCAGCAGCGCGTCTAGCAGCGGTAGCGCGGCGGCATAGCGTCCCTCTTGCATGGCGCGACGAACGCGATCGCGTTGCTCGTCGCGGTCAGGCAGGTGATGCCCGTTGCTACTTTCTGTTTGCATACATCACAGCACCAGTATGAGAAGGTGGGAAAATAACAAGAACAGGCATGTTGGCACCAGCGCGCCCACGAGCGCGCCCGCGAACACTTGGGCGGGCGTGTGACGCTTGAGCCGCAGGCGTGCCGCGCCTACCAGCATGATAATCGGCACGGTCAGGATTGCCGTTTGTACGCTGAACACCATGCCGATGGTCATCGTTGCGCCTGTAATGCCCATAGCGTGCATGCTGATTTGCCAATAGAACGTCACCAGCGCGATGATGCCCAGCTGCACCCAGCTGATGATAGCCAGCAGCGGCAGCGCGGCGGGCGCGCCCATTGCTTTCAGCAACGCCCACGCGCACAGCGTCGAAATCAGCGTGACGAACAGCGGCTTGTAGCGTTCGCGGCGTTCTTTCATGTGGATGTCGCCAATCTTGCCCGTGCGCACGCGATAGGCAATGAACAAGACCGGCAGCACGCAAATGAACAGGCTGTAAAGCAATGCCCAATACAAACCTTGCGACACCTCATCGCTAAACTGAATGGCAATGGGAATAACCAACGCTATCCACACTACGGGTGGACTGAAGACATCCGACACGATGCGCGCCCAATGAAAGCGCGAGGTCTCTTCGTTGGCGTTCGCATAAGCTGTCATTGGTTTCACTTTCCTCACAACCCGTCGTCGTATATGTTATGATAAGCGAAAAATGCTAATATTGTAACGGCATTTCGTTAAGATTGTGTCAAAAAAGAGGTGTCTATGCGTCGTGTACGATCTTGGCTGTCGTCGCTTGACGTGCTTACGCTGGTGGTGGGCGTAATTATTGGGCTGCTGCTGCCGCATTTGCTGTACCTTGTGCAAGTCGAGACAGATGATTTCTTGCAAAATCTTGTCCCCGAAGCGGTCGGCATTACCTTTACCGTGCTGATTTTAGACCGCCTAAACGCCCGCCGCGCTGAACGCCAGCAGGTCGAGCAGCTGGTGCGCCGCGCCAAGAGCCGCAACAACAGCGTCGCCTGCGCCGCCATCGAAGAGCTGCGCGTCATGGGCAAGCTGCAGGACGGCACGCTGCGCAAACGCGACTTCAGGGGCGCGAACTGGCGCGATGCCAACCTCTACAAGGCAGACCTCAGCGGCTGCGACCTTGAAAACGTCGACTTGCGCGGCGCAGATCTCATCTATGCTACCCTGACCGGCGCAAAGGTTAGCGACGAACAGCTACGCTATGCCGCCAAGTTGCGCTACGCGCATATGCCCGATGGCACACGCTACGACGGGCGTTACAACCTCAAGGGCGACCTGCTGCTAGCGCAGCGCGAGCGCATTACGCTGGATTCGCCCGAAGAGGTCGCCACGTTCTACAAAGTGCCTATGCAAACCTATACCGACGGGCAAAGCTGGGCAAAGGCGCATTTAGCCCCTTCTCAAGCGTCGCTGCATGGATATGATGATAAAGACGACGCAGAGAGCGGCTCTCGCTACGATGCGTCACAGTATCCTAACTAGCAGCGTGCAGTAAGGACGAGCAAGCATGATTACTGTAGACCACTTAACCAAACGCTACGGCGATGTGGCAGCCGTGCGCGATATCTCTTTCACCGCCGAAAACGGGCAAGTGACGGGCTTTTTAGGCCCCAACGGCGCGGGCAAGACGACGACGATGCGCGTGCTGACGGGCTTTACCCCGCCCACCAGCGGGCGCGCCCTTGTCGGCGGCTTTGACGTGTTCGAACAGAGCATGAACGTGCGGCGCGTCGTGGGCTATCTGCCTGAGAACGTGCCGCTCTACCGCGACCTCACGCCCTACGAGTATCTCATGTACTTGGGCGAAATTCGCGGGCTGCGCGAGCGCAAGGCGCGCGCCCAAGCCGTACTAGCGCGGGTGGGCTTGTCAGCGCGCAGCAACAGCCGCATTCGCACGCTCTCCAAAGGCATGAAGCAGCGCGTGGGGCTGGCTGCCGCGCTCTTGCACGACCCGCAGGTGCTGATTTTGGACGAGCCGACGATTGGGCTGGACCCGCTGCAAGTGCTAGAGCTGCGCCAGCTGGTGGCAGAGCTGGGGCGCGAGCATACCGTGCTGTTCAGCACGCACATCCTCAGCGAAGCCGAGCAAGTTTGCGACAAAATCGTCATCATCAACGGCGGGCAAATCATCGCACAAGGCACGCCGCAAGCCCTGCGCGACCAGCTGGCACGTGGTGGGCGCGTTGTCGTGCGCGTGGCGGGTGACCTTGAAGCGGCGCGCGCTGTGTTAGCCGCGCTGCCCGCCGTGCAAGAGGCTGTGCTTGACCGCGACAGCGTCGTCGTGACACCCGCTGACAGCAGTGCCGACCTGCGTCCTGACGCGGCGCAAGCTCTCATGGCGCAGGGCTTTGGCTTGCTTGAGGTACGTTCGTTGGCGGTCAACCTTGAGGATATCTTTATCGAGCTAACGCGGCGCGAAGTTGGCGCGCAAAAGGAGGAAGTGGCATGAGCGCGCTGTGGGCGGTGTACAAGCGTGAGGTAGCGTTGTTCTTCCGCAGCACGATTGCCTACGCCATTGCGTTCGGCGTGCTGCTGTTCATGGGTGTGCTGTTCAGCGCGACCGTCACCCAATTTGTCGCTAACAACACGTCGGGCTTTGCGCAGCAGCTAGCTACCGCCGACATGGCGATTGTCGGCATGCTCGGCACGCTAGCGTTCCTCATGTTCATCATCGCGCCGCTGCTGACGATGCGGCTGCTGGCGGAAGAGACGCGCGAAGGCACGCTGGAAGTGCTGATGACGCTGCCGATGCACGATTGGGCGTTCGTCTTGGGCAAGTTCTTCGCGGTTTGGACGTTTTACACGTTTATCTTGGCGTGTACGCTGGCGTATGTCGTCATGCTAGCGGGCATGGGCGTGCCGGACGCGGGCATTCTCTTCGCCGGCTACTTGGGCGCATGGCTATACGGTGGCGTGACGCTGGCGTTAAGCATGGTCTGGAGCGCGCTCACCGAAGACCAAATTGTCGCAGCGTTTTTGGGCGCAGCAACCATCTTGGTGTTTTATCTGTCTGACGCGCTCGCGCTCATCGCCAACGGACGCGGCTTTACGGCGGGCGCGACGGACTTCCTGCGCGAGCTAAGCCTCGTGGCACACTATCAAGAGACGATGATGCAGGGCATCCTGCGCGGTGAAGACGTAGCGTATTTTGTGCTGCTGACGGTGGCAGCGTTGTTCGTCACGTCGGTGCTGGTCGGCACGCGCCGCTGGCGTGCTAGCTAGCTTAGCAGCAGCACTGTCCACGCGCTGTTGGCATCGCATACCCAATGCGTTGCGCTAGCGCGCTCGTGAACGATGGTGTTGACCATGTCGCGCTGGTCGTTGTTGAGGGCGGCGTAAGCCCTGCCGAACGCGGGGAAGTCGCCCTCAATCAAGCGCGGCACCGCTCCCTTGAGCAAAGATTGGCGCGCCATGCTGTAAATGACCTCGCGCAGCGGCTTGCCGTCGTTTTGGCGTACCCCCAGCAGCTCTAGCTCGGTGGCGTGCGTCCGCCACAGCCACAGCTCCATCTGCTCACGCAGCGTTTGCAGCTCTTCTTGCGGGCGCAGGCGCGCGCACCACACAAAATCAATCGTAGGCGTGTAAATGTCTAGCGGACGCAAAATCTCGTTGACATCAAACGGCGTGTCCATCGGCGGCAGCGCGTCAACGGCACGCAGCGTCCAAAGCAGCACGCCCAACGTCTCGGCGCGCCAGCTCACGCACGATAAAGCCCGCGTTGACCATGTGCCAAGCGGGCTTGCGAGCAATTTGGCTTCTGTTGTCGTCAAAAAAGGAGTTAGTCCTTCGGTCGCCAGCCACGCCAATAGGCGTTGGTTGCGCGCGTTGCGGCGCGCTAATATGGCCTCGCGCTCGCTGCGGTCGCTCGTGTATTGCGACAGGGTGCGGATGCGCAGCTCTGCGTCGTGTCGCTCTAGCAGCGCGCCCAAGCACAACGCACGGTATGCCACCAAGCGCGCCTCTCTCAGTGGGTCAGAGGTCATGGCGAGGCGTGTCCTTTCGTTCACGGTTGGTGCGGCTATCATGCCATAAACCCGCTGCTTTTTGTAGGGGTAGGGTGGCGCATAAGAGGCATGAGAACGGTTAAATGTTTTGCAATCTGCCGCTAAGATAGCTTCTTGCAGAGCTTGCATAAGCTCAGGAAGGTTAAGACGCGGCGACCATCGCCTTCTTGATGCTGCACGGTGTGCGCTTCTAAGCGAGGCGCGCCGCGTCGACCGCGCCCGCAGGCTCGCCATCTAGCAGCAGGCGCAGCGCGCGTTCGGTCACGCCCGCCGCTAACGCCAGCCCATGCCCCGTGAAGCCCACCGCAAAGCCCACGCGGGGCATGTGTGGCAATGTCCCGACGAGTGGCAGCCCGTCCACGCTGAAGCCCATGATGCCCGCCCAACGCCGCGCCACAGGCACGCGCACCTCAGGGAAATAGCGGCGCAAGTAATCGTCGAGCTGTGCCTGCACGAAAGGGTTGAGGCGGTCTTCGGACGTGCCGTTTTCCTGCGCGAACGCCGTGTGGCGCGCGCCGCCCAACAGCAGCCGCCCGTCAAACGTCATACGGTAGTACATGTAGCCGTAGTTGCTGTAGCCGCAGTAGGGGATGACGCTGGCGGGCAGCGGCTCGGTCACTAGCACTTGCGCCCGCGTCGGCACCACCTTGTCGGCAAAATAGTCGTCTACAAAGGGCGAATAGGCGTTGGTACACAGCAGCACGCGCCGCGCCTTGAAAATCACGCGCTGCGTCGCCACCGTCACCGTGTCGGGCGCGTCTTGCGTGATGGCGTATACCTCGTTGTTCGCCAGCAGCTCCGCGCCGCTCTGCTCGAGCAGTGCCTGTGCTAGCTGCACGGGATGCACCGCGCCGTCTTCGGGCTGCAAAATTGCCGCGTGATACCCGCGCTCCAACGGGTCATAGTCATAAAACTGCACGTCGATGCCGTTAGCTTGCAGCGCGCGCGCTGCAAGCGCGAGGTCGTGCGCTTCGGCTTCGCTTTCCGCTAGCAGCAGCGAGCCGCGCGTGTCTGCCTGCACGTGGCCGTTGGCGGCGGCGATGACGCGCTTCCAAAAGGCAATGGTCTCGCGGCTGAGCTGCCACATCTCGCGGGTGACCGCCGCGCCGTAGCGCGCTTCTGCCTTGTGATAATAAGCATCTAACCCCGTTATCATAAAGCCGGCGTTGCGCCCGCTTGCACCTTGCGCGAGGTCTGCCTTGTCGGTTATCACCACCTGCAGCCCTAGCTGGCGCGCGTGATAAGCCGCCGCGCAGCCCGCCAGCCCCGCGCCGACAATCAGCAGCTCCACCTCACGGCGCGGCTGCGTGCCATCTGCCTGCCAATACGATACCGTCATGCGTCTGTTCCTCTCGAGTATGATTGGGTCCAATGTGACGATAGCATAGCCCCGCCACCCCGTCTAGTGGCGGGGGCTTATTCGACTGTGATGACGCGCCCTTCGGCGGCGCGCCACAGCCTATCCCACACCGCCAACCCCAAGCCCGTTTGCGGCGGTGCTTGCACCAAAATCGCGCTGGCGCGAGTTTCCAGCGCACGCAGCGTGGCGAACAGCCGCTCTGCCCAGGCTTGCTCGCTCTCGCCCAGCGTTTCTACCCACACGCCCTGCCAATCGTAAGGCGCGGGTTGGGTAAGCAGCACAACCGCCGGCAGCGCAGGCGTGCTGAGTTCGCGAGCAGCTTGCGCGAGGCGCGCACATACCCGCCGCGCGTCCGTGCCTGTGAAGAGCAGCAGCGGCGCGCTGGGTGCGTAGTGCTTGAGCAGCGTGCCGGGCGCGGGCGCGGTCTCATGCTCGCGCACGGCGAAGGTGTGCAGCACGAGGTCAGGCACAAGCTCGCGCAAGGCTTCCAGCGGCACGCCGCCCGCCCGCAGCAAGCGCGGCGGCGTGTGGGTCAGGTCAAGGATGGTGCTTTCGACCCCAATGGCACACGCCCCGCCGTCTAACACGACATCGACGCGCCCGCCCAAGTCCGCCAGCACGTGCGCGGCGGTGGTGGGGCTGGGTCGGCTGAAGCGGTTGGCACTGGGCGCGGCGATAGGCACACCGCTAGCACGCAGCAGGGCTTGAGCGATAGGGTGGTCGGGGACGCGCACGGCGACGGTCGGCTGACCCGACGTAACTTCTAGCGGTACGGCGGGATGTTTGGGCAAGACCAACGTGAGCGCGCCCGCCCAAAAGCGCGCTGCCAGCGCATACGCCAGCGGCGGCACGTCCACCGCCACCTGTGGCAGCGCAGCAGCGTCGGGCAGATGCACAATGAGCGGGTCGTTAGCGGGGCGTTCTTTGGCGGCGAAAATGCCCGCCACTGCCTGCGCGGAAAGGGCGTTCGCGCCTAAGCCGTAGACCGTTTCGGTGGGGAACGCCACCAAGCCGCCTGCTCGCAGCACGGCAGCAGCATGTGCCAGCGCGGCGGCAGCGTTTTCGTCGTTAAGCGTGTAGAGCTGGGTGTATCGGTTCATGAGGTGTGGGGTTGCTGACCGTCATAGCGTGCCACGTTCGACCTGTACGGTGAGAAGGCTGGGGCGTGGCTCGCGCCGAGCGTGTGCGCGGTCAATCATGCGGCGGGTCGCTTTTGGATGCGCTGGCGAATGACAATCATGACAATATACAGCACAACAATCACCAGCGCGCCCACGCCCCCCACCACTAGCCCTTGAGCGGGCGGCGCAAGGCTAATCACCAAGCCGAGCGCGCCGAACAGCACGCACAGCGTGTAGATGATCGCCAGTGTCCAACGCTGACTAAAGCCCAACGCCATGATGCGGTGGCTGGTGTGGTCTTTGCCGCCTTCGAAGGGCGAGCGTCCCTCAAACACGCGCGTCCACACGACAAGGTTAATGTCGAAGATGGGCAACGCCAGCACAAACAGCGGAATCATCCACGTGACGCTCAGCGGCTGCGTGGCGAACTGCAGCTTGATGCCCAAAATCGCCAGCACATAGCCTAGCACCAACGCGCCCATATCGCCCATGAAGGTGCTGGCGGGGTTGAAGTTATACGCCAAGAAGCCCACCGCGCTGCCGAAGACCGCTGCCGCTAGCAGTGACACCAGCACTTGCCCTTGCATGAAGGCAATCAGCAGGAAGAAGCCGCTGGCGATGGCACTGATGCCCGCCGTTAAGCCGTCCATGTTGTCGAGGAAGTTGGCGGCGTTGGTGATGCCGACAATCCAAAGCAGCGTCAGCAACACGTCCAGCAGCGGCGCGTTAAACAAGCGTATCTGGATGCCTGCCGCAATGACAATGCCTGCCGCGCACAGCATCGCCAGCAAGCGCACGCGCACGCTCAAGTTAAAGCGGTCATCGAGCAGCCCGACGAACGATAGCAAGCCCGCGCCCGCACAAATCGCGCCCAGCTCGAACAGGTGGCGTGGCGGGCTGAACACCAGCAGCGAGGCGACGAACGCCACGTAAATCGCCAGCCCACCCATCAGCGGCTTGTGGTCTTTGTGGATTTTGCGTGCCAGCGTCGGCTTGTCTACCACGCCCAGACGCATGGCAATGTGGCGCGACAGCGGCGTAAGCCCTAACGCCATCGCAAAGCCTACAACCATAATCGGCACGAACTGCAGCGCGCTGTCCATATCGCTACGCCTCATCTTGTGGCGGCGGGCAAGAGCGCAGCACGCGCCCAGTGCCAACCAGCATCACCACGTCAAGACAGGCAGGAACGAGCGCGGTCGCCCCTGTGGCGAGATAGATGGTGGTTTCGTCATGGGTCACGGTGATGTTGCCTTCGACGCATGTCAGGGCTTGGAACTGTCCGCCTGTGCGCAGCTCCAGCGTGTTGTGGTCTAGGATGTGTTGCACCGTGAGGAAGTAGGGCGAGCGCACCAGCAGCGCGCCGTCGCCTTCGGGATGTGTGAGTTCGGGCAAGCGGTCGAGCGCAGCGACCTCCAGTCCTTTTTCCACGTGCAGCTCGCGTGGTGTGCCGTCTAAGCCCACGCGCCCCCAATCGTAAAGCCGATACGTCACGTCGCTAGACTGCTGGATTTCGTAGAGGACAATGCCCGCGCCAATGGCGTGCAGCGTGTTAGCGGGGATACTCAGCACGTCGCCCGCCCGCACATCAGCATACACCAGCAGCGGCTCTAGGCGGTTTTCGGCGATAGCGGCGCGCAGCATCGCCTTGTCCGCGCCCGCTTGCACGCCTATCACCAGCTGTGCGCCCTCGTCGGCTTGCAAAATCACCCATGCCTCGCTCTTGCCGCGTGGGTCGCCCTCGAGACGCTGCGCTTGTTCGTCGTTGGGATGCACTTGCACGCTCAGCCAATCGCTGGCATCCAGCAGCTTGACCAGCAGCGGGAAGCCTTGTGTGGGGTCATAGCCCGCGCCGACCAGCTCAGCACCGTATTTCTCTAAGAGCGTGGCGATGCTTTGTCCGCGCAGCACGCCGTTTTCCACGCGGCTGCTGTCGTGTAGCTCCCACGCTTCGCCATAGCGCATGTCCGCACGAGGCAGCGGCTTGTTAAACAGTGTCGCCAGCTTGTGACCGCCCCACACACGGGGGTGTAGCGTTGGCTCAAGGCGCAGCGGATATAAGTCGGACATGCGGTCATCCTGTCTACTTGTCGGCATTTACGGATTACAAACTCTATTGTAACAGCCGCTTGCCCGTCGCGCAATGTGCCTAAACGCTGCGTGTCTGTTTGTCGCCTTCGTCGTCTTGCTGATGATACGCTAGCAAATCGTCGAGACTCATCTTAGCGGCTTGACTGTCGGCAATCGCCAGCCGTAGCTCGCTGGTGAGTTCGCCGTCCTCGCCAATGTGCTTTTGAACGACGGCACTGGTCGTGTCGCTAAAGGCGAAGCGATGCACCGCCAGCGGCATGCCGTCTGCCGAAACGCACAGCTTCCAGTTGCCCTCCAAGTCGTATTGGTCATGCACAGGCGCGCGAGTGGAGGGCGTGATAAAGTTGCGTCCGCGCTCCAGCGTGTAGCTTTCCTCGCGAGCGTAAATCAGCGTCCCGCTGCCGTCGTACAGCTCAAAGGCTATCTTGCCCGTTGCCTTGGTCGGCAGGCGCAGCTGCACGAACGGTTGCACGTAGTCGACATCGTCGGGAATGTTCCATGTGCGGTAAACCTCGGGCCTGTCGCTGTCTTTGTACACCAACAAGCCAATATCAACCGTCAGCACTTGCACTGTGTCGGGGTCTAACCCCGCCGCGACCACGGCGTTCAGCGCGTGACGATAGATAGGCTCGGGCGCGCCGCTGCGGCGCATGTCACCATGAGCGTAGCTGTCTTCCCATGCATCAGAGCCGCTGTTGCCAATGCGTCCTATAAGATTGCCCCAATTCACGTTGCGCAGCACCGCAGTCAATATCAACAACCCTATCAACGGAAGCAGACTTTGCGGCAGATTGCTCACGAGAATCAAAAACACCAAAAGGAAAAGCAACGCTCCCCAGTTGTTTGATGGGGATCCGTCATTGCGGCTCATTCTTGCGCTCCTTTACGTCGCTCGATTGCCGCATCGCGCAGCGAGTTTTTGGGCGGTGGCACTTGTTGGCTGCCGCGCAGCATATCCTGTAAGCTCGGCGGCTTCTCTTCTTCAATAATCTCGAACAACGACTCGTTTTCCTCGTCGTAGTAGCTGAGATGGTTGTCGCGGGCGTGCTTTGCCAACCGACGCGCGCGCTCGGTCATCGAAGGCGCAAGCGTGAAGTGCTGCACGCCCACGAGGTTGCCGTCGACCATCACGCGCAGCTCCCAATCTCCCGCGCCGACAATCTCATCGTTGCCGTGCAGTGGCAGATGATGGTCTGCCATGATGTTCATCTCACCCTCGCGCAGGTAGGTCTTCAGCTCATGCACATAGCGCGTCTGTCCGTTGTGGTCTTGCATCTCGAAGCGCAAGCGCGCGTTGCGCTCGGCTTCGCTGGGGTCAACGTGCAGCGTGATAAACGGGCGCACGCCGTCGTCGTCTTTAGAGACGCTGCGCGTGCGTCGCATTGCCATGCCCTCGTAGCTGGACTGCACGGCAATCAAGCCCACGTCGAGCAGCGTCATGCCAATAGGGTCATAGCCACCGCGCTGGCGTGCGCGGTCAGTCGCTTCTTTCGCGGCGGGCGTGACGCGCTGGCGCAGTGGGTTGCGCCGCAGCGACTCTATTAACGTGGCGCGCTGCTTGCCGAACTGCAGCGCGCTCGCGCCAAAGGCAAACGTGAACAAGCCCAGCAAAGCCAACTGCGCGGGGAGCGGCACAGCTGCCCCGCCCGCCACCAGTGCAAACATGATAAGAATGCCTATTGTCACCAACCAAACGATGTTACTGCGGCGCATCGGTCGTAAACGTATCATCAGCTGTCCTTCGCTTCCCGTCACCGTCTTTACGTTCTATTATATACGCCATTGCTCAAAAAGCGTTGCGCGGGTTCGCGCAACTGGGACAGCCGCCCCGCGCGTTTTGCTAAAGAGAGGACTTGCACGCCTCTACCCCACGCGGTAGAGCGGCACGCAGCCACATCGGTGGAGAGGCATTTAAGGCGTGGCGTTAGCTTAAGCTGGCGCGCAGCTGTTCAACAAGCCGCCGCTGCGCGTCGGTGAGCTTTTCCGGCACGCTAATCAAGACGCGCGCGTAGAGGTCGCCGTGCTGGTTAGGCTGGTTGAGCTTGGGCATGCCTTTGCCGCGCAACAGGAACTTCTTGCCGCTTTGTGTGTAGGGCGGGATTTTGAGCTTGAGGGGACGCGCCAACGTCGGCACTTGCACTTCGCCGCCCAAGAGCGCGGTGAACATATCGACCATGACCTCAACAGTCAAGTCATCGCCGTCGCGTGTGAAGGTGGAATGCGGCTGCACCTTGACCACCAAGACCACGCCTGCGCCGGTGTTAATGCGCGAGCCGTTGTCCACACCGGCAGGAATGTTGACGCGGGTCTGCTTGCCGTCCGCGTTGATGATGCGAACCGTGCCGCTGTACGCCTCTTGCAGCGTCAGCTCCACCTCGAGTTCGCTGGCCATGTTCATGTTGTACGCGCGCCGTTGCTGTCGCCCGCTGCCCATGCCGCTGAAGAACGCGCCAAAAATGCTCTCAAGGTCTTCGGGATTGATGGTCGTTTGCTGCGTGCGGAAGCCGCCGCCTGTGCCGCCAAAACCACCAAAGCCGCTAAAGCCGCTTGCGCCGCTGCCATACGCGCCGAACGTGTCGTACTGCTGGCGTTTTTGTGGGTCACTTAGCACTTCATACGCTTCGTTAAGCTCTTTGAACTTCGCCTCTGCTTGCGGGTTGTTCGGGTTGGCATCGGGATGGTATTTCTTGGCTTGACGGCGAAACGCTTTTTTAATCTCTTCGGGCGTTGCGTTCTTGCTCACCCCCAAGACGCTGTAATAATCGTTCGCCATAGGTCACCTCACTCCGTACAAATAGATGTCAACGTGATTGTATGCCCATGCGCGTAAGAGTTCAATTAGCGCGGCGGTTTTCTTATGCAACGTCTATGTTCGCTGGCTAAAACAAGAGATGCCCGCCGCGAGGGGGAGCGCGGCGAGCATCTCAAGAGGGAAGGGCTTATTGGGTTGCCTTTATCATGACCCAAACGATAGTCGCACACGTTAAGCGTGATATGAATTAGCTATTAAGGTGCTATGAGAATTATGCTGATTTCTTTCTGCATAATTCAAGGACGCTGCCCAATGGGCGCGGGCGCGTTGGGGTCACTCGTTGGCACGGGCGCGAGCGGGTCTTGCGTCGCGCCGATGACCCCGCTGGCACAGGCGGCGGCGGCGGCCGCGCGTTTGTTGCTCACGTCCGTGTTGGGGAACATGCTCAGCGCGCTGTCGTACTGCGCCTGCGCACCGCAGTAATCCCCGTTCTGCGCCAACAAATCGGCATACTTCACCGTTTGGTTGTTCAGCTGGCGCAGTGCCTCGCCGCCCATGTAGTTCGTTAGACCCTGCTGGTAGACAATTTGCGTCAGCAGGCGAATGGCTTGCGCGAAGTTCACATCGCGGTAAATTTGCGCCTGCAAGTAAAGCTCGGCGATGTAGCGTTCGTAGCTCAAATCGCCGACGTTGCCGTACTGTTCGGCGCGGTTGGTCAGCAAAATCGCTTGGGCAAGGTTTTGCCCGCTGCGGAAGAGGTTGCGTGCCTCGCTGGTGAGTGCCTGATAGAGCAAACGGTCTACTGTGACGGTTTCAAAGGTGTGGTCAATTGCCGCCAGCGCGTCGAGCGTGTCAATCGCCTCGTTAAACTTGCCTGCGCTGAGGAGTTGTTGCGCTTCAGCGAGCAGCTTGTTCAGGTCAAAACCACTGGCACTGGTCGGAAAAGGCGTGGACGGCTCTTGCGTGACTTCAGGTGTGGGCGTGCTGCTGGGCAGCAGCGTCGGCGTAGGGGTCGGCGTGTTGGTGGGCAAGCTGGCGAGATAGGCGGCGGTGGCGGTCGGCGCGAGCTGTGCCACGCAGGGCGGTGGCGGCGTGAACGCGCCCAAACTCTCGAAGCGGCGTTGCGCCAGCCCGAAGCTGCCGCTGGCAAGGTCTTGTGGGATGCGCGCGCATTGGGCGACGATCTCGCTGCTTTGCGTGGCGGTGGCGTTGCCGATAGCCACGCGCAAGCCCTCGTTCCAACCCGCCAAGCCCGCCAAGCCGACCACGCCTAATGCCAGCAACAGCATAAAGCCAAAGACAACCGACCAGACGAGGCAGCCCGGTCCGTCATCCGCGTTATCCTCATCGGGCGTGATGAAGTGCGTTGGGCGGTCGGGAAAAGCGGCGGGAAGGCGCGGCTGCGTGTCGTCAAGGTTGGGCATAGGGCGTTCTCCTGCGTGTTCAGCGCGCTGCATCATACCCATGCCTCCCGCGAAAATCAAGCAACGCTTCGCCTACGCTTGCACGGCTAGGGGCGGCGGGCTTTCACGACGAACTCGAACAGCTCACGCTTAGAGTTGCGCTTGCGCAGTGTCTCAATCGTAATATCTATCAAGCCGTGCAGCCGCATCAGGTCAGCGTAAAGTGTCTCCACAGGCACGAGCGTGTCATAAAACTTGGAGTTGCCGACAACGTAGTAGACGCTGCCACCGTGCTTTAAGCGCGGAACAACCGCCGCAAAGTGCGTGGACATGTCGGCAAAGTATTTGTGAACATAACGACCGAGCAGTAGGCTTGTGCTGCTAATGCGTGCCACTAGCGAAGGCAGCGCATCAGGCAAAGGCACGTTAGGGTCAGGCAACCAAGCCTTTAAGCGGCTGGTGGCAACGCCCCACGTGCCGCCAATTGCCTGCCAGTCAAGTTCTCCGGCTGCTGGTGCATCTGTTAGATAGCCAAGCCAATACATATACGGGCGCAGTTCGCGGATGTAGCTCATCCTGTTGGCATAAGGCGGCGACGTAATGACCGCGTCATAACGTTCCGCTAATCCATCGGACAAAGTGCGCGCATCACCTTCCACAGCTGTGATTGTCGCGCTTAGGGGGTGTTCCGCGCCTTGCGCAATGTGTTCCAGCGCGTCGACAAAGTGGGTGAGCATGTCTTGCGTCTCGTCAAACAGCCGCAGCTGTGCAGGCGCAGCTTTGAACGACACAGACGGATGATTGAATGCCGCGTTTGACCACTGCATCATCACGCGGCAAAACGCTAGCAAGAGCAAGTCGCGCTGCTGTCCACTGCTTGTGGTGATTTGGATAGCGTGAAAAAGCTGCGAAAGCACGCGTAAACGCGGCGGTGACCACCACCTTTCGATTTGATGAAGCGGCGGCGACCAAAACGTGCTTTCTTGTGGCAGTCCTTGCGCGCAAGCGACAACGTCGCGCGCAGCTTGGCGCGTGGCATGCAGCACGTCGCTTGAATACGCTGCGCCTTTGACCCTTGCTAGCCACACGAGAAAGGGGTTGATGTCGTACATGTCGCAGGCAATGCCGCGCTGCGCACAGGCAACTCCCGTTGTGCCAGTGCCGGCAAAAGGCTCGAGAACACGGCGTATGCTCGGGTTGTCTTGCAAAATTTGCTCGACGATGCGCACAGAATAGGCGGGCGTAAGGCGCAGCCAGCTGTGTCGCCCGCGCTGTTGATTGTCCTTGTAGGTCAGCTCAACGCGGCGATTAGGTCGCATCTTCTACCTTTAGCAAGACCGCCAAGAGGTCTATTATGTATTGGCGAAGCAGCGCGCTGTTGCGCACAAAAAATGCCGCAAGGGGGTAACCCACAACGTCAGCAACAAACGCATACGTTGAGGCTAGGCTATCGTCGAGCGTGCTGCCTGTTAGCACGAGCCACTTGTTTCTCACGTAGCGTTCGACAACGTCCACATCAATTTGCCCCGAAAGCACCAACAACACGGGCAAGTATCCCTGCGTGTAAGCCTGAGCGGTATTGGCGAGGTCTGCGTTTTGTCGCTTGGCATCTTTGCTTTTGTAGCCCTGACGCACTTCAAACACGATGCCGCGCAAAGCTCTGGCAACGTCAGGTTGAATGCTTAATCTCGCGCTAGCGCGCTCGAGCCAAGCTCGTATGCGCTGTTGATGTTGTGGCGAGGGGATGTCCTGTAGGGCGATTTTGCCGTCGAGCGACAGCTGACGCGCTTGTCCTGAGGCATGGGCAACAGTATAAGACCAGGACACTTGCTCGTGCGTCAGGTTGAGCGTATCGACAAGAATTTGTCGAAACAGCTCTTCGCTTGCCAGCCCAATTTGACGATATAGCGAGGTAATGCCGCCCGAAGCCTTGTGAGCTGCGTAGACAAAGGGGTTGTCTAAGCCGATCCAATGGTAGAAAGCACCCGCGCCATAAAGCGTGCGAAAGTCTTGGAAGGATACGCCCTGACCGCTCAAGCCAAACTTAGGCTGATAGCGTTTGCAAACTTCTAGGCGATTGAAAAAGATTTGCAAGTATGCCGCGTCGTTATCCACCATAGCGTCCCGATTTTCTCGATGATGCTCATCATCATAGCATTAAGCGCGTAGTGGCACAATACGCCCACGTGTTTGACATGCCGCTTGCACGGCTAGGGGCGGCGGGGTATGATGGCGGCAATTCATTATGAGGCAAACGATGATGCGCTTGTTTCTCATTGGCTGGCTGTGTCTTTGCGTGGTGGCGACGCTGCACGCGCAAGCTGTGCCGCCAACGCCCATCCCCGCGCCGAGCGTGACGCGCCCACCTGCTGTACGCAGCGTGCGCACGCTGGAAATTCCGCGCCTTAACTTGCGCTCGCCTATCAAGACCTTTGCCTACTCACCGCGTCTTGGCACGTGGCGCATTGCGCCCAACGAGCGGCAGGTCGGGCATTTTTACGGCACGGCATGGCTTGACACGGTGGGCAACGTCGTCTTGGGCGCGCACTCACGCTATCCCAACCACCGCCCCGCGCTGTTCTTTGACTTGCACACGCTGCAAGCGGGCGACCTGCTGTTGTTGAGCGAGGGCAGCACGCGCTACACCTACGTTGTGACGGCGGTCTTTGTGGTCGACCAAAGCGATGTCAGCGTGCTGGCGCGCACCGACGACTACCGCTTGACGCTCATCACGTGTGACGTGCAATCCTATCAAGCCGACAGCGGCACGTACTTAGGGCGCGTGGTCGTCGTGGCTGAGCGCGTCGCCGTTGACGAGGTGAAATGATGCTATACTAAGGTCACGCGGCGGGTGTGTAGCAGCTAGGCGGCGCGCCCATCACGCCAGCGGCTTAGTAACGTTATTGCCTAAAGGAGCTTTCTTATGCCTAAAATTAAAGTGAACGGCACCGAGCTATATTACGAGGAACACGGCAACGGCGCGGAGACGGTGGTCTTTTCGCACGGGCTACTCTGGTCGTGTCGCATGTTCGACAAGCAGGTCGACGCGCTCAAAGACCGCTACCGCGTCATCGCCTATGACCATCGCGGGCAAGGGCAGTCTGCCATTGCCGCCGACGGCTACGACATGGACACCGTGAGCGAAGATGCCGCCGCGCTCATCCGCGCGCTCAACGCTGCGCCCTGCCACTTCGTCGGCTTGAGCATGGGTGGCTTTGTGGGCATGCGGCTGGCGGTGCGTCATCCCGAGCTGTTGCGTTCGCTGGTGCTGATGGAGACCAGCGCGGACGCAGAACCAAGCGAGAACGTGCCAAAGTATAAGCTGCTGAACTTTATCGGGCGGTGGCTGGGCTTCAGCTTGGTCGCCGACCGCGTGATGCCGATTATGTTCGGCAAGACGTTCCTCACCGACCCCGCTCGCGCCGAAGAGCGCGCGCACTGGCGCAAGGTTCTCATTAACAACAATCGCATTGGCACGACGCGCGCCGTGCTGGGCGTGGTCAACCGCCCTAGCTTTTACGATGAGCTGGACAAAATCAAAACGCGCACGCTGATTTTGGTGGGCGATGAGGACGTTGCCACCGTGCCAGCGAAATCCGAGCGCATGCTGGCGCGCTTGCCCAACGCGCAAATGCAGATTATCCCTAAGGCGGGACACTCGTCGAGCGTCGAACAGCCTGAAGCGGTCAACGCGGCACTGCTTGCCTTCTTGGCGGGTTGATGCTTAAAAATGCGCTGCTGCTCCTTGCTAGCAACGGCGGCGGCGCGCTGCTCTCGTTCCTCCTGACGGCGGCGATTGCGCGCGCGCTGCGCCCTGAAGGGTTGGGCGCGTATGGCGCGGTGCTGGCGTGGGTGTACCCGCTGATGCTGCTGGCAGAGGCGGGCGTGGCCACGTGGCTGTTGCGCGGCTTAGGCAGCACGCCCGACCAGCACCCTGCGCTCGTGCGTGGCGCGTTGCGTGCGCGCGTGACATGGGGCGGCGCGCTGCTGCTGCTGACCTGGACAAGCGCGCCGCTGCTGTTCAGCGAGGGCAGCTTGCGCGTGGGGCTGCTGTGGTCTGCGCCGCTGCTGTTGATTGTGCCGCTTTTCAGCACCTACGCGGCGGTGCTGCGCTCACACGAAGCGTTCGGCTGGATAGCCGCGCTAAACGTGGGCATGCTAGCGACACAGCTTGCCTTGACGGCGGTCTATCTGGCGGGGGGTGGTGGGCTGGCGGGCGTGTTCGCGCTCAACACGCTCACCTCGTTAGGGCAGCTGGCGGCGGTTTGGTGGCTGTATCGGACGCGCTTTCGCCCCACCGTGTCGCAGCCATCCGTGCCGCTGCGCGTTGTGCTGCGGGGCGCGCTGCCTTACGCCGGCGCGGCGGTGCTGGCGGCGGTGCAGCTGCGCGCGGGCATCTTGGTGCTGGAACGCGGCGCGCCCTTGCTCGTCGTCGGACACTACGTCGCTAGCCAGCGCGTGCTAGAAATGGTGCGCTTGGCGGCAATGGCGGGCTATGACGTGCTGTTCGCGCGCTTGGTCAAGCAACACGACGCGCGAGCGCGAATACGCCTGTGGCGACGTGGACTGCTGTTGGTCGTAGGCGCGGGCGGCGCGCTAACCGTGGGCTTGGGCGCGTTCGCCACAGCGTTGCTGCGCTTGGTCTACGGCGCGGACTATGCCGCTGCTACTGGGGTGCTGCTGCTGTTGGCAGTGGGGATTGTGCCGTCGCTGCTGCGTGGGCTGCTCAACGTGTTTGCCTATGCGGGCGGCGGTGCTTGGCGCGCCAACGCCGCGTTTGCCGTGTGGCTGCTGGTGTTTGCGCTGCTGATTGGGGGATTGGGCGCACCCTTGCGCGGCGAACACGTCGCGCTAGCTAGCTTGCTGGCGGATGCCGCGGCGGTGGCGGTGTTGCTGCCCGTCATACGCCGCTGAACGCGCTAAAACCACCGTCCACTGGCACGACCACGCCGGTGACAAAGCGGCTGGCATCGCTCACCAACCAAAGCAGCGTGCCAGCAAGGTCGTCCGCCTCGCCAAAGCGTCCCATCGGCGTGTGGGCGATGATTTGCTCGCCGCGCGCCGTGAGCGTGCCGTCGGGGTTTTTCAGCAAAAAGCGGTTCTGTTCCCCCAAGAAGAAGCCCGGCGCAATGGCGTTCACGCGGATATTAGGGCTGTGTTCGGTCGCCATGTAAACGGCCAGCCACTGGGTAAAGTTGTTGACAGCGGCTTTGGCGGCGGCATAGGCAACAACGCGGGTAAGCGGCTGAAACGCCGCCATCGAGCTAATGTTGATGATGACCCCCGCACCCTGCTGCGCCATTTGTGCGCCGAATGCCTGCGAAGACAGCACCGTCCCCAGCAGATTGAGGTCAAACACCCAGCGCACCGCCTCTTGCGGCAGGTCAAAGAAGCTGCGTTCGCCGCGCAAGGCGGTGGCTTGCGGGCTGTTGCCGCCCGCCGCGTTGACGAGAATGTCGACCGCGCCGTGTGTAAACGCCACACGCTGCGCGAGTTGCGTGAGCGCGTCTTTGTCCAACACGTCGCAAGCGTAGCCTGCCGCCTTGCCGCCCTGTTGGCGCAATGCCGCCGCCACCGCTTCGGCGTTGGCACGGGTGCGCGCCACCACCAGCACCTGTGCACCCGCCGCCGCAAGCGCACGGCACATCGCCGCGCCTAGCACGCCTGTGCCGCCCGTCACCAGTGCTGTCTTGCCGCTGAGGTCAAAAAGTGCTTGCATGAGATTGCTCCTTGCGCTGTGCTTGCCGCGAAGTATACGGCGCAGCTGCGCGCTCACGCAATGCTAGCTTGATTGTCTCGGCTTACTATCTCAACGTTGACGCTGTAGGCGGAAACATCGCGCGCCGACCTCACAGCAGCGGTCTTCTCTTTTGCCACTAAAGATGCTTTAATAAGGGCTTACTAGGTCACGCAAGGGAGAGCTTGCCATGTCTTTTTGGCACACACAGCACGTTATCGTCACGGGCGGCAGCGGCTTCTTAGGGCGGCATTTGGTGGCATATCTACAGGCGCAGGGCGTGGGCTCGCTGTTTATCCCGCGCAAAGCCGATTATGACCTGCGTCAAGAACCCGCCGTCGCGCGCCTTTTCGCCGATTATCCACAGGCGACGATGGTCATCCACCTCGCCGCGACGGTGGGCGGCATTGGCGCAAACCGCGAGCATCCGGGGCTTTTCTTCTATGACAACATTATCATGGGGACACATTTGCTGGAACACGCGCGCCGCAACCGCGTGGCGAAGTTCGTGGGCTTAGGCACGATTTGCGAGTATCCCAAGTTTACGCCAGTGCCGTTCAAGGAAGAAGACCTCTGGGCGGGCTATCCCGAAGAGACTAACGCGCCTTACGGCGTGGCGAAAAAGGCGTTAATGGTCATGGGACAGGCTTATCGCCAAGAGTATGGCATGAACGTCATTCACCTGCTGCCGACCAACCTTTATGGACCGGGCGACAACTTCGACCCCAAGTCGGCGCACGTTATTCCCGATGTCATCCGCAAAATCCACGAAGCACAGCAGCAAGGTAGCCCCTATGTGACGTTGTTCGGCGACGGCAGCCCCACCCGTGAGTTTTTGTACGTCAAGGACGCGGCGCGCGGCATCGCGCTGGCGGCGGAACGCTACGACGGCGCGGAGCCGGTCAATCTGGGCAGCGGCGTTGAAATTAGCATCAAAGACCTTGTCGAACGTATCGCCACTTTGATGGCGTACAAGGGGGAAATTCGCTGGGACACCAGCAAGCCCAACGGGCAGCCGCGTCGTCGCGTCGACGTGACACGCGCCCGCGAGTGGTTCGGCTTTGTCGCTGAGACAGACTTTGACACCGGCTTAAAGGAACTGATTGCCTGGTTTAAGCAAAATGTGGTGATTGCTTGACATTTGCCTAACTTTTAGGCAAACTCATAGGCTAACTCATTGAGATAGTTTACGTCGTGCTGGCGTTGAGCCACACGTTGTTTGCTAAAAAAATTTTTTAAGGAGGTTGCGCGTTGGGTGTACTAATGGATGTTCGAGACCTCACGGTGAGGTTTTACACGCAGGAAGGCACGGTGTATGCCGTGAACAACGTCTCGTATACGCTAAACGAGGGCGAGACGCTGGGGATTGTTGGTGAGAGCGGCAGCGGCAAAAGCGTGCATGCGCTGGCGATTATGGGCTTAATTCCCACGCCACCGGGCAAAATCGAAAGTGGTGAGGTCTATTTCGAAGGGCGCAACCTTGTGGGGTTGTCCAACGAGCAAATGCGCTTGGTGCGTGGCAAGGAAATTGCCATGATTTTCCAAGATCCAATGACCTCGCTCAACCCTGTGCTGACGATTGGCACGCAAATCACCGAATCGCTGAAGCTGCACGAGGGCATGAACACGGCGCAAGCCAACAAGCGCGCCGCCGAGCTACTTGACCTTGTCGGCATCCCTGACGCGCACAAACGCTTAAAGGATTATCCCCACCAGTTTTCCGGCGGCATGCGCCAGCGCGTCATGATTGCTATCGGGCTGTCGTGCAACCCCAAGCTGTTGATTGCCGACGAACCGACCACCGCGCTGGATGTGACCATTCAAGCGCAAATTCTTGAGCTGGTCAAATCGCTCAAGAAAGAGTTCAACATGGCGATTATTTGGATTACCCACGACCTTGGCGTGGTGGCGGAGCTTGCCGATACCATCCAAGTCATGTACGCCGGCAGCATTGTCGAGCGCGGGCCCACGAAGGTCGTCTTCCAAGACCCGCGCAACGCCTACACGCTGGGGCTGATGCGCTCGCTGCCGCGCATGGACGGCACGCGCACGCGCCTGACGCAAATCGAAGGCTCGCCGCCTGACATGCGCATTCCCCCCAAAGGCGACCCGTTCGCCAGCCGCAACCCTTACGCCACCGAACGCTGCTTTGAGGAGCGTCCGCCGTTGAAGCCTGTCGAAGGCAGCGACCCCAACCACCTTGCCGCCGCGTGGTATGACCTGCGTGCCATCCTCAAGAAAGAAAGGGAGAACGTCTAGCCATGAGCGTAGCAGTAGCACATCCCGAAAAGAGAAAAAACCTCGAAAACAGCGACGTTATCCTGAGCGTGCGCGGGTTGAAGAAGCACTTTCCCATCAACAGCGGCTTCTTAATCCAACGCCAAGTCGGCGCAGTGCGCGCCGTTGACGGCATCTCGTTTGACATTTATCGCGGCGAAACGCTGGGGCTGGTCGGCGAAAGCGGCTGCGGCAAAAGCACCGCCGGACGCACCATCCTGCAGCTTTACAAGCCCACCGAAGGGCATGTGTTCTTTGAAGGGCAAGACTTGGCGATGCTCGGACCCAACGCCATGCGCCAGATGCGCCGCCAGATGCAAATCATCTTCCAAGACCCTTTCGCCTCGCTCAACCCGCGCATGACGGTAGGCAACATCATCAGCGAGCCGCTCGCCATTCACGGGCTATATCCCGACAAGCGCGAACGCCAAGAGTATGTCGAAAGCCTGATGCAGAAGGTGGGCTTGAACCCCTACTTCATTAACCGCTACCCCCACGAGTTTTCCGGCGGGCAACGGCAGCGCATTGGCATTGCTCGCGCGCTCGCGCTCAACCCCAAGTTCATCGTCTGCGACGAGCCGATTAGCGCGCTCGACGTGTCCATCCAAGCGCAGGTCGTCAACTTGTTGGAAGACCTGCAGTCCGAGCTGGGCTTGACGTATCTCTTTATCGCCCACGACTTGAGCATGGTGCGCCACATCTGCGACCGCGTGGCGGTGATGTACTTGGGCAAGATTGTCGAGATGGGGCCCACCGACGAGGTGTACGACAACCCGCTGCATCCCTACACGCAGGCGTTGCTGTCCGCAGTGCCGGTGCCCGACCCCGCCAGCAAGGAATCGCGCCAGCGCATCATCATCAGCGGTGACTTGCCTAGCCCGGCGCGCCCGCCGCTTGGCTGCAACTTTAACACGCGCTGCCCGGTCGTGTTCGAATACTGCTACCATGAGCCAGACCCCGAATTTATCGAGGCAACGCCGAGGCATTTCGTGGCGTGCCACCGCGTGACGGAAGTCTAGCACCAACGACATCCTGACCAACGGAAACAGACGGGCGCACACGCGCTCGTCTGTTGTGCTTACAAGCGTTTCTTGACAACAGCAGGCGCGCCTGCCACCAGCGTGTACGGCGGCACGTCGGCTAGCACGACGCTGTGCGCCGCCACTAGCGCGCCCTCGCCAATCGTCACGCCGTCGCCAATGGTAGCGTTCACGCCGACGTACACGCCGTCGCCAATGGTCACTGGACGGCAGCGCGGCGGATACCCACGCGTCGCCAGCGGGCTGTGTCCCACGTCCAAATGGGTGAGGATGCGCACGTGGCTGCTGAGGGTGACGCGCGCGCCGATGGTCACACGCTCACAGAGGTCGATGAAGACCTGCGGGGAGATAACGCTATGGTCGCCGATGATAAGCGGACGCATGAGCTGGTGGTTGGTGTTGTGCAAGTATAACCCACCGTAGAGCGTGGCGGTCGGGCTAATCGTCGCGCCAAACGCCCGCAGCACCGCCACAAGATAGCGGCGCGGCAGGCGTGCCACGTAGTCGGTCACGTCTTCCATGCCCCAAAAGAACGCCAGCGCGCGCGCCCACGCCACGTGATAGGCGGTCAGCGGCGGACGCAGCAGCACGCGCCACGCGCCCGCCACATAATGCCCTAGCAGCCCACGCCGCGCCCGCGAGCGCGCTGTCTCGTCGGGGTACATGGGGTTAAAGCCTCGCTTTTTCACCGCGCAGCCGCTGCGCCAAGTCCATCAACGCCCGCGTCGGCACAAGCAGCGCGTGCAGCAGCCACGCGCGCCACTGTCCATAATACTTGCGCGTGTAGGCAAGCAGGTCGTCAAAGTAGACTTGTGTCGCCAGCCGCTGCACTTGCTTCGTGCTGCTGTGTTCGTGGTGCAGCAGCAGCGCGCCGCCGACAAAGTGAATGGCTTTGCCTTGTGCCAAGATGCGGCGGCATAAGTCTTCTTCTGTGAAGTAGAGCTTCATCGCCTCGTCGTAGATGCCCACGTCGAGCAGCAGCTGGCGCGGCGCGAGCAGGTTGCTGTCAGGCACGACCTCGACGGCGCGGGTGCTGTCGCGTTTCCAGCCCGTGTACCACATGACCCGACGGCGGGCGTTGCGCCAAAAGAACAGCAGCGCGCCCAACAGCGTGTAGCCTAGCAGCAAGTCGAGGTATTGCGGCACGCGCGAGCAAGTCGCTTGCAGCGTGCCGTCCGGATACTCCATGCGGCAGGTAACTGCGCCCACGTCAGGATGCGCCTTGAGATACGCCAGCATCGTTGGTAGCGCGTTGGGCTGAATGACCGTGTCGGCGTTGAGGATGTAGACAAAGTCGCCGCTGGCATGGCGCACGCCGATGTTGTTGCCGCCTGTGAACCATGTGTTGCGCCCCGGTTCAATCAGCGTTACGGTGTCGGCGAAGTGTTCGCGCAGCATGGCTTGGCTGCCGTCCTTTGAGCCGTTGTCCACGACGATAAGCTCTAACGTCAAGCCGCCGCGCTCGCGCAGCAAGCTCTCAAGGCACGCTTTAAGTTTGTCGCAGGTGTTGTAATTGACAATCACCACGCTCACATCAGGCATAAGGGAAACGCCTTATCACGTCGATGATGTACGCCACGTCGTCGTCGCTCAGGTTAGGATGCAGCGGCAGGGTGAGCAGCTCTAACCACACGCTCTCGGTCACGGGCAGCGGTGCGCTGACGTAGGGCTTGTACATGGGGTAGAGGTGGTTGGGAATGTAGTGCATGCCGCTGGCGATGCGATGTTCTTTGAGCCAATCCGCCAGCTTGTCGCGCTGCCGCGTCTTGATGACGTAGTTGTGCCGCGCTGAAAAAGCGTAGTCTTTCTCCACAGGCGTTTCTAACCATCCCAAGCCTGCTAGTCCCTCGTCGTACATGGTGCAAATGGCGCGGCGGCGGGCGTTCGTGTCGGGCAGCCGCCCTAGCTGCACCAGCGCAATCGCGCTCATCAGGTCGTTGCTGTGATACTTGTAGCCGATTTCGTCCACGCCGTACTCCCAGCTGTATTTGCTGGAATCCTGCCCGTCGCTGCGCTGCCACGTGTTTTTGTTGATGCCGACCCAGCGCAGGCGGTTGAGGCGGTCGCGCCACTCGGGGTTGTCGAGCGTGACCATGCCGCCGTCGCCGGTCGCTAAGTTCTTAACGGGGTGGAAGCTAAAGCAGGTCAGCGGTGAGAGACTGCCGATGGGTTGGTCTTTGTAGCGCGAGCCGGCGGCATGGGCAGCATCCTCAATGACGATGAGGTTGTGCGCTTTAGCGATGGCGTGAATGCGCTCCATATCGCAGGGATGTCCACCATAATGCACACAGACTATTGCCTTTGTGCGTGGTGTCACCTTGCGCGCGATGTCGTCGGGGTCGATGTTGAGCGTGTCGCGTTCGACATCGCAAAAGACGGGTGTGGCGTTATTAAGCAAGATGACGTGGTTGGTGCTGACGAACGTGATGGGCGTGGTTAACACTTCGCCCCCCGCTACGTCTGCCACCGTCAGCGCAAGGTGCAGCGCGGCGGTCGCACTGTTCGTTGACACGCCGTAGCGCGCCCCGACGAACGCCGCGAAGGCTTCTTCAAACGCGACGGTTTTCGGTCCATTGCCCCACCAACCAGAGCGAATGACTTCAGCAACAGCGTCGATCTCTTCTTGTCCGTGAAAGGGCTTGAACAGGGCAATCGGTTCGTCAATCAGCGGCACGCCGCTCACGGGGTGCGCTTCTTTGGCGGGAGTTTGCGGGGGAGTTGCGGGCATAGGGGTTTCACGCTCCAAGCTGTGGATGATTGCAGGGAATTATAGCGTTTTTGTGCGCGATGGGTAGGGGCGTGCTTTTGGCTTGTTGGCAGCGGGAGCAGCGTGTGCTGTGACTGCCCAGACGCGCTTGAGGCTGAGAAAAAACATAAAGGTCAGCTAAAAAATAAGTTTCCCACTTGCATATTTGCGCAATTTGCCGCATGATTTAAGATGAAGACTGTCTTCTTATTTTGTGAGTGTGCGCGTATGTCGATTACCCATGCCATGCAAGAGTATCTCGCTGAGGCGTATCGCATCGCCTACTATCAGGGCGATGTTGCCGATTACATCAGCACGTCGGCACTGGCGGAGGCGATGCACGTGTCTGCGCCTGCCGTCACGCGCATGATCCAACGCTTGCGCGACGAAGGCTACTTGGAACATGAACCCTATCGCGGCATTCGCCTTACGCCCGCAGGCGAGCGCGAGGCATTGCTGTCGATTCGTAAGCATCGCCTTATCGAACGCTTCTTGGTGGACGTGATGGGCTTTGGCTGGCACGAGGTGCATGAATACGCCGACGAGTTCGGCGCGGGCGTAAGCGATGCCCTAGTGGCGCGCATGAGCGAAAAAGCCGGTCATCCGCGTCGCTGTCCGCACGGCGAGCCTATCCCCACCGCCGAGCTGGTCATGCCGCGCGTCGTCGACACGCCGCTTAACGAGGCGGCAACGGGGCAGCCCTACGTCATCAGTCGCGTGAACAGCCACGAACCTGACAAGCTGCGTTATTTGGCGGAGCTGAACCTCACGCCGAGCGCGCCGCTAGAGCTATTGGAACGTGCGCCGTTCGCGGGCCCGCTGCGCGTGCGCGTGAACGGACAAGAACACTTTCTCGGCTATGAGTTGGGCAAGGTGCTGCGCGTGTGTAGCCCGCAGGAATACGCGCTGGTCTAAGCTACCAACGCTCTTCCGCTTCGACCTCTTCGCCTTGTCGTGGATAAAAGCGTTTGTGTACCTCGCCGCCCACGACGAAGTGGTGGTCGCTCTCTTCGAAGCTGATGTTGCGGCTGATGACGCGCCGTTGCGGTGAGGCGATAAGCACCGTGTCGCTCTCGATCATGCGCCCCGGGAAGACCACCATGCCCGACCCAATGCGGCAGTTATGTCCCACCGCGCTGCCTAAAACGATCTGCCCCACGCTCTTGAGCTGTCCGTCGCGGTCGATGGCGCGGATGGGCTTTTGTGCCACAAGGTTAAAGTCGGTGAAGGTGTTGCCCGCGCCCACGAAGCTGTTGCGCCCGATGACACACATCTGCAAGCAGGTATTCTGCGCGATAATCGTGCTTTCCATGACCGCTGTGAGATACAGCGAGGCGCGAAACGGCAAGAAGCAGTTGTTGCCGACGGTGCTTTGATAGAGCATGCAGCCCGCGTCAATCGTCACGTTGTCGCCAATCGTGCAGTTGTCGATAATCACGCCCGCGCCAATTGAGCAGTTGTCGCCAATTTTCGCCGGACCCGTGATGACCGCCGAAGGGTCAATGGCACAATTGCGCCCAATCTCAACCGCGCCGCTAGCGTGCAGAATTTGCTTTTGTTCCATCAAGGCGTGCCACAGCAGGCGCAGGTTGGTGAACAGGCTTCGGTCAATGCGCTTGTCCAGCCGCCCAGCGCGAGCAAACGTGCCGAAGATGATGCTAGCAAAGTAGACGTGCACCCAGCTTTCGATGGACATGACCGCCCGCATCGGCGCATAGTGTGTCAGGTTGCCCTGCTGCATCGTCATAAAGTCGGGGACCGTGAAGAAGCCAATCTCGTGCGCGTCGCTGGGGACAATGACCGGGTGAATGGCGGGGTCATAGCCGTTGGGGAAATACCACAAATCCATGACGTAAATTTCTTTGCCGTTCTTGTCGCGGGCGGGCTGCAAGTCTTGTGCCAGCGGCAACACGTAAGTGCGAAAGGCTTTGTCATCCGCACTAAAAGCCGCGCGACAGGGGCGTTTGCTCGCGCGCGCCAGCTCAAGAAAGTAAGTCAAAAACTCGCGGTCAAACCACAAATTATCGCGGTATACCACGCATTCACCCTGCGCTTTGGGCAGCTCATCCGCGCTTTCGAACACACCTTTTAGCTCTAGCGGCGTTTTGAAGAAACCCGCAAAAAGCTCTTCCTGATGAATTTTCAGCGGCGTTAAACCAATCGTCAGCAGGCTGGCGGGCTCGTTGAACGGGGGAACAAAGCGTTTGTCTTCGATGATATAGCGATACATGAGCGCATCCTCTGTGTGGGAAACTTCTCTCAAGTATACCGCTATCTAGGCGAAAGGCAAACTTAACGCGGCGGCTGGTTCTCGCCTTTGAGGAAGTCCACCACCGTGCTGTAGAACCGCTGCGGCTCGTCCATCATGGGGAAGTGTCCGCTGTCGACGAACCACGCCTCGCGGGCAGTGGGGGCGTGCTTCAACAAGTATTTAGACTGGTTGGGGTGGACGATGATGTCTTTCTTGCCATACACGCCCAAAATAGGCACTTGAATGGCAGCTAGCTTGTCGGTCATGTCGGTCTCGCGCAACGTGCCGATGCTTTGGAAGAACGAATCCGATGACACTTTCGAGGCATCCTCGCGCACCATGCGGTACAGGGCGCGCCCGTTTTTCGCCCCTAGCTGGGTCAACGCCCAGATAAAGCTCTCTTTGAGCAATGGCAGCGTGTAGACCAGGTTGGCAATTTGCTTGTAGCCGCTGAGCTTAAGAAAGAAGTTCAGCGACGACCCGACGATCGGCGAGCCAATCACCACCACCTTGACGACTTTTTGCGGGTAGCGGCTGGCAACCCCCAAAGACACCGTGCCGCCCATCGAATGCCCGATGAGCGGGGCTTTGGGGATGCCGAGCTTGTCCATAAACTGCGCCACGAGGTCGACGTAGTTGTCGACCCCCACGCTCTTGCTGCGGTCGATAGAATCCCCGAAGCCGAAGAAATCCAGCGCGTAGGTGCGAAACTCTTTGCCGAGTTCCTCAATGGTATCGCGCCACAACGCCCACGACCCCAGCCACCCGTGCAGCAAGATAACAGGACGACCGCGACCATAGGCTTCATAATGCACAATGCCTTGTTCAGTAACCAGCGTTGGCACAAGCGTTGACTTTCTCGCCGCAAGCGCGGGCAAGTATCGGTTGTTTTAGCTTTCCATCTCTGCCAAGATGGTGTAGAGCAGTTCGAGCAAGACGGTCTTGACGCTGTCGCGCTCTTTGGCAATGCAGGGCAGCAGCTTGACTTCAGGCTCAAGGCGCAGCGCGATGCGCAGGTCTTCGGGTTTCCACGCATCGGGGTGGTCTTGCTTGTTGGCAGCCACCACGTAGGGCGTGGGCGCATAGGCGCGGAACGTCTCGAGGATGCTTTTGGCTTCGCGGAAGGTCTCCGGCTTCGCGCTGTCCACCAAGACAACAAAGCCTAGCATGCCCTCTGCCAAGATTTCCCACATGAAGTCGAAACGACGCTGACCGGGCGTGCCGAACAGGTACAGCACCAGCTCATCGTCCACCGTGATGCGACCGAAGTCCATGGCAACGGTGGTGATGTCTTTTTGCTGTGCCTCTTGGGTGTTTTCGGAAATCTTGCGCTCGGTAGAAACTACGTCGATTTCGCTGATGGAGCGGATAAATTCCGTCTTGCCTGCACTGAAAGGACCGGTGACAACCATTTTGACTGTTTGCATAATGACCCGCTTTTCTCATGATAATGAACAGATAAAAAGCGCATTGCTATCGTGTAGCACGGCAATAAACGCCCCTATTATAGCGTGTTTCTTGCCAAGTCACTACATAGACTTTAGTTTCTCTATCAAACTTAGCACGACTTTCTTTTCAGGTGCGGCGGGCTTGCGCGCGGTGGTGCGGCGCGTCGGCAGCGACTTCTTGTCATCAGCGCGTGCGCCCGCGTTGACAATTTCCACCAACCCTGCCTGATTAAGCCCGTAGATGACGCGCTTGATTTGTAGCTCGGACATGTTGACCACCTTCATAATCTGGCGGATGGTGTTCTTGGGGTCAACATAAGGAATGATTTTCCACTCGTCCACTGTCAGGTGAATGCCCTTGATTTTGACTTTGGCGTTCTCGGCGAAGCGCAGCGAAGCATCAAGGTTCTCGATGACTTTGTTCAGCTCATCCAGCTCACGCACCTTGCGCGAGCCTTCGATGATGACCGTCTCAAGGTCAATCGGCACCATAATCACGTCTTTGTCGGGCTGCGCCTCGTCGTCAAACAAGAACGGACCCTCCGTCCACGTCATCAAATTGAACACGATGTCCATGATGTGCTGCTTGATGCTCAGCAGAATATCCGCTTGTGAGACATACTTCGCGCCAATCAGCCGCATCGCCAAACCTTTGTCACTGGTGTTGCCGGCGCGCTCACGCAGCAGGCGCGCTTGCTCGTTGCTCAGCTTGCCCGCTTTGTTGAGGATGGCGACAAGGCTACCGTCTTGGTTTTTCATGCTGGCGTGGACGAGCTTGCCTTGATGGAAGGTGATGCGGGCGCGCTCATCACCGGCAGCCATCTTCGGGTTGCCCATCGCGTCTTTTTCGTCGGTGGGCAAGCCTTCATAGATGGTGAGCATGCCACTCTTTTGCGATAAATTCACCAAGTTCAAAATTTGGGTGGTGCTAAAATCACGAATGTTACCCTTTAGTGGCATGTGCAGCCCCCTCACGTTGGCTATCAAATCGTCACAAGGCAGTTGTGCTGCTGAAAACGATTATAACTTGCGTCAAGTTTATCGTCAACCACCCCAACGGTCACTTTTACAAACGTGAGGACAACGTGCCTTTTTTCCGCGTGAACAGCGTGGTAAAAAGGGTATAACGAGCGAGAAGGATGCTGCCATGCGCCGTTTGCTGCTGATGTGGTTGTGTTGCTTGTGCTTTGTGGTGGGGCTGAACGCCGACGAAACGCCGCTCAACCCGCTCACGGGTGCCCCTTTAGACGACTTGCGCGCGCTGAGCCGCCCGCCGATTATCGTCAAAGTGTCGAACTCACCGGCGTTGGTGCGCCCACAGGCGGGCATCGGCGCGGCGGACTGGGTGTTTGAGCATTACACCGAAGTGGGCATCACGCGCCTGAGCGCAGTCTTCTTGGGCAATGCGCCGCAGCGCGTCGGCTCTATCCGCAGCGCGCGCCTTATCGACTATGAGCTGGCGGCGATGTTCGGTGGCTTGCTAGCGTTTGCCGGCGCGAGCATCGGCGTGGACAAGTACATCTACGGCTCTGAGCGCGTGATTGCCGACTTATGCCGCACGCGCAGCGACCACGCCCAATGTATGGCGGAAGCGGACATCATCGCGCCGCGCGGCGCGCGCCCACCATCAGACTTTGTCGACCGTGCCTATAAGGGGGTGTTGATTGGCGCGCCTTTCTTCTTTCGTGACCCTAGTATCCCTGTGCCGCACAACTACTTTGTCAACCTTGACGCGCTTTGGCAGCTAGACGCACAACGACGCGGCGCAAGCCCGTCTCCGTCATTCCCCAGCTTGCGTTTTGACCCTACGCCGCCCGACGCGCCGCATAGCGCAGCACGCCGCCTTGAGGTGCGCTACCTGACGACGCTGGCGGAATGGCGGTACGACCGCGACAGCGGCACCTACGCGCGCTGGAGCGACGGTCAGCCGCACGCCGACGCACTCAGCGGGCAGCAGGTGCGTGCCAGCAACGTCATCGTCCTCTTCGCCGAGCATAACGACACCGACATCGTCGAGAGCGAATACCAAAACGTGGTTCACTACAGCGTTGAGATTAAGCTGTGGTTTGAAGGGGAGCTGCTGCTGCTGCGCGACGGGCGACAGTACGTGGGGCGTTGGTTGCGTCCGACGCGCGAGGACATGCTGGCGTTTGTGCTGCCCGACGGCACGCCGCTGCCGTTGCAAGTGGGCAGCACGTGGGTGCAGGTCGTGCGGCTACCCGCGCAAATCTTGCCCGAACGCGAGTGGGTGCGCACGTTTGAGTAAGGCACAATCGCGCGTTTCGCGTTACAATAAGCTATCGCAAACGACAGTGTGAGGACTTCAGCATGATGCCGATGTTCAACCAAGCGGTGCAAGCCATTCAGAGCGGGCAGCTCGAGGAGGGCGCGCGGCTGTTGCGTCTTTTCCTGCGCGATGAACCCAACCCTAGCGTGCGCGCTGTGGCGTGGTTATGGCTGGCGGAAACCGAACCGCGTCCGCAGTTTAAGGTAGAGTGCTATCAATATGCGCTGAAAGAAGACCCAAGCAACGCGGACGCGCAGGCACGCCTGAACTTCTATCTGTCGCAGCTGCCCCCGCAAGGCGTGCCGCCTGTGCGCGACACCGGCACGTTTGCCGCCGTCGGCAGCATGCCTAATCCGGCACCTGACCCGCTGGTGAGCATGCCGCTCGTGGAGGTTGCGCATGCCCGTGTTGTCGCTATTCTCAAGGGCCCCAATGGGCAAGGCAGCGGCTTCTTTCTCACGCAGGACGGCATCATCGCTACCACCCGCAGCGTCGTCGGCATGAACGCGCTCGTTGACGTGCGCCTAGAGAACGGGCAAACGCTGCTCGGGCAGGTTGTGCGCGCTTTCCCCGTCCTAGACCTTGCGTTTGTGCGCGTCAAGGCACGGGTGCAGCAGCTGCTGCCACCGACGAGCGCGCCTGCCCTTGTGGATGACACGCCGCTGGTGGCGATTGTTTACCCCAACACGGGCGTACGCACGCTGCGCCGCAGCACCCGCGACCAAGCCCCGCCGCACTTTTTCCCGACGACGATCGTTGACCTGCCTGACGCGGGCGGCAGCCCTGTGTTGGAGCTGCAAAGCGGGCTGCTGGTGGGCATGTTGACCAAGAACAAACGCAGCGAAGCCAACATGTGTTATGGGCTGCACCTCAGCGAGATTTACCGCGCTCTCGAGCTGTTCCGCCAAGAGCAGCAGCAAGCACAGCACAGCGGGCATTACTGTCATAACTGTGGGGCGTACAGCCGCGTGGGCGGCATGGGCGGCTTCTACTGTGAGACATGCGGCGGCACGCTGCCTTACGCGGTCGCGCAAGCGCGCCTGCCCCAGCCGCACCTTATCCAAGCCTACGGCGAAATCTACAGCCCATGCCCGAGCTGCGGCGCGCGCGTGGGGTACTTTAACAACGCTTGCTTGCGCTGCGGCTATGACCTCGTGCTGCGCAAGGGGCAAGGACTTTTTTAGGCGTATCAGACACGGACAAGACCGTCGCAAGAATCAACACAACAGCAAAGGAGGGCATGAGATGGGGTTGTTTGGTGGTGGACGTAGAAACGCGCCCACAAGCAACGTAGAGAAGACCACGATGTATGTGGAGCGGCTGCTGGGCGAAGTGCTAGAAAACCCGGCGCAGGCGCGCATGGAAGGACAGCTCGGTTGGAACATCATGTTGGGGTCGGCGAACATCGAAATCTTGATTGCCGAGAACGAGCAGGGGCAGACACTGCAAGTGGTCGCACCGCTGATGCACTTGCCACAAACGGGGTTGCTACCGCTGTATCGCCGCCTTTTGGAACTCAACATGATGACCCCCGGCATCACGTTCGGCGTTTACGGCGATGTCGTGTTTTTGTACAACGAACGTCCACTCGAAGGGTTGGATGAAGTCGAGGTGCGCGACATTATCCAACGCATGGCACTCAATGCCGACAAATACGACAATGAGCTGGTGGAAGAATTCGGCGGGCGGCTTTATAACAGCGTCTAGTTGCGCTTGACACGCCCCATACGAATGACATCTTGGATGGTCTTCACCAGATTGTTGGCAAGGTAGGGCTTGGTCAGGTAGCGGTCGGCACCGGCTTCCAACCCTTCGCGGATTTGTTCGGGGTCGGCTAATGCCGACAAGATAACCACCGGCAGCTTGTCAAACACGGCTTTGGCGCGCATTTGCCGCAAGAACTCGATGCCGCTGACTTCGGGCAGCATCAAGTCTAGCAAAACGGCATCCGGGAGCGGTGGTTTGCGCAAGATGGCGGCGGCTTCTGCCGCACTCATCGCCGACACGGTGTCGAAATTGGCGCGCTGCAACAACGTGACTACGAGCTTTTGCAGTGCATCGTCATCATCAATGATGAGAACCAGAGGTTTTTTGTCAGTCACAACAGCCTGCCTTTATAAAAATCGTAAGCGTTAGCAAATGCTATGAGTATAAAAACATCTTGCTAATCCTTCAAGGTAGCAGCGTTAAGTTTAGCTGAGATTTGTTAGCGAAAGGATGGATGATGAACTACCTTGAGCGCGTGAACATGCTGTTAGACCGCGGTCATGCCGACGTTGTTGCCGTCGTTTCGGGCGCGAACATGCTCTATTTTACCGGGCTGCACTTTCACCTGTCCGAACGCCCGACGCTGGCGTTCTTAACGCGCGACGGCGTGAGCTTTGTGCTGCCGCAGCTGGAGCAGACTAAGCTCAGCGGTCGTGACGACCTCAAGCCGCAAGTGTTCGCGTGGTCGGACAGCACGGGCTATGCCGGCGCGTTGGCAGCGGCGGCGGACGCGCTCGCGCTCAAGACGCGCAAGCTGGGCGTGGACGGGCAGACCATGCGCGTCTTTGAGTGGCTGGCGTTGGGCGCGGCAGGCGTTGACCTTGCCCAAGTGCGCGACGTGGGGCAAACGCTGCTGCAAGTGCGCGCGGTGAAAACGCCTGAAGAGGTCGCCGCCATGCGCGAAGCCATTCGCATCAGCGAGCAAGCCCTTGCCAACGTGCTGGGGTGGGTGCGTGTTGGCATGAGCGAACGCGAGATCGCCGCACGTCTCAAGCAGGAGCTGAGCGCGTTGGGCAGCGCGGGGCTGGCGTTTGACCCCATTGTGCTGGCGGGTGAGCGCAGCGCGTTGCCGCACGGCGTTAGCAGTGAGCGCAAGCTGGGTGAAAATGAGTATCTCTTAATTGACTTCGGCGGTATGTATCATGAGTATCCTGCCGACATCACGCGCACCTACTACACGGGCACGCCTAGCGCAAAGATGTGCGAGCTTTACGAGGTGGTCGCGCAAGCCAACGCGGCAGCGCGAGCGGTTGTCAAAGCGGGCGTGACCTGTGGCGCGGTGGATGCGGCGGCGCGCCAAGTTATCGAAGCCGCCGGCTACGGCGCGTATTTCACCCATCGCACTGGACATGGCATGGGACTGCAAGGGCATGAGCTGCCACAAATCGCTAGCGGGGTCGACGTGCCGTTGCAGGCGGGCATGGTGTTTACCATCGAGCCGGGCATTTACATCGAGGGCTTTGGTGGCGTGCGCATTGAAGATGATGTGCTGGTCACGGCGGACGGCGTGGAAGTGTTGACCAGCGCGTCGCGCGCCTTCACGCGGGTGGGTGGCTAAGCGCATCCCAAATGTTTTCTTAGCGACATAGTAAGGCGAAACACTTGACGAATAAAGTTTTCCGGGAGGCTTGCCAACGCATTAAAGAAAACCTATAATTAACCTGTAGAACATTAAGGCAGGATAAATAGTGCGATGACATCCATCAACACAACACAAGACACGGTGCGCGTTCTCGTCGTGGACGACGAATGGGCAAATCGTTTGTCCGTAGGCAAAACGCTAGAGCGGGCGGGATACATTGTCGACGACGCTGCCAACGGCGAAGAAGCCCTCGAAAAAGTGCGGCAAAACGAGTACGAGGTTATCCTGACCGACATCCGCATGTCCCCGAACATGGACGGCATTGAGCTGCTGCGACGCATCAAGGAGCAGTATCCCGACGCGATTGTGATTTTGATGACCGGCTACGCTAGCCTCAGCACAGCAGTCGAAGCTCTGCGCTTAGGCGCGCACGATTACTTGGTCAAGCCAAGCTCAGGGCATGACATTCGCCAAAGCGTGGCGCGTGGTGTCGAGCGGGCGCAAAACTTGCGCCGCCGCCGTAAGTTGCTTGAGACCATCCGCAGCGACGTGAACGAATTGGTACAAGCAGAGACCTTATCGCAAGAAGACTCCGAACTAAAGCTAGTGGATTCCGCGCCAGCTAACGACGACGCGCAGTCTGCGCTATCAGCGGCACAAAGGCTGCCTGTGGCCATGCAGCTAGGCGCGCTCACGGTCTATCCGGGGCGCTATCAAGTGGCGTTGGGCAACGAGCCTGTCGAGCTTACGCCAACCGAATTTGAACTTTTGGTCTACTTGGCAGCCCATCGCGGGCGCATTGTGCCGTGTCATGAGCTGGTGCGCGAGGTGCGCGGCTATACCGTTGAAGAGGCGGAAGCGCGCGAAGTTATTCGCCCACACGTCAGCAACCTACGTCGCAAACTCAAAGAAGCCAACGGTGCGGACATCGTCGAGAACGTGCGCGGCGTTGGCTACCGCATCAGCGAGCGCATTTAACCCTCGCATGCGCCACCTCCTCAGCTGGTGCGCCTTGATGCTGGTGCTGGGTGCAGTGCTAGTGCGCGCCCAGTGTGACACAAACGGGCAGGTCACGCGCCTGAGCTACCCCAGCCGTTGGCTCGGGCAAACCATGTATTACAGCGTCTACACGCCGCCTTGTTACGACGCGCAGACCGCTTACCCTGTTCTCTATCTGATGCACGGCTCGAACGAGAACGACGGGCATTGGCTGCGCTTGGGCTTGACGGACGCGCTGGACAACAACATCCGCGCGGGCGTGCTGCCTCCCCTTGTCGTCGTGCTGCCCTTCGGCAACGTGATTGCCAATCGCAACCGTTTCGACACAGTTTCATGGCACAACGTCTTCGTCAGTGAACTCATGCCGCACGTTGAAGCACGCTACAGCGTGGCGCAAGACGCGGCGGGGCGCGCCATCGGCGGCATCTCGCGCGGCGGCTTTTGGGCGTACCAAATCGGCTTGCAGCATCCCGACCTGTTCGCCACGATTGGCGGACACAGCCCCTTCTTCGACCGCTATCACGCGCCGCCTGAACATAACCCGCTGGACCTCGCGCTGAGCGCGCCCGACATCGCCAAACAGCGGCTATGGCTCGATCGCGGCGCGGACGACTACGCCCGTGCGGGCATTGACCTCATGCACGCGCGGCTGAACGAGCGCGGCATCCCGCACACTTACGCGCTGCACCCCGTTGGCGAACATAACAACGCCTATTGGTCACAGCACCTGTTGGATTACCTTGTTTTCTACGCGGAAGGGCTGCGCGCTCGCCCCGCTCCCACGTTCGGCGCGTTCGCCACCAATACGCCTGCCGCGCCGACCCCCACGCCCGCCGCACAAGGCAAAACGCTGTTCGTGCCAGCCGCTGCCTTTCCCAGCCTGCAAACCAGCGTCACTAGCGGTGAGCTTGAGGCATTGTTTGACGGGCGCGCCAGCCGTCGCCTCGTGCTTGACCAAGACACCGCCGCCGCGCTGCGTCGTGCCGGCGTGCCGATACAGCCCGCGCGTGTTGTCGCGCCCGACCAACTCGTGCGCGCCCTTTGGCAGGAGCGCACCGCGTTCACGCTGCTGCCGTTGGGCGCGCTGTCGCCGCGTTTGCGCGCGCTGTGGGTCGATGACGAGCCCGTCTTCGGGCAGCTTGACCACTACCCGTTTTGGCTGGCGAGTGACCTGCCCGCTTATGCGCCCGACCGTCTGACGCGCCTCACGGTGAGCGGCGTGACAGCATTGGCGCGCGGCACGCTCAGCGCGCTCGACCGCTTTGGCATCGAACACGCCGCCAGCGGCATCGCCAGCTACGTGGCGCAAAGCGACTTTTTCCACGTCAGCAACGAGGTGAGCTTCGCGCCCACCTGCCCCCAACTCACGCCCGAAGTCCTGGGCGGCGCGACCAGCTTTTGCAGCAAGCGCGACCACTTCGAGCTGTTTCGCCGCTTGGGCGTGCGCGTCGTCGAGCTGAGCGGCAACCACAACAACGACTACGGCTACACGGCGTATGCGGAAACGTTCGCTTGGTATCTCACCAACGGCATGCACACCGTCGGCGGTGGGCGTGACCTGAGTGAGGCGCGCCAGCCGCTGCGTCTGACACACAACGGCAACCGCATCGGCTGGGTGTCGTGCAACGTCGTGGGACCTTACTACGCGCTGGCGAACGATGACCCTGCATCGGCGGGCGGTGTGCGTGGCGGCGCGGCCCCCTGTGATTGGGACGCACTGGCGGAAGCGTTTGCCGCGCTCAAGGGCGACACAGATGTCCGCCTCGCCACTTTCCAGCAGCGCGAAGTCGAGGACTATCGCCCGCTGCCCGAACAGCCCGCGCAGTTCCGCCGTTTCGCCGAGCTTGGCGCGCACTACGTCGGCGGCACAGCAGCGCACAAGCCGCAAAGCTACGCTTTTCACGGCGACAGCGTGCTGCACTACGGCTTGGGCAACTTGTTCTTTGACCAGCCATTTTGGGGCAACGTGCGCTTCTTCATGGACACGTTGCTGATTTACGAGGGGCAGCTGCTGGGGATTGAGCTGTTCGCGGGCATTATCGAGGACAACGTGCGCCCGCGTCTGATGACCGCCGAAGAGCGCGAAAACTTCTTGTTCTTCATCTTTAACCAACACAGCGACTTTTAACCATGCGGCTTTGGTTTGTTGTGACGCTCATGTGGCTGTTGACTAGCGTGACCGCCGCGCAGTCGCGGGTCGATGCGCTGCTGGCTGCTATGACGCTAGAGCAAAAAGTCGCGCAGCTGTTCATCGTCACCTACAACGGCGCGCCGCCCAACGAAGCCGTGCGCCGTCTGCTGAGCGAGTGGCAGGCGGGCGCGGTCGCGTTGTTGCCTTCGAACTTGGGCAGCCCGCGCCAAATCACCCAAACGACCAACGCGCTGCAAGAGACCGTGCGGGCAGCAGGTGGCGTGCCGTTGCTCATTGCCGTCGATCAAGAGATGGGCATCATCGCTCACCTCAAAGACGGCTTCACTGAGTTCCCCGTGCCGAGCTTGCTGGCTGCCACGCAAGACCGCGCGCTTGCCGAGCGCGTCGGGCGGGCGTTAGCGCAAGAGCTGCGCGCCGTCGGCATCACGATGAACTTTGCGCCCGTCGCCGACCTCGACACCAACCCGCGCAACCCGATTATCAACCGCCGCGCCTTTGGCGGCATCCCCGACAAGGTCGCGCCGATGGTGCGCGCCTTTGCGGCGGGCTTGCAAGCGGGCGGGGTGATTGCCACGCTCAAGCACTTCCCCGGGCACGGCGACACCGCGCAAGATTCGCACGTCGCGCTGCCCGTGCTGCCCTTCACGTTGGAGCAGCTTAAAGCGCGCGAGCTGCTGCCGTTCATGGGCGCGCTGGACGTGGCAGGCGCGGTCATGGTCGCACACATTGCCTTCCCCGAACTAGACGACACGCAAACGCCCGCCAGCCTCTCCGCGCCGATTGTCAGCGGGCTGCTGCGCGAGAGCTTGGCGTACAACGGGCTCATTTTGCCCGACGCGCTCGACATGGACGCAATCGACACGCGCTACAGCTCCACACAAGCCGCCTTGCGCAGCCTTGCAGCGGGGCATGACCTGATTTTGCTGGGCGCGCACGTTAGCCCCAGCGCGCAAGCCGCCGCCATGCAAGCTGTTGTTGACGCGGTGCGCGCGGGCGACATCGCGCTGGCGCGGATAGAAGCGTCGGTGCGGCGCATCTTGCGCGCCAAAGAGGCGATAGGCGTGCTAGATTGGCAGCCGCTTGACCCCGCCACCGCCGAAGCGCGCGTCAACAGCGCGGCGCATCAGGCTCTTGTGCAGGAGCTGTTCGCGCAAGGCGTGGCGTTAGCGTGGGATAACGCCGGCATTGTTCCCCTGTCCGGCGAAGTCTTGGTGATTTATCCCGCCGCACGCCCGTCGCTGTGGCGCGCCTGCGCGGACGTGGCACAAACGTCCGCGCGCCTGCGCCCGCTGGGCGTGTCGCTCGCGCCAACCGACGAGGAAATTGCGTGGGCGCGCACATCCGCTCGCGCCGCCGAGCGCGTGCTGGTCTTCACGCTTAACGCCGTCGACAGCGCGGCACAGCAGCGGCTCTTGGCGGCCCTCCCACCCGAAAAGACGCTGGTTGTTGCGCTGCAATCGCCCTACGATGCCCACGTCGCGCGCGGCATGGGCGCGCTGCTGCTAGCGTATAGCCCGCTGCTCGTGGGCAGCGCGCCGCTGTGTCAGATTGCGCTGGGCGTGCTGCCGGCGCGCGGGCATGTCGTGGTAGAATTAGAGCGTTAGGGGGCAAAATACCCACAAAGGCGCGGTTATGTCGCAAGTAGACCCCATTTCGTTGGAAGTGTTTCGCAACTTGTTCGTCGGCGTGGCGGAAGAGATGGGCGTGACGCTACAGCGCGCCAGCTTTAGCCCCAACATCCGCGAACGGCTGGACTTCAGCTGCGCGGTGTTTGACCGCACGGGGCGCATGGTGGCGCAAGCGGCGCACATCCCTGTGCATTTGGGCAGCATGCCCGCCAGCGTTGCCGCCGCCCTCGCCGCCTTTGAGACGCTCAACGAGGGCGACGTTGTCGTGCTAAACGACCCTTATCGCGGCGGCACGCACTTGCCCGACGTGACGATGGTCTCGCCGGTCTACGGCGCGGACGGCATCGCCTTCTACGTCGCCAGCCGCGCCCACCACGCCGACATTGGCGGCATGTCGCCCGGCTCGCTGCCGCTCAGCAGCGAACTCTACCAAGAGGGGCTGATTATCCCGCCGGTGCTGCTGCGCCTGAGCGGTTGGACCAACGACGGCGTGCTTGCGCTGCTGCTGGCGAATAGCCGCAGCCCACAAGAGCGCGTCGGCGACCTTGAGGCACAGCTTGCCGCGCACCGCGTCGGCGAGTATCGCCTGCGCGAGCTGCTCATTCAACACGGCGGCGCGCGCGTTCACGCCCACGCTGACGCGCTGATTGCCTACGCCGAGCGCATGACGCGCGCGGTCATCGCCGCCATTCCCGACGGCATCTATACCTTCGCCGACGCGCTGGAGAGCGACGGGCAAAGCGAGGGCGACATCCCCATCGTGGCGACGGTGCAAGTGGCAGGCGACAGCTTGCGCGTGGACTTCACAGGCACGGCGGCGCAAGTGGCGGGCAACGTCAACGCGGTGCTGCCGATTGCCCAAAGCGCGGTGGGCTACTGCGTGCGGCTGCTGGCGGAGGACGACATCCCGATGAACTGGGGCGCGTTTGCCCCGCTGACGGTCAGCGCGCCAGAGGGCTGCCTGCTCAACCCGCGCTTTCCGGCGGCGGTGGCGGTGGGCAACACCGAGACCGCGCAGCGCGTCGTCGATGTTGTCTTAGGCGCGCTGGCGCAAGCGTTGCCCGACCGCATCCCAGCCGCTAGTCAAGGCACGATGAACAACGTCACGGTCGGCGGCTTCTTGCCCGACGGACAGCACTTCGTTTACTACGAGACGATAGGCGGCGGACACGGCGCGTCGCCAGCAGGCGATGGGCTGGACGGACGGCAGTCGCACATGACCAACACGCGCAACACGCCGATTGAGGCGTTGGAGCTGGGGCTGCCGCTGCGCGTGTGGCAGTATGCGCTGCGCGAGGGCAGCGGCGGCGCGGGCAAGTTTCGCGGCGGCGACGGCATTCTCCGCGAGTACGAGTTCTTAACCGATGTCACGGTGACCATCAACAGCGAGCGACGCGCCCGTCCACCCTACGGGTTGCAGGGCGGACAGGCGGGCGCGTGCGGCGTGAACCGCGTGCGCTATGCCGACGGGCGCGAGGAGCTGTTGCCCGCTAAGCACACGTTGCGGTTGGGCGCGGGCGACCGTTTGCAGATTCTTACGCCCGGCGGCGGCGGGTGGGGCGCGTAATTCATGCTATAATTCCCTTAGCACAGCGCGAGGGGAACGGGCATGGAAAAAGGCACCATCATCAAGGAACAGTATACTATCGTCGAACACGTCGGGCGCGGCGGCATGGCGGACGTGTGGTCAGCGCGCGACCATCGCCTCAACCGCATGGTGGCGATTAAGACGATTGCCGTTGGGCTAACGCAAGACATTGACCCTGTCGCGCTCTTCCAAGCCGAAGCGCAGACCATTGCCCGCATGGAACACCCGCACATCTTGCCCATCTACGACTTCGGCGAGTATCAAGGCAGTCTGTACATCGTCATGCGCTACGTCACGGGCGGCTCGTTGGAGCGGCTGATGGTGGACGGGGGCATGCCGCCCGCCGAAGTGTTGCGCATCGGGCAAGCCATCGCCAGCGCGTTGGACTACGCGCACGCCAACAAAATCGTGCATCTTGACCTTAAGCCGCCCAACATCCTGATGGACAGCGGCGGCGCGCCCTATTTGGCGGACTTCGGGTTGGCGACCGTGCTTGACCCCGAAGGGCGCGCCAAGAACCCCGGCAGCGGCACGCTGCTCTACATGGCACCCGAACAGCTCACGGCGGAGATGATTGACTACCGCGCCGACCTGTACAGCTTTTGCATCATGCTCTTTCACATGCTCACGGGGCGGCTGCCGTTCGACGGTATGTACCCGCTTGCGCTGCGACAGGTGCAGTTCGGCGAGGTCTTGCCAGCACTAGAAGACGTTGCGCCGCACTTGCCCGCCGCCGCCAACGACATCCTGCGGCGCGGCACCGCCAAAGATCCCGAGCTGCGCCCCAAGACGCTGCAAGAGGTTATCGAGGCGTTGCAAGCCATTTTCCAAGTCGGCAGCGCGAGTGTGCGCGGCGGTGACGGGTTGCTGGAAGGGCAAATTGACCCGCTCTCGTTGCAAACCGAGCGGCTCATCGCGCAAGGGGATTCCGAGCTGCTAGAAGCGGTTAGCCTTTACAGCCGCGCGCGGGCGCATTGGGCGGGTGGGCAAGGGCGTTTCTTGCTCGGCTTGACGCATTACCTGCTGGTGGCAGGCTACTACGGCGACCCCGAACGCTATGGGCTGGTGTTAGACACGACCGGCGCGCAAATGCTGCTGCGCGGCGCGCTGGAATACGACGTGGACGTGGACAAGTGGTGGGCGCAGCTAGACGACCAAGACCGCCGTTTGGTGTGCTTGCACACCGTGCGCAGCGGCAGCACGCCCGCCCGCGTGCGCGCCTTCTATCGCCTTGAGACGCTGCCTGATGACCCCGACAACCCGCTGCTCATCCCCCGTCTTGTCGCGCAAGCGTTGGAGGTCGAGCGCGACGAAGCGGCGCGCATCGCCGCCATTACCGTGTTGAAGACGCGCGCGCGCCTGCTCAAGCCCACGGCACGCTATGACCTCGACACGCGCTATCGCGGCAATTTGCTCGACACGATGGCGCGGGTGGGCATCGAGCTGCGTCCGCCCGCCGAATGGCGCGAGGCGGTGTATTCGCCTGAGATTGACCTCATGCTAGCGGAGCAGGCGTTAGACCAAGCCGCGCCCGCCGTTGCCGAAGCCGCCGCCCGCGCTGTCGGCACGATGCACAGCCTGACCGCCGCCCGCGCGCTCGCCCGTGCGCAGCGCGACAAACGCCCTGGCGCGCTGCAAGCTCTCGCTTTCGTGCGCGACGAAGTACCGTCCCTGCCCAGCGTGGTCAGCCCGACGGCACGGCTGTACGCTTGGCTGACCAACACCGCCCGCCGCCTCGTCGACCGCCCGCTGGATGGCATCCTGCGCTTCGTGTTGGTGCTGCTGGGCGCGTGGATAGCGGTCGGTCAGCAAGTCTACATCACCTACCGCTCACAAGCCTTGTTCACGCCACAGCGTTGGGGCAACACCATCGCCATCGGCTTGGTGCTTGGGCTGTTCATCGCGCTGATGGTCATGTTCGCCGATGAGTTCTCGCGGCGGCTGCAGGGCTTTTGGACGTGGTGGCTGCGCTTGCTCGTCAGCAGCGCGCTGGGCATCCTGTTAGGCATGCTAACGTGGGCGGCTTTCACGTGGTTCTACTTAGGCGCGCTGCCCAGCTGGGACTTGATGCGCTTGGGCGGCGTGGGTCTGGCGTTTGGCTTCGTGCTGGCGGCGGTCATGCAGTGGCAAGGCTGGCGCGCGATTGCCCTCGCCACCCTCTCGGTCTATTTGCCCATCTTCGCCGCCTATCGCAACCAGTGCCAGCAGCTCTACCTGTGCTACACGCCCGAAGGCGAGCTGCTGCCCAACTTCAGCATCGCGCCTATCGCTGTCTTAGGCTTGCTGCTGGGCGCACTGGTGGGCAGCAGCATCCCGCGTCCGCGCCACCGCAGCGACGCGCCGCTGCTGCCGCAGCTGTCCGTTTGGGCAAAGCGCGCCCTCAGCGCGGGCGGCGGCTTGCTCTGGAGTGTGGGCGTGTGGCTGTTCCTCGCTAGCCAGTTCAGCGCGCCTGTCATTACATGGGACACGGTCACGCTGCTGTTCCTAAGTCCGCTTTTGCTGGCGATGGTGCTGGCGTATCTGCTGCCCGTTAAGGAGCGTTGGGCGTTCTTCGGCACAGCAGTCATCGCTTACGCGCTGCTTTACTCACAAAACGAGTGGGCGTTCGCGGCGGCACTGGTCGCCCCACAGCGCGGCGCAAACTACGTCGAGGCGTTGTTTAGCTATGACCAGTACGGGCAGGTGTTCACGGTCGCGCTGCCGGTGGCCTTCACAATTGCGCTGGGCGGCTACGTCTTGGGCAGCTTTCGCGCGCTGGCGGCATGGATAGGCGCACCGCGCCAGCCGCACGAGGAGCGCAACGCATGGCTGGCGTTCGCGCTGCTGTACAGCATGGTGCTGGGCGCGATTATCAGCGTGTTTGCGCTGTTCTCCGTCCACAAAGAGCTTTGGTGGGGGATAGGCTGGAGCGCGAGCGGGTTCGCCCTATTCGTGGCGGCGTTGGCGACGTGGCGATGGGCGCGCTGGGGCGCACACGCGCTGCTGCTGTTGAGCGTGTTGTTCGTGGCAGGCGGCGTGCTGTTTGACCTGCACAACGCTTGGCAGTACGCTGCCGTGCGCCGCTTCCCGCCGCTCTTTGAGCCGCGCACGCTGCTGTTGTGGGGCGCGTGGACAGTTGTTTTGGGCATCGCGGCGTGGGGTGCGCTGCGGCGTGCGCTGTGGGGCGGTGTGAGCTTGGTGGTGCTGCTCATAGGTTGGTATGTCGCCACGCTCTTTGGTCTCTTGTTTGCCAGCGTCACTGTGCTGGCGGTCACCCAGCTCGCGCTGATGGCGTTTGCGCTTGCGCCCGCGTGGCAGCAAATGGAGACGGGACGCTGGCAGTGGCGTGCTGCTCGTGTCAAACTACCCGCGCCCGTGCCTGCTGTGGAGGCTGCCCCTTTCGCTGTTGCGCCTGATTTGCGCACAGAGCTTGACGCACAGCAGCCCGCTGCCGCCGCGACGGACTTGCGCACGGAGGTTGACCCGCAAGCGGCGGACGCGCCTGCCAAGCCCAAGCTGAAAATTGACACCAGCCTGCTCAAGGGCAAGAAGCCCGCCGCGCCGGACTTGCGCACGGAGGTTGACCCGCAAGCGGCGGACGCGCCCGACGACGCGCCGCCCACTACCTAGCAGGCTAACCCTTCTTAAATTGTGTGGACTTGTACGCGCTGAACAGGTCGCGTAGTTTTAAGCGTTGATATTTGCCGGTGGTGGTCACGGGGATTTCTGTGCCGAAGACGACCGCCTTAGGCGATTTCTCGAAGCTCATGACTTGGCGACAGTGCGCTAGCACGTCGGACTCGCTTAACGTTGCGCCCTCTTGCAGCACGATATACGCGCCGACCTCTTCGCCGTAATAGTCGTTTTCGAATCCTACCGCTAGCCCGACTTTCACGCCCGGAATGCTCAGCAGCACCTCCTCAATTTCAAATGGGCTGAACTTCACGCCACCGCGATTAATCAGCTCTTTGATGCGTCCGGTGATGAAGAAGAAGTGTCTGCCCTGCTCGTCCTCAAGGTAGAAGCCCTCGTCGCCGGTGCGAAACCAACCGAACTTAAATGTTTCGCGGTTCGCGTCAGGGCGATTGTAATAGGCAAGCATGACGTTATGCCCGCGCACGCAAATTTCGCCGCGCTCGCCCGCGCCTAGCTGTTGCCCGCTGCCGTCCGCGCTGAAAATTGCCATGTCGTTCGCGTCAATCGGGCAGCCAATGCTGGGGTAGCCGTGCGCTTGCATCCAGTGCTGATGCGTCTCCCACGCCAGCGTGATGGGCAGGAAGCAGCTATAACAGGTTGTTTCGCTCAAGCCGTAGCCATGCACAATCTTAAAGCCAAAGCGTGCCTCAAACGCTCGCGCCAACGCCACGCTGAGCGTGCCTGCGCCGCAAATAAAGTGGCGAAAGTGCGCGAGGTCAGTGCGGTTGATGCCGTGCCCGTAAATCGTCTCGCCGCTGCGTTCCAGCGCGTCGGCGTGGTCGAGCAAGAACTGCAGCAGCGTCGGCACGACCGAGACAAGGTGTACTTTTTCGCGGGCGACGCGCTCCCAGAAGTGTTGCACGCTGAAGCGATGGTTTAGCACGGTGGACGCGCCTACGAGCAGCGGCGTAATCAGCGTCACGACGATGCCGTTGACGTGGTGGATAGGCAGCACGCACATGCTGCGCTGGTTGCCGGTGAAGGCGTGCCACTGGCTGATGCTTTGCGCGTCCACCAGCAGGTTGTACTGGCTTAAGACCACGCCCTTAGGCGCGCCGGTCGTGCCGCTGGTGTAGACGAGCAACGCCTCGTCTTCGAGCGTAGGCGCGTCAGCATTGCCGTCACGCAGGGCAACATCCGCGCCTTTTGCGCCGCTTTCATCGCCCAAGAAGGTGCGCGGACGGCTTTTCACCGCGTCATAAAACGACACAAAACCTTCGCGGGGCGTGCCGCCCACCTGCACCAGCGTCTCGATGTTGGGCGCGCCTAATTCGCCGTCACCCCCTGCGCCGCCGCGCACGATGTGCAGCGCGCGCTCGAGGTAAGCGTCCAGCACGAACAGCACGCGCGCTTCGCTGTTGCGCAAGATAAAGGCGATGCGCGTGTCGTCTTCGGTGGCGTTCTGCGGGGCAATTGCCGCGCCGACAATCCAACACGCCATGTAAATCAGCACCACGTCGCGGTGATTATGCCCAAACACCGCCACGCGGTCGCCGCGCCGCACGCCCAAATCCTCGTAGAGCAGATTGGCGATTTGGTGCGCACGCGCCACGAAATCCCCGTAGGTTAGCTCGCTGCGTTCGCCGTTCTCGTCGTAGGCGATAAGGTAGGGCTTGTGCGGCGAGACTTTGGCGTGCAGTGCCAGCACGTCGCGCAGGTTGCGAAAAGGTACTCGATGGTGCGTGGGCGGGATGCCGTCTTTGCTGCGCGCTTGTAAGATGTTCTGTTGAGTAAGTTCGTCAGGAGGGGCATAAGTTATCATAGTTCCTATTTCCTCAAGCATCATGGTCTTTTTGGGGCGCAGGGTGCGCCGTTTTTCTCATTATACACGAACAAGTCCCCTAAATAATTTCGCGTCTTTGCTATAACGCAACAGACGCGAGCTTCAACCGCAGCAATGGCGAAAGGCGATGGCGCGAGACTGGGGTGTCGCGCGCTTGCTGGCATGGGCATTTTGGCGATAGGTGTGTAAGATAGAGCTGCTTAAAAGGTTACAGCATAAGGAGAACGTAAGACACCATGACCACGCCTCAAACACGTCTCAGCACGCCGGTGACCGACACGCTCAACCGCCACGTGAGCATCCGTCACTACACCGACCAGCCCATCCCTGACGAGATGCTGCACAGCATCATCGAAGCGGCACGACGGGGCGCGCCTACGTCCAGCAACCTCCAAACGTACTCGCTGGTGGTGGTGCGCGACCCTGACACCAAACAAAAGCTGGCGGAATTGGCAGGCGGGCAAAAGCATGTTGCGGCGTGTCCTGTTTTCATCGCAGCTGTTGCCGACCTCAGCCGCGTGGCGCACGCCGCCGCGATGCACGGCGTGCCGTTGGGCGAAAACCTTGAGATGACGCTTTACGCGACGGTGGATGCCGCACTGGTGGGCATGACGCTCTGCACCGCCGCCGAATCCTTCGGACTTGGCACGGTCATGATTGGCGGCATGCGCAACAAGCCGCAAGAGGTGGCGCAGCTGCTGGGTTTGCCGCCGCGTGCCTATGTGGTTTATGGCATCTGCTTGGGCTACCCCTTGCCCGAGCGCGTGCCGTCGCAAAAGGCGCGCCTGCCGCATGAGGTGGTCGTGCATTATGAACGCTATGAGGCGGGTGACTTGAGCGCGCACATCGCCGCTTATGATGCCGAGCTGGCGGCGCACTATCGTGCGGAAGGGCGAAACACGCCTGACGCGGCGTGGTCGAGCGTGGTCGCCAACAACTTCAGCAAGCCGCCGCGCCCGCACTTGCGCGCTGCACTAGAGCGCATGGGCATGCGCTTTGGCAGCGGCGAAGAAGGCACGGAATAGTGCGGCGTTAAAGCGCGCTTAACTTGACAAGCAGAACCAACGCTCCTAGACTTGTTAGCAAGGCAATAAGCACTTTTTTTGAGGAGTTCTCAGCATGTCACAACGCATTACAGGCGAGGTCAAGTGGTTCAGCGCGGAAAAAGGCTACGGGTTCATCAAGCATGAAGGTGGTGCGGACGTTTTCGTCCATTTTTCCGCTATCAATGGCAGCGGCTATCGCTCTCTGAACGAAGGCGATCAAGTTGAGTTCGAAATTGTCGACGGGCGCAAAGGCAAGCAAGCGGAAAACGTCACGGTGCTACGCGCTGCTCCTAAAGCTAATTAGCTGGTTCATACTCTCATGATGCCAATTCACCCGCCGCAACGGCGGGTTTTTTGTCGCTGTGTTTTGCGTTACAATAGCAATACCATCCGTCCATCAGACCAAAAGACCGACTTATGCCCGAATTATTAAACGTTGACCGCGCGCTTGACCTCATTCTTGCCAAACTTACGCCGCTTGCGCCCACGCGCACGACACTCATGACCGCCTACGGGCGATACTTGGCGCAGGACATCCTCGCGCACGAAGACCAGCCGCCCTTTGCCTGCTCGTCGGTAGATGGCTACGCAGTGCGTGCCGCTGACTTGCAAGGGGCGCAACGCGACGCGCCTGTGACGCTTGAGGTGGTCGACGACATTCCTGCCGGTAAGGTGTCGCGCGTCACGCTAGGGGAAGGCACGGCGGCGCGCATCATGACGGGCGCACCGCTGCCGTCAGGCGCAGATGCCGTCGTCATGGTCGAAGATACCGACAGCACGTGGCGTGCCACGCCCAACGCGCCCGCACCCGCGCAAGTCAGCGTATACGTAACGACCACGCCGGGCGCGAACGTGCGTCCCGTCGGCGAGAGCTTCCGCAGCGGGCAGCAGGTGCTAGCGGCACAAACGCGCATCGGCGCGCCACAAATTGGCGTGCTAGCGGCGTTGGGCTACGCTGATGTGCCGGTGCTGTCTAAGCCGCGCGTGACCATTTTCACCAGCGGCGACGAGCTGGTCGAGGTTGGCGCAACGCCGCCGGCTGGCAGCATTCGCGAGAGCAACACGCCGATGTTGGCGGCATTGGTGCAGCGCGACGGCGGGCTGCCCACGCGGCTGCCCATCGCCCGCGACAGCTTCGAAAGCGTGCGGCAAACGCTGCTCGACGCGCTAGCCAGCGAGCCTGACCTGATTGTTGGCGTGGCGGGCGCAAGCGTTGGCACAGGGGATTACACCCGCGCCGTGCTGCAAGAGCTGGGCGAGGTCGATTTTTGGCGCATTAACCTGCGACCGGGCAAGCCGCTAGCGTTTGGCATGGTGCGCGGCGTGCCGTTCTTCGGCTTGCCCGGCAACCCTGTGTCGAGCTACGTGACCTATGAGGTGCTGGTGCGCCCTGCGCTGCGGCACTTGGCGGGGCTGCCCGCTGCGGATGACCGCCTTGTCACCGCCTTCACCACCGAACGGCTCACGTCGGACGGGCGGCGCACTTACTTGCGTGTGACGCTGCACCGCGACGCGCACAACCGCCTTATCGCCACCACCACCGGCACACAAAGCTCCGGCGCGCTGCTGTCGCTGGCGTTGGCGCATGGCTTGCTCATCATCCCCGAAGACGTGCGCAGCGTCGAGGCTGGCACACCGCTCACCGTAAAACTCTTGCAACCTTTTGAGCCTATGGTTTAGGCAGCTTGAGAGAAAGGCATCTGTCATGACCACCACCTCAAACGCATCGTCTAGCCGCCGCTCCACGTGGCTGACAGCGCGCACGCTTGCGCTAGCACTGGTTGCGGTCGGGCTGTTTATCAGCGGCTACTTGAGCTACGTCAAATGGTCAGCGTCGCCCTCCACTTGTGTGGCTGCGGATGTATTCAACTGCAACATGGTGCTGAACAGCGCGTATGCCGAGCTGGCGGGCATCCCCATCGCCTACCTGGGCTTCCTGACCTACGCTGTCTTGGGCGCGCTGTTCTTGCTCGAGACGCGCGTGGCGTTCGTACGCGACTATGGCTACCTGCTCGTTTTCGGGCTGGGGGTGTTCGCGTGGGTGTTCTCCATGTGGTTGGTCTACGTGCAGGTCTTCTTGTTACAAACACTTTGCTCGTGGTGCTTGTCGCATGAAGCAAACTTCACGCTGCTTTTCGCGTTGATTTGCTACAGCACGTGGCGGCGGCTGGCAAACGCTGGGGAAGCGTAGTTGCCGCTTGTGCCGCTGTGAATATAATGAAACGTAAAGGCTAAGGCAAAAGGGGGCGGCTCATGCAACGTGTCGTGCGCGTTTTCTTCTTCCTCTGCGCTGTGGCGGCAGTGTTCGCCAACGTGGCGGCGCAAACCACCATCTCCACGCGCAACCAAAACCAGTTTCAGACGTTCCTTGCCAATCTGCGCAGCGACCTTGAGATGCTGGCAGACTTCACGTTTGGCGGCGGCGCGCGCCCCGACGCATGGACGGGCAACGCCGACGTGAACACACCTACCATCATCGCCGACCTGTGGTTTGACAACGAGCAGCTGGCTGACCAGATTTTTGGGCAGGGCATGCGCCCGCCGGATTGGATTGGCGCGACCACGCCCAACGCCGCGCTGGTCGTGCGCAACATTCGCCATGACCTCGAGCTGAGCGCGGAGACCCAAATCGGCATCGGGCTGCGTCCGCCCAACTGGGTGGGCGCGAACAAGCTGTACAGCTGCGAGCGCACCGTGCTGAACTTGGTCTACTTGCTCGAGACCGTCTATAATATCACGCCCACCACGCCCGAAAGCGTGCGCGACTACTGCGCGACGTTGGCGGGCGAGCTGGAAAACGAGCTGGTGCGCGTGGCGTTCAGCACCGCCGTCGACCAAAGCGCGCTGCCTGCGCTCGTGCTGGCGGTGCGCGGTGACCTCGAGCGGCTGCGCGACGAGAAGCTGGGCTTGAACGTGCTGCCTGAGGGCTGGCTCAACAACAAAGACATCAACTCGCCCACGCTAGCCAACGACATCTTCTCTGACCTCGCGCTGTTGGCGGACACGCTGCTGGGGACTGACCGCCGCCCGCCCGGCTGGCTGGGCGCGTTCAGCGCGTCCGCGCCGATTGCCTACCGCAACCTGCGCTATGACCTCGAGCTGTTGACCGATTTCACGCTTGGCGAGGGCGTGCGCCCACGCGGTTGGCAGGGCGTTGACCCCCTCAGCCAATGCCCGCCGATGACACAAAATCTCGTGCTGTTGGTACAGCGCAACTTCGTCTTCGACATGCCAGACGCTAGCGGCAGCAGCAACAGCGAGGCCTTCTGCGCGCAGGTGCGCCTTGCCGCCAATCTTGCCGCCGAAAACCCCAAGCGACTTGAAGAAGCAGGCACGGGCGAAGAGACCGAAGAGGAAAAAGACACGCGCTACATGGCGGAGTCACAAATTGCCTTTAGCTACCTTGACCCTGCCGCCACGAAGTTCATGGGGGAGATGCCCAAAGGCACGAAGTTCCGCGCCTGGTATCGCAACTTTGGTGGCTCAAACATGATGTTCGTCAGCGGTGAAAACTTCGCGCTGTTTATTGACCGCCGCTGGACAACGATGAGCGAGGAGGTCTTCCGCACGCTGCCGACGCTGGAGGGCGTGCGTCCGCTGGCGTTCTGTGATGCTAGCTGGTGCAACGGCCCGCGCGCTACGCCTACGCCCACCGGCGGTGGGCCTATCTTCGACCTAATCTATGGGGTTACACCGCCGCCCACCATCCCTGCCGGCAGCAGCAGCGACCCCAGCGGCAGACGCTTGGTCAGCTGGAATCACATCCGCGTGACCTATGTGCAGCAGAGCGTGGGCAACAATCGCGCGCAAGTGGCGTTGGAGATTTGCGAGGAGACCACGCAAGTCGTCTGCGAGCCGGTCGTTAGCGTGTTGAACACGGTGACCGGCGTGCCTATCCCTATCGTTTCGACGTTTAACGGGCTGAACGTGTTTGAGCTGGCGTATGGCTACTCGGCGAACGTCCTCATCACGGGCAGAACGCTGGTGTCGCAAGACATTTGGCTGAACGACCCCAGCTTGTCAGGGCAGTAAGCACACGCGGGGCAGGCCGCGCGCCTGCTCCGCTATCGACGAAAGCTGGCTAGCTCGCCGCTTTTTCGGGTGGCGCAGCGAGCAAGCCGCGCAGGTTCAAGCCCAGCACGGACAAGCCGATCGCGCCCCAGAACAGATACGACAGCACCGACATGCCGTTGAGCAAAAAACCCAACGTGACGGCTTCGACGTAGTCCATGCCGAGGATTTGCCCCGCCACGACCACGCCCGCCTGAAAGGGTCCCAGCGAGGCGACGCTGAGCGGCAGCGCAAGCCCTAACGCCACGAGGCTAATGCCTATCAACGCCATGAGCAGCGCGTCCACGCCTTGAATGTCTAGCGCGAACACCAGCACGTACAGCGTGTAGTAGGAAACGACCCAAGCGATAAGTGTCCAAACGACGGCGTGCAAGAAGCCGCGCCAATGCGTGAGCCGTTCCAGTCCCGCCAGCACGTTCTCGAGCAGGCGGCGCAACGGCAGCCGCCCCAACACAGGCAAGCGGCGCGTCACGCCGTCAAGCGTGCCAAACGCCAGCTTGGGGTACTTGGCGAAGACAATCAGCACGCCGAACGCCGCCAACGCCAGCACGCCGAAGGTGAGCGCGCCGCGCGCGACTTCGGGCGGGACGTTGGGCAAACCTGCCAACGCGAACGCCAGCACGACCACGACCATCAACACGTCTAGCAGGCGTTCTACGACGATGCTGGTGGCGGCGGTGAAAAACGACACGCCGTGTTGGGTGGCGAAGGCACTGCGCGCCACTTCGCCCGCCCGCAGCGGCAGTTGGTTGAGCATAAATGTCACGCCTTGCAGGAAGAACGCCTCTTTGAGCGGGATGCTGTTGCCCAAGATGCCACGCCAGCGCACCGCGCGCGTGATAAGCGTGCCTGTCATGCCCAAGAAGTTGAGCAGCAGCCAGAACGGGTTTGCTTTGGCGATACCCGCCAGCACTTGCGCGAAGTCGACACCGCGCAAGACCAGCCACAAAATCACCACGCTGCCTGTGACACCCAACACCACAAAAATCCATCGGCGCATCGCACGCCCTCCTTTTGCTGCCGCTTGTGGCTAAGTTTGGCTAGCTGACCGTGACGGTTTGACTGTAGACGCGCTGTGCGTTCAGGTAGATGTCCACGCGCCACGTGCCTGCTGCCGTCAAGGGATGATACCAGTAAATCGCGCTGCTGTCTTGATACTGGCGGTCGGTTTGGTAGCTGTATCGCTGCCCGTCGGGTGCGGTAAAGACAAAGACAAAGCGCGTGTCCGCGCCGCGCAGCCCCTGCAGCACCAAGCCCATCGCCAGCGCGTCGCCGCGCGCGAAGCTCTGCCGCGCGCTGTAGCTACCCCAGCACGCCGCTAGTGCGCTGACTTGGCTTTCGGCGAAGTTGGCGCGGGCGTAGCTGCCCCAACAGGCTTCGATGTTGGCGCGCGTCTGGACGGTCAACGAGGCGAGGCGACTGTCCGCCACAACGGGCGACGGTGGCGCGTCGCCATAGAGCAGGTAGTCGATGCGGCGCGAAAGCTGGGCGAGGTAGCGGTTGAGTGGACTGTTAGGGTTGACGTTGGGCGTTTGCACGTTGCTAACCGTCAGGTCATCCTGCTGGGCGAACACGATAATCAGCGCGTCGGGCAGGCGCGAGCCGGGCTTCTCAAACAGCACGTTGACTTCAGCGACGATGCCCATGTCAAAGCCGTTTTTGCTGCCCGCTAAGACCTCGCCGCGCAAGCCTTGCGTGCTGAATAGCCGCTGCGTGTAGAGCATGACGTTAAACAGGCGGTCGGCAATCAGCCCGTTTGGACTGTTGGGGTTGTCTAGCTGTGCTGCGCGCAGCATGAAAAAGTATTCCGCCAGCGCGCGCGGTGTCGCCATGTTGCTGCTGGCGGTGGCGAAGTAACGCGCGTTGGCGGTGCGGAACTGCTCGCGCGTCAGGCGTTCGGGCAGCGGGTTGAAATACGGCGTAAGCTCGCCCACCATGCCGCGCCGAAAGTAGCGCGAAGCCAACGCGCGCGGCACACGCGCCCAGCGTTCGTCCAGCGTGGTGAGCTTTTGGCGGTCGACCTCGCTGTAAGGCAGCACTGGGCTAAGCCCGTCAATGCCCAGCTCGCGCACGTAGTCGTTGACGCGCCCCCAGCCTATCGCGTCCATCAGCATCCACGTAGACGGATTGTCGCTGCAGTTAATCATCTTTTCGACCAGCTCGACGCTGCGGAACGTGTTGCCAATGTCGGACTCCGTCAAGCAGTCTTCGTTGCCTGCCATGTAGTAGTCGCGGCTGAAGACATAGGGCGTGTTCAACGAAGCTAAGCCGCGAATGACCCAATCGTAATACGCGCCCGCCACGAAAATTTTGGGGACGCTGGCGACGTGGAACAGCTCGTCCAAGCGTTCTATGCAACCCGCGCCAGTTGCAAAGTGATAGACGACCGCGCCCACGCGGGCGTTAGGCGCGCTGGCGGAAAAGTTGCAGGGCGGCAGCGTTTCCAGCACTGCCGTGCGCGGCTGGCCATGCGCCACCTCCGCCCGCACGCAGCAAACAAGCAGCAAAATGAGCAAGGTTCTGGTCATGTAGCATCTTTCATTTATCGCGTGTGTTCTTAATAGTACAAAGCACGCCCCACAGCGTACAGAGTCAGCGCGCTGCCGCACAAAGAGAGAACAACATGCTCAACAAACTGGTTTTAGCTTTATTGGAAGTGGTGCGCTTGCCAGTGTTGGCGTTGTGGCACGCCAGTGGGTGGCGCATGGAGGCATTGCTGCCCGCGCTGGACAAGTTCGTCATCATTGCCGTGCCGCACACGACGAATTGGGACTACTGGCATATGCTGTGCATGGCGTTGCTCTGCCGCCGTCGCCCGCATGTCACCGTCAAGAAAGAGCTTTTTCGCCCGCCGTTGGGCTTTTTTCTGCGTGCCTTTGGCGGCATCCCGATTGACCGCAGCAAATCTAGCAACATGAGCGAGCAAATCGCCGAGATGTTCGCCAAGCACTCGCGCTTTATGGTGGTCTTTACCGTAGAAGGCTCGCGCAAGTATACCGAGTATTGGAAGACGGGGTTTTACTATGCCGCGCTCAAAGCCAACGTGCCAATCGTGTTTGGCTATATTGACTACAAGCGCAAGCGCAGCGGCGGCAGCTTCGTGTTTTACCCGACGGGCAACCTCGAAGAGGATTTTCAGGTGATGAAGGCGTTTTACGAGGAAAAAGGGCGCAACGGCTTGTACCCCGACAAGGTGAGCGCGCTCGCGCTCAAGCCGCGTGCGCCCGAAGAGGAGCTTGTGCGCTAGCTTTCGACCTTCACGCCGCGCCAGAAGGCGATATAGCCCTTGATTTCTTTAGCGGCGGGCTTGGGGTCCGGGTAATACCACGCCGCGTCCTTGTTCTCTTGCCCGTCCACCACCACCGTGTAATAGCTTGCCACGCCCTTCCAAGGGCAGGTCGTGTGGGTGTCGCTGGGCTTGAAGTAATTCATGTTCACTGTGTCGGGCGGGAAGTAGTGATTGCCTTCAATGACGACGGTGTTCTTGCTTTCTGCCAGCACCACGCCGTTCCAAATCGCTTTTGCCATACGGCTTATACTCCATCTCACTGCTTGTTTAAGGGTTTCGCAGCCTTAGACGCAGCCGCTTTGCGTCATCTTACGACACGCAGCGGCGCACTCACTCACCTTTAAGCATGGCTTCCAGCTCGGCACGCTTGGCGGCTTGCGCCTGCTGGGCGGCGGCACGCGCCCGCTGCAGCTGCTCGCGCCAGCGCGCACGAAACGCCGCGCCGCTCACAGGCGACAAGAGCAGCACGCCCAGCGTCGCCACCGTCGCGCCTAGCACCATCCCCACCAATAAGCTCGTAATTTTGCGCATGGCTCGCTCCTTACTATGATTTTAGCACGCCCAAACGCCGCAAGAGCGGGCGCATGCCCAACGCCTCGACGATGCGGCGCGGTAAATAGCGCAGGCGCGCGGCTTGTCGTCTGGCAGCGGCAGCAGCCTGTGCCGCGTGCCAGCGGTCGGCTGCGCCCTCGCCCCACAGCTGCGCTTGTAGAGCGGGAGATAAAACGCGCCCTTGCGCGCCCCACGTCTGCCACACCTCGCGCATGAGTGTCGGCTCGGCGGGACGCAGCAGCTCATACCAGCCCTGCCGCAGCAGCACCACGTTGTCTTCGACGGCTTGCAGCGGGTTGGTGCCTGCGCTGAGGTTGCTGCCGTCCTGCACGAACTCGCCGCACAGCGCGCTGAGGCGCAGCGCGTCGACCTGCTCGCAGGCGCGCACCGCCCAATCGTAATCGCCACAAATCTTGAAGTTGGGGTCAAACGCGCCCACGCGCCCGTAAAGCGTCGGCGTGAAGAGGAAGAACGCGCCCAAGCGCATCTTGGCGCGAAACCGCTGGCGGTCAAAGGGCAGCGCAGGCACGACTTCGCGCCGTTCAAACGGCAGTACGCCCGCCAACCGCTCGCGGTAGCGTTCTATCCAGCCGCCGTAGAACAGCTCGCCCTCGCCGGCAGCGCGCCGTGTGTGTGCCTCTAGCAGTGCGGACGAGTAGCGCACGTCGTCGGCGTTCCAAAAGCCTAAGAGCGCGCCCCGCGCTGCCAGCACGCCGCGGTTCCACGAGGCGTAAAGCGTCTCGCGGGCGGTCTCGAGCGGGATGACGGCCACGCCGCCTGCTGCCAGCTCTTGCGCGGCGGCGCGTTCGCGCGGGGTCGCGTCGTTCATGACCAGCACTAGCTCCCACGTTACGCCCGCCGCGTGTAGGGCGCGATGTACCCCCAGCACACGCCGCGTGTAGTCGGGCAGGTGGCGGTCGCTGCGATAGAGCGAGGTGATGAGGGAAATGTCCACAACGGTTAACTTTCTTGTTGGCGTGTCTTGTGTCTACTTTACGCGCAGCGCGGCGAAAAATCAACGTGGCGGCGCGTCGGGGGCGTTGCGTCCGAGCCGTATGGTGCGCGCCCGCCCAATCTCGCGGATAATCCACTCTTTCGCCTCCAGCTTGTCAAGGTGACGCAATAAGCTGGTGTGGTGCATGTGGCAGCCTTCGGCGATTTCGCGCAACGTAGGCGATAAGTTTTCGTGTTCTTGGATGTAGTCGCGGATGTATTCGTAGATTTTCTGTGTCAAGGGGTGTAGTGGCTGACGGTGCATAGTCCCTCCCATGTTACAAGAAACAAACACGAGCGAGTATAGCACATTAGAACAAAATTTCTAATTCTTGTGATGTTAGAATTTGGCTATAAGACGATTAATCGTTGAAGAAATCCCAGCGGAAGCCTTCGGGTAAGTTGTCCATGCCCTGTGGCTGCGCAGGAGGCAAAGCCAGCGGCGGCGCGTCGGCATCCGATGGAGCGGCACGATTGGGGTGTGTCATGATAATCGGGCGATAGGACGCAAGGGGTGCCGCAGCGAGCGGTGTTTCGCGCCACGCGCGCAGTTGTTCTGCCACCACCGCTAACACCGCGCCCAAGCCCAAAAACAGCACGGCGGCGTTCACTAGCCAGCCCACAACCGGCAGCGAGACGCACACCGCTACCACGCCTACGCCTAGCACCATGCCCGCCAAAGAGAGGTTGCGTGCGGTCATCGTGCCGCGCAAGCTGCGCAGCAAGAACCGCCCGACCGCCCAGGCGACCACCGCCCGCGCCACGTAAATGGCGATAAAGTAGAACCCGCCGACGGTTGCCGCGCTGCCCACGCCCCAGACCAAGCCGACGGCTACCGCCACGCCTTCAAGGCGTATCGCCAGCAGCACTAGCACGACCGCCAAGCCCAACAGCGCGAGGATTAGCACAATCGGAAACGAGACAATAAACGCCACCAAGCCAACGCTCAAACTTGAGATGGGGCGTGTGCGCAGCTGTTGAAGCGGCAGCTGTAGCGCGCGCGGCACAAGCAGCCAGCACGCTATCCCCACCACCAGCAGCGCGGTGAATTCTTGCACCAGCACGCCGCCGTAGACCGCTAGCGTCGCCGGCTCATCCAACGTCGGCAGCGGCAGCTGAGATTGGGTGTAGCGCGTTTCGCCCGCGACCACGCCGGCGACGATGCCCTCCGCCAAGCCGCTGTAGGTCAAATCGCCGCCAATTTGCCCGCTTTTTGTCACCACCAAGCCCGGACGGTCGAGCTGCACGTCAAAGCCAAACGGCAGCAGCAGCGCGCGGATTTGCCCGCTGTCGCTAGCGGGGTCGCCCACACTGGCGAAGACACTGCCGTCTACCTGCCCGCTCACCTGCAGCGCGCTGCCCCAGAAGTTCAGCTCGCCCGCCGCGCTGCCCCCCATGCGCAGCTCATAACCGACCATGAGCAGGTTGCCGTCGAGCGTCGCGCCCGCCGCAATGTCCGTGAGCAGCGTGCCGCCGAACAGCCCGCCGACGCGCGCGCCTTCTTGCAACGTCAGCACCACGCCCGCGTAGTGCAGGTTGTGCGCCACGCTGCCGCGCAGGTGCGCCTCGCCGCCCGCCAAGTACACGCCGCCGCTGACGCTGCCGCTGAGATGCGTGCGCCACGCCAGCCCGACGACATCGCCCTCAACCGTACCTTCCAGCGTCAAAGTCTCGCACAGCACCAGCAGCGTGCCGCGCACGGTTTCGCCTGCTGGCACGACGCACGCGCTGCCTTGAAACAGCTCGCGCGCGCTTAACGCGCCCACAAGCCCCCAAAGTATCGCCATTAAAACTATCCAGCGTGCGCGTGTCGTGTTCATGTGGCGGCTCCGATGCGGCTAGGTTTTTTGCAAGTAGCGGCGCGCCGCGAGGTCAGCTAAGTCGAGCAGGTCGACGAAATCGTAAGGCACTTTGAACACGTCGTGCCAATACGCCAAGAAGCCTAACGCGATGGCATGTTCATAACGCGCCCCCAGCGGTTCATCGCCAGCGACCATAAAGCGACCACCCTGCAGCAGCCAGTCATTGTCCATAAGTAAGCGCAGGCTTGCGGCGGCAGGGCGCGCCCAAGTCGGCAGCGGACGGTTGTGAATGGAGCGCATCTGTCGCAAGCTGCGGCGGTCAAATGTCACCTGCACGTTCATGTCCACGACAATCAGCATGAACTTCTCGCTGTTGTCGCGCAGCCCCACCATCCACATCAAGCGTTCTGGCACAGGCAAATAGAATTCAGCAGGGGCGCGGAACTTGTCATAGACGGCATTTGCCAAACGTAAAGGCATGTCCATTGGGTGCAGCATATTTACCTCGCCAACGCTCATTTTATGCACTTCTATGATACCATGTTGTCAAAAGATGTGCGAAGGTTCAGACATTAGCGACAGCCTATTGCCGTGTGTGAACGCTCACGCGGCAGCCGCAAAAGGATTATGACGATGAGAATAAGACGTTCTTTGCTTTTCATGCCCGGGGATTCGCGCCGCAAAATCGAAAAAGGCGCGGCAATGCAGGTCGACAGCATCATCATGGACTTGGAGGACGCGATTGCCTATACCCAAAAGCAGGCGGCGCGCGCCTGTGTGGCGCAGGCACTGCAAGAAGTGGACTTTGGGCAGGCGGAAAAGCTCGTGCGCACCAACATGATTATTCCGGGTTGGTTGTACGCCAGCGACATCGCCGACACGGTGGACGCGAAGCCCGACGGCTACGTGCTGCCCAAAATCGAGACCGCTGAACAAGTGCAGCATGTCAGCGAGCTGTTGGCGTTGGCGGAAGACCGCAATGGCTGGGAACGCCACAGCATCGCGCTGCTGGCAATCCTCGAGACGGGCAAGGGCATCTTAAACGCTCGCGAGATTGCCACCGCTGACCCGCGCTTACAGGCGTTGATTTTTGGCGCGGAAGACCTCGCGGGCGATATCGGCGCGCAGCGCACCGCACAAGGCTGGGAAGTGTTCCACGCCCGCAGCCATGTCGTGCTGGTCGCCAAGTCCTACGGGCTGCAGGCGATTGACACGGTCTTTGTTGACTTGCAAGCCGCCGAAGAGACGCTCATCGCCGAAACGCAGTTCGCCAAGCAAATGGGCTACACGGGCAAGCTCGCCATCCATCCCAAGCAAGTTGCCCCCATTCAAGCGGTGTTCACACCTACGCCGGAAGCCATCGAGGCGGCGCAGCGGTTGGTAGCGGCGCACGACGCGCATCAAGCTAGCGGCGCGGGCGTGTTCGAGTACGAGGGGCGCATGGTCGACATGCCGATGATACGCGCCGCGCTGACCGTGCTGGCGCAAGCGCGCGCGTGCGGGCTGCTCTAGTCGCATTGAGTCAGCGCAGCGTTGCGCCAAAGCTGTACACCGCGTTGCCATATTGTGTCATAAATCCCCCATGTTAGGGATGTTGCTTGGCTATACCCAAGATACCTTGAACGCCCTGACGACGCGCTGCTAGCAGGGTATCTTGGCACATTCCGCAACGCCGAAGCTCGGCACGCTAACGCTGCGCGCCACCGCCGACGGCTACGAAGCTGACACAGGTGAATTCGCCTCGCCAGTTTGACAGCGCAATCCCAGTCCCGATAGCGAGCGCACGAGACCAGTCTTGCTGCTGGCGATGCCGCCGCTGAGCGGCTTGGAGCTAGTGTTAGGCAAAGACGACAGCGGCACGCCAATGCTTACTTTCGGGGCAAGCGTGACCGAATACGTGTTCACGCTCGAATAGCGCGCAGGCAGGCTGCACTGGTGTTCTCGTCTATCAAGCAGCGCGTCACCTACACCTTGCGCGTGGAGTAAGGGGCAAGCGACACGCCGAAAAGGCTTTACTTGCGCGCAGACGCGCAGCACATCACAAAAAATTGTGGTAAACTAGGCAAAACGAAAAGGACACACGATGAAACGCAAACGTGAAACAATGCCCCGCCGTTTGTACAAACGCGCCGACATCGAACGCGCCCACCGCATCGTCACCTTCGCCACGTTGGTGATGCTGGTGTTTTACAGCGCGATAGGCTTTGGCACAACCGCGCCTGATGACACGCTGGCGCGCTTGTTCGTGGTCGCCTCGCAGGGGACGGCGTGGCTGGCTTGGGCGATAGGGTTGCGCTGGCGGCGGTTGGGCGCGGGGCTACTGGTCAGCAGTGCGCTGTTACAAACGCTAGTCCTGATAGCGGCAATGGCACATATCGGCACCTTGCCGTTGTGGGTTGCGCTAGCGGGTGCGCTCGCTTATACGCTGCCCTACCTTGCTTTTGGCGCGCTGCAATGGCGGCTTGCCGCCAACACGCCGCCCGCCGACAGTGGCGATGCGCTTGATGCCGCCGAATTTAGGCTTGCCGAGCAGGACACAGCCGACTATAATATTAGTCACGACGGCGACTTGGTCGAGTGGCTAGGCACCGGTCTGCAAAACCGTTTACGCCGGTTCGATTCCGGCAGTCGCCTTCTTAAAGCATCGCATTAGCGGTGCTTTTTGCGTTAAAAGGCTGCTTATGTCGCGCACACCTGCCACACCCAACGCCATGCCCGCCGACGACCCACAAAAAAACGCGCCCCCGCTGGAGGCGCGCCGCGTGTTGCCGTTGCCCAATTACACGCTCTCGAGTGTCTGTCCTGCCTGTGGCAGCCAGACGTTTAAGCTGGCGTGCAAGGTGCGTTGTGCGCGCTGTGGCTTTATGTGGGATTGCAGCGAGCTTTAGCCCATTTGATAGGGCGACGGGTTGCCATCTAAAGCCGACCGCACGACGCGCTCGATTTGGTCGGGCGTGAAGGGCTTGATAAGATAGGCGTGCGTCTCTTGTAGCTTGCCGATAAGGCGGTTGGCCGGGTCGCCATAAGCCGTGATAATTACCACCGCAGGCTCGCGTCCACCCGCGTAATGCTCCTTAAGAGCCTTGAGAATTTCCCACCCGCTAATGTCAGGCAAGCCGATGTCGAGCAAGACAAGGCGCGGGTTGGTCGCCTTGATTTGCTCCAAGCCGACCTTGCCGTGCGTGGCATAGCTGGCTTTGAAGCCCATGTTCTCAAGGGTGGCTTGAATGACCTCCGCCAGCTCGACCGTATCCTCCAAAATCATGACGGCGTTGGCGTTCGGTTGCGCGGCAAAATCAGCGTGCGGTGCGTCCTGATGCTCGTTCATGTCTATGCTCTCTGCGCTTAGTTTGGCAAAATAGCCCGTCTCGCTTGTGGGCATATCTTCCGCAAGCAACACGGTGGCGATAGGGTAAAATACGCGCAGCGTCTCCTCTTGCGGGTCGTGCGCTCGCCCTTCAGCAGCGTTTGCGTGGTATGGTGTTGGGCGTGTCATCGTAAAGCCTGTATCGTTATCCTGATGCTTTATTATAACACATCTGTACCGTCTACCCCAATGTTGTGACAAAACTCATACAGATTAGTGATTGCGGGTCGCCAGCCAAGCGCGCGCGTCCGCGTCGCTGTCGGCGAAAAAGACCGCGCCGTCCGCCGTCGTCATCAGGCGCGTGGCATCCAGCCGCAGCGTGGCAATGTCTTCTTGGTTCATGCCCAACACCACCGCAAAGCCGCTCAGCGCGGGCGTAAGCCGCTTGCCGAAGGTTTGCGCGTGTGCTGCCAGCCCCGCCGGCATGCGCGGGCGCGTCGCGGCGCGAAAGTCCAGCCAGCTGTGGACGCGCTGGCTGTGCTGGTGCATGGCAAATAGCGAGGCGCGCACGCACTGGTGGAACTCTGCCCAGTTCCAGAACCCTTCGGCGCGGTATGCCATAATCGTCTGTTCGTCGTCAAGCCACGCAAAATTGACCGCCATTGCTTTGCCTCTCTACGTGATTATCCAACCCTATGGGCTAGGCACTAGCACCGACACGCCGTTGAGCAGCGCGACGAGCCAGCCTTCTACGCCGCTGGGCGTGCGCACGCGCCACCACAGCACGCCGTCCTGCACCTGCCCTGTGCCGACAAGGGTCACGCGCGTGCCGTTGCGCAGCCGCGTCACGACCGCCGCGCTGCTGCTGGGTTGGGCGTAAATGTCGACCGTCGCCGAGTCCAGCAGGCGCACAATCGCGCTGTCACCGTCGTTAAAGCTCAAGAAGTCGACCACACGCACCGTTGCCTCGACGGCGTAAGGCTCGGCTAGCACCGCCCACGCCTGCGCGGGCAACGGCTGCGGCGCGTAGCCCGCCCACAGCACCTGTATGCTCGCTGTCGACGACTGCCATATCGGCTGCGGCGTGAGGTCAAGCTGGCGCGTGTCATAATAAAGCAGCGTGCCGCCGTCCGCGTCGCGTTGCCACAGCAAGAAGCCGTTCGCCACGCCAATAGCCTCGCGCACGTCCGTGCCGTCGGGCAAGCGCGCCACCACCCGCCCGTCGCGCGCCAACAGCAGCGCAGGCGCAGGTTCGCCGCCCGCGCGCACGCCGCCCACCAGCACATATAGCCCGCTTTGGACAAAGCGCGGCGTGCCTAGCCACACGTCAGCGGCGTAGTAAAACGGAAAGCGCGTTTGGCTGACCGGATTGTAAACGTGTAGCGCGTTAAGCTGGCGGTTGGCAAAGTCGCCCGCACGATTGGGCAGACGGTCGTCAAGCATCGCCATGACGACCTCACCCGTCGTCGGCAACGTGTCGTTGAGCGCGTTGGCGTAAATCAGGGTGGGGTTGACCGTGTCGGCGGTGGTGTCCCAGACAAAGCTGCTGTAAGGCGGACGCGCTACCCCAGCCGGCTGCACGGTGAAGAAGACGCGCCCTGCCCGCACGCGCTGCACAACCGGCACCACGCCAAAGGCGCGGGGGGTCGCCAGCGCGGTCATGGCGGGGTCATCGTCGCGCAAACTCTTCAACGCTTCACCGCTGAAAATGTCGAGCAGCGTGACCTGCCAGCCCTCGCTGCCGCGCCCAAAGCCTATCGCCAACACGGCGTTTTCTTCGTCGAAGATAAGGCTGCGCGGCGCGCGCTCGATGCTGTGCGCGGGCAAGCTGTTGCTGGCATCGTGCGGCAAGGCGTAGCGCAGCGTGATGCGGTCGCGCTCGCTGTCGTAGACGTACAGCGTGAGCGGCAAGCCCGTTTCGCTGGGCAGGACGAACGCCAAAAATCGCCCATTGCTCGACACGCTGACGGCACTTGGGGTGCGGTTCTCGAGCCGCAGCGTAGCGCGGTCAACCACGCGCCCCGCCTGATTAACGCGCAGCGCGTCGCCCGTCGTGTCGTACAGCCAAACTTGAAAGACTTCGCCCACGCTGTCCTCAAGCTCCACCCAGCCCCAAAACGCGGGCGCGCTTTGGATGGTTTCGCTTAGCCAAATGAGGCGCGGGTTGGTTGCGACCGCGCTGGTGAACAACGGCGTATCTGCTTCTTCAGTGAGGCTGCTGGCGTAGAGCGTCGTCACGCCTTGACTGGCTGCGCCGGTGGGTACAATCGTGTCCACTGTGTACAGCACCCCCGCCTGCGTGCCGAACACGCTGCCGATGAGGGCGTTGTCAGCGACGCGCCAGCCCTGCAGCGTGCCGTCGCGGCGCAGCAGCCAGAAATGCGGCACGCCCAGCGCGTCGACCGTGCCGATGAGCAGCGCGCTGCCACCGCGTACGAAGCGCAAGGCAAACACGCGCTCGCCTTCGCGCGCAAAGACGGCTGCTCGCGCCTCGCCGCGATGCACATAGACCGTGCTGCCGTCACCGCGTGCCAGCTCGCCTGAAGGCGGATAGACCGCCAGCACGGATGCGCCCCACGACGGCGCGGGCAGTAACGCGCCCGTTGCGGTATCCCACACGAAGCCGCCGAGCGTTTGCCCGCTGTCGAGCAGGGCGAAGGCTGCGCTACGTCCGTCCCAAGACCAGACCAGCGGCGCAACGCCCGCCGCGTTGGGCAGGTCAGCTGCCACGCCGTAGCCGCCGCGCAGCAGCAGCACCGCTTGCCCGCTCGCGATGTCCATGACCGCCACCTGCCAGCCGACACCGCGCAGCGCGTAGCCAATCGCCAGCGTGTTCTCGTCGGGCGCAAAGAGCGTCGGCACGCCCTGTGCTAGCGACAGGCTGTCGGTGTCCAAGCCCGCCAGCGGGTAAGCCGTTCGTGCCACGCCCAGCGCGTGGTCATAAACGAGCAGCAAAGCAGGCAGCGCGCCCTCACCCGTCACGACATAGGCGAAGCGGTTGCCACTAGGGGATACCGCCACCGCAAACGGGCGCAGCGTGTAGCCTTCCGGTAGCGGCAGCGTGGCGCGCGCGCGCACGCGCCCGCCGTCGTCCACTTGCAGCAGCTCGCCCGTCGGCGCGTGATACAGCCACGCTAGCCATGTCGCTTGCTGTGCTTGTGCCGCGCTCACACACAGCAGCAGCAGCAGCCCTATAAGCCTGCTCGCTTGGCTTCGTTCCATAGCGCGTCCATCTCCGCCAGCGTCATCTCCGCCAGCTCACGCCCTTGCGCGGCGGCGGCTTGTTCGATGTGGCGAAAGCGGCGGTAGAACTTGGCGTTCACCTTGCGCAGCTCGCCTTCGGCATCGGTCACGCCCAACCACCGCCACCAATTGACCAGCGTGGCGATAAGGTCACCAATCTCGCCAATTTTTTGCGCGTTGTCGCTTGTTGCCAGCACTTCGTTTAGTTCCTCGCGCACTTTTTCTTCTACGCCGGCAATGCTCTGCCAGTCAAAGCCGACTTTGGCGGCAAGGCGCGTGTACTCCAGATGGGTCTGCAACGTGGGCATTGCCTTCGGCACCCCGTCCAACAGCGAACTGCGCGTGATGCCGCGCTCAGCGCGTTCGTCTTGCTTGATTTGTTCCCAGTTTTGTAGCACGACGTTTGCGCTGCCGTTCACGTCGACATCGCCCCAAACGTGCGGATGGCGGCGAATGAGCTTCTTGTTGACGCGCGCCAGCACGTCGGTCATGAAGAATTCGCCCTCGTCGATGGCGATTTGCGTGTGCAACACGACTTGCAGGAGAAGGTCGCCAAGCTCGTCGGCCAGCGCGTCCCAATCTTCCGCGTCAATCGTGTCTAGCACCTCGTAGGTTTCTTCGAGCAGATAGCGGCGCAAGGAGGCGTGCGTTTGCTTCCTATCCCAGGGGCAGCCTTCGGGGGCGCGCAGGTGCGCAATCGTCTCTTGGAACGACTCAAAGCTGGTGTGTTCACCTAACGGCGGCACGTAGAGCGCGGTCATGTGCTGGATGTGCGGGCTGCGGTCAATCTCGTAGAGCGGCAGGCGTTCGACGTGCGCGCCCGCCGTGCCAGCCCCATGCACCAGCATCACGCCAAACGCATCGTCGTACTGGTTCATCAGCGTGAGTTTGACATCGCTGGCTACCTCGCGGCTGTAGACTTGTGCGATGAGCGCGGGCAGCGTGGGATTAAGCGGTGGGTGATGCAGGCGTGCGATGTCGAGCGCGTCGAAGAGTTGCAAGCCGTTCATGCCGTCCACGCCCACTAGCTCCAGCGTTGGCTCGACAAAGCTCACGCCGTGCAAGACGCGCAGTGGCAGCCCTTGCGCGGCGCACGCCTCGCGCAGCTGAAGCACTGTTGCTTCGCCCATGAACGGGTCGCCCGGCACAGCGTAGACCACATCACCCGCCGCCGCCGCGTCCAGCACCCGCGCCACAATCGCGGCGTACACGTCGGCGAAGTCGTCATGCGCTTCGTAGAGGTCATCGCAGCTGAGATAGCGCGGCTGGGGCGGCAGCTGTGGCACGCAGGGGTGCTGCGTCGTGCGCAAAATGACCGTCTTCGCGCTCTCTAAGGCGCGCCACGCGCCCAGCGTCAGGTTGCTGAGGTCGCCCGCGCCCAAGCCGACAATCGTTACCGCCATGTTTTGCCTCCTGTTGTGGTTGCCTTTGCAAGTGTAACACAGAATGCGCGCATGAGGTAATGAAAAAAGGAGGTGCGGGTATCCGCGCCCCCTGAGGGTGTGGCTGGGTTGAGGGTGCTGCTGCCTAGCGTTTGGTGTAGGTCGGGGCTTTGCGCGCACGCTTGAGACCGGGTTTCTTGCGCTCTTTCACGCGGGCATCGCGGGTGAGCAAGCCCTTGCTCTTGAGCGCGGAGCGCATGTCAGCATCCAACTTGAGCAGTGCGCGAGCAATGCCCAAGCGCACCGCGTCGCGCTGCCCTGTCACGCCGCCGCCTTCGACATGCACCGTAATGTCGTAAGCGCGCTCTTGCCCGACGGTGGTCAGCGGGAGCATGAGGTTGTACATGTCGTTCGGGCGCGAGAAGTAGTCTTCCGCGTCGCGGTATTCTTCGGAATGCTGCGACTTAATCATGATGCGCCCCGTGCCGCCCGGAAAGAGGCGAACGCGGGCGGTCGCGCTCTTGCGACGACCGATGCCTTCGTAGTATTGTGTCGATGCCATCGTTCTCTCTCCCCTGTGTTATAAAACGAGTTCTTCGGGCTTTTGGGCAGCGTGTGGGTGGTCTTTACCTGCGTAAATCTTGAGCTTGCCCAAGATTTGGTGCCCGAGTGCCTTCTTGGGCAGCATGCGCTTGACCGCCAACCGCAGCGGACGCTCGGGCGAGCGGTTGAGCATTTCGCGCAGCGTTTGCTGATAGATGCCGCCCGGGTAGCCGGTGTGACGGTAGTAAATCTTGTCGTTCATGCGCTTGCCGGTGACGTGAATGTGCTTGGCGTTGATAACAATGACAAAATCGCCCATATCAAGATTGGGGGCATAGGTCGGTTTGTTCTTGCCCGTCAAGTATGGCACGATTTTGGAAGCCAAACGCCCCAGTGTTTTGCCCTGCGCGTCCACGATATACCACTTGCGTTGAATATCCTTCGCGGAGGGCGTGTAGGTTTTTTGAATTTTTGCTCTCATCTCGTTATAACCCTTTGACGGATACAACCGCCTTTGACCCTACGATTGATTGTTGACATGCTGTTCAAGGCTGGGCGGGTAGGTCACCGCTTCCAGCACAAGCCCCTGCGGCGGGGCAGGTTTGCCGGCTGCCTTCAGGTTGGCTTGGGCAAACGCCATGACGAACTGCTCATGGCTTAACCACCCCCGCCCTACGTCGACCAACATGCGCACGATGCGCCGCACCATATGCTGTAAGAACGCGGTTGCCTCGATGCGATAGGTGAGCAGCTCACCGTAAGGGCTGCTCTCGCGCGTCCACTGCGAGGTGAACAGCTCGCGCACCGTGTTCTCGCCCACTGGGGGCTTGCCAAAGGTGGCGAAGTCGTGCTTGCCTAGCAGCACCGCCGCGGCGGCTTGCATGGCGGCAAGGTCAAGCGGCGGGCGCACGATCCAAGCGTAGCGCGCGAGTAACGGGTGTCGCACGCGCCGCGCCGCCACCCGATAGGCGTAGATACGGGTCTGCGCGTGGTGGCGTGGGTGAAAATCCGCCGCCGCGACCTGTAGGCTCAGCAGCGCAATGTCGGGCGGGAGTTCGTTATTGAGCGTTGTTAAAAGTGCATCTGGACTGTGCCGCCAGTCGGCATCAAAGGCGATGACCTGCCCGCTGGCGTGTACGCCGGTGTCTGTGCGCCCCGCCCCGACGATGGGGGTCGGCACGCCCAGCACGTGGCTTAACGCCACTTCGACCGCTTCTTGCACGCTGGGCTGGTTGCGCTGCCGCTGAAACCCACAGTAGTCCGTGCCGTCATAGGCCAGCACTGCGCGAAAGCGCGTCATGCGCGCCACCGCTGGTGGCTTAGACCAGCTCCAACAGCACCATGTCCGCGTTGTCACCCTTGCGGGGGTCAATGCGGTAGATGCGCGTGTAACCGCCGGGACGCTCTTTGTAGCGCGGGGCGATTTCATCAAACAGCTTTTGCACCGTGTCGCGGTCGTTGTAAAGGCGGCTTGCTACCAGACGACGCGCGTTAACGGCTATCATCGGGTTGTTGGTGGCCTCAGCCTTTGCCAGCCCGCGCTTGGCAATGGTAATCAGACGTTCTGCCGAGCCGCGCACAAAGTCCGCTTTGGCGCGCGTGGTCTGAATACGCCCATGCTGGAACAACGCCAGCGTCAGGTTGCGCCGCAGCGCGGCGCGTTGTCCTGAGTTGCGACCTAATTTTTTGCCGTGTACGCGATGACGCATGATGCGCTCTCCCTCAAATTACTTATCGTCTCTATCAATGGGCCAATAGCCCTTTTCTCTGAGCTTGTCCGTCAGCTCATCAAGCGACTTCTCGCCGAAGTTGCGAATGGCAAGCATGGCATCGTTGCCGCGCATGAGCATCTCAATGACATCGCCAACAGACGTGATTCCCGTGCGCTTGAGCGAGTTAAACACGCGCACGCTCAAATCGAGCTCCTCAATGGCTTTGTCATAGAACTTGCGGTCATGCTTGATGTCCGTGTCCATGTCATCGCCGATGTGCATTTGCAGCACGTCCATATCCGGCACGCCGCTCACGACCACCAGATGGCGGATGAGGATTTGTGCCGCTTGGCTGATAGCCTCTTCCGGGCGCACGGTGCCGTCCGTCCAAACCTCGAGGATGAGGCGGTCGTAGTTGGTGCGCTGCCCCACGCGCTCGCGCTCTACGTCGAAGTTGACGCGCTTGATGGGGCTGAAAATCGCGTCAACCGGCAGCTCGCCAATCGGCAGCCGCCCGCGCTCTTCAGCAGGGCTATAGCCGCGCCCTGCGCTGACCTGAAACTCAATTTCGATGTGCGCGTCGGGCGCATCCACCGTAAAGAGATAAAGGTCGGGGTTTTCGATGGTGACGTTAGAGGGGCAGCGAATGTCCGCCGCCGTCACCGTGCCTTCGCCGCGATGTTCGAGGTGCAGCCGTGCGGTTTCGCCCTCGTGTAGCGTCAAGCGCAGCTGCTTGACTTGCAAGATGAGCTGGGTCATGTCCTCGCGCACGCCGGGGATGGGCGAAAACTCGTGATGCACGTCCGAGACGCGGATGCTGGTGACTGCCGCGCCCGGCAGCGATGCCAGCAGCACGCGCCGCAGCGCGTTGCCCAACGTCAAGCCGTAGCCGCTTTCTAGTGGGCGGATGACGAACTTGCCGTAGGTGCGCGTCAAGGAGTGGCTCTCGACCTTGTGCGGCAGCACCATGTTATTGGTGATGTTGCTGTTGTCGCTGCTGTTAGACGACGAAGAAGAAGTATGATAGGGCATTCCAAGCACTCCTTCTCGCTTAAACGCGGCGTTTCTTGGGCGGGCGACAACCATTGTGCGGTACCGGGGTAATATCCGTAATAGAGCGTACCTTTAAGCCACTAGATTGAATGGCGCGGATAGCCGCCTCACGACCGGGTCCGGGTCCGCGCACGAACACGTCGACCTCTTTCATGCCGTGCTGTTGGGCGGCTTCGCTGGCGGTTTGGGCAGCCATACGGGCAGCATAGGGCGTGCTTTTGCGGCTGCCCTTGAACCCGCTCGTGCCTGCGCTTGCCCACGTCACCACGTTGCCCGACTGGTCGCTGAGCGACACAATCGTGTTGTTGAAGGTTGCAAAGATGTGTGCTTGCCCGTAAGGAATGTTCTTCAACACTTTCTTGACGGCGCGGCGGTTGGTTGTTGTTTTCTTGGCGCGTGCCATAACGACTTTCTCTCCCACTTGTGTTGCTTGTGCTTAACGATAGTTTCGCCCTGCCAAACTGCACAGGGCGCACGTCTGCTTGCCGATGGTGAGGGACAGCTTACTTCTTGGTTGCGCCGCGACGACGACCACGCCCGGGCACCGTCTTCTTTTCGCCGCGCCGCGTGCGCGCGTTGGTGCGCGTGCGCTGCCCATGCACGGGCAAGTTGCGCCGATGACGCATGCCGCGATAGCAGTTAATCTCCATCAACCGCTTGATGTTGAGCTGCACTTCACGGCGCAAATCGCCCTCTGTCGTCAGCGTGCTAACCTGTTCGCGGATGCGCTGCACTTCCGCCTCCGACAGGTCGCGCACGCGGGTGTCGGGACTAACGTTCGCCGCTGCCAAGATGTTTTGACTGGTTTTGAGACCAATTCCGTAGATGTAAGTCAGCGCAATCTCAACGCGCTTATCACGGGGGAGGTCTACACCTTCAATACGTGCCATATGTTATTTGCTCCTCAATGTTGCCTGTGATAAGGCGTTTACCCTTGCTTCTGCTTGTGCTTCGGATTTTGGCAGATAACCATCACGCGCCCATGCCGTTTAATCACGCGGCACTTTGGGCAACGCTTCTTGATAGACGTAGATACTTTCATCGTGAGTTTCCTTGCTCGTTTACCCAACAAATAGGTGATTTTAGCAAAAAGTTACGCCGCTGTAAACGCTGGGCTTCAGGCGGTATCAACAGACATAGAAAGGCGAGCTAAGGCGGCTCGCCTTTCCGAAAGCCACGATATTATACGTTAGTTTGCCGCAAAAGGCAATAGCCCGTTTGCGGCGTTAGGCGTTTACGGGATATAGAAATCGGGCGCGGGCATTTGCGCAAGGCACGACGCATCAGGCTCTTGCGTTGGGTTTTGCAAGAACTGCAAGGCGATGCTGCGCGGACAGGGGCGCAAATCCACCGTGCCATGCCCCATCGCGCGAAACGTGTAGACAAAGCTGTTGCTGAGATACTTGGCAGCTTCCTCGCCCCACGACGGCGGCGTGATGGGGTCATAATCGCCGGAAAGCACCAGCGTGGGGATGTCGCTCACAACGGGCTCGTTCTCAATGGCTGCCGAGCGCGCGTGCGTCCACACGTTGTCACAAGTGGCAAACTGGCTGTCTACGCCCACCACAAACGCTTGGTACAGCTGCGGCGGCAGGTTTTGCGACATGGCTTCGACGACAGCAAAGTCGTTAAAGTGGACTTCCTCGTAGCACTCAATGGCTTGGAACAAGCCCTCGCTGTCGTCGTCTGACAGGTACTCGGCGGCTTCTTCAGGAGCTTCAATCGCGTTGGGGTCGTCTTCGGGAGCCAAGCTGCTGTAAAGCTCAAAGTCACGAATGGAGGCGGCGTAAATCTTGGCGGGCAAGAAGGGAATCATGTCCGTCACGTACATGTCTTGGAACAGCGCGTTGACCAGCGTTTCGCCGTAAATCTCTTCACCCTCTTCGCTCACCATTGGCTCGTCATTCAGCGCGTCCACCGTGTCAAACAGCAGCTGGCGCAGGTCACCGAACGCTTCCGAGCAGCTTGGGCTGGCGGCGCAGTCAGCAAAGAGCAGCTCAAAGGCGCGTTCACCGTTGATGGGCTGCTCTTCGTAGCCCTGAATGTGGGGCGGATACACGCCGTCAATCACCACCGCGTTGACGACCTCTGGATGGTCGCGCATTATCGTGAGGGCAAGGCGCGTGCCGTAGGAAATGCCGTACAAGTTGACTTGCTCGTAGCCCAGCGCGCGCACGAGGTCAGCGATGTCGCTGGCGTTCTCGCGGCTGTTATATGCCGCAAGCGCAATCCCCTGCGCGGTCAGCTCGTCATAGCAGACTTGCTCGGGGTCGTCTTCTGCGCCTACAAGGTCTTCGAACTGGGTACAGTCTAACGACGGCTGTGAGTAGCCCGCGCCGCGCTGGTCAACGATAATCAGGTCGCCGTGTTCGCGGAACACTGAGCGCGACCAGCCGTCAATGGTCGACATCACTGCCGAGCCGCCGGGACCACCCTCAAGGTAAATCGTCGGCAAGCCCTTGTTAGGGTTGCTGCTGAGCAGGATAGCCACTTGGATTTGCACCTCGTTCTCACTCAAGCCGTCACGGCTTTCTGGCGCATGTAGCACGCCGCAGATGAGGGTCTCGCCCTCCACCTCGTCGCCATAGACCAAGAAAGGACAGGGAGCTTCTTCGAAAAAGGGGTCATGGTCTTGCGCCCATGCCGCCGAAACGGTGAGCAAACAGCCTAATAGCACAGCAAAAAAGCGAGATAGCATCACAAAACCTTTCTCTGATAGGCAAGACAACAACCGCAGCTGCATGCTTGCTGTAGACGTAGTTTTATTAGACTACAGAATGCTATTTTTGCACGCACAGTTTGGGGGAATTGTTTTGCGGTCGTTCTTGTGGCGATGGCGCAAAGTGGGCGCAAAAAAGGGCGCGCATCGCGCCCTCTGTTTGGTGTTGCGCAGCTTAGGCAGTTTCAGCGACAGTTTCTTTAACAGCTTGGATTTCCAGCACGATGTCCACTTCTTTGCTGACGAGCAAGCCGCCTGCCTCTAAGATGGCGTTCCACGTTAAGCCAAAGTCCTCGCGGTTGATGCGCGTCTTTGCCGAAAAACCGCCCACTATCGTGCCAAAGGGGCTTTTGCCCTCACCGACGAACTCGACTTCAAACGTGACCTGCTTGGTGATGCCGTTGATGGTCAGGTCGCCCGTCACCAGCCCGTGCTGAGCGTTGTCAGCTTTGATAGCGGTGCTTTTGAACGTGATGTGCGGGTGTTGTGCCGCGTTGAAGAAGTCCGCGCTCTTAAGGTGGTTGTCGCGGTCAACGCTGCCGGTGGTCACGCTGTTCACGTCGACGCTGCCCTCGACGGCGGCGGCAGCGGGGTTGGTGGGGTCAAACGTTATCGTGCCGCTAACTTTGGTAAAACGCCCGCGCACTTTGGTGAACATCATGTGCGTGACGACGAACTCCACAGTGGTGTGGGCGGGGTCAATCTTCCACGTGGTCATGAGTATCTCTCCTTTGTGTAAATAAAAAATGGACTGCAGTCCGCTTATATGCGCCATCATAACAGCAAGGATGCGCCGCGTCGATAAGCGTTGCTTAAGAAAACGCCCGTTCGCTTAGTAAGCTGCGCCGGTGAGGATGCAGCGCACGATGATGCCCGCAAGCAGCCCAAAGCCCCACATGTAGCTGCCCATTGCCGGACGCTTTTCCGCCGTTGTTTCGACGAAGATGAAGAATGGCAGCGCAAGCACCACGCCCACGCCGTAAAGCAGATGCACCTCTTCGTAGGGGCGACCGCCGAGCAAGAACCACATCACCACGCCCATCAGCCCTTGCAGCACGACCATGCCAAACACGACGTATGTGCCGCGCCGAAAGTAGGGCGTGACATCAGCGCGCCGCCACAAGCCAATGTAAAGGGACAGCGCGAACATCGCCAGCGCGACCGCCAGCGCGAAGCGTCCGAAGTGGTTATGCACGTGTGCTAAGACTTGGTAGAGGCTGGTGAACGCGCCTTCGAGCGCGCCGCTGATGGCAATCATGCCTAAGAAGAGCAGATGCACCCAGAGAAGGGCGTAATCGAGCCACTTCAGGGGGACGACCCACAGCTTATCGTCAAAAGGGGCGATGCTGCGCGTGGTGCGCGGGGCTTTGGGCGCGCTCATGCTGGCTGCTCCGCGCTGTCGGGGATGTTCGTGGCGTAGAGAAAGCCGATGAAAATCAGCACTGCGCCGCCCATTTCGCCTAAGTACTTGTAGGAGGGGTCGCCAAGACGAATGAGTGCGCCGCCTAACGCGGGCAGCAGCCCCCCGGCAGCAATCAACCAGTTGCCGATGACGCGGTTGCGCATAATGCGCTTGCGACGGAACGCGCGCGCCGAGTAGATTGCGCCGCCTACCAGCAGCAGCGTCCCCCATACGTTCATGATGGGCGAGAAGAAGCGCACCGTGCCGCGCGCGCTGCCCTGCATGATGCCCGCCACCGTTTCACCCGTTGTCTCGTCGACAAAGTCGCGGTAGATGGTCGTCATGTCCGCGCCGACGTGCCACGCGCTCTCGTTAAGTGGCGTGAAGAACAGCGTCCAAGGCAGCGTCATGCACATGACCAGAATCAACGCCATTTGCAGGTTGCGCGCGATGCTGCCGCGCCGAATGAGCAGGTAGGCAGTGCCTTGCCCGAGCCATGGGGCGACCATCAGCGCGCCGGTCCAATACCAAAGTGAAAAGAAAAACGGCGACCAAACCAGCGACAAGATGACTTGGCTCAGCGTTCCCAAGAAGTACATGAACAAGCCAATGCCCCACGCCAGCAGGTGCGGGCGGCGGTTGCGGCGCGGCGCACGCCACCACCGCCACAGCACAATACTTGTAAAAATGCCTGTAATTGTCGCTGTCAGCACGGACAGCACGAACGGCACGGTTAAAAATGCCATTGTCATCGCCTTTGCGCTCGTGTTTACTTTGTGAATGATAGCACAAGGCAGCGCGCAAAATCTAGAGAAAAATCTAAGTAAATCTGTAGAAATTATGGTTGCTTAGGCACGAAGCGCACCTCAAACAGCTTGTCCCAGTGTTTGCCCGTCACGTAGAAGGTGTCGGTCTCAGGATTGTAGGCGATGCCGTTCAGCACAGCGTTGCTGTCGCGGGCTTGCAGCGCGCGCTTTTCCGCCTCATCTAACAGCGCGCTCGCGTCAATCACCGCGTCAATCACGCCGTTGAACTTGTTGATGCGCACGATGTAATCGGTCTGCCACAAATTCGCGTACACGTGGTCGCCAACGCACTCCAGCTCGTTGAGCAAGTTCGCTTGAATGAGCGAGCCGTTCAGCGTCACCGCCATGCTCACGATGAGGTCGAAGGTCTCTGCCTCGCGCACGTCGAGAAAGCCGCTGCCGTCGCTCATGAACAAGTACCGCCCGTCATAGCACAAGCCCCAGCCTTGCCCCTCGTAGGCGAACGTGTCGAGCAGCTCAAACGTGGCGAGGTCATAGACAAACGCCTCGCCTGCCGTCCACGTGAGCTGGATAAGCCTGTCGCCAACGCGCTCTAGCCCTTCGGCGAAGTAATCGGGCAGCGCGTTCGCCCCCGTCAGCTGTTCGGCGGGACGGTTGACAGGGCGCAGCTGCTGCACCGCGCCGGTGGTCACCTCGACGCGGCGCAAGCTAGAACGCCCGCGCAAGCCGGTGCTTTCGTATAAGAAGCCGTCGTGCCAGAGCAAGCCCTGCGTGAACGCCTGCGGGTCGTGGGGGAACACGTTCAGCACTTGCGGCACGAGCAGCACAGGGCTGCTGCCGTTTTGCGCGCCTGCTAGCGTCCACACGCCCAGCAGCACGCCCAAGACCACACCAAGCCGCTTAACGTACCGGGACATTGTTCATGTTCCCGCGTGCGGTGACATAGCGCGCGCTGACCCAGCCGATTTTTTCCTCTTTGTTCTTGTTGACAAAGCGAATGTGATACCAGAAATCTTTGCCGTCTTGGCGCGTGCGCCCGATGATTTGGAAGGTCGCGCCCCAATCAAGCTGGTCAATCACCGCCACGCGCGTGCTGGGGCGCACGCGCACGTTGAGAACGCTGCGCGATGTGCCTGACACGCCGACGTTAGGCGCGCCGTCAATCTCGTCAAACACCGAGCCTTTGCTGCCAACTTTGCTAAAGTCGCCGCTGGTCTCCAAGTAGCGTCCGCTCACCCAGCCAAAGCGATCGTCGCCAAACTTGATGTAGTACCAAGGGAACAAGCCCTCGCTCTCGTTGCGGGCGATAATCTCGTAGGTGTTGTTGGGGCGCGCCACGCCCACCAGCGTTGCGCCCAAGTAAGGTCCCGTGCGAATGGCTAGCCCGTTGACGCGCACGACGCTGCCCGATGCCGGGGGAATAGCCGTAGGCTGCAGCGCGGCACCCGTTGCGGCGGCGGTCAAATCAACCTGTATCCAGCTCACCTGCAGCGTGGCATCCAACGTGCTGTCGAAATACTCGACAACCACCGTGAGGTTGCCGCCCGGCAGGTTGACGACGACGTTCTTGGTGCGCAGCGTGCCGCCGTTGAAGTCGTCCAGCACGAGGTTGCCATTGACGAACAGGCGCACGCCGTCGTCGTAAGTTAGCACGAAGTTATAGGGCGCGGCGTTGAAGGTTTGCACGCTGCTGAAGCGCGCTGACCAGTTGTCCGCGTTCACGCCAGTAATCGGGTTGTTCAACCCGTCGGTGGGCGCGCCCGTCCCCCATGTCTTGTTGATGCCTGTCGGAAAGGCAGCCGTCGCCACGATGGGACCGCTTAGGTTGGTCGTGTTGTAAAACTGTGCCGTCCAGTTGATGCCGAACTGGGCTTGTGCTTGCACGGGCGTGATAGGCACGCTCAGCAGCGCGAATAGCACCGCCAACGCGCCCAAGATGCCCCCCAAACGCCAGATTGCCTTCATGTTGGGTGTCCTCTCTTATGCGTCTTCCTATGTGTATTATAGCGCAAATCCCGCCGCTCTAAGGCAGCGTGCCGACAAAGAACAGCGTGTACGCGCCCGTTGCGGCGTTGCCGCGCGCGGTAACCTGCAGCGTTATCGGGTCGGTGCTGTTGGGCTGCAAGCGCAAGCCCGCGTCGCTGCGTCGCCCGAGAAACCGTTGCGCGTCGTTCCACTGAAAGCCGTAACCCACGAACGATGGCACGTCGGCGCAATCGTGCCTGCCCGCGTCATCACAAAACAACTCGACACCGTTTACCACCGCCGATAGCACAAGGTCAAGGCGCGTGTTGGGGTCGGCGACCGCGTAGACCAGCAACGGTTCGGCGCGAGCGAAGGGCGCGAGCCGCAGCGTGATGCTGTCCATGTCGCCGCGCGGGTCAAGCCGCAGCCCCTGTATCGCCAGCATGAAACGTCCGCGCCCGCCGTCGCGGCTGCCGAGCGCGACGCGCACCGTGCCAAAGGTCTGCGCCGCGTCAAAGTTGCGCAGCAAAGCCCGCGCCACCCGCGCCTCATCGTCGACGCGCTGCGGCGGCTGGTCAGGCAGAAACCACGTCGCGCCCACAAGCTCACCGCCGTTGCCCGTGCAGTTCAGCGCGTCCTCACTGATATCAGCAAAGACCCGCACGAACGGCGTGAAGTCGCCCAAGCCATAGGCATAGATGCCGTACTCTTCCACCGCACCGCTAGCAGCGTTGCGGCGCGGTTTGTCTTCAAAGCTGAGGAACAGCGCGCTCGTCACCAAGTGGTCGTCGCAGCGAAACTGCACCTCTGGGCGCAAGTTCTCGCGGGGCAGCACGCGGCTGACAAGGCTGACATCCAGCACGTAACGCCCGGTCGTCGTGCCGCTGGCGTTGCCCTGACGGGTGGCGATGATGGTGTAGTTGCCGTCGGCAGGAGCGCGGAACTCGTATTCAAGCAAGCCGTCCGGCTCAGCGATGACGCTGTCGTCGCTGCGTGCTAGAAGCTCGCGCCCCTCGTCCATGATACCAATCAGCGGTATCAGCCCGTCATAGGCTTGCATGCGCACCCGTATGACATCGTCAGCGCGCAAGGGTAGCTCCCACCAATCGTAAATGGCGCGGGCGGTGATGCTGTCGCTGACGGGCGTGTCGAAGGCTATCATGCCTACAAAGGGTAAGTCGTTGTCTTGTGCGCGTAACAGCAGTGCGCTCCAAAGCAGCGCGCCTAGCAGCCACAAGCGTCTCATGGTGTCGCCTCTTTCTGCGTCTTTGCGCGCATTATAAAGCAAAAAGGCAGCGCGAGGCTGCCTTGTTTTGTTAGGAATTGTGCGAGGTCTACTTGACTTCGATGACCGCGCCGACTTCTTCTAGCTGCTTCTTGGCTTCAGCTGCCTTTTCCTTGCTCACCTGCTCGAGGACGAGCGAGGGCGCGCCTTCGACGAGGTCTTTGGCTTCCTTCAAGCCGAGATTGGTAAGCGTACGCACGACCTTGATGACTTCGATTTTCTTAGGACCGATTTCCTTGAGCGTGACGTTGAACTCGGTTTGCTCTTCGACCTCTTCAGCGGGTGCAGCAGCAGCGGCGGGCATCGCGCCCATCATCATCATCCCACCGCCCACAGCGGCTTTGACACCCCACTTTTCTTCCAGCATGGTCTTGAGTTCCGCCGCTTCCAACACGGTGAGGTTGCTAAGCGCGTCGACAAGTTGTTGCAAGTCTGCCATGAGATTGTTCCTTTCGCGTCTAAACGTATGTGTAGAATGGGTTAACTAGCTTTTTTGTCATCGAGATAAGCCTGCAGGACGTTGACAATGTTGCCCACGCCGCCGTCGAGAACAGTCACCAAGCCCGTAGCGGGCGAGACGATAAGCCCAATAAGCTGGGCGCGCAGTTCTTCTAGCGAAGGCAAGTTGGAGACCGCCTCCAAGCGTGCGGGGTCAAGGATTTCCTTGCCACCCATCACGCCGCCGACCACTTCGAAGAACGGGGCTTCAAACCCCTCGTCTTTGACGACGTTCAACAGTGCTTTGGCGACTGCAGGGAAGTTGTTCTTCCCGAAAGCAATCGCCGTCGGTCCCTTGAGCTGACCGGGCGGAACACTCCAGCCCACCTGTTCAAGGGCTTTGATGAGCAAGGTGTTCTTCGAGACGACGTACTTGCCGCCTGCTGCGAGGATTTTGCGGCGGATGTTTTGCACACGCGCCACCGGCAGACCCTGCGTGCGAACAATCGCAAAGCCTGTGCTTTCCTCAAGTAACCCTGCGAGCCGTGCAACGCGCTCTTCTTTGACTTCTCTGCTGATTGGCACGCTACGCTCCTTCCAAAAGGGTAGACCAATAAAGACCACACAACAAAAAGGCGACCACTTCGCACATGGAGAGGTCGCCATCCGTTTCACTCGTGATGGGACAAAGTGTGCCTCTCCCTGCGTTGGGCATGCAATTAAGGGCGTGTGAAGCCCCCCAACGGTCTTTGGCAGAGTAAACCGCCTTATCTTGTTCGCAAGGGCTGATTATAAGCGGCGCAGGCGCGTTGTCAAGGCGTGGTTGCCACCGCTTAGCGCAGGCGCGCTACTTTTGCCACAAGGGGTCAGTAGGGTAAAGCCGCTTGCCCAGCCACAGCGAGATGTAGACGAGCGTGATAAGCACCGGCACCTCAATAAGCGGACCCACCACCGTTGCCAATGCTTCGCCAGAAGCCAGCCCGAACACGCCAATCGCCACCGCAATGGCTAGCTCAAAGTTGTTGCCTGCGGCGGTAAACGAGATGGTGGCGGTGTCTGCGTAGGGGAATTTCAGCAAGTAAGAAAACGCGAACGCGACACCGAACATCACAAAGAAGTAGACGATCAAAGGTAGGGCGATGCGCACAACATCCAGCGGACGCTCTAGAATGACCTCGCCTTTCAGCGAGAACATCATCACGATGGTGAACAGCAAGCCCCAGATAGCGGTCGGCGACAGGCGCGGCACGAACTTGGTCTCATACCACGTTTCGCCTTTCTGGCGCACGAGGATGAGCCGTGTGAGGAAGCCCGCTGCCAGCGGGATGCCCAAGAAAATCAGCACGCTCTTGGCGATTTCCCACATGGAGATGTTCAGCACGACGCTTTGCTGACCGAGCCAGCTCGGCACAACGGTCAAGTAAAAGTAGCCTAGCACAGTGTACATAACAATCTGAAACACGGAGTTAATGGCGACCAGCACGGCGGCGTATTCGCTGTCGCCGCACGCCAGCATGTTCCAGATAAGCACCATAGCGATGCAGCGCGCCAGCCCCACGAGAACTAACCCCGTGCGATATTCGGGGTGGTCGGGCAGCAATGTCCACGCCAGCATGAACATGAGCGCGGGTCCGACAATCCAGTTGAGCAACAGCGACGTGCCGGACATTTTCCAGTTGGTCGCCACTTGGGGCATTTTGCTGTACTTGACCTTAGCGAGAACGGGGTACATCATCCACAACAAGCCGATGGCAATGGGCAGCGAAACGGTGTCTATCTTGACCGATTCAAGCATTGGTCCAATCTCGGGGAAGAAGTTGCCCAGAGCGATACCCAACGCCATTGCCAGAAAAATCCACAGCGGCAGAAAGCGGTCAAGCACCGAGAGCCTGCCGAACACGTTGTTCTTGCTTGGTGTGGTGGTGAGCGTTACGTTTTGTGAAGTCATTGATGGCTGCTCCTACAAGGTTGAATACAAGGTGGACGTTGCGTTGAAATTCAGAAAGCACCACATGGCTAGAAGTTGTCTTGCGCTTGCGCTTAGACAGCACTTGCCAACAAAGCTCACTAGCGGCGCGCCAGTGCTAAGTTTGACATGCCGTGTGTGGACAGCTAGCAGCTTGGAAGCTCTAACAACAAATGGTCGGATTACTCGTTAATTGGCGAGATTGCCAGAGGGGAAGTGCGAATCGGCGGTCCCAAATTGACCAGCCATACCATGCCCAAGTGGGGGTATAAAGGCGTTACGATTGCAAAAAGCCGCGCTATTGCTTGTGTCTGTGTTGTGTGCTTCGACAACTTCGTTTGCCTTTCGCGTGCTTAAAGAAGCATTCTAATAGACACGCGCTGTTAAGGCAATGGCAACAATCAGCGCACTTAGGGCTGACATGCGTCAGATTTCTTTCACGGCATTTTGTTTACCAAGATGGAGTTACTAAGCCGATAGCCGAATGTTCCTTCTGCCCAAATTGTCTAAAGTTTTAAGCATCTGCTTGAGAACAGGCGAGAATGTGCTACGCTTGTAGAGAGCAACGCACAGACAAGGAGCAAAGGACATGCGCACGTATGGCTTGATGACAGGTATCGCGCTGCTAGCGTTCGCGCTGGTAGCCTGCGGGCAGCAAGAAACAGCCCCCACTGCCCCTTCACCCGACACGACGCAAGAAGCGAGCGTGCCGCAGCAAGAGAGCGGCTTTGTCGTCGTCACGCGCCCACCTCTCACCCAAAGCGAGGAAGAGGAGTTTTTCGGTGGCATTCCGCCTTACGGCGTGCTGGTTGCCTCCGAAACCGAAGATGCCGAGGCGCACTTGGTGTTTGACCTGCTGCAGTTCTCGCGCAGCGGCGGCAACTTACCCCCCGTTCAGCTGGAGTTGCAGCAAGACGGGCAATACACTCGCGACGGCAAAAGCGGCGTGCTGCCTGCCAGCGAAGTGCTGCGCATTGACGCGCTGTTGGACGAGATTAACTTCTTTGGCTTGTACCCCTTTTTCTCGAGCCTAAACGCCGAAAGTGAGAACACGCGCTACATGCTGCGGGTGGTGCGTGGCGGCGCGTCGCGCACGATTATGTCGGAAGAAGGTTTCATGCCCCGCGAGTACATGATTTTGCTCGGGCAGCTCTTGCAGATTGGGCAATAAAGACCGAGCCATTTATTGACCTTGTCTCTTTTGCCTGCTGGTAAAAGACAGCGGTCTGGTGGTATGCCCCTCTGCTATCACCGCGTTAGTAGGCAGCCTTTAGGGAACGGCATAATGCTGCTAGGGCTATTGCGCTCTCAGTGCTAGGAACACGATAGCCCTAGAATGCTGCAAGCCAGTGTGGTGATTTCTCATAAGATGGGGTACAATTAAATCTATATTTAATTGTTGCCAAGAGAACTTGTTGAGGGGGATGCGCAATGGCGAGAAAACCAGCAGACCAATCGGTCAACCGTGAAGAGATTATCGCAGCGGCGGCGGACGTGCTGCGTTACAACGGCTATGATGCCACGACGATGAAAGACATTGCTGCCAAAGTCAACCTAACGGCAGCCAGCTTATATCATCACTTTAAGAGCAAGGACTTTTTGCTGCTGGCGGTGCTAGAAGTGGGGTTAGACCACGCCATCGCGCAAATTGAGCCGATTGTGGCTGCTGCGGATAAGCCCGCCGCGCAGAAGTTGGCGGAGATGATTACGCTGCACATCGTCAGCGTGACAGACAACACGGCGGTGGGTGCGGCGATGGTCTTTGAAATTCGTGCGCTCATGAACGCCAAGCTGCCGCCGCGCAACGGCGGGCAGTTCGGGCAAGAGGACTACGACGAGTTTATCAAACGCCGCGACAGCTTTTTCGCCCGCCGTGCCTACTTCGAGAACCTCTTCAAGCGCACGGTGCAAGAGGGCATCGTCAACGGCGAGTTCCGCCCGGTCGATGCCAGCATTGTCACCAAGACCATGCTGGGCGCGCAAAACTGGGTAGGCGTATGGTTTCGTCCCAACGGACGCTTGAGCGGTGCTGACATCGCGCACATGATGGTGGACACGTTCCTACACTCGCTGCGCGTGCCACAAGGATTGAACATGGCTTAACCATTTGCTAGCAGAAAGAGAGTGCTTATGACCTTATTACAAGACAAGATAGCCATTATTACAGGTGCCGGGCGCGGCATCGGCGCGGCAACGGCGGAGGCTTACGCGCGCTTTGGGGCGCGGGTCGTCGTCACCGACATTGACCTGGACCCCGCCGAAGCCACCGCCGCGCGCATTCGTGGCGCAGGTGGACAAGTCCTCGCGCTGCGCTGCGACGTGACCAAAGATGGCGACATTGAAGAGCTAATTGGTCAGACGGTCAGCACGTTTGGCGGCATTGACGTGCTAGTCAACAACGCGGGCTACACCTGGGATGGCACGCTGCACAAGATGACCGATGCCCAGTGGGAAGCGATGATTGCCGTGCATCTCACCGCGCCCTTTAAGATTATTCGCGCCGCTTCGCCCTACTTTCGTGAAGCCGCCAAAGCCGAAATTCAGCAGCACGGCAAGGCACGCGCGCGCAAAATCGTCAACATCAGCAGCACTAGCGGCACGCGCGGCAACGCCGGTCAAGCTAACTACTCGGCGGGCAAGGCAGGGATCATCGGGCTGACCAAGACGCTGGCGAAGGAGTGGGGGCAGTTTAACGTACAAGTCAACGCGGTGGCATTTGGCTACATCGACACGCGCCTGACGCAAGCCAAAGAGAAGGGCGAGTTCACCGAGCGTGACGGCAGCAAAATTGACTTGGGCATCCCCGAGCAGATGCGCCAGATGGCGACGATGATGATTCCGATGGGACGACCCGGCACGCCCGAAGAGGCGGCGGGCGCGGTAGTCTTCTTCGGCAGCGCGTTAGCAGACTACGTGAGCGGACAGGTGCTGGAAGTCACAGGCGGCATGTAGCCATGTACGATGTGTTCATCTCCTACTCACGCCGCGACAGCGAGTTTATGCGTCGGCTCGTCGCTTCCCTAGAAGCACACGGGCGCAACGTGTGGGTTGACTTTGATGACATCCCCTTCGCTACGGACTGGTGGGAGGAGATTGTACAGGGCATCGAAAACTCCCGAGTGGCTGTTTTTGTCATCAGCCCTGATTCGCTCAAGTCGCAGGTCTGCTCGTTGGAGCTAGCACACATCTTGAAGGTCAACAAACGCCTCATTCCGATTGTCGTGCGCGAAGAACCGAACGGCGTAAGCGACAGCGCGCTGCTTGCGCCTAAGCGGATTATGGCGTTGAACTGGATTTTCTTCACCGACCCAGACAAGTATAACCAGAGCTTCGCCAAGCTCCTAGAGACGCTGGACACCGACATCGAACGGCAGCGCGCCAACACGCAGCTGCTGCTCAAGGCGCGCGAGTGGGAGCGCAGAGGGCGCGTCACAGCCTTTTTGCTCAACCGCCAGCAAATGGACGAATTCACCCAAAAGCTGGCGGACATACCGCTAACGCCTTTGCAAGAGGCATTTCTTACCACCAGTCGCGCGCACAATCACCTGATGCAGATTGTGCGCCGCTTCGGCTGGGGCTTCTTGATGGGTGCGCTGGGCATGGTGTATGTCATTGTGTCGACGTTTCGCGGCGATACGTTGGTGCAGCCGCTGACGATTGCGCTGGCGATTGCGGCAGGCGAGATTTTCGGCGGCTTTGTCGGCGCGCTAGCGATGCTGTCGTATGGGCTGCCGACCGCGCTAGAGCGGCTTATCCCGCGTCGGCTGCGGCTTGGCTTTCGCGTTGTAGCGGCGTTTGCTATCGGCGTGTTCGCCTGGATGGTCTATCAGTGGCTTTTCTTGCAAATTGGCTTTAGCTTAACCTATGCCACGTTCATCGGCGGCGTGGGGCTGGCGTTGGGCTTTGTGCTGCCGATGTTCATCGTGCTGCCGTCGTTGTGGCGCGTGGTGATGGCGTGGGCAGCAACGTTTACGCCTATTTATCTTCTCAATAACCTCTCACCGCTAGAGGTCATCCAAGACGGCAGGCTCAACCCGCTGATTTACTTTGACGACCCAACACACCCGCTGGTCGTGGGCGCGCCTTTGGCGTTATTTATCGCGCTTGCTTCCATTGAACCCGACTTGCTGGTCTTCTTATGGTCGCGGGCTGAGGCTGTTGTGCGTAAAGTTTTGTTGCAACGTTTTCAGTGGCGTAACTCGATAGAACGAAAGAAAAACCTATGACAAACACTACTTCAGAACGTATTGTCATTACCGGTGCCAATCGTGGCATTGGGCTGGCGTTGGCGCGGGCATATGCCGCGCGCGGCGCGCTGGTCTTTGCGACGGCACGCCAGCCCGACACCGCACACGACCTGCTGGCACTCGCTACCCAGCCTAACGTGCGCTTGTTCGCGCTCGATGTGGCGGATGACGCGAGCATCGCCGACTTTGCCGCCTCGTTGCATCGCGCCACACCTGCGCTGGATTTGCTCATCAACAACGCCGGCATCAACGGCAGCGACGACGACGGCACGCGCGGGCTGGGCAAACTCTCGCGCCGCGCGCTGCTGCACATGATGAACGTCAACGCTGTGTCGGCGGTCATGGTCACGCAGTCGCTCGTTGACCTGCTCAAGGCTGGCACGCACGCGCGCGTTGTCATGATTTCCTCGCAGATGGGGTCGCTAGATTACGCGCGCAACACGACCAACTTCGGCTACACCATGAGCAAGGCGGCGATGAACATGGCGGCGCGTGTGCTAGCGACCGCGCTGCGCCCGTACGGTGTCATCAGCATCACCACCCATCCGGGGTGGGTACAAACGCACATGGGCGGCGCGAACGCCCCACTTACCCCTGCCGAAAGCGCGGCGGGCTTGGTTTCGGTGTTCGACGGGCTAACGCCCGAACACAGCGGCGGCTTCTTCAACTGGGATGGCACGCCGCACGCATGGTAACAGGCACTGGGCTTGCCTCGTCTAAGTGATGAGCAACGCGGCAAGCACGCCTCTCAAGGATGCTTATTTTCGATAAACTTGGAAAGGATACGCTTAAACATGACTTATGACATTCGCAAGGCAGTGGTCATCGGCAGCGGCACGATGGGCGGCGGTATCGCCGCGCTGCTGGCGGGCGTGGGCATCCAAACGCTCCTGCTCGACATTCCCGCGCAAGGCACACAGGCAGGCGACCCACCCGCCAAACGCAACGCCATCGTGCTGAACAACCTCAAGACATTGCAGAAGATGCGCCCCGCGCAAGCCTTTAGCGATGCCGACCTCGCGCTCATTCAGACGGGCAACACCGAAGATGACCTACATCGCGTTGCCGATGCCGATTGGGTGATTGAGGTCATCATCGAACGCCTCGACATCAAGCAGTCGCTGATGGCGCGCCTCGCCGAACACCTCAGCGACAAGACCATTGTCAGCACCAACACGTCGGGGCTGCCCATTCACAAAATCGCCGAGCAGCTTGACGACAACTTTACGCGCCGCTTCTTAGGCACGCACTTCTTCAACCCCCCGCGCTATCTCAACTTGTTGGAAATCATCCCACACCCCAACACCGCGCCCGAAGTCGTGGCGTTCATGCTCGATTTTGGCGCGCGCGTGCTGGGCAAGGGCGTGGTGCTATGCAAGGACACGCCCAACTTTATCGGCAACCGCTTCATGAGCATGAGCGGCATGCAAGCCATGAACTACGCCATCGACCACAACTACACGGTGGAAGAGGTCGACGCGATTACCGGTCCCCTTATCGGTCGTCCGAAGACCGCCACCTTCAACCTCAACGACCTCGTGGGCTTTGACATTGCCGTCAGCGTGGCGCGCAACCTCTATCCCGCTATTCCCGACGACCACGCCCGCGAAGTGCTGAACCACGAAGGCGCGCGCAAGCTGGCGGATGCCATGCTCGAGCGCAAGTGGCTCGGGCGCAAGAGCGGGCAGGGCTTCTATTTGATGAAGAAGAACGAGAAAGGCGAAAAAGAATTCTGGGCGTTGAACCTCAACACGTTAGAATATGAACCGCCGCGCAAGGTCGAGTTTGAAAGCGTCACCAAGCACCAAAAGGTCAAGCCGACGGGCGAGCGTATCCGCTTGCTGTTGGGCGAGAACGACCGCGCCGCGCAGTACCTGTTCCACATTCACGGCTTTTACTTGGCGTATGCCACGCACAAAGTGCCAGAAATTACCGATACAATCGTCAACATCGACAACGCGCAGAAGTGGGGCTTCGCTCATGAGATGGGTCCCTTTGAGATTTGGGACGCTATCGGCGTGGCGGAATACGTCGAAAAGTTCGAGGCGGCAGGCTACAGCGTGGCACAGTGGGTCAAGGACATGCTCGCCAGCGGCAAGCAAACCTTCTACCTGCGCAACGAGGGCGGCGTGGCGACGCACTATTACAGCCCGCAAGCGGGGGACTACGTGGCGATGCCGCACGACCCGGCGGTGATTCCTATCCAAGCCCTGCGCACGGGCATCGGCGGCAAGCTGCTCACCGAGAACGGTGACGGCGCGCTCTACGACATTGGTGACGGCGTGCTGCTGTGGGAGTTCCGCAGCAAGCAGAACACGATTACCGCCAAGTTCGTCGAGGCGGGCTACACGGCGTTAGAGTGGTTGAACAAGCCCGAATACATCGCGCTGGTCATCGGCAACGATGCCGAACGCTTCAGCATCGGCGCGAACCTGACCGAAGCGATGGGCGGCGGCATGGAAGGCATCGAGCGCGCCATTAAGGCGTTGCAAGACCTGACGCTCGCGCTCAAGTACGCGCCCAAGCCAGTCATTACCGCGCCCTTCAACATGGCGTTGGGTGGTGGCGCGGAGATGGCAATGGCGGGTCACGCCATCGTCGCGCACGCTGAACTATACATGGGCTTGGTGGAATTTGGCGTGGGGCTAGTGCCGGCAGGCGGCGGCTGTAAGGAGCTGGTGCGCCGCTTGGTCAACCCGGTCGCGGCAGCCGGCGCGGACGTGCTGCCACCGCTGCAAAAGGCGTTTGAAGCTATCGCCACCGCCAAAGTCAGCGAGAGCGCGAAGCAAGCACAAGAGATGGGCTTCCTCGCGCCCACCGACAAGATTGTCATGAGCCGTGCGCGCTTGATTGGCGAGGCGAAAGCCTTTGCAATTGCCACCGCCGCCAGCTACACGCCGCGCCAGCCCGAGAAGGTTTACGCCGCCGGGCGCGACGCTTATGCCGCGCTCAACCTCGGCATCGCCGGCTTTGTCGAAAGCGGCTTCGCCAGCGAACACGACGCGCTCATTGCCCGCAAGATTGCCTACATCTTGACGGGCGGCGCGCTGGCAACGCCGCAGTGGGTTGACCAGCAGGTCTTCTTGGCACTAGAGCGGCAGGCGTTTATGGAGCTAGCGCAGCATCCCAAGACGCAAGAGCGCATCATGTACATGTTGGCGAACAACAAGCCGCTGCGCAATTAAGCGTGCTAAGCGAAAGGGCGCGGCGTGCTGCGCTGCGCCCGAAAGGTGACGACCATGACGACAGCCCCATCCTTGCCAGCCGAAAAGATGACCGTCGAAGCGTTTGAGGCATTTGTGCGCGCCCATCCCGACGGCTTGTACGAGCTGCTTGACGGCGTGATTGTGGAGAAGCCTATGCCCACCGAAGAACACGGCGTGATTG
>CALIEB010000023.1 GCA_938022205.1 uncultured Anaerolineae bacterium | reverse complement strand
AAAAGCTCGTCTCGCGGCACGTCTTCAGGGTCCGACCACGCGCAGTTGACGAGGCGGTCGTTGCTTTCGCCGTCCACGCCCAAGTTGTCCGGCGGCGCAAGACACACCACGCTGCGCTGCCCAGCGAAAACATGCTTAGGCTCAGGGTCGTCTTCGCCCTGCTTAACGATGATGTCGCCGTCTATCACGATGACCTCCATCAAGTCACCGGGCGGCAGCACGCGAAACAGCACCGTTGACCCTAAGTTAACCTGCGCGCCGTTGACAGTCAGGTCAATGCGCACGTTCTTGGGACCCTGCACCATCAGCACGTCGCTAGCTTCGGCGCATTCGGGCTGCCCAATGCCGTTGCGCAAGTAGAAGGCTTGCATAGGCATGCGCTGCGTGCCGTCTAGCGTGGGTAACCCCGCCAGCGGCGCAGCATCCGCCAGTGCATTTTGCAGCACCCAGCCAAAGACCTCGCCAAACGTCACGCGCACCCACGCGCCGTCCGCACTCAAGCCGTCCGCTTCAAGCAATGCGCCTGCGGGCGCGCTGGCGATGCTGTTGGCGGCATTGCTAGGCGCGCTGCGCAGCGTCGCATCACTAGCAAGGGTGACGCTAACGGGCGACGCAGGCGTAAACGCCTCTTCGGGCATAACAGCGTTTTCTAGCTCGGTCTCGCCCATCAGAATAAACGTCACGGCTTGACCGGGCAAAGAATCCGGCACGTTGGCTTGCAAGCTCATGACCGCCACACCCCAATGGTCGCTAGCGGTGTCCAGCCCTGCCGTCTGCAGCTTAACAAGGTTGGCGATGAACGCGCGGTCGGCAGGCTTGACAAAAAAATCTTGGGCGACCTCTTGGGTAAACTCCGCTTGCACAAGGTTGTAACCATAGCAAACGCTGTTGCGGTCGAGCGCGTCGCAATTGTCAGCAATGGCCGTCAACGCACGGGTAACTAGCGCACTGCATGCCTGCTGTGCGTTGAGCAGGCTGCTAAATGAAAGTGTAATGAACAGCAATGCGTATTTAAAAAACCGCATAGAATATTCCTCGATAAATGCCTACGATGTTACGATGTAGTATATTGCAATCTTTTTTTTGTGCTTGCCCGAGAGCGACCTTTTTGTCAAGAAAACGTTAACTTATGCCAAGAAAATCAAAAAACTTAAACTAAGCCTACGCCAAATAGGCACTAGGCTAACGATTAGTTGGAAATAAGGAAGCGACAGCAGCCCGCTAGCGGCTTTTGGACAGCACGTACAAACTGTCGCCCGCCGCCACGTACATCAGCTGCTGCGCCGGCTCGACGGCAATGGCGTTTAGCGCACTGAAAATCTCCTCTTCAAACACGCGGTAGCTAGCAATAAACGACCCCGCGATGCTCGTCTCGTAGATGGTGCGCGCGGCGGGGCTGATAATGTAGAACGCCGTGTCAATCGGGCTGTCGTTGAGGAACATGCCGTTGACGCTGGTCTGGGCTAAATTTTGCCCTTCAGGAAAACCCGCAAACGCGAAGGGTTGCGGCTCGCTGCCAAAGTGGCGCATCATCACGCCGTTGCTAAACAGCGTGTACACCGAGCCGCGCGTGTTACCCGCGGTGCTGATGGCAAAATCTACCGCAAGGCTTAAATCAGGACGCACCGAACCGACAAAATACTCGGTCGGCACGCTAGCGTAGTTGCCGCCGGAGGCTTGATAACGCCAAAGCTGGTTACCTACCGTGTCTAGGACGTAAAGCGTGCCTTGCCAAATCGTGATAGCAATGGGATTTTGCCACGTTTCGCTGGCAAGCACACGCTGTGCCTCGCATTGCATGACAAAGCGCGGCGGACAGCGCACCAACACACCGCCCCGGTCAAGCGCAGCAATCACGTTGAGCTGGTCATCGAAGGCAATGTCAATCAGCGTGCCAAGCTGCAAGCCGTCGACGCTTGCGCCGCGCCGCATGTTCACCAGCGGCTGCGGTGTGCCTGCCAAACTCTTGCCGTCCGCGCCAATCTGAAAGCGGTAAACAAGGCTGGTGGCTTTGTCCAGCGCGTATAAATCTAGCCCGCGCAACACAAGGCTGGTGAGGTTGCTGTTGGGGATGGTCGCCAGCGGCTGCAGGGCGCGCCGTTCGATATTGCGCAGGCGGTCAATCACACCCAAGCCCTCGCGTCGCAACGCACTGAGTGAGGGGTCGTTAGGGCGCAGCTCTTCGCACTCTGCGCTCTTCAGCAGCGTAGCTTCCCACGCCGCCAAAATGCTGTTGGGATTGCTGCTGTCGAGGCTGCGCGCAAGGTTACCCGCCTCAAGAGCTTGGCGCACACATTCCTCAAAGCGCGTCTCGCCGATGCCCGCCACCCACGACAGCACAACGACCAGCACGACCATCAGCGGCAGCGCAAAAATCGCCGTCGTCAAAAAGCCCGTCGAATAGCGCACCTTCGGACTGTCCATGTTTTGCCCGAACAGCCGCGCAATCAGCCGCCCCATGCCGGTGAACACGCGCCCAAAGGCACGCAACACCGCCGCCAACACCGCCGCAATCGGGTTCACGCGCGGGCGTTTGCTGGGCTTAGGCAGCGGTTCGCCCTCGTCTACCGCCGCAGGCTGGGACATCTGGGCGCGCAAGGTCGCCAGCTCCGCCACAATGGTCTTGCTGCTGTCGCCCGCCACGACAGGCACGCTTGCCGTCACCTCAGACCGCACCAGCTCCACAACCATTGCCTGCGTTTGACCAAGCGCGATGAGCTTGTACTCTTCCAGCACCTGCTCAATGTTGCTGGCGACCAATGCCTGCGTCAACGCCTCAGGCTTAAGCTCCGCCACGCTGGCATCGACCAGCACAAAGCGCGTGCCGCTGTCGACACTGTAGCGTTTGAGCAGCACTTCTGGGATGGGGCGCACCCCCAGCGGCGGCTGATAGAGCGCGTCTTCGTCGCTGAGATTTTCTGGATAGGTGAGGGTTAGCCCACTGTGACGCAGCACCGCCGCACATGCGCCCACGCGCGCAATCGTCAGCTCACTGCCACGCAGCACTGCACAAATGATGTTGGTCTCGTAGGGCTTGCGCCCGCTTACGTTGTGTTCATAGAGACTGTTGTTGACAGCGGTCAACATCTCTTTGAGGGCTGCGCTCACGCTACCGCTGATAGCGAAGTAACGCTCCGCCGCCAGCATCGCCATCTGCTCGTAAAAGCTCACAGGCGCGGGGTTACCTGAAGGCAAGACAAGCACGAAAAAGGTGTCGGCTTCGCGCCCACGCGCGCACTTGCGTGGCGCAACTTCGCAGAGTGCGCCGGGGGGATTGGTCTTGATGACCTTGCCGCCCACCACATAGACATGCCCTACCAATGCTTCAAGTTCAAACGCCATAGATCCTCAGACAAACCATTTTGTAAGACGCTGCTGTCATTGTACACAAAAACGCCGCGCCATGCAGGCGTTTAGGCGCATAGCTTCCCCACAGGACAAATGATGTTAGCCAAGTACCACGCCACGCCAACCACACAGTGCGCCACCAACACCCCTAAGACCAACACGAGGCGCGCGTGCGCTGCCCGCGTTTGCGGCGGGTGCTGGCGCGTCTCGCGTATCAGCAGCGCGGTCGCAACAACAAACAGTGCGAACACCGCCAAATGCGCGCCCCACGTCCAATTGCCATCGCCGAAGAAGCGTTCTTCCTGCGCCAGCAAGTAGGCTTGTGCAAGCGACACCGCCAGCGTCAACCATGACAACAGCCACAGCTGCGACGCACGCAGCCAACGCGGATAGAGCAGCAGGGTCGCCAGCGGAAAGGCAAGCGACCCCAGCAGCGCAAGAGCGAGAAGACGATACGACAACGTGTAGTAGAGCATCACCTTAAAGGGCGCAATGACATTGCTGGTCGTAAAGCCTTTGCCAAACATAAACGTGTACTGCCAGAACAGCATTGCGAGCGTAGGCAGCACGAAAGCGAAGACGAGCAGCCACACGCGCACGGGCTGTTTGCGCACGATGTGCCAGAGCGCGTAAGCAACCAGCGCGGGCAGGAAAACCAGCATCCAATTAGGTTTGGCGGCAATCGACGCGGCGACTAAAAGCGCGACACCTAGCCCCTGCAACACACGCGCACGCTGCGACTGCGGCACATGCCCGAACACCAGCAGCCCTGCCATAAGCGTTAGCACAGTGAACGGGCGCACGGCGGTCGTCGTCGGGTTGTGATGAGATGAGGGCGAAAAGTACCCTTGCCAAAGCAGCACTTCGCGCGAGCTAAACGGCGACAGCGCGAGCGGTGACACGCTGGTAAACAGCACTGCCGTGCCGAAGATGAGCGCGTGTTGCCACCACGTCGCTTTGTTGCCCAACGCCGCCAGCAGCACTCCCCACACGACCAGCGCGGTCAGGGCGTAATAGCCTGTTCCGACCAACACGGCAGCCTCGCCCAGTGGCAGCCCTGTCAGCTGCGCCAGCAGTGCAATCGGCAAGAAATAGAGAAAGTGCGACACACGCACCGCGTCCATGCCGCCTTCTAAAAAGAGCTGCGCCTGTTCGGTGTGATAGTGAAAGTCACCCGAAACAGCAAGCTGCTCGCGCACAAGCGGCACGTAAAGCACGGTGACGACTAGCAGCAGCGCGGCTGCCCAAGCCCACATAAGGCGCGACGTTGATTTTAAGCCCATGCACTATGCCTATCTAAGCAGTTGATACCTGCGTTATAATAAACCGCACACCCATAGCACACAAAGGATAGTTTTACGATGACAGCCAAACTGCCGCCTACGTCGTTGGAGATGCTCGATTGGGGGTGGGAAGATTACCAGCCGCACGTGCAAGCTCTGCTTGACTTCCCTCTCAATGCCGACACGCTGACCGACTTCATGGACGCATGGGGCGCGTTCGAACGCATCGCCGAAGAAGCCTTGTCGCGCATCTACGTGGACACGACGTTAGACACCCGCGACGAGCGCGCCAAGCAGCGTTTCCTCAACGCCATCCAAAACGTGCAGCCGCCGCTCATGGAAGCAAACAACGCGCTGCGCAAGAAATTGGTCGAAAGCGGGCTGACACCGCAAAACTACGACGTGCCGCTGCGGGTGATGCGCAAAGAAATTGAGATGTTTCGCGTGGAAAACTTGCCGCTTATCACCAAACTGCAAGAGCTTGGCAACACCTACGACGAGATTATTAGCACGCAAAGCGTCGATTGGGAAGGCGAGAGCAAAACGCTCGCGCAGATGCACGTCTTGCAGCACGACACCGACCGCGCGACCCGCGAGCGAGCGTTCCGTGCTGTGCATGCGCGTCGCTTGCAAGACCGCGATCGCCTCAATGCGCTATGGGTAGAGATGTTCCGCACGCGCCAGCAGGTCGCCAAGAACGCGGGTTATCCCAACTATTACGCTTATCGCTGGGATGAACTTGGGCGGTTTGACTACACGCCACAGGATGTCACACAGTTTCACGAGGCTATTGCGCAAGTTATCGTGCCTGCTGTCGAGCGGCTCAACGCCAAGCGCAAAGCAGCGTTGGGTGTGGAGACGCTCAAGCAGTGGGATGTCTACGTCGACGCGCACGGGCGCGAGCCGCTGAAGCCCTTCACGACGGGCGCGGAGCTAGAGGAAGGTTCGGCGCGCATTTTCCACGCGGTTTCCCCCGAACTCGGCAAGCTGTTCGATATCATGCGCCACGAAAACTACCTTGACCTTGAGAACCGCGTAGGTAAAGCACCGGGCGGCTATCAGATGACCTACCCGCATGTCGAACGCCCATTTATTTTCATGAACGCTGTTGGTCTGCATGATGACGTACAAACGATGCTGCACGAGGGCGGTCACGCCTTTCACGCCTTCTTGAGCATGGGCTATCGCTATCCGCTGCAGCAGCACGCGCCCATTGAGTTCTGCGAAGTAGCATCGATGAGCATGGAACTTTTGGCGCAGCCGTATCTTACGCGCGAACGCGGCGGCTTTTACACGCCGCAAGAGGCAGCACGCGCCAGCATCGAACACCTCGAGAACATGCTCATCTTTTGGGCGTACATGGCGGTGGTCGACAGCTTTCAGCAGTGGGCGTACACGCACGGCACAGATGCCGAAGACCCTGCCAACTGCGACGCGGCGTGGACAGAGCTTTGGCATCGCTTCAAGCGCGGCGTAGACTACAGGGGCATCGAGGATTGGGTGGCGACAGGCTGGCATCGCAAGCTGCACATCTTCACCGTGCCGCTTTACTACATCGAATACGGCATCGCCCAGCTAGGCGCGGCGCAGGTGTGGGTAAACGCCCAACGCGACCAAGCTCGCGCCCTCGAGCAGTACCTCGAGGCGTTAGCGTTAGGCAACACCGTCACATTGCCCCAGCTGTTTAGCACGGCGGGCGCAAAGCTAGCGTTTGACGTGGACACGCTAGGGCGCATGACCGAAGCGATTGAGACCGCTATCGCTCAGCTCGAACAGGTATAAGATGTTCGCTGAAGTCGCGCTGAACATCCCACTCCACCACACCTACCATTACCACGTGCCGCCTGACCTAGCGAATGTGGTGCAAGAAGGAGTGTTGGTGCGCGTGGCGTTCGGCACGGCAGCACAAGCGGGCGTGGTGCTGGCACTCCACGACACGTCGCCCATCGCCGAAACGAAACCCATTCAGGCGGTGCTAGACGCGCAGCCCGTGCTAAATCACACGCAAATCGCGCTAGCACGCTGGATAAGCAATGCCTACTACGCGCCGATTGGGTTGTGCGTTTGGCTGTGGCTGCCGCCCGCGCTGACGGGCAAAAGCGAGCGCGTCGTCGAGCTGTTAGACGACAGTGCAGCCCCCGACGACGCAAGCGAGTGGGCAATTGTCAGCGCGTTGCGCGTCAAAAACCCGCTACCAACGGCACGCCTCGAGCGCGAAGTTGGTAAAGGCTTTCGCAAAGCACTCAAGCAGTTAGAGGCGACGGGTGTTGTGCGCGTATTTTCACGCTTGTCGCGCAGCGGTGTACGCCCAAAAACAGAGCAAACGGTGACGTTGCTGCTCACGCAAGAGGAGCTGCACGCGCGACAGCTCTCACTCAGGCAGCGGCGCATTGTTGACGCGCTGCAAGCCGCCGCGCAGCCGCTTGCTTGGCGCGCCCTATCCGCAGAAACCGGCGCAGCCCGCGCTGACCTGCTCAAACTTGAAGCGGCGGGCGTGGTCGGGCTAAGCGAGCGCATTGTGTACCGCGACATACTGGCGGACCGCGACTACACGCCCACACATGCGCCGCCGCTAACGCCCGAACAAGCGCACGCCGCCGCACGTATTGAAAAGGGCGGGCTGTTCTTGCTGCACGGCGTGACAGGCAGCGGCAAAACAGAAATTTACTTACACGCTATCGCCCACGCGCTGGCGCAAGGCAAGGGCGCGCTTTTTCTTGTGCCTGAGATTGCCCTCACGCCGCAGACCGTGCAGCGCGTCGCGGCGCGCTTCCCGCAGCAAGTGGCGATTGTCCACAGCAGTCTTAGCATAGGCGAACGCTACGACACGTGGCAGCGCGCGCGCATGGGCGAGGTGCGCGTTATCGTCGGCACGCGCTCGGCATTGTTTACTCCGTTGCCCGAGCTAGGCGTGATTGTGCTAGACGAAGAGCATGACCCCAGCTACAAGCAAGCTCCGCCCATTCAACCACCCTACTATCACGCTCGCGCGGTGGCAGAACAGCTGGCACGCTACCATCATGCCACGCTGATTTTAGGGAGTGCTACGCCCGACTTAGAGGTCATGTACCGTGCGCAACGCAGCGAGCTGACCTACTTGCACTTGCCTAACCGCGTGTTGGGACATCAGCAGCGCGTGCAAAGCCAAGCGCAGCGCATTGGCGTGCGCTCGCAGTATCAACCGCTGCACGGTCAGGCGATGATGATGGAGATGCCGCCGGTGCAGGTCATTGACATGCGCGCCGAGCTGCGCGAGGGCAACACGCACATGTTCAGCCGTTTGCTGCACAGCGCGCTGGCAGACACGTTAGCGCGCGGCGAGCAAGCTATTCTTTTCCTCAATCGGCGCGGGCAAGCCACCTATGTGTTTTGCCGTGACTGCGGCGCGGTGACCACCTGCCCGCGCTGCGACACGCCCATGACCTACCATCGACAAGGCGAAGCCATGCGCTGCCACCACTGCGGCTATATCGCTGACCCGCCAACGACATGCCGCCACTGTGGCAGCACGCGCATCAAGTATTTCGGCGCAGGCACGCAGCAGGTCGAAGAAGAGCTGCTCAAACAGTTTCCACAAGCGCGCTCGGTGCGTTGGGATGCCGACACTGCCAGCAAGCACGACGACCACGAAGTTATTTTGGCGCGCTTTGCCAACCACGAGGCGGACGTGTTGATTGGCACGCAAATGGTGGCGAAGGGACTGGACTTGCCGCTGGTCACGCTGGTAGGCGTGGTCAATGCGGATTGGGGGCTTGCGCTGCCGGACTTTCGCGCGCAAGAGCGCGTCTTCCAGCTTTTGATGCAAGTAGCAGGGCGAGCGGGGCGCAGTGTATTAGGCGGGCGCGTCATCTTGCAGACCTATCAGCCCAACCACGTCAGCGTTCTCGCCGCCAGCCAGCACAACTATGACCTTTTTTACCAACAGGAGTTACAAGCGCGCCGCGAGATGGGCTACCCACCGTTTCGGCGATTGGTGCGCCTGTTGTGTCAAGGCACACACCCCTACGAGGTGCAGCGGCACGCCGAAGCTCTCGCTGAACAGCTGCGGGGAATAGTTCGCACGCACCAACTCGGCGACACGCAGGTCATGGCAGCTGTGCCGTGCTTCTTTGGGCGCATCAACCTGCAGTACCGCTGGCAAGTACTGCTGCGCAGCCCCGACCCGCTGCACGTGCTGCGGCACTTGCCCCAGCCGCCGCGTGATGTCTATATCGACGTTGATCCGGTCGATTTGCTATAGCGGCGGAGGCTGCTGCAACAGCGTGGCACTGCTGGCGATAAGCCGCACAAGACGCGAAGGCGTTTGCACTTGATAGAGACGAGCATAGTCGGTGAGCGCGGCGTAGGCGTTGGGGAATTGCAAGACTGCTTGACCAATCAGCCCTGCGTCTAGCATCAGCTGAATGCAGGTTTCTTTGTCGGCAGTGCAAAAGTTCGCGCCTTGCCAGTTCACGGGGCAATCTAAATAGCCCACGTCAGAAAACAACAGAAAAAACGCTGGGGTATCCATTTGCCCCTTGAAGACGCGCAGATAAAGGCGCGAGAGTTTGCTGTGATAGTGATACAGCTGGCAGCGGTACAGCTCGGGCTGGCTGATGTTAAAAACGTTCTCGGCATTGTGGGCATTTTTTGCCATGTCAGGCATCTCCAATAAAAAAACGCACACGGCTCGTGTGCGTTGTGTGGGCGATGAGGGGCTCGAACCCCCGACCTCACGGATGTGAACCGTGCGCTCTAGCCGGCTGAGCTAATCGCCCTTGATGCTTGAGAGTATACGCCACCCTGCCGAAAAAATCAAGGGCTGTGTTGCTGTTGCGGCGCGCTTGGCACAGACACCTCACCAAATCGCACAAATTATCTATAGCCGTTTTGAAAATTCTGTGTTATGCTGTAGGTGCAATGTGGATTTAGTTGTAGGCAGTGGTTGCCTCGTCCACATGGTGCAGTGGTTATGCACCCATTAGTCGTCAAGATGAGAAGTGCTGGTTGCGTTTGTTTCGTTGTTGCGTCCTCGTAAGACCCTCGACAAAAGCTACACGCTGCTCTTCTGAAGTACACAGCAGTATCCTGAAAGTGTTGGGATTTGCGGTACAAAGGCTATATGGCAGAACCCTTGTTTTTCATTTCAGGAGTGATTTAAGCAATGGCAGAACGCAGCAGAGGTACAGTGAAGTGGTTTAATGCCGAAAAGGGCTATGGGTTTATTTCACAACCCAACAGCGAAGACTTGTTCGTGCATTATTCCGAAATTCAGGGCAGCGGGTATCGTTCGCTTGAAGAAGGCGCGACCGTTGAGTTTGAAATTACGCAGGGCAAGAAGGGCAAACAAGCCAGCTCCGTCGTGGTGATTAAGTAACTTCTTGTCACTATCCGCCTAGACAACGACAAAACCACCCTTAGCGGGTGGTTTTTTGTGTCTGTGACTAGCCCAAGTAGGCCTTGCGCACGCGCGCATCATCGACAAGGTCGCTGCCTTTGCCGTCCAAAATCACACTGCCCGCCTCTAGCACATAGCCACGCTGCGCGTTCTGTAAAGCCAGCTGCGCGTTCTGTTCCACAAGCAGCATAGTGACCCCGTCAGCGTTTAGCTCGCGAATAATTTGAAAAATGTCGCGCACGATAATCGGGGCTAAACCAAGGCTTGGTTCGTCCAAAAGCAGCAACTGCGGCTCGCTCATCAATGCTCGCGCAATCGCCAGCATCTGCTGCTCGCCGCCGCTGAGCGTGCCTGCCAGCTGGGTGCGGCGTTCGCGCAGGCGCGGGAAACGGCGGTACTGCCGCTCAAGGTTTTCGCGGATTTTTGGGCGGTTGCTGCGCGTGTATGCGCCCAAGAGCAGGTTATCCTCCACGCTGAGGCGCGCCAGCACACGCCGGCCCTCCGGCACGTGAGCCACGCCTTTGCGCACGACCGTATCAGCACGCATCGCCAGCACGTCCTCGCCCATGTAGCGTATCTCGCCGCTTTTAGGCTTGATAAGGCGCGAAATCGTGCGCAGCAGCGTTGACTTGCCCGCGCCGTTCGCACCGATGAGCGCGACAATCTCGCCGCGCTGCACGTATAACGACACGCCAATAAGTGCCTGCACCGCGCCGTAACTCACCGACAAGTTGTTAATTTCTAGCACGTTCATCGCTTAGGTGTCTCCCAGATAAGCCTCAATGACGGCGGGGTCACGCTGCACGTCTTGCGGCACACCCAACGCGATGAGCTGCCCAAAGTGCAGCACGGCAATGCGGTCGCACAAGCCCATCACCAGCGGCACGTGATGTTCAATCAGCAAGATAGTCAGGTCAAACTGCTGGCGGATTTGGCGGATAAAGTCGCTAAGCGCGGCTTTTTCGTTGGTGTTCATGCCCGCGCCCGGCTCATCCAATAGCAGCATCGTCGGCTCTAGTGCCAACGCGCGAGCGATTTCGAGGCGGCGTTGGTCACCGTAAGAGAAGTTGCGCGCTTGGTCGTCAGCACGGTCAGCCAAGCCCACTAGTTCCAGCAAGCTCATCGCTTTCTCGCGCACCATTTTCTCCTCGCGGCGCATGCGTGGCGTGCCAAGAATGCTGTCGAAGACGTTGGCGCGCGTGTGAATATGCTGGGAAATCATGACGTTTTCTAATGCGGAAAGGTTGGCAAAGAGGCGAATGTTCTGAAAAGTGCGCGCGATGCCTTTGGCGGCGATTTGGTGCGGTTTCAAGCCGGAAAGGCGCGCGCCTTGAAAGTTCACTACACCGTCAGAAACTTCGGTAAGCCCGGTCACAAGGTTGAAAAGTGTCGTTTTGCCCGCGCCGTTTGGACCAATCAGCCCAAAAATCTCGCCCTGCTCGACCGCAAAGGACACCGCGTTGACCGCGCACAAGCCGCCAAAGTTGCGCGTCACGCGCACTGCTTCTAACATGCTCATGCGGTTTCCTCCTTCAGTGCAGGCTTTGCTCTGCCTAAGCCCCAACGCTTCAACGGTCGCCATTTGAAGAGGCTAGGCGTAATCAACCCTTGTGGGAAGAAAATTGTGCCAATAACAATCAGCACGCCGTAGACAATCCAACGCCCATCCGACAGGAACTTGGCTACAGGTGCGGCGAACAAATCAGGCGTGTTGGCAAGCGCGCGCAGCACTTCAGGCAAGGCAGTCAGCAGCAAACCGCCCATAATGGGACCTACAAACGTGCGCGAGCCGCCGATAATCACAAACGCCAAGTAGAGGACGCTAGCATCAAACGTGCCTTGCCGCGAGTTCCACGTGTTGAGGAAGTGCGCGCTGACCGCGCCGACCATGCCCGCCAGCACCGCGCCCATGACAAACGACAGCACTTTATAATAGGTGGGGTTCACGCCCATCGCCGCCGCCGCCAGCTCGTCCTCGCGGATAGAGACGAACGCTCGCCCGATGCGGCTGCGCTCAAGACGATAAGCAAAGAATGCCGAGATGAGCAGCATTGGGAAAGCGATATAGCCGTAAGAGAACTTGTCATTGAAAGGCTGCGGGATGCCGAAAATGCCAATCGCGCCGCCGGTAATCTCAAGGTTAAGCGAGACGACGCGCACAATCTCCACAAGCGCAATCGTCGCCAACGCCAGATAAATGCCGCGCAAACGCAGCGACGGTACACCAACGATGACCGCTAAAATCGCGCTGACCACGCCCGCCACGAGCATCTCCATCAGCAGATGCTCAATCGGGAAAGGTGCGCCGCGCGGCACGGCGAAGACCGTTGTCGACATCACTGCCGCGATATAGCCGCCAATAGCGTAGAAGCCCGCGCTAGCCAGCGACAGCTGCCCTGCCATCAAGGGCAAGTACATCGAAAGCCCCAGCATCGCTGCAAACGTCATCTGAATGATAAGAAAGCCGTATTGTTTGATAAAATCTTCCATAACGCCTACACCTTTTGAACCAACGTGCGCCCGAGAATGCCACGCGGTCTGACGAGCAGCACGATAAACAACACGGCGAAGGCAATTGCGTCCTTATAGCCGACGTACTGCGCTGGCACAAGTGCCTCGCCCAGCCCAATCACCAAGCCGCCCAAGACCGCGCCCGGCACGCTGCCCAAGCCGCCCAACACAATCACCGCCAGCCCCTTCAAGCCAAACGCAATGCCAAAATATGGTCCCGTGATGCTCACGCTCAAGCCCACCAGCGTGCCAGCGATGCCACCAACGAAGCCGCTGACAAAGAACGTCACCACAATCAAACGGTCGGTGTTAATCCCCAACAGGCGCGAGGTGATTTGGTCTTCGGCGACGGCTTGCAGTGCTTTGCCCACTTTGGTGTAGTTGATAAAGTAGGTCAAAAGCACCAAGACGACCATCGACACGCTGAAAATGATAATCTGCACTGTACGAATGACGATGGGACGCTCGCCGCCTAACATGACCGACGGCGGAATGCCCAAAGAGATGGTCAGCGAAGGGTAGCTATACGCTTCTGCGCCTACCAAGTACTGAATGACGTTCACAATTGCCACCGCCACGCCCAGACTGCTCACAAGCGTGAGCAAGGGGTCTGCGCCTCTATTACGCAGCGGGCGAAAGGCGACACGCTCAATTAACACGCTAATCACGCCAGCAGCCAAGCCGCCAAACAGCGTCGCCAACGGAAACGGCACGCCGAACGGCAGCTGTTGATTGGCAAGTAAACCGTTAAAGCCAAAGCGTGCGCCTAAGAACGCATAGGTAAAATACGCGCCGAGCGTGAAGACCGCGCCATGCGCAAAGTTAATAATGCCCAAGATAGAAAAAACAAGCGTGTAGCCCAGCGCGAAAATTGCGTAAACGCCACCCACCGCTAGCCCGTTAAACACATTCTGAATCAGTACGTTGAAATCCATGCCGACATCCTTTGATAACAAAAAAGGAAGGGTGGCACAGCCACGCCTCCCTAATTTTTAACACCTTGAGGACGAACAACGCAAACTGCGAAGGGTGTCCTACTCTTCTTTGGCATCCTCTTCGAGGAAGACAAACGAGCCCGTAGTGCCGTCTTCGTTCATCTGGATTTGCGCCACGTAGAAGGACTCTTGCACAATTTCGCCTTCTTCAGTGAAGGAAATTGTGCCGAGCGGCGTGTCAAACTTGCGCCCGGAAAGGATAATCTTGTTCAGCTCAGCGCGCAGCGTGGCGAGGTCAAGGTTGTCCAACCCTTGTTCATCGTCCAGCTGGATGAGCGATTCGACAAATACCTGAATGCCCGCGAAGGCTTGCGCGCTAAACTGCGGTGGGTTCTTGCCCTGCTGTTCTACGTACACTTCGCGGAAGGCGTTGTTGATTTCCGTGTCGGCACTGTAGCTGTAGGCTTGGGCAACAAGAACACCGTCGCAAAGGGCTTGGCAAACGGGGAAGATATTGGCGGTGTTCAAGCCGTTGCCACCGACAATCAAGCCCGTATAGCCGAATTCACGCAGCTGGCGCACCAAGTTGCCGCCATCTACCGCCAAGCCGGAGATGATGACCAGCTGCGGATTGCCTGCCAGCGCGTTGGTGATTTGCGCGCTGAAGTCGGTGTCAGTGGTCTGGAAGGTCTGAACGGGCTCGAGCATTTCCAACCCAAGTTCCTTGACGGTCTCTTGGAACGTGCCGCTTTCAGAGGTCGAGAAGGCATCGTTTTGCGCGTAGAAAACGGCAACACGCTGGATGGTGGGGTCAATCTTGAGCGCAGCCTTCACCGAGTTGGGCGCGACAATCGCCACAGGTGCCGACACACGCGAGATGAACTCGCCGATTTGTGGGATGCCTTTTGCCGTGTTAGAAGGCGCAATCACCGGCACGCCCGCTTGTTCGGCGATGGGGTCTGCGCTAAAGGCTTGCTGCGAGAGCGTCGGACCAAGGATACCGACCACATCATCCGCAATTAACGTCTGGAAGGCGTTAATCGCGCCAGCTTCGTCGCCCGCCGTATCTTGGAAAACAAGTTGAACAGGGCGACCGTTAATGCCGCCGCGTTCGTTGAAGTACGCTTCCGCAATTTGCGCGCCAATGACCTGCTCTTGCCCAAAGAGCGCGACGTTGCTGGTCTGCGCTACCGCCACACCAATCTTAACAGGCGGCAGGTTGGGGTCGGCGGGAGTGGGCTTTGCGTCTTCCGCCGCTACGCCAAGCACCAGCACGAACAGCAAAGACAGCACGACGAAAATACGAGATAAAATAGACTTGTTCACGGCAAAAACCCCTTAAACTAAGAAAAAAATGTTTGGTTGATTACTATGCATGCTAATTATAGCAAGCGGCGTTGTTTGCGCAACAACTCCGCCCCACAAATTTATCAAAGCCTAACAAAAGGCACTGCCACACTTCTCAAACAAGGCGGCAATGCCCAAAGTTTATTTGTCGCGGGTGATCGCAAAGCCGCTTAAGAACTGACGCTGCAGCAAGATAAAGACAATCACCGGCGGCACGCTTGCCACCACCGCCGCCAGCATCAGCGGACCGTAGGTCAGGCTCGCGTCCACGTTGCGCAGCGCGCCCAACCCCACCTGCACCACCTGAATGCGCTCATCGCGGATAATCAGCAAAGGCCACAGGTACATGTTCCAAACGTAGACAAACTGAATAACCGCCAGCGCGCCAATCGTATTCCAGCTGATAGGGATTAGCACGCGGAATAAGAACTGCAACGGGTTCGCGCCGTCCAGCTGCGCTGCCTCAGATAGCTCGGCGGGCAAATTGGCGAAATGTTGGCGGAACAAGAACGCGCCCGTCGCGCTCGCCAAGAACGGCACAGTAATCGCCAGAAAGTTATCGCCCCAGCCCAACGATGACACAAAGCGAAAGAGCGCGATAATCAAAATCTCGGTGGGCATCATCAGCGTGACCAGCACAAAGCCAAAGACCAGCCACTTGCCCGGAAAGCGAAAGTAGACAAACGCCAAGCCCGCCAGCAGCGAAAGTACGGTCTTGCCGATGGTCACGATAAGGGCTTGTGCCGTACTGTTGAGCATGTAGTTGCCCAGCTTGCGCACGTTCATCACGGCATCCCAGTTGCGTTCTAACGCCGTGCCGAAGCTAAAGTTAAACGACAGCACTTCAGCGTTGGTTTGGGTCGCCACGATGATGGCGTAAATCAGCGGCAAACCGATGATAAAGCAGGCAAGCCACAGCAGCAGGTGAATGTACCAACGACTTGGAATAAGACTCATAGGCTACGCTCCATAACTCACGCTGCGCCCGCTGGTGCGGAACTGGAAGATCGTCACGCCAATCACCATGATGAACAAGATAATCGACTGCGCCGCCGCCCGCCCGATGTCGAACTCGATAATACCGCGCGTGTAAATCTCGTAAATCATGATGCTCGTGCTGCCAGCGGGTCCTCCTCTGGTCAAAAAGTCCACCGTGCCAAACAGCTCAAAAAAGGCATAGGTGATGTTGGTAATCACCAAGAAGAAAGTAATGGGTGACAAGCCGGGCAGCACGACGTGGTAGAATCGCTGCCAAGCGTTTGCGCCATCAATCGCGGCGGCTTCGAGCAGGTCGTTGGCGATGTTTTGCAAGCCCGCGATGTAGAACAAGATATTGTAGCCCAGTGTCTTCCAGACACTAGCGATGATAATTGTCCAGCGCGCCAGCCAAGGGTCCTTGAGCCACTGCGGCTGCCCTAGCCCAAGCTGTCCCAACACGTGGTTGATGATACCGCCCACGGGGTCGAACATGACGAAGAAGATAATGCCCGCAATGGCAGGCGACACGGCATAGGGCCAAATCAGCAGGGTGCGATAGATCGATGCGCCTTTGACGGGTTGAAACGCTAAATACGCAACTGCTAAGCCAATCACCAACCCCAAGCTGACTGTCCAGCCCGCGATGTAGAACGTGCTGAACACCACGCTGCGATAGTTTGCTTCGAACAAATCCAACGTCGCGGACAACAGCAAGAACAGCAGCACTATCGGCAAGACGCTGCTAAGCGTGCGGTAAACGTCGTTGCGGAAGACATCGCCACGACGGCGTAAAAACCACATCACCGCCAAAATGACCAACGCAGCTATCAGCAGCCCCAGCGTCACAATAGTAAAGTTAGGGTCAAGCAAACGGCTGAAGTTGTCAACACAGCGGAAGGCGGTACGCGGCGTGCCAAGTCGTGCCAAGAGCGTCGACAAGCGGAACAAATCCAGCGCAGGATAGTACAGAAACAAAGCCAAGATGACAAGCGTAGGCGCAAGCAGCAGCAGCGGCACAAAGAACGGCGCGTTAAACGCGCCTTTGACCTGCTCGCCGCGCAGAGCCTTGCGGTCTTCGCCCCGCGCCAAGAAATAGCGCGCTAACCATCCTGTCGGATAGCTCACGATGGCGACACCAGCCAGCACCAGCAACACGCCAAGCGCGTTATCCATCGGCTTGCGCTCTGGTTCGAACGTACAAAAGTCCAGCGGGGTCATAAAGAGTAAGCTGCCAAGCGTGCCAGTCAGCGCACCCAAACCCAAGCCCCACCAAAACGGACGTTGCATCTGGCGGAACACCCATGCCATGTAAGCTGCACCAACCGCTGCTGCCATTGCCATAATAGGTACGTTCATAGGCTCTCTTCCTCTTTAAGCCAAAAAGGGCGAAACTCGCGCCTCGCCCTCACAAAAATGCCTTAGTGGTTGAGCTTTACAACACGATAACTAGCCGTTGAGCAAGTTGTATTCTTCGAGAATACGGTTGGCATCCTGTTGCGCAGCCTTGAGCGTTTCCACAACATCGGCGTTGTTCACCAAGATGTTCTCAATGGCGGTCGTCACGACGTTGCGAATGGCAGGGAAGCCGCCCACCAACGCGCCAGCCGTCGCCGAAGAGGGCTTGGCAGCCGCAAGTTGCGCGCTCGCCACGCGGCTGTTGGGATTTTCTTCATACCAGCCTTGCGCTTCCAGCAGTTCCACCGCGCTGGTGCGAATCGGAATGTAGCCCGTCACTTGATGCCATTCCGCCGCGTTTTCGGTGTTGGAGAACCACAGCAGGAAGGTCAGCGCAGCATCCTCAGCCTCTTTCGACAAGCCGTTGGTCAGCCACAACGTCGCGCCACCGATGAGGTTGCCGACATATTCCACGTCGCCGTTGTGCGGCATGAAGCTAGCAACTGCCTCAAAGCCTGCCTCGCGGGCATCTTTGGTGATGAGCGTGGTGTCGCTGCTGCTGTAAATCAGGAAGGCGACGTTCTGAGCGATGAAGGCATTGTACGTGCCAGTCCAGTCGCGCTGTGCGCCGGTGTAGACATAGTAGCCCTTGTCTTGCATGCTCTTCCACCAAGACACAAAGGCAATAGCGGCATCGCTGGCGATGAAGGTTTCCGTTGCGCGCGCCTGACGACCGTTGCCGTTGTTCACCAGCTCAGCACCTTGCTGCGCCACCGATTGTTCAAAGAACCAGCCGTGATTGGGCCAAGTAATGCAGTGCGCGGGAGCGTTTTCCATAGCCATAATCTTGGCGCAGGCTTCCTCAATGCCCGCCCACGTGTCGGGAATGCTCTCCACGCCAGCGGCTTCAAGCATGTTGGCGTTGCTGAACATAATCGCCGAAGACGTGTTCCAAGGCATGGAAGCAAATTGCCCATCAATGGTGTAGTAGTTGCGCACGGCAGGCACAATGTCATCGAAGTCAGCGCGGATGCCGTTCACTTCTTCGCGCCCAGCCAAAGCCTCAAAGATGGGCTTGAATTGAGGTTCGCCGCTAGCGGTTTTAGCGTCCAGCGCGTTCTGCGTAGCAGCTTCGAAGTACTGTACGACTGAAGGTTGGGTGTTGTTTTCAAACGCCAGCGCGGTTGAAGCAAAGAGCGTTTCGTAGTTGTCATAACCTTCGATAATAACGTTGTACTGCGGGAACTGCTGGTTGAACGCGGCAGCTTTCTCGCGCGCCCAGTCCAAACGACCGTCGGTAAACGCAATCCAGACTTTCACTTCAATGGGATTTTGCGCTAACGCGGGCGCAACAGCGATAACACTGAACGCCAACGCTAGCAACAGCAACATGCTTTTACGAATCATCTCTTCCTCCAATAGGTTATACGAGTGTCTTTGAGGTAAGTAGCGCACTACTAAGGTCGCTATCTTAGAGCGTCATCTTTAAGACAGCACAGGGGAATTGTTAAGCCTTAGTTATCGCATTTTTGGGCTTATTGCACAATTTTGCCGTTTTTGCTATTTTTTATGGCAATTATTGTCATAAAAAGCCACATATGCTACGGATAGCATCACACACAAAAAGCACGCTACATTCGCAAGCACATACTCGCCGCACTCGTGCTATAATGAAAGCCAATAGCAATAGTGTGGGGAGAAACGCCAATGCCCGCTAATGTGGATGCGATGATTCGCGCCGCTGTGGAAGCCATCCGCGCCGGCAAAAAGCAGGATGCGCGCACGCTGTTGGAAAGAGCGGTCGACCTTGACGAGTACAACGAAAATGCCTGGCTGTGGTTGAGCGCAGTGGTTGACACGCCAGAAGAGCAACGTACCTGCCTAGACAACGTGTTGATTATCAATCCCAACAACGAAAAAGCCAAAGCAGGCTTGAAAGCGTTGGGATTTTCGCCAAGTCCTCCTCCACCAACTACCAGCAGTGCCTCGCCCTTTACCGACAGCGTATTGCCCTCTACGCCGGCGTTCACCGTTGGCACAGACGACCTATTTGGCGATGTCGATTTTAGCGCGCCGGGTGGACGAAGCAGCACGCCCCCGCCTCCAACCAGTAGCCGCGACATCATCGCCACGAGCAGCGCGAGCGCAAATTTTCAGGGCGCGGTTGACGACGTGGACTACGACGCATGGATGGACAGGCTCAACATCGGCACGTCGAGCAGCAGCAGCACAATACCTAGCACGCCAAGCGCGTTCGACAGTGCCACGTCGGTGTTTGGCAGCGACATCACATTTGGCGACGATGACGAGTTTTTCAACAAGCCTCCCGTTGCGCCAACGACATCTGTACCGCCTGTTTACGACGCTCCCCCTGCCAGTTCGCCCTTTGGCAGTGAACCCTTTAACGACAACCCATTTGGAGACGACCCGTTTGGTACGCCCGCCATTGCTGTTGACAACGACATTTTTGGCGAGACGAGCAGCAACTTCGATGACTTATTAGCCACAGTCAAAGATACCGACATTGACAGCTTGTTTGGCGGCGTAAGTGCGCCCAATCCGGAAGACATGAGCATCGAAGAGCTGTTTGCGCGCATCCCCAGCACCATTAAGGAGGGGCTGCTGCCCGGTTTGGACGAACGTTATTCGCCCGCCGCGCTAGCGATGCTCGGTGTCGGGCTGTTGTGCAGCGTCGCCGGACTTGGGCTAATTGTCAGCAAGCTCGCAGGCTAGTCCGTCGCCCTAGCAGCTGCACCGTTCGGCAGCTCCGTCACGGGAATAAGTTCAGCAATGCCATAAAAACGCTGCATGCAGCTGCGTGTCCACTCTGTAAGCATGTCGTCTGTGCTAGGTCCCAAGAACTTAGGCAGCAGTTTAGGGAACAAGGCGACTTCAGCACGCTGCGTCCCCGCCTCTGACAACGCCAGCAGAGCTGCATGGCGCGCGTCCCACGCCGCCGCCCACACCTGATGGTCAGGCAGCAGGCGTACGTTATCGACCACGCGATAGGCACTAAGCACAAACGATGCTAGCACAACAAACGCCAGCACGGCATAGATTCGCTTGGGCGTGCTTGCCGCATCAACAAGGCTTATCCCCCACACAACGCCTAATGCGAGCGCGGCTGCCAGCTGCGCCGCACGCGCGTAAATCAACACGCGCAGCGACACATCGCCCGAGCCAAGCGCAGGAAAGGCAACCGCTACCCCTGCATAGCCCAACACCCATACGCCCATAACCGCGCTGACTTGCCAGCGATAACGCTGTAGCCAACGCGCAAGGCTCGCGTCACGGTCACCCATGCCAAGTTGATACCATAACACGACCACACCTGCACTTATCCCCACGAACAGCACGAGATTAACCAGCACAAAAGGATTGAGCCAAAACTTAAACACAGACTCCAACGCCAACAGCAGCAATTCGCCCAAACCGCCGGTGTTGCTATCCGTTGTCGCAGAGAACCGTCGCCAATTGCCCGGCGCGCTAAAACTAATGAACGCAGCCACCAACGTGCCGGCAACAGCTCCCCCAGTTGCCCAACGACAAGCAAGACGATACGCCGCTGGCAAGAGCCGCACACCGAGCAGCAGCACCGCTATCCAAGTTCCAAGTGCCAACGGAATGAACATGACGTGCATGCCGCCTAACACAAACATCCCAACGCCTAACAGCAGTGCTTTCACCCACAAACGCTTAGGCTGAGATATCGCCACCAGCCAAAAAGCAGTCAGCACCGTAAAGCCTGCAATCGGCGCAACGTAAGGCATAATCGCGTTGAGCCAGTAAATCACCGAGCGCGTCGGTATCGTGTGCAACACCATGAAGACGTAGAAAGTGCCTAGCAGCGCGCCTAAGGCACTGGGGTGCTGCCAGCCTAGCCAACGCGCTAGCAGCGCAAGCAAGGCGACACTGCCCGCCCACCATATGCCATAAAGCACCAGCGGCATCACCATATGCGCCGACAAGCCTAGCGTTTCATAGGCAACGCCTTTTAGGAAAACGTCGGTATAATGTCCTGACCAAAGGGTGTACTGTTTAACGACATTCCCCAACACGCCCGAGCTTTGGATGTCGTAAGTAAGGCAAAAGTCGTCGGCTATCATGCGCATCGTCGGGCTTATCAGCGCGTAAGACACGATTGCCGTTACAAAGCACGCGCCCACCAACACGAGCAGCAGTTTGAAACGATAGGCATTGTTCACTGCGTTTTGCCTCCTTGACACGATAACAAGCGCGCATTGTATGCCAAAGCGCGTGCGTCTGCGATAGGCGTTTTGGCAGCGTTGCAAAAGCAGCACACAACTGCCGAAAAAACGCGCGCCTCTATACCCGTAAGACGCTGCCTTCCAAACCCCATCCTAGACATAGCCGACTCATTTTTGTTACAATATCGACCTACTACTGTTGGGCTTAACGAGTACAGAAAGGGACTTGGCGCGCGGGTGCGCCAACATAGAAGGCTATGGCAAACAACGCATCTCAAATCAAACGCAATCGCCAAAACGAAAAGCGGCGCGTTTACAACCGTACCTACCGCAACCGTGCGCGCACGCTAGTCAAGGCAGCACGCAAAGCCATCGGCAAGGGCGAAATCACCGCCGCAGAGCAAGCTACCGTGCGTGCCGTGCGCGACCTCGACATGGCAGCCAGTCGTGGCATTATCCACAAGCGCAACGCTGCCCGTCGCAAGAGCCGCCTCATGAAGCAGCTCGCCGCGCTGAAGAAGAACGTCTAAGACCGCAAAAGCCTACGACACCAGTAGGCTTTTTTATGTAACATCGCAAAGCAATAGCCCACGACGCGCATTATCCGCAGATAGCGCGTCGCCCCGCAAGTAACCCCACGCAAAAATCTCCGTAGCGAAACAGAAAAGCGTGTTATAGCATAGCGACGTGTTGTCCCTGCAAAGGAATCATCATGGTTTACCGCGTCCTACGCCCCATTTTCACAGCATCGAACCTTTGGGTTGTGCTGCTATTAGTGGTAATATCGCTAGCACTGACGGCACACTATGCGGCAGTGGGCTTCAACCCCTATGCCACCAACGACCATGACGAAGCATGGCTCTACAACGAATCTTTCGAATGGTTAGTCAAGAAAACGCCAGTTTCAGAGCGACATCTAGCAGGTTATCCCCCGCTTATACTCGGGCTTTATCACCTAGCTTATCGCCAGCTTGCTGCTGAACGCGACGATTGGGCGCACTCGCACGCGATTGATGCCATCAACCGTGTACGCTCGTGGACAGTGTTAGCCAATGCGCTCACGGCTATTTTCCTCTTCCTCGCGCTGAAAGAAACCAACAACAGGTTAGCAGGCTTACTCGCTGCGCTCGCGTGGCTGCTCGCGCCATTTATTATGGCAGAACGTTTCAGTGCGCTCACAGAGCCTTGGTTTATGATGGGTGTTGCGCTCACGCTGTGGGCAACAGCGCGCGCTTTGCGGCTAGAATCGCCACGTTGGGCGGTTGCGGCAACCTTAGCGGGTCTGTTCGCTGTGGTCGCCAAATACTCCGCTTTCCCGTTTTTAGGATTTAGCACGGGCGCGACGTTGTGGCTCATGCGCAAAAATTGGCGCAAATGGAGCAGCGTGTTGCTGCTGCAAGGCGTGCTGATTGGCTTAACGGCTTTATCGCTTTTCACGCTTTACGACGCGCGTCCCATTCTATCCGTGCGCGAGCCGCGTGCCTTCCTCGAAGGCGGGAGCGGCAACTTTCAACTTGCGTCCTACGCTAAATTGCTTGAACTTACGCTCTATCAAGCTGCCCTGTCATCGCCCTATTTAATGATCGCGCTTGTCATTGGGTTAGCCTGGCAATGGGTCTATGCACGTGGTTGGCAGCGCGTGCTAATGCTTTACAGCGTCGCACTCTTTGTCTTGCAAGTGTTCTTTACGTTGGTCTACACGTTGCGCTGGGAAGGCGTACATCGCTACACCGCGCACATGACGGTGCTGGTCGTCTGCTTAGTGGTGTGGGGGCTAGCAGGGTTGGCGCAAGGCACGGCACGCCTGCTCAAACGCAAGCAGTGGGCAAATAGCGTGCTGCTGCTGTTCGGCGCGCTGTGGCTAGGGAGCTTTATGCCGCGCACGCTACTCGAACTCACAGGACCTAATTTTCCCCGCGTCGAGCATGCCCTAATAACTTGGGCGCGACAAGCCACAATGGACAGCACGTTGCTCATCCCCCAAAACTCCACGTGGCTGTGGGTCTATTTTGACAGCACGTGGAGCGGTTACCCTGAACCGCTGCCGCGCTGGTATCGTGAGAGCCTGCAAGCACGCCCGCTTGATGAGTTCCGCGCTATGTACATCAATTACGCGCTGCTTTTCCCCGATGACCCCTTCTACACAGACGACAACGCCGCACTGCGCGAAGAGTTACTACTGCTGCGTCGCTTTGACGTTTATCCCGAAGCGGATTGGCTGGGTATGCCGATGGAAGTATACAGCCTACGCCCCATCACGATGCCGGCAAACGTGCGTTTTGGTGACGCGCTGACATTTTTAGGCGTGCATGAAGCGCAACCGCCAATTTTCGCGCGCGGCGAGACCCTGCAGGTTCTGCCCTACTGGCGCGTCAGCGCGCCGCTGCCCAAGCCCTATCAAGTTTATCTTCACCTTGTCAGCGCGCAAGAACGCACGCCATTAACACAAACCGACCTGCCGCTTGGCACGAACAGCTATCCCGCTACCGCATGGCAGGCAAATGACAATGCGATTATAGGTAACACGCTCACACTGACGCTGCCGACCGACCTGCCTGCGGGTGTGTATCGCGTGTTGCTAGGCGTGTACGCGCTGGACGATTTCGCACGGTTGACGCAGCCCGACGGCGCGGACTATCACACGCTCTACACCTTCACGTTGGACTAAGCAAGGGAGCAAGCATGAGAACTTGGGTTAAAGAGGCTAGACGCGGCTATGACTGGCAGAAACTGCTGCCTGATTTGGCGGCGTGGACATTGGAAGCGGGTATTGCCATCCAGCAAATCCCCGCGCCCACGTTTGCCGAAGAGGCACGCGCCCGCCACGTTGCCGCGCTTTTCGCAGACTTCGGGCTTGACGAGGTCGACATCGACGCACAGTGGAACGCCTACGGCTATCTTAGAGGCGTGGACAACAGCACAACTTTAATGGTGATGGCGCATACCGACACGGTGTTTGATGTCGACACCGACCTAAGCGTGCGCCACGAAGGGGAACGCATCTACGGCGTAGGCTTGGGAGACAACAGCATGGGCGTGGCGGGCATGCTTGCGCTGCTCAAGTTTTTGCGTGACCACGCCGTTACACCGCCATGTGGCATCTGGTTTGTGGCAACAAGCTGTGAGGAGGGCTTAGGCGATTTAAGAGGTGTGCGCGCGGCATTTGCCCGCCTACGCGAGCGCGTGAACGCCGTGATTAACATCGAAGGCTCGGCGTTTGGGCACGTTTACCACGCGGGCATCGGCGTGCATCGGCTACACATTACCGCCACCACAGAAGGTGGACACAGCTGGCTGCACTTTGGGCGACCCTCCGCCACGCACGCGGTGGTTCAGCTGGGGGCACGCATCACGCAGCTGAAAACACCAAGCTCACCGCGCACGACCTACAACATCGGCATGATAGAGGGCGGACAAGCCATCAATGCTATCGCAACGTCGGCAGGCTTTTGGCTGGACATGCGCTCGGAATCGCAGCACGAACTGGACTTTTTAGTCGCACAAGTGCAGCAGCTGCTCAAAGAAGCCGAAGAAGCGGGCGTAACATGGCACGCTGAACCCGTAGGCGAACGCCCAACCGGCTACCTTGACCCACGCCACCCGCTGGTACAGGGGGCAATGGCAGCACTAGAAGAAGTAGGCGTGCGCGGCAAGCTGGAACGTGCCAGCACCGACGGCAACATCCCACTCTATTACGGCTGCCCGTGCGTGACCATTGGCATCACCAGCGGCGGCAACGCCCATCGCCTTGACGAGTACATCGAAACTGAGCCAATCGCTAGTGGCGTGCAGCAGCTGATTTTGCTTGCGCTAGCCGCCGTCGAACACGCCACGCACAAGGCGGATGCCAAGTGAGCGACGCACCCGACGGCCCGCTAGCAGAAGCAATGCCGCCAGAAGCCCCCATCAACTCATTGCGCCTGTATCGCTGCCCGCATTGTGGGCAAACGTTTTTTGCGTTCGCGAACGACCCGCTGCCACACATGTGTGCTTACTGCCAAGACATGACGACGTGGCAGCCGCACGAACCACCTACACCATAGCAGCGCGGGCAGCGCGAGCATACACACCAAACTCAGCGTCGTACACCATATCTAATTGGCGCGGGCGCGGCAAGTCAATGGCGATGTCTGCGACCAAACGCCCCGGACGTGGGCTAAAGACCAGCAAACGGTCAGCCATGAACACAGCCTCATGAATGTCGTGCGTGACCATCAGCACTGTCTGTCGCATATCGCGCCACAACGCCAGCAAATCCAGCCGCAGTTGTTCGCGGGTGAAGGCATCCAACGCGCCAAACGGCTCGTCAAGCAGCAGCAAGCGCGGGTTTTGCGCCAAGACGCGCCCAAGTGCCGCGCGCTGTGCCATGCCGCCAGACAGCATCGCCGGATAAGCGTTTGCCCACGCCTCCAGTCCAAGCATCGGCAGCAAGGCGCGCAGGCGCGCCTCGCGGGCAGCATGCGACGCGCCCGCCAATTCCAGCGGCAGCGCGATGTTGTCAAACACCGTGCGCCAGCCCATCAGCGTCGCGTCTTGAAACATCATGCCGACAGCAGGGTGCGGGCGCGTGTTGCGCACTTCGTCAAGCCACACGCTGCCGCTGGTGGCGGGTTGCAAGCCCGCCACCACACGCACTAACGTGCTTTTGCCGCAGCCGCTTGCGCCTAAAATAGCGACAAACTGGCCACTGGGGATGTCGACCGTCAGCGGCGCAAGCGCGAGCAGCTTCGCCCCAGCTTGGCGATAGGTGACGCTTACCCCTTCGAGACGCACGCGCATGGCTTAATCACCCGAAGGAACAAAGGCGTTGGTGTAGAAGGTTTCGATGTCTAACGGAGCTTTCAGTATGCCCATTGCCAAGAGCGTGTCTTGCATAGTTTCCCATGCTGCCGCGTCGCTTTGCCCAAGCGCGTCGCTATCCCACAAGTTAATGCTTGCCAGCAGCACGTCAAACTGCAAGAGCTGCTTGCTGTCAAACGCGGCGTGCAGTGTCTCTGCGAGTGCTAAACGCGACGCGGCGATCTCTTCGCGGCTGGGATTGGTTGCCAAGAACGCCTCTTGCTCGCGAGCGGCGGCTTCCAATGCAGCACGCAGGTCATCGCTCATGGGCAAGTTTTCCACAAAAAGCGCGCTCAACAGATAGGCTTCTGCGGGATTGTTGATAACGTCGCTCAGACCGCGATGATACGCCGTTACAAAGGCTTGCACTTGCTCAGGCTGCGCTTCGGCGAAAGCCTTGCTAGTGACAATGCCGTTAGACACTAACGGCGTGTAGTCGCTCGCGCTGAACACGCGCACGCCGCGCACGTCACCGCAGTCACCCGCATCGGCACGGTTTTGGATTTGCAGCGGCTCGTTGTTGATGTACACCACCGAAGCGTCAATCACCCCCATGCAGAACACTTCAGGCGCGTTAAAGCCAATCTCATCCAGCTGAATATCCGCCTCTGTCAGACCGTTTGCCAACAGCAACGCCGTCAAGCCACTGTAGCTCGCGCCGAAACGCCCCGGAATGCCGACCTTTGCGCCACGCAGGTCGGCAGGCGTGGTGATACGTCCGTCGTCGCGCACGACCACACCAACAGGGTATTTGTTGAACCAGTTATACACGTAGACAATGTCGCGCCCTTGCGCCGCCGCAAGGATGACCTGCTCGCCGCTGACCATGCCAAAGTGCGCCTGTTCTGAGGCGATAAGGTCAACCACATCCGGCTCGCTTAGGTACGCAATCGTCACGTCAAAGCCCGCTTCAACAGTGTAACCCTTAGCGATTGCCACATAAGTAGGCGAGAACTGCACGTTAGGGACAAAAGTCAGCAAAAAGCGTTCGGGCTGCACGGCTCTTTGTCCCTGCACCACACTTGCAAGACACAACAACATCAATAGCAACATCATCTTGCGCATGGCATTACGTCCTTTCGTTGTGATAATGGTTTATACGCTTCTTGATTGACGCTGCCATTTCAGCAAACGCCACTCAAGCAAGTAAACAAGACTGTAAAACGTCAGCGCGAGCGCGGTCATGGTCAGCACGCCGACAAAGACCAACGCGGTGTCATATTGGCTGCGCGCCAGCTTCACCCAATGCCCCAAGCCCCTGTCTGCGCTGAGAAACTCCCCCACGACCACACCAATCACCGCCAGCGTCGCACTCGTCTTTAAGCCTGTCAGCCACACGGGCAGAATGGCAGGCAGCTCCAGCTTGCATAGCGTTTGCCAGCGCGTGGCGGAAAGCGCGCGCATGAGGTCGCGCAGACGCGGTGGAATTTGGCGCACACCCACAACGGTGTTCATCAAAGTGGGAAAGAAGACAATTACCGCGCAGGTCACCACTTTGCTGGTCATACCACTGCCAAACCAAATAATCAGCAGCGGCGCGTAAGCCACAATCGGTGTGGCTTGAAAGGCAACAATCAGCGGCGTGAGCAGCACTTCAGCGAGCGGCAGCTTGGCGATAAGGTAGCCCAGCAGCGTGCCGATGCTCACGCCCCACAGCAACCCCCACACCATCGCTTCGCTGGTTGCCAGCAGATGCGCCCAAAGCGTGCCGTCACGCAACACTTGTGCTGCTTTCTCCCACACCATTTGCGGCGATGGAATAAGGAACGTTGGGTAAAGGCGCAGCGCAAAGACAAGCTGCCACGCTGCTAGCACCAGCACCAGCGTCAAAAGTGGCGCAAGCCGCCGCGTCCAAGTGTTTGCGGAACGTGACATTGTGATAGGAAAGGAAACGCGCATAAGAAAACCCCGTTGCTCAGCTAAACATACGGGGCAGGATACGACTAGGCAAAGACGCACCACAAGGCAAGCACGCCTCTAGGTGTCATTGCACAAACACCGCCTGCACGCCGTGCGGCAGGTGCGCTTGTCTGTCGTGATAACCTTCTCCCATCCGGACTGTTACCGTCGGCTTTGGTTTCTCACCAAATCCACCGTTCGCGGTTTAGGCGACGCGGGTCACGGGCTTGGCGTGTGCATAGGCACCACGCTTCACCGTCGGTAGGGACTTCCACCCTGCCCCGAAGGTATTTGTTAGCCTTAGTATAGCAAAAGGGAGCTTGCGACGCAATAAACCATTTCACGCGGTGCGCGAGGTTTCATCATCCTCTAACTCAATGCTTGGCTCGTCGCTGGCAGGGTCATCGCGCGTCACCGCCGTGCTGGGCAACGTCGGCAGCGGCACATAGTCATGTTGTCCACGCTGCATCTCGGTGGGCGCGTGAACGTCGTCCTCGTTCGCACTAATCAGCGTGAAGAAGAAACGACCGCCGCCGCCACTGCTGTTGCCCTCCGCCCAAATGCGCCCGCCGTGTGCCTCGACGATGTGCTTGCAAATTGCTAAGCCCAGCCCAGAGCCTTCGTTGCCGCTGCGCGACGTGTCGACTTGATAGAAGCGTTCGAAGATGCGTTCGCGCTGGTCGTCCGGCACGCCGCGCCCGTTGTCAAACACGCTAATCACCACTTCGTCGCCCTGTTGGCTAGCACTCACGCTAATCGCCTCGCGGGGTGGCGACCATTTGATAGCGTTGTGAATAAGGTTGAGCAGCACCCGCCGCGTCTGCTCCCAGTCGCACAGCACTTCGATTTTGGCGGGGATATGCAACACCACCTTAAGCTCTTTCTGTGCCAATTGGTCTTTCAAGCGGTCAACCGTGTCGTTGACCAAATCGAGCAGACGATTAGGATAGAGCTTCATAATCGCCTGCCCACTTTCAATCATCGACAAGTCTAACAGCTCTTGCACTAGCCAAAGCAGTGAGTCGGTCTCACGCTGAATAGAACGCAGGGAGGAAATGCTCGCCTTGCGCTTTGGGCGGTCGTCATCGTAGAACAAGCCCTCGATAATCATGCGAATGTTGGCAATTGGCGTGCGCAGCTCGTGCGAGATGTTCGCCACCATGTCACGACGCGCGCGATTGAGGCGCACGAGGTCGGTGATATCTTGCATCGCCACGCCAACAAACAGCTGCAGCGCGTCGTAGCGAATAGGCTTGGTGCGAACGCGGTAGTGGCGGTTGTCTAGCAAGAGCTGGGTTTCGAGGTCTTCTTCTTCGTCGCCCGCCCGCGCCACAAAGTCAGCTAACTCAGGCGCGTCTAACAGGTCGCTCAGGCGTTCACCGATGGGGTTGCGCTTGCCAAACAGCTTATCGGCAGCGCGGTTCATCGCAATCACCAAGCCTTCCTCGTTTAACACAAACACGAGGTCATAGGCAACACTAGAAATAGCGGTGAAGAGTGCCTTGCTCTCGCGGGAAGTGCGCTCCACCGTGTTGAGCTGCCCGCGCAAGTTAATCGCCAACCGCTCGTAGTCTTTGAGCTGCTCTTTGAGCGCGCCAATCGTGCGGTCGTTTTCGGCGTTCGTTTGGCGCAGACGCAAGATGAGCGCGTCGCACTTCGCGATACTTTCATTCAGCGCGCGCGCTTGTGCCTGTTGGTCTTTGAGCTTTTGCTGGAGTGTCGCCAGCTCACGCTGTGCCGCTTCAAGCTCGGCGAGTGCCTGTCGCCTGCGCAGCGTTTGCTGATAGGCAACCCCTGCGCCTACAACCGCCAACAAAAGCCCCAAAAGCACTTCAAACATGGCTCAGCCTTCAAAGCGATACCCCACGCCGCGCACCGTCACGATGCGGCGTGGCGTGGAGGGGTCATCCTCAATCTTTTCGCGCAGCCAACGCACATGCACGTCTACCGTGCGCTTGTCCACGAAGTAATCGTAGCCCCAGACTTTTGTCAAAATCAAATCGCGTGACAAGACAGCGTTTCTGTTGCGCATGAGTTCCGCGAGCAAGTCAAACTCTTTGTTGCTGAGCTTGATTTCCTCGTCGCCTTTGAAGAGGCGGCGGCTGGTCATGTTGAGGCGAATGTCTTGTGAGGAAATCTCTTCTTGCTGGAGCGGGTCTTCACCCTGCGGGCGACGCAACACAGCACGCACCCGCGCCAAGAACTCGCCCAAGCCGAACGGCTTCACCAAATAATCGTCCGCGCCGCTCTCTAAGCCGATGATTTTGTCCACTTCATTGTTGCGCGCCGTCACAATAATGATAGGGATTTTGGCAGTGCTGCTTTCGTTGCGTATCATGCGACACAAGCTCAAGCCGTCGAGGTTGGGCAGCATGATGTCCAGCACGACAAGGTCAGGCTTTTCGCTGCGCACCTTTTCCCACGCCACTTCGCCGTCCATCGCCGTAGAGACGACATAGCCATCGCCGCGCAGCTTCTCAGCGAGCTTGTCCAGCAGTGTCGGCTCGTCCTCGATAATCAGAATTTTCTTTGCCATTGTCTTTTTCTCGCGTATGATGCTCATAGAAGCACGTCCTAATATATCAACATATGACTAACGTCAAGTTAAGGCTTAGCGCAGCTCTCTTAACATTATACGCGATTATGGCAGCACGGCAGCCACCGAGATGTCCCACGCGCCATCGGGCAACAGCGTGCCTTCAGGCGTGCGCGCAGGCAGGCGTTCGCCCGTGCGAGCGTCGTAAACGCCCGTCAGCACGCGCAAACAGTCGGGTGTAACCGCTGCCTTCGTCCAAATTTCCAGCTGCTCCACCCGCGCCTCGTGCGGCTGCCAAAAGCCAAACGGCGCAAGATTACCCCAAGCATAGCCATCTTGCTGTCCGACCAATTGCCCGTCACACAACACATGCACGAAACGCTTAACCTCAGAGAACGTGTCAAGCTGCCACTGCAAGCGCACACGCAGCCGCTGCGGTGTAACCAGCGCGTATCGCGCCGCTTGCAAAGTTAGCACGTCGTCCGCGCCAAAGACCGCTAGCGCGCCCGCCGCCGCGTCTACCTGCCCTGCGCCCGCCACGTAGACAGGGAAAAAGTCGTTGCCGACAAACTGCGTCACGACGATATGACGCGCTCCATTCAGCAGCTCTTGCAGCGGCGTAAGGTCGAGCATGGGGTAATACGGCACGAACATGCCGTCGGAATATTGCAGCAGCTCGCCATAGGCGACCGCCTGAATGGGGCTGTTGTGCATTGGCACGCCTGTATTGACCCACAAGTAATCGTTGTAGCTGATTTCTGGGGTCATGAAGCTGGCGAACTCCTCGCCGGTGAGAAAGAACTTGGTTTCTAGCGTCGGCGCGATGTAGTTCGGAGCGTTGATGAGCAGCAGTCCCTCGTCGTGTACGTTGACGCGCTCGGTCAACGCGAAAAGCTCCCACGCATAGGCAGCCATGCGCTTGTAGTCTTTTTCGCGCAACTGCAAGAAGGCAACGCTCACGCCAACCAGCCACAACACACCCGCCACCGCCAACACGCGCCCGACACGACCGCGTGCCGCTAGCGCGCGCCACGCCAGCACCCACGCCGTCATCGCCCCTACGCTTGCCAAGACCAACAAGCGCGGCGAACTGTAGACGTAATCGGGCTGAAGCAGCAATAGCGACAGCGCAACGCTAGCAACATACCAAAAGCACGCCCAAAGCAGCACGCCGCGCGCACGCCATGTCAAGAGCAACAGCACGCTCGTTGTCACACCCACCACACCTAGCACGAGCGTGTTGTCCGCCTTACCCACGACAAAAGGGCGCAACAGCGCGGAAACAGGGTACGCGAAGCCATGCAACAGCACCGCCGCGTTTTGCCAAAGGTCAGAGCTAAGGCGCAGCCCTTCATCGAGACGCGGACGCGGCAGCGTAAGCCAAAGCAATGCGTACAACCCCGCCAGCACGCACGGCACAAGCGCGACGCGCGCGAGCGTTTGCCAGCGGCGCACGCCCGCTAGCCAGAGGGTCACCAGCAGCAAGGGCGCAACGAGCAAGCCGTTTTCGTGCGTGAACGTCGCTGTTAGCGCGCCGAACCAGCACAAGGCATATGCCAACACGCCGCCGCGCCGCGCCGCGACCAGACCTGTCAGCACGCCCAGCACCACGCCAAATGTCACCACCAAATGCGACAAGCTGCCCACCCAGTTCACCGCTTGGTAATTGAGTGGGAACAACACGAATAACACGCCCGCCACCGCACCCCACGCCCACGTCCGCAAGACGCGCTTGACCAACAGCGCGACCAACACACCGCATGCGGCATAGAGTAACACGTTAAAGGCGTGCCACGTCACAGGGTCGTACACGCCGCCTTGTAGGTTCATGCCCCATCGCCACAGGCTGTACACTACCGGGCGATAGTAGGGCGACCACGCCTGCCCCAGCCACAGCGCGGGAACGCTTTCCACGCTGACCAAGAAGCGGTAGTGCGGCGCGTCATCGGTGAAGAACGGCAGCCCCACGCTGTAACCATACGCCCACACTGCCACCAGCGCGGGCGCAGCCAACGCCAGCCAAGACCCGACACGCTTCATAGGTTATTCGTTCCAAGCACGCACGCCATCCAAGCCTGTGGCGTGGCGGATACCGTTGCGTATTGCTTGCGCCACCACTTCGGCGGCATACGCGCCAATCACCGTAGGATTGGCGGGGATTTCGCCTGTCGCTAGCGCGAACAGCGTGTCACCGTCAAACATCGTGTGCGCGGGGTTAACCGCACGCGCAATGCCGTCGTGTGCCATTTGCGCTACTTTGTGAGCGTGCGCCTTGCTCAAGCGGGCGTTGGTGGCCACAACGCCAATGACGGTGTTCTCGCGCGAGTCGGTGGGTAGCTGCGGCACATGTGCAAAGGCTTTTAGCGCGTTAAGCATGCCGACAAAGTCGCCATTCTCAGCGCGCAGCCCTGCCAAAATCGCGCCCTGCTCGTCCAGCACATCACCAACGGCATTTACCGCCACCAACGCCGCCACTACCAGCCCACCACCTAACTCAACGCTCGCACTGCCAATGCCGCCTTTGGTCGCATGCTCCTTGCCCAACATCGCGCCGCAGACCGCGCCCGTGCCTGCGCCGACTGTGCCTTGTGGGACGGGGTCACTGCTAGCGTTTTGTGCCGCTTGATAGCCCATCTCGGCGGTCGGGCGTACACCTTGCACGCCCAAGCGCAGGTCAAACAAAATCGCTGCCGGCACAATCGGCACGATATAGCCCGCGCCGCTCTTGTAGCCTTCGCCACGCTCCTCAAGGTAGCGCATCACGCCGTCCGCGCTCGCCAGACCAAACGCGCTACCGCCCGAAAGCACCACCGCGTTAAGCTCCTCAACGTGGTTGTAGGGCGCAAGCAAGTCCGTCTCACGGGTGCCGGGCGCGCCGCCGCGCACGTCAACCGCGCCGATTGTCCCGCGCGGACACAGCACGACCGTGCAGCCGGTCGCGCCTTCAAGGTCAGTGGCATGTCCCACACGAATGCCTTTAACTGCAGTAAGTGTGTTGTTCATCGTAACTGCTCCTGTGGCTAATGTCGCGAAAGTAGCCCAAGCGCGGCATCTAGCAGCGCATCGCGCGCGAACACCGTCTCTTCGGTAACAGGCACACGCAGCGTGGGCGCAACCCCCACTCCCTCGATGTGGATGTGTCCGTCGTTGTCGACCGCACGCCCTACCGTGAGCTGTACTTCGAGGCGATGGGGCATATAGAACCGCTGCACGCTGCCGCCCAGCCCGCCTGTCGGGTAATGCCCAACGATTTCAGCGCGATTGCGCAGCGTCATGTTCCACGCAAAGAACTCGCACGCGCTCAAGCAGCTTGGGCTTATCAGCACCGCCACCCGCCCGCGATAGCGCAGCGCATCCGGTGGCAAGATAAAGCGTTCTTCGCGCTCGGGGTCAAAGTAAAATGTGCCAAGTTCAGCGTCATAAAAACCCGTATTGCCCAAGAGCAGCGATTCATCAAAGAAATAGGCTGCCATTTGGTCGGCGAGATAGCCGCTGCCGCCGGTATTAGTGCGCAAATCCAGCACCATCGCTGGCACGTTCTGGGCTTTGGCGGTTTTTATCATGCGCTCCCAAAGCGCGACCGTCAAGCGTTTGTCGTCAAAGAACGAGTTTATCTTGACGTACATCACGCCTTCGTCAAGCAGCGTGTACGTCAGCGGCAGCGCGAAGGAGTCGCGCAGCCTCGCCAGCTGTGAGGCGTTGAGCGAGGCATCTTCTCTTACAGCGATAAGGCGTGCTGACTGCGGGTCGGCATTGGGGTTACGGAAGGTCACGTCAACCACCGCGCCGACCGGAAAGCGCGTGGCGTAGCGCACTTGCTGCAAGCGCAGATAATGCGGCGAGCTAGCGTTTGACCACAAGCGCGCCCGCGCCACCGCCGTGCTTATCGGCATGCCGTTGAGCGTGAGCAACTCAGCACCACGCGCAATGCCGGCAGCTTCGGCGGGTGTGTCCGCGCCCACATAGCTAACGAGCATGCGCCCATCGTCCAACTCGGTCAACGCCAGCCCAAGTCCACCCTCCGTAGCGCGCACGAACTGTTCATAGGTGTACTGGGTGTAAGACGCGCTCACGTGACCGTCGGGAATTGCCAGCGCAAATTCTAGCAGCGCGGAGGCGTAAAGGTCAAAGTTGTTGGCGCGCTGTGCCTCTTCAAAGCGCGGGCGATAAGTCCGTTTCAGCGCGTCCCAATCCAAGCCCTTGTACTCACTGAAGGCATACTCGCGGCGGAACTTCTCTATCATGGCATCAAACGCTTCGGTGTAAGAAAGACGCGAGAAGTCGTCAGCGCGCGCGCCTTCGCCTTCTAGCAGGTCAACCGTCACGCGGCGCGAGCGATCGAACGTAAAGGGCTGCGTGTCCATGTTGACCAGCGTCCAGCCTTTTGGCACGACAACGATAGGGTCATCCGCCGTGAAGAGCTTACCGTCATCGCCCCAGCCTACAGGGAAGCCCTGTCCGTCTTCGGGCGCGTAGATAAGCAGCTTGCCGCCGACGTATTCACCGCGCGTTTGCGCGCCCTTGCTCACCAGCGTCGAGACATAAGCTGTCGACCAGCCGCCGCCGAACTGGTCGCGCTCTTCAAGAAAAGCATCGCCCCAAGCGTTGTTCCAGTAAGCGACGGCAAAAATCATCACACCTGTGTCGCGCCTGCCGTTGTTGTCCACGTCGTTCAGGGGCGCGCTCGGCTCTATCGGCAGCGCAAGGGTGTAGCGAAACGGCGACGTGTAGAAATCCGTAGTAATTTGCCCCATTGTCTGCGAGGCAATCGGGAAAATATAGTTGCGGTCGCGGCGTACAAAGCCCGTTTGGTCTTCAAGAATGATAAGCGGATCATCCACGCCCGACGTAAAAAAAGCGTTGGTGTACGCAACTCGCCCGCTAACGCTGACCACGCCCCCCTCATCGTTCACGATGTGCGCTCTCGCCGGCGGCACAGGGTCTTGGTCTTCGCCGATAGACAACGCCCAAAATGCGCCAAGTCCCAACACGCTCAACAGCCAGCCCATCCATCGCAGCCTCATCATAGGTCTAACTCCACTCACTGCCTGTCTTGTTGGTCTAACTATAACGACAAACGAACAAAAAATCACGCCTATGCCACTTTGCTGGTAGAACCAACATCACACAATGCGCCCAAATACGTTACAATGAGCGCATTACAGTGTTTGTTTTTAAGACAAAGGATTTTTGCGATGAAATTTGACGTGACGATTTTCCCCGACGACCTCAACAAAGCCATTGAGATTGGCAGGCAAGTTGAGGCTTATGGCTTTGACGGGTTATGGACAGCAGAAGCCCAGCACAACCCATTTTTGCCACTGACGCTTGCCGCCACCAGCACAACGCGCATCGCGCTTGGCACAGCCATTGCCGTGGCTTTCCCGCGCAGCCCAATGGTGACGGCACAAATCGCGTGGGACTTAGCGAAGCAATCCAACGGGCGGTTTATCTTAGGGCTTGGCACACAGATTAAGGTGCATATCGTCAAACGCTTCAGTGCCTATTGGTCAGACAAACCTGTTGCCCAGCTGCGCGAGTACATGCAAGCCCTGCGCGCAATTTGGCACGCCTTCCAAAGCGGCGGCAGCTTGCGCTATCGCGGCGAACACTACGATTTTGGCGTGCTGCCGCCCTTCTTCAATCCCGGTCCGATTGAGCATCCGCACATCCCTATCTACATCGCGGGCGTAGGCGCGCCGCTGTGTCGGCTGGCGGGCGAGATGGCAGACGGGTTTCACGTGCATCCCTTCCACACAGTGCAATACTTGCAAGAGGTCGTACGCCCTGCCGTGCAAGAAGGCGCAGAAGCACATCAACGCCGCCTACAAGATGTGGCGTTGTCATGCGCGGTGTTCGTCGTCACAGGCAGCACACCCGAAGAAATCGCGCGCAACACGATTGAAATTAAGTCACAAATCGCCTTCTACGCCAGCACGCCCAGCTATCACAAGGTGCTGGAGATGCACGGCTGGGGCGATTTCGGCGTGCGCATGAATCAGCTCACGAAAGAGGGCAAGTGGGACAGTATGTGGCAAGAAGTGCCTGACGAGGTCTTACACGCCATTGCGGTCGTCGCGCCCCCCGACGAACTCCCCTACAAGCTGCGCGAACGTTACAATGGGCTGCTTGACCGTGCGGGCTACTATTTCCCGTTCAAACCAGAAGACGAGACACGCCGCGTTGTGTGGGAACACGCCGCAAAGGCGATGGCTCACTAGTCGAAAGAACCACATTGTGTACAAGGACATCTTCTTACTAGGGTTACTCTGCGCGTTGGCTGGCTATTTCCTTGCGGATAAGCTGCTCCTGCGCGCGACAGAACAAACACCCGACAGCTATCCGCGAGGCTCAGCAGTGGGCAATATCGCCAGCCCACGCCTTGTCGTGGCAGTGCTTATCGGTGTCGGCAACACTATCACTCTCGACAATTCCAACCCACATCCAAAGGAGACCTCATGAAAGACGCACTTGCTTATACTGCTGCAAACCGTGAGAAGTTTTTGAACGAGCTGCTCGCATGGCTGAGCATCCCCAGCGTCAGCACCGACCAGGCGTTTAAGGACGACTGCCAGCGCGCCGCCGAGTGGTGTGCCGACAACATGCGCGCCATGGGACTAGAGAACGTGGCGGTGCTGCCGACCGGTGGGCATCCCGTTGTTTATGGCGATTGGCTGCACGCCGGCGCGGACAAGCCCACTGTGCTGGTCTATGGGCATTACGACGTTCAGCCCGCTGTCATGGAAGATGGCTGGACACATCCGCCGTTTGAGCCGATAGTGCGCGACGGCAAGATTTACGCGCGCGGCGCGACCGACGACAAAGGCTTGGTAATGTGCCAGCTCAAGGCGATGGAAGCACTGCTTGCCACTGGCGGCGCACCCGTCAACGTTAAGTATCTCATCGAAGGCGAGGAAGAAAGCGGCTCACAGAACTTGCAACGCTTCATCAGCAATAACCTCGACAAGCTAAAAGCCGACATTTGCCTCATCAGCGACACCGGCATGAAGTCCGCCAGCGAGCCACTGCTCATCTACGGGCTGCGTGGGCTGGTGACAATGGAGCTGACCGTCTCGGGACCTAAGCACGACTTGCACAGCGGCATCGGCGGAATCCTGCACAACCCCGCGCAAGCCCTGTGCGAGATTATCGCCAAGCTGCACAATCCCGACGGCAGCGTAAACGTCGCAGGTTTCTACGACGACGTGCAGCCCGTCAGCGACGAGGAGCGCGCTATGCTCAACCTGAGCAACTACTCACGCCAAGATTGGGAAGAACGCATGGGCGACCTGCCTGAATGGGGCGAAGCGGGTTATACGATGATTGAGCGGACAAGCATCCGCCCGACGTTGGAGATTAACGGCATTGCAGGCGGCTATGCTGGCGAAGGCTTTAAGACGGTCATCGGTGCGACAGCACGCGCCAAAATTTCCTGCCGCCTCGTCCCCAACCAAGACCCGTTTAAGATTTTCGAGCTAGTTAAGGCGGAAATTGAACGCATCACGCCGCCAACAGTACGCAGCACCATCAAGCTACACGACACGGGCTACCCCGCCATCACGCCAACAGACCACCCAGCTGCTCGCGCCGCCGTCGAAGCGTTTAAGTATCATTGGGAAACACCAGCCCTGTTTGCGCGCATGGGCGGCAGCATTCCGGTCGTGGCGGAGTTTCAAAAGCAGCTCAACTTGCCCGTGATTTTGATGGGCTTCGGTCTGCCAGATAGTGCTGCTCATGGTCCCGACGAGAGCTTCCACGTTGAGATGTATGACAAGGGCATCGACACGCTGGTCGTTTACTTTCACGAACTAGCCAAATAAGCACAGCAAAAAGAGGGCAACCAAATGGATACATGGGAGATTGTGCGTTACAACCTGTTCTCGCCTATGGTGCTGGCGTTTGTGCTGGGCATCATAGCAAGCCTGCTTAAAAGCGACTTACGCCTGCCTGAAGCGATTTACAAGGGCATTTCCATGTACCTACTGTTTGCCATTGGCTTAAAAGGCGGCTTTGGCTTCGCGCAAGCCCCGCTCGAGAACTTCTGGGGCGCGGCGTTGGTCACGTTTGTCATTGGCGTAGGCGTGCCAATATGGTCATACGCTATCCTGCGCACGCTCGGCAGGTTCGACATCGCCAACGCCGCCGCCATTGCCGCCCACTACGGCTCGGTGTCAGCGGTGACATTCAGCGCGGCTCTTGCCTTCCTGAACGAGATTAACGTGCCAATCGAAGGCTTCATGCCTACGCTGGTGGTTATCCTAGAAATCCCTGCGATTATCGTCGCGTTACTCATCGCACAAATCAAGCTCGGCAACAGCTCGTGGAAGCACGCCATGCGCGAGGTCGTGTTCGGCTCGAGCATTTTCTTGCTGCTAGGCGGCGCATTCGTGGGCGCGCTTTCGGGCGAAATAGGACAGCGACAGGTCGCCCCCTTCTTTACTGACTTGTTCGCGGGCTTGCTAACGCTGTTCTTGCTGGAGATGGGCGTGGTCACTGGCAAATATCTACGCGACCTGCGCCACGTGGGGGGCTTTCTGGTTGCTTTTGGCATCCTAATGCCGCTGCTACACGGCTTTTTGGGCATTTGGCTGGGCGATTTTGTGGGACTATCGCTGGGCGGCAGCATGGTGCTGGGCGTGCTGTCCGCCAGCGCGTCGTATATCGCCGCACCAGCAGCGGTACGCATCGCGCTGCCACAAGCTAACCCAAGCTACTATCTCACCGCCGCCATTGGCATCACGTTTCCGTTTAACCTGATTGCTGGCTTGCCTATCTACTACCAATGGGCAGTCTGGCTAAGTTGATTACCACAAGCCCCAAATGAGGTTCTCGTAGCTAACTGTCAGGTGCAAGTAGTACCAATAAAACCCTGCTAGCAGGTGCAACCCTAAAACGGCAAGGCTGGTGCCACCGCGCCAGCCCCACGCCGCCAGCGGTTGGCTTGCTAGCAGGCGCATTGCCGCCGCAAACAGCAGCACCACCGCGATTTGCGCGCTCCAGATAAAGTTACCCGCAGCGATTTCAATCCTGTCGACCAGCAAATAGCTGTAAAGCAACCCAAACCCCAACATCACCCATGCCAGCAAAAAGAGCATGTCTTTGCGGCTTTCACGCCAATATAGCACAAATACCAACACGGGAAAGGCAATCGACAGCAGCAGCTTCTCAAGCAGCTGTTGGTCAGCCTGTTTGTCGTAGTGCAGCGTCCACTCAAAATGCGTGCGCAGCGGCTCGATATAAATACCACCGCCTAGCTCAGGGCTAGTCAGCACAAGCGTTTGATAGACCAGCAGCAACAGTGCCGGCAGCACCACGCCGCCTATTAGCAGCAGCCAATGCACATACGCATGCTTCCACAAGCGGTACAGTGTCACCACCGCCAAAGCTGGCAGAGCGACCATGATGAAGCTGGGCTTCGCCAACATGCCTAGTACTGTCATAAGCCCGTAGCCGACGAGCCATGCGTAAGGACGCGCAGAACGAAAACCCGCGTCATACAGGCGCGGCAGCATGAAAAATGCCCCTAGCGCGAAGGGCTTCATCAAGATGGTGGTCGGATTGTGGTAGACCGTTGTCGGAAAGTAGCCATAATAAAGATTTTGCGGCGTAAACAGGTTAATGGGCGCAGCCAGCGTAAACGCTAGCACAAACCCCACAAGGAGCAGCTCCGTGCGGCGGCTTCGCTCAGGCAACACGCGCACAAGCTGCGCAAACAAGAGCCACGCCGAAAAAACCGTGCTAGCCGTCATCACCAGCGCACCGCGAAAGCCAACAGACACGTTAGGCAAGGGTGGCACGCCTGCTAGCACATGGTAAAGAAAGTTGGGGACTTCCTGCATTACCGCTAGCGGCTGCTCAACAATAAGCTCCGCCTTCGCGTTATGGTATTCAAAATCGCTAATATCCCGCCAGCGAAACGCCATTACTGCTGTCAGCACCACCGCCACCACCAAAACAACGCCCAATGCCCGTGATGTCATCGTCACTCCCAATCCTAACGCAGTATTAAGACGCTTCGCGAGGGTGATTATACAACGAGTTAGACGCTTGGAAAGGCAATGTGTGTTAGAAGTGAGGTGGTTACGGGGCATAAAAAAAAGGCGCGAGGGAGATTCATTAGGTTGGCGATGGTTTACTCTCCCACACCGTTGCCAGTGCAGTACCATCAACGCTTGCGGGCTTAACTTCTGGGTTCGGAATGGGACCAGGTGTACCCCCACAGCTC
>CALIEB010000022.1 GCA_938022205.1 uncultured Anaerolineae bacterium | reverse complement strand
CCGTCGGCGACAGCACCTCTATCGTCAAGTCAGGCGCAATGTGCAACGGGCGCGTGCGCCAATCCGAGTGCGCCGCCTTGAACGCCTCAATCCGCGTATGCACGTAAAACGCAAGGTCAGCAATGCGCGCGCCGCGCACCCACGTCTCGCCTTCCAGCTGCGCGTACGTCAGCTCGGTAAAGGCCTCGCCTAGCTTGTGCTGGGAAACGTGCGTGTACAGTGCTAAAAAAAGCACGCGAATGTACCACGCGTGTCCGAAGACATTGGGCATGCGGTCGACCCTTTTGCCGTCTAATAGTTCAAAAGGCTGGTCTTCTTGCGCCGCGAGAAACGCCGACAGCGGCATGCCAACTCTTCCCGTCGTCACCTCGTCTACAAGCGTCATCGCCCCACCTTCTTGGCTATCGCGCCAGAAAACTGCGCTAATCGTCCGTTAACAAGGACAAGCGGCTATCGGCTTGCGCCATGCGCTGGAGTGTCTGCGCGTAGACAGCATAAGCCTGTGCGCCGAACAGCACAAAGCGTATAAGGCGCAAGCTAGTCGGCTGGTCGAGAAAGTCAACGACCGTGCGCAGCGCAATCTCGCAGGCTTCCGCCTGTGGGTAGCCGTACACGCCCGTGCTAATGGCGGGAAATGCCAGCGACGCGAGCTGATGCTGTTGGGCAAGCTCAAGGCTGCGGCGATACGCGCTGGCGAGCAAGCGCGGCACGTCGGGGTCGTTGGCGCGATACACCGGACCCACCGCGTGAATGACGTAGCGCGCCGGCAGCCGATAGCCCTGCGTGAGCTTTGCGTCGCCCGTGCGACAGCCACCGAGCGTGCGCGTCTCTGCCAGCAGCTCGGGACCCGCCGCGCGGTGGATGGCACCATCCACGCCGCCGCCACCCAAGAGCGTTTCGTTAGCGGCGTTGACGATAGCATCAACCACCTGCGTCGTGATGTCGCCCTCGACGCAATGCAAAACCGTTTGCCCCACTTGCGCCTTCATCAGCCTTAGAGCCTCGCCTAACCCAGCAGCCCACCCAAGCCCGGCATACCACCTAAGCCGCCCGTGATGCGCTCCATCTTCTCCGCCGCCATCGTCTGGCTCTGTTCGATGGCTTGGTTGATGCCCGCCACGAGCAAATCTTGCAAGTCGGTAACCCATTCCGGGTCGTTGGGGTCAACCACGTCGGGGTTGAGCGTGATGCTTTGCACGCGCTGATGCCCTGTAATAACAATCTTCAACGCGCCACCGCCAATGCTCACTTCGACCGTTTCGGTCTCAAGCGCGGCTTGCGCTTCTTGCATGTCGCGCTGCATCTTCTGCAGCTGTGCCATCATGCCGCCCATACCGCCAGAGGGCATCCCGCCACCGCCACCAAATCCACCACCACGTTTCTTCTTGCCCATCGCGTTCGCTCCTTTTTCGTTGAGATTGTGTTCTAGCCTGTGCCGTTATTATAACCGAAATAAGCACCAGCTGTCATTCGGTCGTGTCATCCTCTAAAGCGATAAGTTCGCCGCCCGCCTCAAGCTGGTCAAGGATGAGCGGGTCATCGGTCTGCAAATCGGGCGCGGAACTCATGTGGCGCGTGTCCGAAGGCGCGCCGTTATCCAATACGAAACGCACGTGAAGCGTCTTGCCCGTCACTTTGGAGATAGCGCGCTCCACCCACTTGGTGCGCGTGGCATCCTTAAGTTTCTCCAAGATAAACTGTTCCGCCACGCCAATAACAACCACGTTGCCATCTATCGCACGAACGTGGGCATGCTGCATGAGGTTCGGCAAGTTGACCACCACAGGGTCTGACGCGGTCGGCGCGTGCTGGTAGATGAGCCGCTGCGCCTCCACCCACTTGCTGGCGACCACTTGCAGCGGCACCACCGGCGCAGCACCCGTCACAATTGGCGCAGCCTCTGGCTTGGGCAAGGGAGCAGCGGCGGCAGGGGCAGGCGCGTAGAGCGGCTGCGGCGCAGCAGGAACTTCAAGGCTTTCAAGAAAAGCTAGTTCTAACCCAAGCTGAGGCTGCCAGCCCAACTGCGCGGTCGACACCGTGTCGTTGAAGGCGCGCAACGCCCGCAGCAGCTCGCTGCGCGAGAGCTGCGTCGCTTGTGCCTCATAAAGCGCGCGCTCCTCTTGCGACACTTGCAGCAGGTCAGCACTGGCGGTTTGCGCTAGCAGCACGGCGCGCAAATGCTCGACAATTTGCTGCCCAAACTGGCGCGGGTCGCTGCCGTTGTCGATGGCTTGGTTGATGATATGCACGCCTAAGGCGGCGTTCTTCTCAATTAACGCCGCCACAAGGTCGCGCACTGCACGCATGCTTGCCGTGCCGAGAATGCGCTCGGTCAGCTCAATCGTGATTTCTTCAGAAGGGTCTGCCACCACTTGGTCAAACAGGCTGATGCTGTCGCGCGCGCTGCCAGTGCCTTCGCGGGCAATCAGCTCCAACGAGGCGCGGTCAATTTTGATGCCCTCTTCGTCGGCGATGCGCTGCAAGCGGTCTGCCACCTCCTGCAGCGAAAGGCGACGAAACTCAAACGGCAAGCAACGGCTCTTGATGGTGGCTGGCACTTTGTCAATCTCGGTGGTCGCCAGCACGAAGATGGCGTGCGAGGGCGGCTCTTCTAGCGTCTTGAGCAGCGCGTCAAAGGCGTTGCCGCTAAAGCGGTGGACTTCGTCGATAATGTAGACCTTGTAACGCCCCTCGTTGGGCGCGAAGGCGATTTTGTCGCGCAAATCGCGCACGTCGTCCACGCCCGTATTGGAGGCGGCATCAATCTCTATCAAGTCTAAGAAACGCCCCTCGTTGACCGCCACGCAATGACGACAGACATTGCACGGGCGCATTTCGGGGTCTTCGTGCAAGCAGTTCACCGCCTTCGCCAGCAGGCGCGCCGAAGTCGTCTTGCCGGTGCCGCGCGGTCCGCTGAACAAATAAGCGTGGCGAATGCGCCCACTTTTCAGCGAGTTGCGCAGCGTGCGAATGATGTGTTCTTGACCTACCACATCCTCAAAGAGCTGGGGTCGCCATTTTAGATACAAGGCTTGATGGGGCATCGGCTGTCTCCTCTAAGGCTGGTATACGATGAGTTTAGCAGTGTGGTCACGCATGTGTCAAATGACAGGGCGCGCCTGTGCCGTTTGTCCATACGACCGCTTGTGCTTTCTGCTATAATCAGCTTAACTGTCAACCGTTTTTGTTGAGGGGAAAACTCATGGCTGGTTTAGGTGTCGGCGAACTGCTGATTATTCTGTTGATTGTCATCGTGCTGTTTGGCGTTGGGCGCGTTTCCAAGATTGGCGGCGAACTCGGTCAAGCGGTCGCTAACTTCCGTAAGGGCGTACAAAGCACGGAAGACAAACCCAAGAACGACACATCCGCTTCTTAAAGCCCATACACACGCAATGTTTCGCGCAGCAGCGTCTCGCCGTCCAATGGCACGCGCTGCGCTACCTGCGACGGCTTGCTCACGTTGAACGTGAGCAGGCGTTTGTTATAATCCGCAACCAACGCCAACCAGCGTGCGCGCGCCTCTTGCCAGCGCGTGCGCGCTTCTTTTTCTAGCACTGCGCTGCCCTTGCGTTCGGCGGTCTGTAAGCGCGCGGCGTAATCACGAGCGATGTTGGCGACAATGCGCCGCAAGCGCGCCTCTTCCTCGTAAAGCTCCTGCCCCAACACCATCCACTCTGGCGCGATGTTGTTCTGGCGCATGATGCGGTAGGCGAGCTGCCAATCCGGCGGCACAAGGCTCTCATCTTCCCAGACCAAAGGCTTGCCCGCGCCGCGCAAGTGCGCCACGTTGCCATCGCCGATGAGCTGGCGTATCTGCTCATCCAGCCAGTTTTGACTTTTGCGCGTCTCGCTCATGGCCTAATTTCCCAAGCTACTCAAGCGGGCAGTGGCTTGCACGCGCCCCTGTGCGTCGCGGATGGTAATCACCGCGTTCGGGTCGCCCCAGAGCGCGCGGTCACGCCCCCAGTAGAGCGCAATCGCCGTGTTTTGCCCCACGCGCGTGTAAATCGTGATTTCCGTGTTGCTGAAGATGAGCTGGTCGCCGAACGTGAACGTGTTGCCCTCCGCGTCGCTTACCGTCCAATTGCGCACGTTAATCGTGCTGCCCGTGTTGCGAATGCGCAGCCCTTCGGCGGTGATGTCGCCCGCTTTCTCGACACCGACGATTTGCACCTGCGCGTTTTGCGCCGTCGGCGCAAGCGTGATGGTGGCGGTCGCGCCTTGCGTCAGTGTCACCGCGCTTTCGGTGGCGGCTGCCGTTGGCGCGGCGGAAGTGCCGCTGCTCACGCCCGCCACGACGATGCTGTTGGGGCGATAGTTGGGCAGTTGCTCAACAGGACAGCCCGCCAATGGCACAATCAACACGTCGCCGATTTGCAACAGGCGCGAGCTTTCTTCCGTCAGCCCGTTCACCTCAAGCAGCAGGAACGGGTTGGCGTTGTAGTTTTGCGCAATCAAGAACGGAGCTTCGCCCGCCGCCACCGTGTGCAAAATGCAGTTCTGTGGCAGCGCGAGCTGGGTGCTTGCGAGGTTGGGATTGGCGGCGAGCGCGTCCGCGCTGAGCGCGGGCGGGATAACCGTCAGCTCGTCGATGCTGCCTAGCACGTTGGTCGGCACCGCTACCTGTGTGCGGTCAAACGTCGCAGTCACGATGATAATCGGCAAAGTGGCATTGGGGTCAGGCGTGGCGGTGACAATCACAGGCACGGTGACCAGCTGGACGCGCTGCGCGTCTTGCGGGCTTCTAGCACCGCCAAACAGCTGCAAGGCGAGGAACGTGCCGCCCACCGCCACCACAAACACCGCCAACAGAAAAGGAATGGTCGAACGCGACATACCCACAAGCTCCTTGCGTCGAGGTCTCAATGCCCTTATTGTAGCACAGCCCACCCGCGCGCGCAGCAAGCGCGTTTGCCTCACACCAACCAGCCGACTTTACAACGCTGGGCGCGGGGCGTTCTTCGCGTGAAGTCCTAGAAGAACCAGCGCACCCACAGGTCAAACGCGCCGCCGCTGAGATAGCCGTTGACGCGCACGGTGTACGCGCCGTCGCGTGGCAGCGTCACGGTGAAGTTGGGGTTGAGCGTGCCGTCGCTGTCGTCGCCCTCGCCTATCACGCTGCCTTCAGCGTCCAACAACACCGCGACGGGGTCGAAGGGCGCGGCGGGCTTGGCGATAACTTGGATGTTGATTTGCATGCCCGCTTGCCCATAGAAGGTGTAGAAGCGATATTGTCCCTCAATGACGGTGTCGTCGAGGCTGAGCAGCGTCGTTTGGCGAGGTGGCGGCGTGGCGGAGGGCGCAAGGTTTACGTACCGCCATACCAGCGTGTACGCGCCGGTTTGGTCGCCACGTGCCGCCGACACGCGCAGCAGGTACTGCCCCGTTTCGTTGATAGGAACGCTGCGCAGCAAGGGCGCAGTGCCACCGCCGCTGTTGTCATCGCGCGCCAGCACCACGCCGTCCAGCGTCACGATGTCCAGCACGGGGTCAAGCGCGACGCTATTTTCCGCGTTGACGGCTGCGGTGATGACATCGCCGGCCTGCAAACGCACTAGCCACGTGTCGCGCTGCCCCTTGAAGCGCAGCACGCCCGCGTGACGTTCCTGCGCGTTGGCAATGCCTTGATGTGCGTCGGTGTGGGTCGCGCCGCGCCCAAATGCCACGCTAAATTCGCCGGTCGTGTTGTCCTCGCTGGTGACGATGACCAAGTACGCGCCGCTTTCGGGAATGGCAAGCCCGCTGACGAGCGCGCGTCCTGCGTCGCCGCTGGTGCTAGCGCGGGCGTTAGCGAGCAGCGCGCCTTCGGGGGTATACACGTCAACCTGTGGACGCAGCGTGCCACGCCCCAGCGGCGCGACGTTAAGCGTCACCACGTCGGCGGCATCGGCATAGAAGGCGAAGCGCGCGAACCCACCTGCCGTCTCAATCTTGCCCAACGCCGGCACGTGGTCGCGCAGGCGTTCGCCTTGTGGCAGCGCGCCCACCGTCGGCGGCACAAACGGGGTCATTGGCAGTGCTGTAGGCGTGGGAAACAGGTCGGGCGTGACAGGTTGATAGCCGGTTGCCACCGTGAGCTGATAATCGCCGTAGAAGTTGCCGCCGCTGACCTGCACGACGTACTGCCCTGCCGCTGGCACGCGCACGTTGGCGATTTGTGCGTTGCGATTGCCCGCGCTGTTGCCGTCCTGCGCCATCACCATCCCCTGCGTGTCGTACAGCGTCAAGAAGGGGTCGAGCGTGCCGCTAATGCGCACAGCGCGCAGCGTCACGTACTCGCGGGCGGCAAGCGTGATGCTGTAGACATGCACCGGCTTGTCGGCGGTCAGCGTGCCGCCAAGCGTGCTGTTGGGCGAAAGCTCGCCCATCACCGCGCCGAGATTGCTCAGACGGTCAGGCGTGGGCGTTGGCACACCGACAAACACCGGCACGGGCGTGCTGGCGTTGGGATTAGGCTGGCCGCTGTAGCTCAGTCCTAGCGCGTAAGCTGTGGCCTCGTTGGCGACAAGGCGCACGCGATACGCTCCATCCGCAGGCAAGCGCGTTTCCAGCGGGTTGCCCTGCAGCAGCAGGGCGTTGGACTGGGTTAGCAAGCTGAGCGTGATGCTGCCCGTGCTGACGACACGCAGCGTAATCGCGTCGCCTGCTCGCCCGGTGAAGGTGTAGAGTGCTTGCTCGCCCGCCTGCAGCACGCCCTCCTGTGCTTGCCAAAACGCTAACGGGCGCACCGCTTCGGTGGGCGTTACGCTAGGCAGCACCGCCAGCGTCGGCAAGGGCGCGGGCGGACTTTCGACACACGCCGCCAACAGCAACAGCAGCCAAAGCCAGCGCAGCATCCGCCTAGCTCTCCTGTGCTGCGCTGCCAATCGGCTTCATGCCTGTGACAGTGTCGGGCGTGTCGACCTGCGGCACGCTGGCTGGCTTGGAGCTGGGCGTGCGCACGCGCAGCGTCTCCAGCAACAGCCACGTGATGTCCTGCACGAGGCGACGATGATAGTCGCGCAACCGTTCGCCGCCACGTATGCCGTGCACGGTATAGGTGAACTGTTCCTCAATCATGCGCGTGAGAATAGCCATCACCGGCTCCCATTGGTCAATGCGCACCCAACGCCCGTTTTGGAACTGATATAGTTCGAAGAGGATGCGCACCTCGCCGTGCTTGCCGTCCAAGCGCAGGTCAAGCGCAATTGGCAGAAAGGCGTTCTGCTTGGTGATGCGCTTGCGAAAGTCCTTAATAAAACGCTGCACGATGCCGCGCAGCTGTCGCTCGAGCTGCTCGGGCTTGAGCTTGGCGCGCCGCTTGAGCAGGGCGTTCATGCGCTTGAGCAGGCTGTTAGAGGCGATGTGCTGGCTTTGTGCCACGCGCCCGTAGTTGTCGTACTGCATGGCACGCAAGCCGACGACGCGCCAGTTTTCTAGCGGCGCGCCCTCCATGTTCAGCAGGGTCTTGACCGCATAGACGGCGTTGGGCTGGGGCGCGCCTAAGATGAGCGGGCTTTGCGCGTGCTGCTGCCACGCCTGCCGCCGCCCCTCCAGCGAGTTGGGGTCAAGCGGCGGCATCTGCGCGTAGGGCGGCTGCCACAGGTCAAAAATCGGCGGCGTGCCAAAAATTAGGCGAATCATCACGCTGAACAGCCACAAAAGCAGCAGTGCGCCCGCCAACACGCCCACGCCAATCAGCACCTGCTCGGTGGGGAAGAACTGCCCGAAGAGCGTCACGCCGCTTTCGTCCACCGCGAACAGCGGCGCGTCGCTGGCTTGGGCAGGCGGCGCGTCGGCGACGATAGGCGCAGGCGTAGGAGCTGCGCCCGCCGTCAGCGGAATTTCTACGCTGAACTGGAAGGCGTTGTCCAGCGCAATCACGCTGTTGGCAGGCTCAAGGTCGTCAATGCCGACCTCGATGCGCAGCGGCACGTTCGCACCAGCCGGAAACTTGGCGGTGGGCAGGGGCAGCGTCACCGTGCGCGCTTCGCCTGTCCTAAGCGGCGCAAACGTGCCGTCGTGAACGGTGCTGTTGTCCAGCAGGTTGATGACGCGCAGCGCGGTGGGCGCGGTGGCATCCGCACCGCTGTTGCGCACGGTAAACTCAACCGTCACCAGCGTTTCATCAGCCGATAGAACCGTCTTGATGTTGGGCAAAATGGCGTAGTCGCGGCTAATGGTGGGCTGCTGCGCCGCCGCCGCTGTCACCATCCCCCACAGCAACACGCCAAGCCAAATCCACGCCTGTTTCGCCATGCGTCCCTCACCCTTGTGTTATGTCTACTTAGACGGCACGAGCTTCAGCACGCGCCCACGATAGTCTATAAGATACAGCTCGCCGTCAGCATCTTCGCCAAAGCTGCTCACTTGGAAGCCCGCCTCAAAGAACACACCGCTTTGCCACACGCCCGCCGCGTCGCGGTAAGCGTACCACACGCGCCCGCTGCAGTAGTCGCTGTAGAGGTACACGCCGTAAAGGTCAGGAATAGCTTGCCCGCGATAGACGTAGCCGCCGGTGACTGAGCAGCCGTTTTCGCGGCTGTGAGCGTATTCGGCGATGGGCATCACGGCATCAGCGGCGACGGCACGCGCGTTGAACACGTGCGAGGCTTCGTAGCCGTTCCAACCGTAGTTCAATCCACCCACGCCAGCCGGCTGGAAGTTAATCTCTTCGTACTTGTTTTGCCCCACGTCGGCGAGGTACATGTCATCGGTCAAGCGGTCGAAGCTAAATCGCCAGACGTTGCGCAGCCCATACGCCCAAATTTCGTCCATGCCCGCGCGCCCGACGAAGGGGTTATCGGGCGGAATGGCGTAAGGCACGGCGTTCACGTCAATGCGCAAAATCTTGCCGAGCAGCGTCTCGATGTTTTGTCCGGCTTGCAGCGGGTCATTGGCTGCGCCGCCGTCGCCCACCGAAATGTACAAGTAGCCGTCCCGCCCAAACGCCAAATGCCCGCCGTTGTGGTTCGGGAAAGGCTGCGGAATGGTCAGCAGCTTGCGCGCGCTCGCCATGTCCACGCCGTCGCCTTGCGCGCGATACTCAGCGACCACCGTCGCGCCGTTGCGGTCGGTGTAGTTGATGTAAAACAGCTGGTTCGCCGCGAAATCAGGGTGAAACGCCAACCCCAGCAGCCCGCGCTCGGTGTAGCCGCCGCTGTTCACGTCCCACGTCAGCAGGGAGGTAACGTCCATAAACAAGCGCGTCGCGCCGCCAGCGTAGGCGTAAATCTTGCCGCCCTGCTCGACAACGAAAAGCCGCCCGCTGTCGTCAGGCGCGTAGGTGAGCAAGAGCGGGCGGTTTAGTCCCGTCAGCAGCGGCTCGAGGCGCACGGCATTGGGGTTGGGCGCGCTGGTGCGCGGCACGGGCGTGCTTTCTTGCGCATAGCTCGGCAGCAGCACAGCCAATAGCACCACAACAATAACAAACCTTAGTGTCATTGCGAGATTTCCCTTTTTCATGCTTGAGTGTATTCTAGCACAAGCACGCTATAATACTAATACGCAGTCCCCCACGCCTATCACACCCTAAGGAAAGCGCATGGCACTCGAACTTATCGCGCGCACGCCCGACAACAAGAACGGCAAGCCCGCTTTGTTGTTTCTGCACGGCATCATGCACGGCGCATGGTGCTATGAGACCTTCTGGACACCTTACTTTGTCCAACACGGCTACACAACCTACGCGATGAGCTTGCGCGGGCATGGCAGCAGCGCGCTGGCGGGGTCGCTGCGTTGGGTCAGCCTCGCTGGCTATGTCGATGACGTGCTAGCCATGGTCGCCCGCGTCGAGCGCGAAACAGGCATGCCGCCTGTTCTGATTGGTCACAGCATGGGCGGCTTCATCGCGCAAAAGGTCGCGCTCAAGACGCGCCTGTCGGGCGTGGTTTTCTTGGCGAGCGTGCCGCACTACGGCGCAATACGCGCCGTGCTGCGCGTGGCGCGCCGCTACCCGCTGGTGTTTTTGCGCGCCATGGTCACGATGAGCTTTCTGGGGCTTAAAGAACTGCCGCAAGCGCAGTGGGCGTTCTTCAGCCCCGACACGCCCGCCGACGCGCTAGCACGCTGGTGCGCGCAGCTGCAAGATGAGTCGTTTCGGGCGTTTAACGACATGGTGCTGCTCCATTTACACCGCCCGCGTCGGCTGGTGTTCCCGGCGTTGGTGCTGGCGGGCGAAACGGACACGCTGTTCACAGTAGCGGAAGAACAAGCACTCGCGGCGGCGTGGGGCGCGGACTTCGCCGCTGCGACAGGCTGTGCGCACGACGTGATGCTTGACCCGCGCTGGCAATCCGCCGCCGACATATTATTGGCTTGGTTAACTGAGAAAGGGCTTTAGCATGACAACGTGGTCACGACGTGAGATTTTACAACTGGGCTTGTATGCGGCGGGCGTGCTGGCGTTAAACCCGTTGCGGCGCGTGCTGCCTACCCGCGCCCAAGCCGCCGACGTGCTGGTGATTGGCGCGGGCGTAGCGGGGCTAGCTGCCGCACAAATGCTGCGCGACGAGGGCGCAAGCGTCACCGTGCTCGAAGCGCGCCAGCGCATCGGTGGGCGCGTTTGGACAGACCGCTCGTTGGGCATCCCGCTTGATTTAGGTGCGTCGTGGGTTCACGGCGTGAACGGTAACCCGCTCACCACGCTGGCAGACCGTCAAGGCATACCCCGCGTGCCAACCGACTACGACAATCACACCGTCTACGACGCGGACGGCACACCGCTCAGCGAGCGCGAGCAGGATGCCCTCGACGCGCTGCTGCAAGAACTGCTAGAGGAAGCACGCGCTTACGCCGAGAACGCCAAAGAGGACATTTCATTGGGCATGGCGTTGCGCGCCGTCATGGCAGAGCGCGACCTAAGCGAGCAGCAAGCACGCCGTATCGCCTTCGCAGTGGCTTCCACCGTAGAGCATGAGTACGCTGCTGCCGTCGCCGACCTCAGCGGCACGAGCTGGGACGACAGCGACGCTTACGGCGGCGGCGATGTCATCTTCCGCGATGGCTACGATTGGGTGGTAACCATGCTGGCAGAGGGACTAGACGTGCGCACCAACGAGCCTGTGCTGAGCATCGCTTACGACGCAAGCGGCGTAGCAGTGCGCACGCCGCGCGCCACGTACGAAGCGCACGCTGCCGTCGTCACCGTGCCGCTTGGCGTGCTAAAGGCGGGTAAAATCGCCTTTGAGCCGCCGCTACCCGCGCGCAAGCAAGCCGCCATCGCCCGCCTCCACGTAGGCGTGTTAAACAAGGCGTATCTGCTGTTTGACGAGGTGTTTTGGGATGAGGACACGGTGCTGCTGGGCTATGTTGCCGAAGAGGCAGGGCGTTGGGCAGAGTTCCTCAACCTGCACAAGCTGCTCGGCAAGCCCGCGCTGTTGGGCTTCAACGCTTCGCCATACGGGCTAGAGATGGAAGATTGGACGGACGAGGAGATTATTGCCGACGTGCTTGACGTGCTGCGCACGGTCTACGGCGACGATGTGCCAGCACCCACCGCCTATCTGCTGACGCGCTGGGGCAAGGACGAGTGGGCGTACGGTTCGTACAGCTCGCTGGGGGTGGGAGCATCGCGCGAGGACGTAGAGGCACTCGCGCAGCCTGTCGCCGACGTGCTATACTTCGCCGGCGAAGCCACCATCAGCAACGGGCAAGCGACGGTACACGGCGCGCTGTTGAGCGGGTGGCACGCCGCCAAGCAAGTGCTGGCGGCACGCGACTAACCATCGTCGTCAGAAAGCAAGCGCATGACGTTTAACCCGTTCTCTGTTCCCATCATCGCCTCGTTTCAGGTGGCACAGCATCGTCCCGAGCGGGCGATTGTTTGTCACAACGGCAGCGGCGCGTACCAGTTCTACGCATGGCACATCGCTGACGGCACGCTGCGCCAGCTGACGCACAACCCGCACGGCGCGACGGTAGGAACAATCAGCGCGGACGGCGAGCGTGTCTACTATCTCGAGGACGCGCAGGGCGGCGGCATCGGGCATTTTTTCTGCGTCAATTGGGACGGCACGGGCGCGCACGACATCACGCCCAACCTCCCTGCCTATCTTTCCTACTACATCGACGAGTCGATGGATGGGCGTGTGCTGAGCTTCATGGTCTACAATCAAGACGGCGCGCAAGTCTTTGTACGCCCGGTTGGCAGTCAAGAGGTGTTCATTCACTTTCAAAGCACGGGCGTGCTGCTAGGCGGCTTTCTGTCTTACAAAGGTGAAATTTGCGTGGTGGCGACCAACGACCACAACACGAGCGCGCTGGACTTCCGTCTTGAGGCATACACCGTGCGCGACGCGCAACGGCTGCGCGCCCTCACCGAGTCCGACGTTTTTCCAATTGGCTTTGCGCGCACGCAGGAAAACGTGCGCTTCATCGCCACCACGCCCACCGCGCAGGGCGAGCGTCCGCTGGTGTGGATACCGGTCAGCGGCGAGCAGTACACGCTGGCGTATCCGCGCAAGCAAGGTGACATCAAGCCGCTGGATTGGTCACAAGACGGCTGGCACTTGCTGATTGCCCACGAATGGCAGGCGCGGCAAACGCTGTTAGTGCAACCGATGAAGGTCAGCGTGCCGCCCGCGCGCCTGCTCAGCCCGTCGGGCTATGTGACGCAGACGCACATGAACGCCAACAACACGATTTATGCGCTGTGGCAAGGCGCGCACACGCCGCCGCGCGTCGTGCTGCTCAACAACGAGGACGGGGGATTGGCGCAGGTGGCATTGGCGTTGGGCGATACTGTGCCCGACCTGCCCGCGCCCGTCAGTCTAAGCACACAGCACGCGGGCTTCACCGTACAAGCGTGGCACTACCCTGCGATGCACCCCGACGCGCCAATCGTCGTCAGCGTTGCTAGCACGCCCTATGACGTGGTGCGCGAAGGCTACCACGCGGCAGCGGTGTTCTGGCAGCTGGCGGGCTTCGCGCACGTCATCGTCAACGCGCGCGGAAGCCTTAGCTTTGGCAAGGCGTACGAGGACGCGCTGGACGGTGCGGCGGGCGTGGGCGACGTAGCGGACATGCTAGCAGTGCTAGAAACACATTTCGACGGGCGCAAGCTAGCGATAGTCGGCGCGGGTTACGGCGGGTTCGTCGCGCTGCGGGCATTGGCGGCGGCACCGGAACGCTTCTTCGCCGGCGCGGTCATTGACCCTATCACCGACTGGCACGCTGTTTATCAAGAGCTAGAGGCAACCTCGCAAGCGTTGGTGCGCCGCCTGCTCGGCAAGCTCCCCACGCCCGACGACACGCTCACGGCGCAAGTGGGCGCACTGCGCGTGCCGCTGTTCGTCGGGTGGGGCGACAGCTACCCCTTCATCAGCGAGGCGACCATCACGCACTACGTGCAAGCGTTGACGGCGCAGGGCAAGCCGCACGAAACGCAACGCTATGAGGGCGACCCTAGCGCGCTGTATCCGCTCATGCGAGCGTTCTTCCAACGACACCTAAGCGAAAGAGCCTAACCATGCCGCAAAAACCGCTGTATGTGTGGACAGACGTTTGGACAATGGCAGTCACACGCCCCACCGTCGACACCTTCGACAAGCTATTACAAGACCCGCTGGTGACGTGGACACGCGCGCTAGCGTGGCTATTCCTCACGGGCATCATCAGCGCGGTGGTGTCGTTCAACGTGCTGGTTAGCTCGCCCATCTTCCAAGACGCGCTGGCGCAAATGAGCGCGGAAGCAGGCTTGACAAGCGACATCGGCGGCAGCGTGCTGCTGTCGTTAGCGTGCTTTGTGGTGCCCTTTGCTGCGGCGTTTAGCGTCTTAGGCTTTCTTGTGCTGGCGTGGGTCATCCACATCGCGGCGCAACGCGCGGCGAACATGTCGCTTGACGGCACGTTCCTGCGCTTTTTCTACTGCGTGGCGGCGATTAGCGCGCCGATAGGGCTGCTGAACGCGCTGCTGGTGATTGTGCCGCTGCTGGGCTTTTTAGGCTTGGTGCTGCTGGGCTATCAAGCCTATTTGTACGTGCTGGCGGTGCGAGCAATCTACAGGCTACAGGGCAGCACGAGCGTGCTGGTCGTGCTGCTGCCGGCGGCGGTGTTTTTGCTGCTGCAGTTCGTGCTGGTCGGCAGCGTCCTATTCGGCTAGGGCGCGCTGCTGTGCGTCCCATTCGTGGCGCAGAATAGAACACATGCCCAAATCTCTAGGGACATCCCACTTGTGTACGTAGCCACGCAGCACGCCCTCAAACGTCATGCCGACTTTATCCATGACGCGCCGCGAGGCGATGTTATCGACAAAGTAGGTCGCTTGAATGCGATACAACCCCAAGTCTTCGAAGCCAAAGCGCACGACACGCGCCGCCGCCTCGCTGGTGATGCCCTGATTCCAGAACGGCTTGCCCAGCCAATAGCCGATTTCAGCGCGCTTGTGCGTTCGATCAGGATGAATGCTTATCACACCAATCAGACGGTCATCGTCTTTGAGCGTCATTGCAAAGGTGAAGTCGCGCTCCTCCTGCACCGCCAAGCGCACGCGCGCAATCCACATCTCCGCCGCGCCGTCGGGGTAAGGGTGCGGGATGTTCGACGTGGTAACGGCAATGTCGTAGTCGCCAGCGTAGTGCTGCACGTTGGGCGCGTCTTCAAGGCGCGGCACACGCAGCAGCAAGCGTTCCGTCAGCAGCGTGGTGTTAAGCATGGCAAGCCATCCTTTGCCTCAGTTTTGTTACAGTATAGCGCAAAAAGGAACGTATGGACGAAGCAACTGTAGCGTATCTCAACGCCCTCAACCGCGCGTTTTACGCCGCGACCGCCGCCGCCTTCAGCGAAACCCGCGAAGAGGCGTGGGCAGGCTGGGACGCGCTGCTGGCGTATCTGCCACCGCAACGCCCGCTGCGGGTGCTGGATGTGGGCTGCGGCAACGCCCGCTTCGCGCGCTTCTTAGCAGCACGGGGCATAGACTATCGTTATCACGGGCTGGATAACAGCGACGCGCTGTTGGCGGAAGCGCGGGCGCGGCTAACAGGCGACGCGCACACCTTCACGCATTGGGACGTTGTGGCGCGCCCACTTCAGATGGAGGCGGCGTTTGACCTTGTGGTAGCGTTCGGCGTGCTGCACCACCTGCCGAGCATGGCGCGGCGGCTCGACTTTGTGCGGCGGCTGGGAGAAGCATGCGCGACAGGCGGCGTGGTAGCGTTCACCACGTGGCGTTTCTACGAGTTTGCCGCCTTGCGCGCGCGCGTCGTGGCGTGGGAGACGCTCGCGCCGTCGCAGCCTTTGACGCTAGAAGTCGGGGACTATCTGCTGGATTGGCGCAGAGGTGCGCACGCGCTGCGCTATTGCCACTACGCCGACGACGCGGAGCAGGACGCGCTGTGTGTCGCATCGGGGTTGCGCGAGCGCGCCCGCTACCGTGCCGACGGCACAGAGGGACGCGCCAACTGTTACAGCGTGCTGGAGAAGACTTAGAGGCGCGCCAACACCGCGTCGGTAAACTGGCGCGTCGTCAGCGGGTTTTGCGCGCGAATGTCGGCGGTGTAGCAACCGTCTTGCAAGGCTTGATGCACGGCAGCTTCAATGCGCTGCGCTTGGGCGTGCATGCCCCAGTGATGACGCAGCAACAGCGCGACGCTCAAGATGCTGGCGGTGGGGTTGGCGATGCCCTTGCCGGCGATGTCCGGCGCGCTGCCATGCACAGGCTCGGCGATGGCAATGCCGTCACCCAAGCTGAGGGCGGGCGCAAGCCCCAAGCCGCCACCCCAAGCCGCCGCCATGTCCGACAAAATGTCACCGTATTGGTTGAGCGTCAGCAGCACGTCAAAGCGCGTCGGGTCTTTGACCATCCAATAGGCGGCGGTGTCCACCAGCAGCTCGTCGGTCTCAATGTCGGGGTAGTGCGCCGCTACGCTCATCGCTGCTTCGCGAAACAGCCCGTCGGTTTTGGGCAGCACGTTGCCCTTGTGAACAATCGTCACGCGGCGGCGTTCGCTGCTGCGCGCCAGCTTATACGTCGTCTGCGCCACTTTTTCGCTGGCGGCACGGGTGACAATCTTCTGCACGGTGCCGGTGCCGCCGTCGTCAAGCGTAAATTCCTCGCCGGCGTAAATGTCTTCGGTGTTCTCACGCACGACGATCAAGTCAACGCCCTCGCGGGCGGTCGGCACGGGCATGTAGGTGGTCGGGCGAATGTTGGCGTGCGTCTTCAGCAGGCGGCGCAAGCGCACAATCGGCGAGTAGTAACCGTCGACAGGATAAGAAGGCGAGCTAGCCTTGCCCACCAAGACCGCGCCGCACTGCAGCGCAAGGTCAACCGTGCCGTCGTCCATCGGCTTGTTCGTCCGCTTGAAATACTCCCAGCCGGCAGGCGCACTGTAGACAGTAACCTCCGGCACGACGGCGTTCAGCACCTCAAGCGCAGCAGGAATCACCTCGTGGCTAATGCCATCGCCTTCTATCACACAGAGTTTCATGCGTTTCGTCTTTCTCTCAGTCTTCAGTTAAGGCGTGGCTGTGGCTAGCACTGAGGCGCGCCACCATCGCCACGAAGTCCGCCAGTGGCATCGCGCCCTTATCTTCGTCGGTGCGCAGGCGCACGCTGACCGTTTCGTTCGCTAGGTCCTTGTCGCCAACAATCAACAAATAAGGCGTGCCATAAACGCGCTGGTCTTTGATTTTGTTGCGCATGTTCTTGTCACGCAAGTCCGCCTCAGCGCGCAGCCCCGCCGCCCGCAGCACGCTCACGACGCGCTTGGCGTAGTCGTTGTGGTCGGCGCGAACGGGAATGACGACCGCTTGCACGGGCGCGAGCCACACGGGGAAATTGCCGTCGAAATGCTCAATCAAGATGCCAATGAAGCGTTCAAGGCTGCCGAAGGGCGCGCGGTGAATCATGACCGGACGCTGGCGTTGGTTGTTGTGGTCAACGTATTCCAGCTCAAAGCGTTCGGGCAAATTGTAGTCCACTTGCACCGTGCCGAGCTGCCACTCGCGCTTTAGCACGTCACGGAAGATGAAGTCGAGCTTGGGACCGTAGAAGGCGGCTTCGCCCTCAGCGATGTGATAAGGCAAGCCCAGCTCGTCGCATGCCTGAATAATCGCCGCCGTCGCCTGCTCCCACGCGCTGCTCGACCCCACGTACTTGTCGCTGTGGGGATCGCGGATGCCGACGCGGGCGCGGAAGTCCGTCAGCCCCAACGTGTTAAACACGTACTGAATGAGCTTGACGACATCCTTGAACTCTTGCAAGAGCTGCTCGGGCGTGACAAACAAGTGCGCGTCGTCGACAGTAAAGCCGCGCACCCGCGTTAAGCCGTTCAGCTCGCCGCTCTGCTCGTAGCGGTAGACCGTGCCGAACTCGGCGTAACGCTGCGGCAAGTCGCGGTAGGAACGCAGCTCGCTCTTGTAAATCATGATGTGATGGGGACAGTTCATCGGCTTGAGCAAGAACTCGTCGTCGTCGACCTTGATGGGCGCGTACTGACTGTCGGCATAGTAAGGGTAATGTCCACTGGTCTTGTAAAGGTTGAGGTTGCCGATGTGCGGCGTGATGACCGGCAGGTAGCCGCTGTCAAGCTGCACCTGCCGCAGCCAGCGTTCGAGCGTGTCGCGCAGTGTCGCACCGCGCGGCTTCCACAAGGGCAAGCCCTTGCCGACCAGCGGGCTAAACGTGAACAAGTCCAGCCGCTCGCCAACAACGCGGTGGTCGCGGCGTTTGGCTTCTTCAAGGCGATGCAAATACTCTTGCAACTGGTCGGGCGTTTGCCACGCCGTGCCGTAGATGCGCGTGAGCTGCTCGCGCTTTTCGTCGCCGCGCCAATACGCGCCGGCGGGCAGGCGAAAGGAAATGCTAAACGCCTTCGGGTTGAGTTCTCTGGTGTTGGCGACGTGGGGTCCGCGGCACAAGTCGGTAAAGGTGTCCTGCGTGTAAACCGTCAGCTTGCTGGTAGGCTCTGCCAGCGTGTTGCCCATGTCGTCGGTACGACCGTTGACGAGGTCGTTAATCAGCTCGAGCTTATAGGGCTGGTTCTTGAACAGCTCGCGTCCTTCTTCGGCGGTAATTTCGCGCACAGTGAAGTCGTGATTGCCCTTGATAATCTCGCGCATGCGGTTCTCCACCCACGCGAGGTCTTCTTCGGTGATGCTGCGCGGCAGGGCGAAGTCGTAATAGAAGCCGTCTTCGATGGGCGGACCGATAGCGATGTGCGCTTCTGGAAAGCGTTCAAGCACCGCCTGCGCCATAACGTGCGCCATGCTGTGGCGAATGCGGTAAAGCTGGCTGTCTGCGTAGTTCTCTGACATGATGGTTTGTTTGCTCCGAATTTAAATGTGCCACACACGAAAACGCACAACTTATTATAACGTAAGGTTGCGCGCTTTTTTAGGTGCGAATGTAGGCGCGTCAGTCAAAGGGTCCGAAGAAGAACCACTCTAGGATGCGACGGGTGATGGGAGCGGCAACCGCCGAACCGTCGCCGGCGTTTTCGACCATCACGCCGATAGCGATGCGCGGGTTGTCGGCGGGCGCATATGCCATGAACCAGCTGTGCGGCGGGCGGCTGCCAGCATCTTGCGCGGTGCCGGTCTTGCCACACACGCCAATATTCAGCAGCGGCGAGCCGCGAAAGATGTGCGCCGCTGTGCCGTAGCTAGCACTCACCGTGTCGCACATGCCGCGCCGCACCATCGCCAGCACGTCCTCGCGCACCTCAAAGCGTCCGTTGACTTCGGGGATGGCGATTTGCGTGCGCTGGTCGAGGATGCCCGTCTGACGAATGAGCTGCGGGCGGTAGAGCGTGCCGCCGTTGGCGATAGCGGCGTACATGCGCGTCATCTGTAGGGGCGTGACTTCGACCTCGCCCTGCCCGATAGCAAGGTTGACGGCGTTGGAATACGTCCACGTCAGCCCGCGATTGACGCGCAGCCAATCAGGGTCGGGGATTGTGCCAGCGGCTTCGGACAGCGCGCCCAAGCCTGTCAGCGCGCCCAAGCCCATGCGCCGCGCGTAGTTGGGCAGCAAAAACGGGTCGACGGCGTTCATGTCAAAGCCCACTTGGTAGAAGAAGGGGTTGCAGCTGTTGGCGATGGCACTAGGAATGGTCATGCGCCCATGTCCGCCCGCCAGCCAGTCATAGCGCACGTCATTGCCTTGCTGCCATATGCCCGAGCAGAAGTAGGTGCGCGTCAAGTCGTAGACACCCGTGTCGGCAACGGCAACCGCGTCGATGACCTTCATAATCGAGCCACTGGGGTAGATGCCCTGCGTGGGGCGGTTGAGCAGCGGGTTGCGCGGATTCTCAGCAAGGTCAGCCAGAACGCTGTTGGCGACCTCGCGCCCAATGGCGGGAAACGGGTTCAGCGCGTTGCCCTCGTAGGTCGGGTAGCTGACCATCGCCAAAACTTCGCCGGTGTGAACATCCAACACGACAGCGGACGCGCCTTTGGACGTAATGCCCCACGTGTTGGCGGACTCTAAGTACGCTTCGCCGATAGCGCGCAGGGCATACTCTTGCAAGTCCGCGTCAATCGTCAGCCAAATCGACTCCGGGATTTGCGTGGTGGCTTCGGCAAGGGTGCGCAGCCGCACGCCGTTCGCGCCGACCAACGTCAGCCGACCGCCCGGCTTGCCGCGCAGGGTGTCGTCCCAGCTGCGCTCCACGCCCGCCCGCCCGATGATTGTCTCGGCGTTGAAGCCCAAGCGCACCAGCTGCGGCACCTCATCTTCCAGCGGAAAGCCGACGTGCCCCAGCACGTTGGGCATGAGCGCGCCGCGCAAGTAGCGGCGAATGGCGCGCTGGCTGAAGGTGGCGTTGCACTCGGTCTTGAGGCGCGTTTCGTGCGTGAGAAAGGCGGGCGGCTCGAGCAAGCCAACCATCACCACCCAATTGGGCTGCGCGCGCGCGAACTGGCGATTGAGCGCGTCGCTGCTGGTGTTGAGCGCGGTCTCTAGGGCGGTGATGCAGGTCTGGCGGTCGGGCATTTTGTCCTGAGTGACGTTAACTTCGACCATCACGCCGTTTTGGTCAGCGAGGATGTCGCCGTCGCGGTCATAGATGTTGGCGCGACGTGGGATGCTAGACTCAAAGCGCAGCGTCGCACCATTGCCCATCTCGGCGAAGATGTCCGCCAGCGACCACGCCACGCGCCACATGCCGCTGCTACGGTCAAGCACAAGGCGCATGTCGCGGCCCTCGTCGCTGAACGTACCAAGCACGTTGGTCGCAAACGTCGCGTCGTAGTGAAACACAACCACGCGCTCACTTTCGCGGTAGAGCGTGCGCGGCGTGATGCGCAGCGTGTTCAGCGTCATCAGGTTGTGCGCGTCGGTGTAAAGGCGCGTGAACTGCTCGAGCGGCGTGGCTTCTTGGCTGGCAGGACTGAGCAACGTGTACATGGTGGCAAAGTCACCGCGCTGCCATGCGTCCATAAAGGTCATGACGACGCGCTGCGTGGCTTCGAGGTCAATGCTCGCGGTGGGCGTAGGCATAAGCGTGGGCAGCGGCACGCTGCGCGTTGCCTGCGGCGCGCAGCCGACCAGCAGCAGGACGATAAGCCATGCCCAGCGGAACAATCGCACGCCGCACGGTTGGCGTTTACCACGCACGCGCCACGCAAGGCATTGTCGCGCACGCGCCGTTCCACAGCTGTGGCAGCGCAACTGAGGATAATCGCATCCGAACGCCAGCCGTTTCATCATGCCCACCTAAAAGCGCGCCTTTTTGCCGCCCGAAAAAGCGCGGGTATCGCTGCTGCTCGGCGACGTAAGCGCGTTGTAGAAGGCTTCGTCATAGTTGCGTGGGCGCATGACGACGGGCATCGGCACAGCATGCCCCATAATAATTGCCTGCTGCTTGGTCTCTAGGCGCGCCAGCACCTGCCTTAGGCTCGCCGCGCCGCTCACGCCGTTCAGCACCGCGTTGATGTCGCGCTCATTGTCCAAGAGCGCGGTCACGCGCGTGCCGATTTGGCTCATGACCTCCTCGTCAATCGCGCTAGGACGTTGGTCAACCACCAGCAGCGTGACGTTATACTTGCGCATCTCGCGGGCGATAATGCCGAACGTCGTCTGATTTGCCACCTGCGGCTCAAGGAACTTGTGCGCCTCCTCAATGGTAATCACCAAGTTGGGTGGCTTTTGCCCGTCGTCCCCTAACGATTTTTCCATCAGCTCGACGTACTTCTGGTGAATGCGTCGCGTCAGATAGTTCGCCACCAACATGTACGCCTCCAGTTCGTTGCCGTAACGCCCGAACTCCAGCACGACGCTTTTGCGCTGGTTAACTAGGTAATCGACAATTTTTTGCACGCTCTCGCCGATGCTCTCCTCGCTGAGGAAATCCCAGCGTTCGAAACGCTGCAGTCGCCGCTGCAGGGCGTTGAGCGTGCCGCCGGCGATGTTGCTATTGTCCACCACGTATTGCACGTCGTCGACGCTGGCGTTTATCAACCGCCGCACCCACGCGCTGCCCCACAGCTTGTTGAGCGTGTAGCAAGCGTCAATCATCGCGTCGGAAAGGTTCATCGTCACGCGCAGCAGGGCGACATCTTCCGGTTGAATTTCGTCGTAGCCCAAGCGCACCTCAAAGTCATACTTTGCGCCGCGCCGCTTAGACGATTCCGCGTCGAGGGTGATGATGGTGACTTTTTCGGGAAAGAGCTGGCGCAAGCCTTTGACGTTGTAGCCGTTCTCGCTGGTCACTTCCCAACCGTAGTCGTTGTGCATGTCAAAAATCAGCGTGACCGCCGTCCCGCGCGCAACCAGCCCGCACAGCAAGACGCGCGTCAAGAAGCTCTTGCCGGTGCCGCTTTTGCCGAACACGCCGATGCTGCGCTCCGCCAGCTTCTTCAGGTTGAGGTTGATTTTGGTCTCTTGCAGCTCAAGCGGCGCGCCCACGTGGAAATGCTTGTCGTCTTCCCGACCGAACACGTCGTTCACGTCTTGCTCGGTCGCGCTATAAGCGTCGGTGAAATGTGGCGGGATGGTCTTGACGGGCATGACTTGCCCGTTTTCGTCAATGAGCAGCATAGGGGTAATCGTGATGGTCGCGTAGGCAATCGTCCCCATGTAGACCGCGCGCAAGAACGCATCGCTCATGTCGGGCGGATTGTTCTGCACGGCAGGATTGGTGTTGTCGAGGGCGATGTCGCTGAGCATACAAAAGAAGCGTTTGCCCGCCGCACCATGCACCACAACATAGCGTCCGACGGCGAGGTCTTCGACGCTTTCGCTGGCTTCGAGCTTGACCGTTAGCCCCTTGCTGAGGCTGCCGCCAACCACCACGCCAAGCCGCTTAGGCGATTGTTCATCATACATCGTGCGCGTCCTTTCAAGCTAATCTATGGGCGGATGAGCGACAAGACATGCGCCAGCCGCTTGAGGTCGTGCGAGAGTTCGCGCGCCAACCGCCGACCGGCGCGGGTCATAAACGCCACGCGGTCTTCGTGCAAGCTGGCAGTATACCACAGCGCAGCAGCGATGAGGTCATCGCTCGGCACTTCCGCCGCGCCCAAGACCAAGCGCATGAAGTCAAGGCTATGGGTGAAGCTGTCGACTTCGGCGGGCGTACACTCCCACACGTCGGCAAGGCTCATGGGCGGGCGCGGCGGCAAGCTCGGCACGAAGCCGTAGCGGTCGTAGTAGCCCACGTTCAGCACTTTAATTTCGACGGGTATCATGCGATTGTCGCGCTGGTCGCGCAAGATGTTATCGGGCACCAGCTCGCCCATCACCAGCTCGCTGATGAGCTGGTCGTCCTTAATCTCAACCTTGTAAATCAGCCCAACGGCATAGGTATTGCTGTCGTTGGTGATGGGAGCTTTGACAAATGCGCCAAAGTTGTGGTGGTCGCCGATGCTGCGGCTGTGCGCGCCGCAGTCAAAGCCGCGTGTGCTGGCGCGCAACACGCGCCCGACCAGTGCCTCCGTGTTAGCGTTCATCGATAATCTCTTCCCCTCTCATGTCAAAGGTGCGTTTGCTGCTGCGGGCAAGCTCCTTGCCGCGCATCTTAGCGGTAATCGTGCGCGTGACCAACTCGCCTTTCACGCGGCGCACCTGCGCGTGAATCATTTCCTCTAACTTCGCCGCGTCCTTGTGGCTGACCCAAGCCAGCTCGTCGGCGCGGGTGATGGCGTAAGGATAGGGCGTGCGCCCTTGCAGCTGGCATTGATAGAGCAGCAGCGCGTGTAGCACGTCCACGCGCGCCTTGTCGCGCGCCACCCACATCGGCACGTCCACACGCACCACCCGCGCGTCGTGCGCGTTGAACACCTTCAGGTAGAAGAACGCAATCTCCAGCTCAGGGTCATAGTCGTGATAGTCCTTGTTCTGCGGGGAGTTCTGCACCATCAGCGCGCTGCGCTGTCCGTTTTCTAGCAATGCCTCGAAGAACATGCGGTCGCCCAGCCCGTCCAAATCGCCCGCCTTACTCAGCTCGTGGCGTTTCGCCTTGAGGTCATCCTCGTCCGCCACGCTCATCAAGTACAGCAGCTGAATGAAGCGTTTGCTGCGGTGCGGGTTGTCGATGTAGCCGGCGAGCGTTGCGCCGCTGGCGTGCAGCCGCTGCATGGCGGTCAAAAAGGCTTTCATCAGCTCGCTGCTATCGTCCGTGTCGTTAGCGGGCAGATACATCAGGCGGTTGTCATAAAGCGCGACAAGCGGCAGCCCATCGTTGCGGCGTTGCCACGCGGCAGCCGCCAGCCGCTCCATCTCAAGAATCGTGCGGCGGTCATCCACCGTGCGGCTGCCAATCAGCCGCCCGTACTTGTCATGCACGTGCGCGCGGTGGAACTTCAGCTCGGGGTAGGTGTACTGCTCGGGCGTTTGCTCGCTGCCGTGCGGATACACGTAGATGCCGATGTTGGTCAGGTAGTAATGCACGGGCGAGAACTCGTTGGGGTAGATTTGGCTGCCGTCTACGGCGATGAGGGTGGCGCGCGGCGGCGGCGGCGGCGGCGCGAAAGTATCTGTCACGCGCTCGGCGTTCTCGCTGTTCAGCGGGGTCGCGCCGCGATAGCCGCTGATGTCGGACTGGCGCACCCAGCGAATGCGCTCCCATACCGCGTCGTTGCCCTCAATTTGGCGGAACAGCGTGAAGGCGCGCTTGTAGAGGTCGGTCAAGTTAAAATCGAGCTTCTCTATCATCGCGCTCATGCGATAGACTTGTTCGACGACTTGGTTAAATTCTAACGTCATACTCGCTCGCTTTGCTATGTTTGGGCAATTGTTGTCCCATCATAGCACTAAAGTTCTAACCCTAGCAAGTCACAGCCAAAAGTGTTTACAGAATGCCCACAACAAGGCATAATTAAAGAAAAATGCACGCGGCTTTCTCGCCGACATTCACCTACTTAGACACAGACCTTTTTTGCCGCAACACACAACCGCTAAACCCACACAGGTTAGTCATCTAAGAGGCTTGCACAATGATCACATACTCCGCCGACACATCGCAAAACCCACAAGGGCAAACGCAGGTGGTGTTTTTCAACGGCGACAACGTGCGCTTGGGCGGTCAGATTGACTATCCCAACGTGCCAATGCCCGAAGGTGGCTATCCCCTACTATTCATTATACAACACGCCACCTGTCACACGCGCAGCGGCTACCGTCATTTCACGCGGCTGGGCAATGAGCAAGGCGCGGCGGTCTTCCTCTGGGATAAGCGCGGCACCGGCGACAGCGGCGCGGGGGTGGGGTCGCCGCTGGTGGACGCGCTGAACGCCTACAAGACTGCGCTCGCGCTGCCCAACATCAACCCCAGCCGTGCGGTGATTTTGGCGCAAAACGAGGGTTCGCTGCTGCTAGAGGAAGGTTGGTCGCGCTTTGTCGCCATACAACGTCCGCTAGGCGTGGTCTTGGTCGGCAATATGCTCGACGAAAAGCAGATTGTCACGCTCAACGTGCCGCTGCACATTGCCATGAGCAAGAACGACTGGAACGCTTGGCAAATCTACGCGGATGCCGCCAGCAAGGCACACCAGCAAAAGCACGGCTATCCGCCGTCATTCTACGTTGCGCCGGTGACCAACCGCCTGTTGATGTACGAACACGGCGGCGCGTTCCATAGGGGCGCAAACGAAAGCATCAAAGATTGGTTAAAGCGCGTATGCAAAATTTTCGTGTAGATTTACAGGGGCAAGCAGCCGTCGTCACGGGGGCAGGCGCGGGCATCGGACAAGCCATTGCGCTGGCGTTAGCGGAGGCAGGGGCGCGGGTAGTCGTCAACGACCTCAACCCCGACCGTGCCGACAACACCGCCGAGCGCATTCAGGCGGCGGGCGGCACAGCAGTGGCGTTTGACGGCGACATCACCAATCGCTATCAAGTGGCGGCGTTGATTGAGCGCGCTCGCGACAGCTTTGGGCGGATTACGCTGTGGGTGAACGCGGCGGGCGTGTATAAAGCCGAGCCGCTGACAAAGGTTGACGAGTGGGATTGGCGGCGGCAAATCGAAGTCAACGTCATTGGCGCGTTCTTCTGTGTGCAGCTGATGGGGCGCGTGATGGCGGAAGAAGGCGGCGGCGCGTTCGTCAACCTGCTCAGCAGCCACAACACGCTGGCGCAGGGCATAGGCTATATGGCGGGCAAGGCGGGCATGGCGGGGCTGACGCGCCAAGCCGCTCGTGAACTTGCGCCGCACAACATCCGCGTTAACGCGGTGGCGTTCGCCGCCGTTCCCGACAGCGACATGCCCAACCCCACGCCGCAAAACGCGCTAGGGCGACTTGGCACGCCGCAGGATGTCGCCAACGCGGTGCTGTTCCTCTGCAGCGACGCTGCCGCCTTTATCACCGGACAAACGCTGCACGTGGACGGGCTGTTGCTAGCGTAAGGCATCACGCCGCGAGCAAGAACAGCCCCACCCACAACGGCAAGAGCAGCGCGTCGAGCATAAACGGCGCGCTCGTCCCCCACGCCTGCCACGCCCAAATGCCCGCCAACGTCGCGCCGACGAATGCCGCGCGCGCGCCCTTGCTTTGCGCCACCACCCAAAAGAAGGCGGGCAGCGCGTAAATCAGCGTGTAGGTGTTGGTTTGTGGCAGGAGCAAGAACTGTGCAATGCCCAACGCGCCCAACGCCCAGCCCCATCTACCAACCGCGTGCCGCTCGGCGAAGCGGCGGCGCGCCTGCCACGCCAGCGCGGCGAGATAACCACCCGCTGCCAGCACGCCCGCCGCACCCAGCAGCGATGGCAGCCATAGCGTCGCTTGCTGGCGATAGCTGCCGTATTCGCGCAACCGCTGCAAGAATTCGCCCAACCAAACGCCCGCCAGCACAAACGTGACGAGTGCGAACGCCGCTAGCGTGCCGAGCAGTCCTGCCAGCACGCGCCAGCGGCGGCGCAGCAGCGCGAAGCCTAACAGCGGCAGCATGAGGAAGAAGCCCTCTGGGCGCACGGTCATGCAGGCAAGACACACGCCCGCCAGCAGGTCGCGCCCGCCGCGCAGTGCTGCCGTCGCGCCCAGCATCGCCCATAGCACCAAGAAGACGAACTGCCCCAAGATGATGTGAATCATGCTGTAACGCCAGCCTATCAAGCTGACGAAGACCATGCCCGCCAGCCACAGCGGTGCAACGCGCACGCCCGCCACGCGGTAGAACGCAACAGGCAGCAGCGCAAAGCTGACGAAGTTCAGCAGCAGCCAATAGGGCGTGGCAGCGTCGTAGTCCCACAGCGCAAACGGCGCGAGCAGCACGCACACGTGCGCGGGATAGGCAAAGCGGTGCTGGTCAAACGTGAAGTCATAGTGCGGCACGCGCGCGCGGATAGCGGCTTGGATGCGCGCCGTCGCCTCAGGTGTATAAGGTGACGCGCCGCTGTACAGCACCTGACAGCCGGTGAACACGGGGAGAGAATCGGTGAACGCCACGACGTTGAAAATGGTGGCACGCATGACCTGCGCCCCACCCACCACCAGCGCGGCAACCACCAACAGTCCGACTAGCCCACGCAGCACACGCATGGCTATCAGCGTGTCGCCAGCAATGCCTCGAGCTGGCTCTTAAGCTGCGCGATGTCGGGCAGCACGTCATCGGGATGCGTCACCGCGAGGTAGCTCGTGAGGTCTTGCAAGGCGCGCTCATAGGCGGCGCGGTAGTCGGTGCGGTTGGGCGAGGCGTTGCCAAGCTGGATATGCACAAAGGCGCGAATCACATAGGCGGGCGCGTAGTCCGCCTGCTGGGCAATCGCTTGGTCAAGCTGCGCTAACGCCTTGTCGTAGTCGCGGCGCATGCGATAGATGACGGCGCGGTTGACGTAGGGATAGGCAAGTGCGGGCTGCAGGGCGGTGATGCGGTCGTAGTCCGCCAGCGCGTCATCGGTTCTGCCTTGCGCGACATTCGCGCTCGCCCGCACGTTATAGGCTAGCAAAAAGTCGGCATCGCGCGCCAACGCTTCGCTGGCGGCAGCCACCGCGTCGGCGTAGTCGGCGGTTTGCATGGCCAACAACGCCCGTATGTAATGCGGATACGCGGCGGTAGGGTCAAGCGCGATAGCTTGCTCTAGCGCGACGAGGCTCGCCTGCCGCTGGCTTTCGTCGCTTGTCGCTGCCACATAAGCGCGCAGAGCTAGTGCGGCGGTGTGCTGCGGAGCTTGCGCCAGCAGCGCGTCAAGGTCGGCAAGAGCGTCTTCCAGCAAGCCGCGCTCCAGCAGCACTTCGGCGCGCAAGAAACGCGCATCGAGGCTGTCTTCCTGCGCCAACAACGTGTCCAGCACCTCCTGCGCGAGGCGATAGCGGCTGGCGGCAAAATGTTCACGCGCTTGCGTCAACAGCGGCACAACTGACGTGGGCGTGGCTTGCGCCGACACGGGCAGCCCGAAAGCCGCTACGAGCAAACAAAGGATAAAAACGCGCATGGTCTGTCTTCTTTCTAGCAAGAATTTCTAAAAAATTCAGAACTTGTCAGCAAAAATCACAATCACTGCTACAATAGCAATTGTACATGCTACCACAAAGACATGCCTAGCGTGTCCTCGAAAGGTTATATGCAGTGCTAAACGACACACTTTATCAAGAGCTTTTCGATAACAATCTGGCGATTGCGCTCATCATCGACCCGCAGGACGGGCGCATTGTCGACGCGAACCCCGCCGCTTGTGAGTTCTACGGTTACACGCGCGAGACACTGCGCAATATGTATATCACGCAAATCAACACCCAAGCAGTGCGTAAAACATCGCTAGACATGCAGGTCGCCCTAGAAAAGCAGCAGCGGCAGTTTAACTTTAACCACCGCCTCGCCAGCGGTGCAGTTCGCAACGTGTTGGTGCGCTCCACGCCGATAACGCTGAACGGACGTAGGCTGCTCTATTCGGTGGTCACTGATGTCACGGACGTGCGCCGTCTTGAAAACAGCCTCTACCAAGTTGAGCAAAACTACAACCGCCTGCTTGACATGATGCAGCAAGGCGTGTTGGTGCACTCGGCGGATGACCGCGTTGTCTACGCTAACGACTACTTGTGCGCGCTGCTGGGCTACACGCGCCAAGAACTCACGCAGAAAAACGCCTACGAGCTGCACCCGCTAGAGACGCGCCCTATACTCTACGAACACATCGAGCGGCGGCGCGTGGGCGAAAGCTCAACCTACGAGATTCAGTTCATCAAAAAAGACGGCAAACTCACGTATGCCATCGTCAGCGGCGCGCCTATCATCAGCTCGGAAGGGAACTATCAAGGCAGCTTTAGCATCATCACCGACATCACGGCGCGCATCCAAGCCGAAGAGCAGCTGCGCCGCAGCAACGACGACCTGCGCGCCTTCGCCCACACTGTCGCCCATGACCTGAAAGACCCGCTAGCGGTGCTAATAGGCTTCGCCAACCTCGTGCGCACGGAATATACCACGCTCACGCCTGACCAATTCCTCGAGGCAATAGAGACGATTGAGCGCACCGCTGACAAGATGGTCGGCATCATCGATGAGCTGCTGATGCTGTCAGAGATGCGCGACCACGACATTGAGCTAGAGCCACTGCATATGGACGACGTGGTGCGCGAAGCGTGCGCGCGCCTTGCGTATATGATTGAGCAGTACAGCGCGACGATTGAGATTGAGGAGCTGCCGCTGCTGCCCGCCGCGTTAGGGCATGCGGCATGGGTTGAAGAAATTTGGGTGAACTACATCACGAATGCCATCAAGTACGGGGGCAGCCCGCCGCATGTTCGTATAGGCGGCACGGTCACCGAAGGCTGTGTGGCGTGGTGGGTGCGCGACAATGGGCGCGGCATCACCGCCGACGATTTGGAGCGCATCTTCGTGCCGTTTGAACGCCTCGAGACCGTGCGCGCGAGCGGGCATGGGCTGGGGTTGAGCATCGTCAAGCGTATCGTCGAAAAGCTCAACGGCGATGTTTGGGTTGAAAGCGAAGAGGGCAAAGGCTCGACGTTTTACTTCCGCCTACCTTGCGCGCCTTTGTAATCTTTTTGGCAAGCTGATATACTTATGGTTGTTTCATAAAAGTTTTTAAGGGCTTATGAGGCATGTCTTCTCACGATGACCGTTCCACCACAGGCTGCACCTACGCGCTGCTGCCTAATGGCGTGCATACGTTCACGTTTACCGGCAGATCGCCCACCGCGTTGGATGAGTTCTTCGCCATCCTCACCGAGCTGCTGGCGACGGCTGACCCCAGAACGCCGGTGCTGCGCTATATCGTCGACGTGACCGATGCCAGTGGGCAAGCACCGATTAACGAGATGGTGCGTCGCTTCCAACGCCTTGAGACCGCGCTGCCGCAGCGTCCTCGTGGGCGTACAGCGATTATCCATCAAGGCAACATCTTCTTGACGCTAGCCAACACGCTCATCAGCACGCTCGCGCCGGCAGGCGACAAGACGCGCTTCTTTACCCTGCAAGAACGCGAAGAAGCCATGCGCTGGGTGCTTGGGGACGATTAGCCCCATGCGCTTGTTGGTCGCCAGCGGCATCTTCCACCCCGAAGCAGGCGGACCCGCCACCTACCTTTACGAAGTGCTGCCCGCGCTGCAAGCGCGTGGATGGGACGTGCGCGTGCTGACCTTCGGTGAGGGCGACGCGACGGGCTACCCCTACCCTGTGCGGCGCATCCCGCGCGGCGTGTTGCCGCTGCGCTACGCGCGCTATGCGCTCGCCAGCACGCAGATGGGACGTGGCACGCGCGTGGTCTATCAGCACACGCTTGACCTGCCGCTGGTGGGCGTGCGCGCGCCGCGCGTGCTGAAAGTGGTGGGCGACCCCGCGTGGGAACGCTGCATCCGCAAGGGCTGGATTGCGCCCACGCTCAACATCGACGACTTTCAAACGCACCCCATGCGCGGCATCGTCGGGCAGCAGCAGGCTTCGCGCAACCGCCAAGTGCGCGCGATGACGCAGGTCATCGTCCCGAGCGTTTACCTAAAGCAGATGGTGTTGGGTTGGGGCGTGCCAGAAGAGCGCGTGCGCGTCATTTACAACGCGCTGCCGCCCGCGCCCGCCGCGCTGCCCAGCCGCGAGGAGGCGCGCGCCGCGTTGGGGCTGTCAGATGAGCGCATCACGCTGCTGACGGCGGCACGCTTAACCCCCTGGAAGGGCGTGGATTATCTCATTCAAGCGGTGGCGCGCCTGCCCGAGTATCAGCTGCTCGTGGCGGGCGACGGTGAGGAGCTAGCGCGCTTGCAAGCGTTGGCTGCGCCGTTGGGCGAGCGCGTGCGTTTCTTAGGGCGGCTGCCGCGCGAAACGCTCTATCACGCCATGCGCGCCGCCGACTACTTCGCGCTTTATAGCGGCTACGAGGGGTTGGCGCACACGTTGCTCGAGAGCTTGCGCGTCGGCACACCGCTCATCGCCAGCGCGAAGGGGGGGAACGTCGAGGTGGTGGTGGACGGGCGCAACGGCTTGCTCGTGCCGTTCGCTGACCTTGACGCGCTGACAGATACGCTGCGCCGCGCCGCCGACCACACGCTTTGGGCGCGGCTAGCCGCGCAAACAACACATGGACTCGAACGCTTCACGTTCGACCATATGGTCGAAGCAACCCACGCTGCCTTGCAAGCAGCCCTGTAACGCCGCCTAACGCCACTTGCGTCCTAACATCACGCCAAGCAAGAACGCCAACACGGCAAAGCGCGCCCACCAATAGGTGCTGCGGCTGGTCGGTGCCATCGTGCCGCCGTAGTGCTGGCGTGCGCCGCGCTGGTAGACCAGCGTCATTGCGCCCGCACCGACAATATCCGCCATAAAGCGCGTGAAGTCATCGGTTTCAACAGGCGGCTGTGCGCGCTGTGGCACAGGCGTGTGGTCGGGAAGCGTCACCGTCGCCAGCGCGAGCGCGTCGCCCTCGCCTGCTTGCGCGAGCGTTGTGCCATCCGCACCAATAACCTTTGTGTGGCGGTCGAAACGCGCGAGGAAGCGCATGCTGCCCACGTCTTCGGTGTGCTTGAGCAGCGCGGGTTGATAGCCCGCCATCACGCCCAGCGAGAGCAACGGCATCGGCAGCAGCGTGTTGAGTTCACCCCACGCGGTGCTATACGCCACAGGCACACCCAGCCACGCCGCTTGGCGGTGCAGGTCACCATCAGCAACGTGATGGTTGCCAATCGCCAACGTGTAGCGCGCGCCGCTGGCGAACTGCACGCTGGGGCGTTCTACGCGCGGCAGGCTGCTGGGGATGAGCAACAAATCGACTTTGCCGGCATAACGTCGCCACAGGTCGGGGTGCGCGCTGTCCCAGCCCACCATCAAGCCGATTTTGCCGTGTTCCGTGTCGGCGACGGTCAGCGTGTCGCCCTCGCGGAAGAAAGCGCGCTCCCATACCAGCGGGTAGTGCTTGTCATAGTGCCACGTGCGCCCATCAGGGGCAGCCAAGTGGGCGCGCTGAAATAAGTGGTCGTGGACGCGCACGATCCAGCTGCCCGCCACGTAGACGTTGTGCTGGTGTGCTTGTGCTTTAAGCCACTGTGCGGTCTGTCCATCCGGCAGCTCAGCGCGCTCATAGTTGATTTCTTCGTAAGTATAGCCCAGGTTGAAGCACTCGGGCAGCAAGACAACTTGCGCGCCGCTAGCGGCAGCTTGGGCGAGGAGGTTGGCGGCACGGCTGAGGCGTTCGCCTAACGGTGCAGGCGTGGCGTTCATTTGAACGCTGGCGAGCGTGACAGTCTTGGGCATGGCTCTCTCCTTCGTGCATTCATCAACAAAAAGGGGCGTTGCCGCCCCTAGTTGCCATTATACCACAGTGCCAGCGTTTTTACTGACCGCTTTTGTTTTCTTCGCCGTCACCTGCTTCGTCGTCACCTGCTTCGTCGTCACCTGCTTCGTCATCACCTGCTTCGTCATCACCTGCTTCGTCGAGCATGCCGTCGTCATCCGCGTCCAACTCGTCGAACAGCGCGTCAAAGTCAAGGGCTTCCTGCCCATCAAAGTCGCTGAAGAAATCATCGTCAAGGTCGAAGGTGTCAAAGTCCACATCGCCATCCGCCTCAAGCGCATCGTTAGCATTGAAGCTAATGCCTTGCCCACCTGTCACGCTGCGCTCGCCCAAGTCTTTCTCCAACAGGTCACCGTCAGGGGAAATGCCAAACAGGCTGGCGTTAAACTTGGTGTCATCGCTGCCGCCAAAGGTCAGCTCGCCGGTTTCGGGGTCAATGCCAACGCGCACCGTGCCGCCGTTTTCCGCGCTCACGTTCTCAAGGCGGTAAATCATGTCGTTACCGTCGTCGTTGTTGTAGCCGCCTTCGATGTCCAGCTCATCGTCGGACTGCACTGTTACGCCGTTCTGTTCGGGGTCATAGAGCAGCGTGGTGTCCTTGTCTTGCCCAATGCCGGAAACCTTCTGGTAGCGGTCGCAGTCGTTGACGTATACCTCACCGTCCTCGTCTTGCCCTTTCACGTCAATTCTGACGTTCTCTTGCTGCTTAGGCATGATGATGAGCGCGCCGGGCGTGTCGTCCGCCAACCCACCGCTGCTGCGCGGGCGTAAAATCACCACGCCATCGATTTGCGAGAACGCTTGCCCTTTCACCACGCCAGCTTTTTTGCCATCAGCAGTCGTCACCACCACGTCAGTGTTGCCGCCGGTGTTGATGGTGGTCGTCTGACAAGTGTTATCACCATCTTCGCTCGGCTGCTCCGCGCTGCTCTCTTGGGTAGCGGAAGGTTGCTGCTGTTCGCCGCCGGCGATTTCTGCGGGCGTTTTGTTGCAGAAGTCGCACTCTTGCGGCAGCTGCAAGCGCGCGGTGGTGGGCGTAAGCGTCAGCGAGAAGCTGCTGGCATCGCCACTATATTCAGAAACAGGCTCGTCAGGGTTGGTCGTGCCGGTGTATTTCCACGTGTTGCTGTTGCGGTCGACCTCAATAAACCGCTCTTGGTTGGGATAGTTGTTGTCGTAGACCATAATGCGCACGATGCCGTTGCCCATGTCAACCACCGAGTACGGCTTGATGGCGTGTCCGCCGCTGCCGTCCGCTTGATAGATACCCATTGAGAAGGGCGCGCTGCCCGGCTTGAGGCTGTTAATCAGCGTGTCGACAATTTGCGAAGGCGTTTGGTCACGAATTTCGGAGGTAGCTGTTGGCGGAACGTACTGCGTAGCGAACCACTTGGCAATTTCCGCCTGCACGCGCGGGTTATCCGCTTTGAGGTCAGCAATCGTGCGAGCATTGGGGTCAAGCGATTGCAGGCTGACCTTGCCCTCAAAGATGAGCTTGCTGAGTGCCGCCATGCCTTCGCAGTGGCCGCCGCCCATGTCCTTGTTGACTTTTTCCATCCACGCTTGTGCGCTAGCAGTCAGCACGCACTCACTGTCTTTGACCGCCTTACAGACGCGGTCACCAAACAACTCGCGCATCGAAGTAGGTGTCAGGTTAACAGGCTTGTTATCGTTGCCATAGTTCTCGAACGAGAACCCGTGCTGCTGCGGTCGGAAACCGTTGTCTGCCAGCACTGTGCCTTGTGCAAGCACGCGCAAAACAGGCGACATAACCAAAGCAACCACCACTAACAATGGCAGAATACCGCGTTGGAATCGCATACGACACTCCTAAATGAGTTAAGTTGTGTAAAAGTTAGCGCGCGCTTCATTAGAAAAGCATATTACAGTTTTAGGTTTTGTCAATCAGGACAAGGGGGAAATGTTTCTGAAAATTACCAATGGAGGTTGTTGGACGGTCTAGTCAACAACCAAAAGTCAAAAGTACGTCCTTTTATGCGTCAGTCACAGGGTTTTCGTGATGCGCGCCTTCACTAGGCGCGTCGGGGAAAAGCTGTCGCAAGGGCAGCGCAAAGCCCGCCAGCAGCCCCTCGCCCGTCAGCGTCTCGTCCAATTCGACCAACTTAAACGGATGGTCAGGACGATACACCTCCACCGTGTCATCGAACGGGTCGACCACCCACACCGTCACGCCCGCCGCCACATAGTGCATCACCTTGCGGCGCAAGTCGCGGCGTTCGCGTCCACTTTGCGGGTCAGAAACCACCTCCACAGCAAGGTCGGGCGGCACAGGACAATAGGCATATGGCGCAAGCTGGGGTAGCTTCGTCAACGCCACCAACGCCACGTCCGGCACGTAGCGTTCGCCGCCAATTTGGTAGCCACCGTCCGCGCCCGTCACGTGACCTTTTAGCCCGCGCTCGCGCAAAAACGCTAGAATAAACCCGCCGATAAGCATGGCAATGCGCGAGGCAATCATGTTGCTAGGCATCTTTTCCACCACTTCCCCAGCCACCCACTCAAACACCTTGTCGGCGTTTTCAGGCAGCTTCACCCACGCCTCAAAGTCGGCTAGCGTCATCGGCACAGCAGGCGAAACCGTCATCAGCAGTCGCTCCTTGTCTCTAGCGAAACCTGCGGCATCTCGTTGGTTTCAGCAAGATGTTCCAAGCCTGCGCGGTCAGCGATGTACACACCACGCCCGCGCTTCTTCAACAAGCCGGCGTTGAGCAAGCTGCGCAGCGCACGCCCCGCCACTTCGCGGGTTGTGCCAAGAATAGAGGCAATCGCCTCTTGCGAGAGCTGGGTGGGCGTTTCAGCGATGGTGTCGGCGTAGGTGGTTTCGTGCAAAAAGAGCTTGGCCAGCCGCGACGGAATCGAGCGAAAGGTCATATCTTCAAGGCGTTCGATGTACTCGCGGTTGACGTGCGCCAGTGCCTGCACATAGCTCTTGAGCAAGTCGCGCTCAGTGGCAAGCAGCTCCATAAGCGTGTCGTGGGCGATGTGCGCCACGCGCGCTTGTGTCACGGCAACAGCGTTATAAGGGTTGGCGCGGCCGTCCACCGCCGCCACCTCGTTGAAGGTTGCGTGCGGCTTAAGCAAGCTAAGCGTGTGCAGCCGCCCTTCTGGGCTGATGCGATAGATTTTGACCATGCCTTCAACGACGACGTACAAGCCCGCGCAAGGCGCACCTTCTACAAAAATTGAGCCACCAGCAGCATAGGTACGGTAATGTGCCACCTGCTCCAGCCGCTTTAGTCCACGCGCGTTCACACCATGAAAACAAGAGACGCTGCACCAATCCATCAGCACGCTCACTTTAACTATCGGCAAGAATTTTGTCGACGCTGTTAGCAAGGTCACGCAGGTTACGCACCAAAAACACGCCGTCGCTCAAGGGCGCGTAGCGGTGCATGTCACTGTCGCCCGTTCCCCATTGGGCTGGCGGTTCGGGACAGAACCAGAACAGGCGGCGTGCCTTGCGCTGTATGGCTTGCGCGATGTCAAGGCGCGGGTTGTTGTAATTGTTGCGCCCATCGCCCAAAATCAGCACCGTCGTGCGATGGTCAATCGTCTGCATATGCCGCTGGGCAAAGGTGTTGAGGCTGTTGCCCAAGTCGGTGCTGTAGTAGCCGGGCGGGTTGTTGCGCATGACCTTCGCCACCGCCACGCGGCTGTCGTTCTCTTCCATGTCCATCGTCACGTCGACCATGTCGCCAATAAAGATGAAGCTGTGCGTGCGTGTCACTTGGTCTTGCAGCTGGTACACCAGCGTGAGCAAAAACTCCACCATGTAGCGCATCGACGTGCTAAGGTCACAAATCAACACGAGATTGGGCTTCTTTTGTTTGACACGGTGCGCTAGCTCAATCGGCACACCGCCGTAGCGCATGTTGTTGCGCAGCGTCTTGCGCGGGTCAAAGCTGCCCGTGCGCGCGCGTTTCTGTCGCAGGGCGTTGCGCGTGCGCAGCCGCGCAGCAAGGCGGCGCATCTCGTCGCGGATGATGTCAATATCACGGTCGCTCAGGCGGTGAAACGGCACATCGAGCAGGTCGGGGCGTTCTTCCGGCTCGCGTTCCGCCATACGTTGTGCCAGCGTTTGTCCGGCATATTGGCTGATTTGGTCGGACAAACCGCGCATGTTGGCGCGCAGCAGTTGCTCAAGCTGGCTAAGCTGCTCGTCCGACATGCCCATCTGTGCCAGCATCTCCATGAGGTCGCTAATCATCTGGTTGAGCTGGCTCATGCCCAGCTGGGTCATCATGCGCCGCTCGAACCAAGCACGCTGGTACATGTCGCTGCCGTTGGGCAAACCCGCTGCCTCGCCCAGCGCGTCCAGCTCCTCTTGTGTGAGCGGTTCGCCGTCCATAAGCCTTTGCAGCAGCGCACGCAGCGCGTCCATGTCACCCGCAAGAGCCTGCATCGCCGCCTCCAGCAGCGCGCGCTGCTCTTCGGTGAGCAAGTCGTTGATGTCCTCAAGGTTAGGTTGATTGGCACTGAAGAAGAGCGGGAAGAAATAGTCGAACTTGTCGGCATCGCGGTGTTCTTTGACCAGCGCGCTCTTGAGAGCAGCCTTAAAAAACGCCGCGTTGCCAATGCCAATCTCCAGCGCGCCTTTGAGCGCGTCCTGACTTTCCGCGATGCTAATGCGCACGCCTGCAGCGCGTAACGCCCGTATAAACTCCACCATGCGCTGATTCATTGCGTCTGCTCCGACACTATCAACCGTTACGTTCAATCATAACGAGTTTTGCGTTCGCACACAAGCATCTTGACAAGCGCGTGTCGCACACATACAATACGCGACATTGCCGAGATAGCTCAGTTGGTAGAGCAACGCACTGAAAATGCGTGGGTCCCCAGTTCGAGTCTGGGTTTCGGCACAGCCCGTCAGCGTTGCTGGCGGGCTTTTTTTTGTGTGATACAATGGCTTTTACCAAAGCAATAACAAGCAAGGGGGGCATAATGCGCTGTTACAGCGTGCTGAAACTGACACTTTGGGGGCTGCTGCTGGGAATGGTGGCACTGCTGCCCGCGTTTGCTCAAGACTGCCCCGCGCTCGTGCAGCAAGCACTTAACGCAGTCGGTGACAACTGCCAGAACATGGCGCGCAACACAGCATGTTACGGCTACGCCGACGTAATTGCGGCGTTCGCTACGGAGGTTACCGATAACTTCTTTAGCCAACCCGCCGACCGAGCCGACTTGACCACGCTCGTTAACCTGAAGACCGCGCCGCTCGACCTTGAGGGGGGCACGTGGGGCGTGGCGGTCATGAGCGTGCAAGGCAACGTGCCGAACACGCTGCCCGGTCAGGCGGTTACGTTCGTCCTGATGGGCGATGTGGAGGTTGAAAATGCTGTAACGCCCGAAAAAGCACAGCTGCCACCTCCTCCGCTCACCGTGACCGTACGCACAAACGCCAACATTCGCAGCGGCGCAGGCACAAACTTCAACGTGTTAGGCGGCGCGGCAGCGGGCGCAACCTTCGCGGCGGACGTGCGCGATGAGCGAGCGCAGTGGGTGCGCATCGCTTACAACAACCGTTTGGCGTGGATAAGCCGTAGCGTGCTGCAAGACGACCCGCTGATTGACACGCTGCCTGTCAACCTTGACGAGTTCACCACGCCCATGCAAGCCTTCTACCTGCGCACAGGTATCGGCAAGCAGACCTGCAACGAAGCCCCCGACAGTGTGCTGCTCATTCAAGGACGCAGGGGGATGGAAATTCGCCTCACGCTCAACGGTGCAGAAGTGGTAATGGGGTCAACTGGTTTGTTCCGCACGCTTAACGACGACACCCAGCTAGAGGTGATAACGCTCGACGGCAGCATTACACTGACCACGCCCGACGGCGACAAGACGACCATCGGCGCGGGTCAACGCAGCGTGTTCTGTTTGAGCGACTCCGACAATCTGGGAGCAGACGGGCAGAGCAACGACCGCACGGTGAGCTGCGGCGGCACTCCACCTGAGCGTGTCAGCCGCGACAGCCTAGAGGCGTGGTGCGCGCTACGGCGGCTGCCTGCCGAACCGTTATTAAGCTACGAGGTGCGCGTGCCATGTGAAGGCGACCCCACGCCCACACCCGTGCCGCCCGCTCGCCCCACCCGCACGCCTGCCCCGCGCGCTAGCGCAACGCCCGGCGGTGCGCTAGGCACGTGCGCGAACTTCGTCACGGTGTGGCCCACCTATGATGCAGCCTACTACAATCAAGAGTTCACGTGGACAGCCGTAGAGGGTGCGACGCGCTACAGCCTTGACATCTACAGCAACATGCGCGCCTATTTGACCACGTTCTTTTACGGCAACACGACGCGCGTTTACGCGGATGTAGGTGACCTGCTGCACGGCGGGTCGATTTACTGGCGCGTCAACGTGCTGGACGACAACGGCAACATCATCTGCTCCACGCCACTCTCTAACGAAATCACCATGCGCCCCAAGCCAACGCCACCGAACGCGCTTTCCGCGCGCTGGCAGTGCAGTTCCAACGGTGTCATCGTGGAATGGTCAGGCGCAAATCCCAGCCCAAACGTTTTTCTCACTTACGCTGTTGTCAACGGTGAATTTAAGGATTTTTATGAGACGCGCATAGGCAGTGCAAGCAGCGGCAGCTACGACATTTACCTCTTCGGAACGTACGAGAACGGGATACTCAGCGACGGCAGCAGCAGGGTGTCACTGCCGAACATCACCTGCGACGACGACTAGCAGGGCGGCTGCGGGCGCAGCATGTTAATCAGGATAGCGAGAATGACCTTGACCATGTAATAGGCACTGCGCAGGGGGGTAATCGACGATTGCCCCGCTTGGCGTTTGTGCATCTGCACGGGAATTTCGCAAACGCGCAAGCCCGCCCTGTGCAGCAACACAATCGCCTCTGGCTCGGGATAGTCGTGTGGGTAGAGGCGTGCGAACAGCGCGATAGCGCGCGCGTTAAACGCCGCGAAGCCGCTGGTGGGGTCGGTAATGCGCTGTTGGGTGATGCGCGTGAGCAGTGCCGCCAAGATGGTGATGCCCAATCGACGTGTGAGCGGCGTGCCGTAGTCGCCGCCCTCGCCAAGAAAGCGCGAGCCAATCACCACGTCAACATCGCCCTGCGCCAGCCGTGCCAGCAAGCGCAGGCTGTCTTGCGCGGCGTGCTGTCCGTCGCCGTCGTTGCGGATGACGATCTCGTAGCCATAGCGCAAGGCGAATTGAAAGCCGGCTTGTACGCCCGCGCCGATGCCGACGTTGTAGGGCATATTCAGCACCAACGCGCCCGCCGCCGCTGCCACCGCCGCCGTGTCGTCCTGCGACCCGTCGTTAATCACCAGCACATCCGCCGTCGTCAACGCCGCGCGCACGCCCGCAATCGTGCGTGCAATGTTGAGAGCCTCGTTGTAGGCGGGTAGAATGACCAGCATCTTGGGCGGCATGCCAGCGGCTGCTTTCGTTTGTTTGACCAAAACAAGGGGATATTAGCCCAAAGCGAGGCAAGTGAACAGGGGAGAAGCGCAGCGGGATGCGCAAGCACCCCGCCGTTGTCGTTAGTCGTCGCGACGTGCGCCCGCTTTGGCGGTAGGGCGCGTGTTGTTTAAGCTGCGGCGCACGTATTCGGTGAGTTCTGCTTCGTACTGGGCTTCGTCTTCAATCTTGCCTATCGTCATCACTTCAATCATCACTTCAGCCACAGCTTGCTGGACGGTGCGCTTAATCAGTCGTTGTAACTGTCCGACGGTGAGTTCCGAAATTTTGGTGTCTTTCATCGTATTTGAGCGTGCAATTGCCGCCCTTACTCCTTTTATATTTATATCTCTAGTGACGTAAGTCTATTGTACTTTGAATACGTAAGTAGGTGCTTAAAAAGCGCACCGTTTTACAGCTTTCTAGCCGTTTATGCACAAAATCACATAAATCAATCTATTACGGTTAATATTCTGTAACATCACTCTTCAAACAGCGTTTTCACGGGCAAGCGAAAATCAGGCAGCAGGTCGGGCGCGGTCAACGTGTCCGCCTCACCCAAAAGCTGTGGCGCGCGCTGCGGCGCAAACACCGCCACCTCTTTGTCTTCAGGATACACCAGCCACAGCGTCACGCCC
>CALIEB010000021.1 GCA_938022205.1 uncultured Anaerolineae bacterium | reverse complement strand
GGCGAACTCGCTCATCCAATCGGGGGTTTCGTCGTCACCAAAGGCAAAGTCGTCGGCAACCGCTTGCGCTTGTGGCTCTTCGGTGGCGAACTCGCTCATCCAATCGGGGGTTTCGTCAGCAGGCGCAAAATCTTGCAGTTCGCTCGTGCTAAAGCCAAAGCTATTCGCATCAGCAGCGGGTTGCTCCTCGATTTCAAGGTCGCCGAACAAGTCGGGCGCGCTCGTTTCGTCTTCAAGCTCAGTTTGCCATGTAAAGTCTTCAGCACTGCTGTCCAGCATCCAATCGAGGTCAGAGGGTATGCCTTCTTCGGCTTGCAGCGCGTCCTCCGTTTGCGCGTTTGCCAGCACCTCAGGGTCGCTCAGCCACGCGAGGTCGTCCTCTTCTTCCGCGTCCCAACCGCTCAATTCGTCGTCATCGTTCAACATATCCCTCTGCCAATCTTGCGCGACGGTAGCTTGCTCATCCGTCGTGAGCGCATCTAACGCCATCATCTCTTCCAAATCAAAGGCTTCATCGTCCAATGACCAGCCGCTAGCTTGCGCAGCGGGGGTATCCTCAGCAGGTTCGTCGTTAAACTCGATGCCTGCCTCTTTCATCCACGCCAGTGGATCTTCGTCTTGAGGCGTGAACATGTCCGCCTCGTCAAGGTCAAGCTGCGCTTCATAGGGATTAACGGCGTTTTCGTCATACTCAATGCCGCTGTCTTTCATCCATGCCAGCGGGTCGTTGGGGTCAACCGCAGAGGCGGTTGTCTGCTGCATCCACGCCAGCGGGTCCTCCTCTTCTAGCACGTCACCGCGCGGCGTGTCGTCTAACACTGCGTCGAAATCACCGCTTTCTTCGCTGAAGTAGCCCGTTAAGCCTGTGGGAACGCGCCCGCTTTGCGGGTGCTGCGGCGCGGCATCAGGAATATCCGCCAAAAAGTCAGGCTTGCTATCCTGTGCCGTTTGCGCGCTAGCGGGAGAGAAAATGTCGTCGAAGTCGTTCAGGTCGTTCAGCCAGCTGTCGTCGACTTCGACAGGGCTGTCATCTTGCAGCGCGCTGAGCATGCCCGTTAAGCCTGTGGAAACGCGCCCGCTCTTAGCTGGCGCGGTTTGGCTGTCCGCGTCAGCGAGGTCTTCCAGCCAAGATAAGTCATCGGCGGTGTCGTCGCTGACGATGTCGTCAAACAAGCCCGTCAGCCCTGTCTTGCCCGCAGGCTGTTTGACCACCACCGTTTCATCCGTTGCCGTGCCACGCAGCGACTCGATGCGACGCAGCACGTCATCAGGCAAATCACCCTTAAAGGTCTCGTTGACAAGGTTGGGCTGGTCGTCTAACAGCGGCAGCGCGTCGTCTTGAGCAGCGGGTGCGTCGCTTAGCTGCGCTAGCCAGTCCGGGTTAGCGGTGGAAAGCTGCTGCTTGAGCAAGCGTTGATAGTCCAACTCTTCAATGGTACAGCCGTCGTCAGGCGCGCTGCCCGTTGCCAGCTGTAGCGCAAGGTATGGCTCGACCTCTTCGATGCGGCTGAGATAACGCTGCGCGTCGCTGGGGCGACCTTCCGCCAGCCAAAGCTCCGCCAAGATACGATTGGCAATCAGCGCGTAAGGCAGAACTTTTAGCACGTCCATCGCGGTTTCGGCGGCATCGACGCGCTCTTCCGCCAACCAGAGCGCACGCGCCAACGACAAGCGCAGGTCAACGCGCTCGGGACTGCGCTGCAAGGTCTTGCGCAGCAGGTCGATAGCGGGTTGGGGGTTATTGTTGGCGATGTACTGGTTGGCGACCGCCCCCGCCGTCAGCTGGAGCTTTTCGACGTTCACGCCGCGCTGCTTGGTGTAAAGGCGGCGCAAGCGTGCTATCACGTCTTTGTCGTTGGGTTGCTGGTCAAAGGCACGTTCGATGTGATAGAGTGCCTCGTCGAGCTTACCCTGATTTTCGTACACGAGGCTAAGCTGCTCGTGCGCGACAAAATCGGTAGGCAGCACCGCCAGCGCACGCCGCAACACATCCCCCGCTTCTTCCCACTTGGACTGCGCCACCAACACGCGCCCCAGCGCACGGTACGCCGCCGCGTTCTTGGGATACTGCGTTAGGATGTGGCGCACATGTGCGAGAGCCTCGTCCTGCTTGCCCTCATCAATCAGCCCTTCAACCTGCTTGAGATACTGACGTAAGCTAACTTGCCCCATGCCGCACCTAATCTTATTGAGTTTACATAGGGCTAGTATAGCACATTTCAAAACGTTGGGAAACTTTTTAGCGATGAGCTTGGTAAATTTGCAAGTTAGTCACCCGCACGTCGACTTCCCCCGCGCCGTAAATGTGCGCCACCACCGCCGCCAAACCTTGTGCTGAGGGCGCAGGCGACAAGCCGCGCGTGGACATCGACACGCTCGCCTCGAAGATGTCGTTAATCCAAACGTAGATGCGATCGCTCTCGGGCGTTTCGCGCAAGCAGGCGATCCGCAGCGTGTTGGTCGCCTTGCCTTGCCGTATGCTGGTAGCGATGCGCCAATCGCGCAAGGGAATGAAGTCTTTGCCAAATCGCCAAAAAATGCCGTAGAAGCCGTCGCTGCTCAACATGACATAGTAGCCGTCGTTGTCGATGAAGTCGCGTTCAACGCGGCACGCCACGCCGTAGCCGTTGTCCATGTCGTCCGAAAGCACCGCAAACGTCGCCTCTATCCACACGTCACCGTGCGGCACGTCGACAACCTGCCACGCATAAGGCGCACGGCTGGTGATGCGATAGCTGTCGCCTTCAGGGCGCAAGAACGTGTCGGCGGTTTGCTGGCTTTGCCACGTCGCAAACGGCGGGACCGCTAGCGGCGCGCCGCGTTGCACCGCAGGCGCACACGCTGCCAAGAGCAAAACAAGCCACAAACCAAGCGCACGGCTACGCATCGCCCACCTCCCCCGTGCGCAGCACGCTGACAAGGCGTGCCATCAGGCGCGGCAAGCTGTGCTGCGTTTGTACGGCGGCGCGCAGCTCTGCGCCCACGCGAGCGCGTTCGGCGGGCGGTATGTCCAACCAATGCGCCAGCAGCGCGCGCAAGCGTGGCGTATCGCTAGGGTCATCGAGCAGCAGGTACGGCGCGTGGTCGCCCAGCAGCGGCGCAAAATCAGGACTGCGGACTAACGTTGGCACGCCACATGCCATTGCCTCGAGTGCCGCCTTGTCGAATGAGCCGACGGGCGAGAGGTTGACCGCGATAGCCGCCTGTTGCACGTAGGCGCGCACGGCTTCGGGCGGCAGCTTGCCAAGCAAACGCGCTGGACGCACGCGCTGCGGGTCGCACGCTAATGCCTCTAGCTCGGCTTTGTAGGCAGCGTCTTCGGGCGCGTTTTTGTCGCCGATTAACCACACGTCGGCATCTAGCGTGGCGGTAGCACACAGCAGCTCGACCTGACGTTTGATGGGCGTGAGGCGCGCCACGTAGACCACCGCTTGCTCGGTGCTGGGGGCTGCGGAAGGCTGGTAAAATGTGGTGTCGATGCCATGCCCTAAGGGGCGCAGCTTAGGCGTGGCGATGGGGAAGCTGGACGGGGCGGCAGTGACGACGCGGCGCGCCCACCACGTCGCGCCCGCCAAAATGCGCGTCTTTTGGCGGTGCGTGTACCACAGTACCAGCGGCACGCGCCACAACGCCAGCAGCGGCGCGCCCATCAACGCGAAAAGCGGCATCATGTGGGCAAAACACACGTCATAGCGGCGCGTCATCAGCAGCCGCAGCAAATGCCCGTAAAAGTTAAGCGCGCGGCGCGGCTCACTCCAACCGCGCTCTTTGCCTACGCTGTAGACGCGCACGTTGGGCGCGACGGTCAGCCGCCCCGCCTGCATGGTCAGCACGTCAACGTAGGCGCAGTGCGACGCAAGCGCGTTAATCCAAGCGGAAGTGAAACTCAGCACTTGGTGGTCAGCGTCCGTAGCAAGGTTGAACAACAGCAGCCGCAGCGGTGCAGCGGGCGGCGCACAAGCGGCGCGCCCGTACGCAACAAGGGTTTGGTAGCCCTGTAGGTATGCCTCTGTAGAGAAGGCGGCTTGGGCGGTAGCACGCGCAGCGGCGGTCAGGCGTGCCAGCGTATCCGCATCGGCGTGCGTCGCCGCATGCAGCGCATGCGCCAGCGCGTCCACGTCGTCGGGCGGGACCAGCCAGCCGTTCACGCCGTCTTGCAAGACTTCCGGGATGCCGCCCACTGCTGTGGCAACCACAGGCGTGCCGCACGTCATGCCTTCGATGATGACGCGCGGCAGTCCCTCTGACAGCGACGGCAGCACAAGCGCGCGCGCGTCGGCAACTTCCTGCGCGAGTTCGGCTTGAGCCAGCTTGCCGCGCCACTGCACGCGCTTCGCGATGCCCAGCGCGTCGCAGCGGTCGCGCAGCTGTGCCGCGTATGCGGGCTGTTCCTCCGCTCCAATCAGCACTAGCTCGAAGCGTTCAGGCAGCCGAGCGAATGCCTCTAGCAGTACATGCACGCCCTTGAGCTGGGTTAGCACGCCCACGTAAACCAGTGTGTGAGCCTTTGTCAGCGACACATGCCGCGTCACTTTTGCAAACGCGCCCATGTCCGTCCACGTCATGAAGCGCACTAGCGGCGTATCTGGTGCGAGCGCGCGCAACTGTGCTTCGGTGGAGCGCGACACCGCCCGCAGGGCAGCCGCCCGCCGCACGGCATAGCGCGCCGCCTTCTCCATGAGTGCGCGGTAGAGCGCGGTGAATGTCACGCGCCGCAGCGTGAACAGGTTGTTTTCGAAGTCGTTGTGCGCCTCGACAATCAGCGCGCCGCGCACGCCCAATCGCCGCGCAACCGCTAGCGCAAATGCGCCGCTTGCGCCTTCGTAGGGGCTTTGCGCGATGAACACACGCACGCCGTGCCGCGCCATCACCCACCATGCCCAAAGCACTGCCGCCGCCAGCACCATCGCGTAGCGCAGCGGCGCGAGCGGCAGCAGCGGCAGCAAGTAAAAGCGCGCGTGTTCGTCGAAGCGGCGCGGTCGCAACGAGCTGCTCATCGCCAGCACGTAAATAGGCACGCCCAACCCCTCACGCAACAGCTGCCACTTTTTCGCGTCGGTGGCTGAAAGGGGGCGTGTGTAGCGCACGCTGCTCAGCCACGCCACCGCTGTGTTGGCGTGGGCGTTTTTGGGGGCTGGCTGCTGGTTTTGCGAAGTGGACATGGCTGGCTTTCGCTGGGCAAGAGTGGGCGCGCTGGCGTGTTTGGTTACGACTTGCGGGGGTTTATGCTAGACAAAAACGCTCGCCACCGCAAGCGGAGTTTTGTGCGGGTTGCTAGCGTTTTTGCGCGTGCTGCGCTACACTGAAGGCACCAACAAGTTAGATGAGGGAACGTCCTATGCGCATTGCGTCCTTGCTCCCGAGCAGCACGGAAATCGTTTGTAGATTGGGTTTTGAGGCATCGCTTGTGGCGCGCTCGCACGAGTGCGATTACCCACCGAGCGTGCGCCGCCTGCCCGCCGTGACCGCGCCCAAGTTCGACCCTGACGGACGAAGCTACGAGATTGACCAGCGCGTCAAGGCTATCTTACAGGAAGCGGCATCTGTTTATCGCATTGATGCTGACCTACTCAACACGCTTGCGCCTGATGTTATCGTCACGCAAGCACAGTGTGAAGTGTGTGCTGTCAGCCTTGCCGACGTGCAGCGCGTGGCGTGCGAGTATCTTGACACGCCCGCGCGGGTTGTTTCGCTAGAGCCAAACGCGCTGGCGGACGTGTTTGCCGACATTCAGCGCGTGGCGGACGCGCTCGGTGTGCCTGAACGTGGCGCGGCGTTGGTGGCGGAGCTGCGTGCGCGCATGGCAGCAATTGCCGAAGCCACCGCCACGCTGCCTAAGCCGACTGTCGCCACGATTGAATGGATCGAGCCGCTCATGTCAGCGGGCAATTGGATGCCCGAGCTGGTCGACATGGCGGGCGGGTGTAACCTCTTCGGCACGGCAGGCGCGCATTCGCCTTGGCTCACGTGGGATGAGCTGGCAGCCGCTGACCCCGAAGTTATCGTGATTTTGCCCTGCGGCTACGACATCCCCACCACCCAGCGCGAGCTGCCCGCGCTGACCGAACACCCGCGCTGGCGAACGCTTCAAGCCGTGCAGCGTGGGCGAGTCTACCTCACCGACGGCAACCAATACTTCAATCGTCCCGGTCCGCGCTTGGTAGAATCCCTAGAAATCTTGGCGGAGATTTTTCACCCGCAGCATTGCCACTACGGACACGAAGGCAAGGGCTGGCTGCGGTTGGCGCACTAGCGCGCAAAGGCGTGCTATAATAGCAGCAAGCTGTCCGCCAGATGGGGAGACCTTGCCATGCTGAAACTGTTGGATTGGCTGCGCCGCCTTGACTTTCGCAGCTTTACGCCGCTGCAATGGGGCATGTTTGTTGTCGCGGTGCTATTTGCGCTGGCGTTGCTGAACTTTGTGCTGAACCTCGCGATGTCGCTGCTGCCGATTGCTGTGCTGGTCGTGGTGATTTACGTCGCCTATAACGTGCTGACCAGCCAAAGCGAAGGCAGCGGCTCCAAGCTCAAGCGCAGCGATAGTGCCAAGCCTAAGCGCGAGGAGGCAGCTGTCAAAGCGAGCCGCGCGGAAGACCAAACCCCTGAGCGGTTGGTGATTGTTGACGAGCCGCCGCAGTCAGCTCCTAACGCGAACGACATTGCCGCGCAGCTAGAAGAGCGTCGCCGTCGTTTGCTGCGCGGTTCAGGCGAATGAGCCTCAGCGCGAAATAATGCTTTGCGCATCGGGACCCACGACAATCACGATGCCGTTAGCGGCTAGCCCATCCGTGCCGGGTTGGATGCGGTCTTGCGGCAAGCCAAGCAAATTGACTAGCCACTGCGCCGTCCAGCGGTTGTTGCCATAATCCTTGATGACGGTGGGCGCGCTGTTGTGGTCGGGCGCGTTGCCAATTTCGCTCACGGTCACGCCGCGCCCGGTCAGCCACTCGCGCACGCTGCTCGCCAAGCCTGCCGTGTTTGTGCCGTTGAAGACGCGAATGACGGCATTTTCCGCTTGGGCGCGGCTGATAATTTCCGCCTGCGTCAGCTCTTGCTGTGGGAAAACGATGCGCTGCAGCAGGTCGGCGATGCGCCCGGCTTGAGGGATGAGGATGTCCTGCCCGTCGGGCGATTTGCCTAAGTCCACGTAGTTGTTGTCGATGACGGCAAACGTGATGTTCTGGCGGTCAATTTCGCCCATCAAGAAGCCCAAGCTGATAATTTCGTCTAGCGTGAGGTTGGTCTTATAGCTATCGCTGAGCGTCTGCCACAGCGCGGGGATTTGCCCTAAGAAGTTGGCAACGCCGCCGGCACTTAAAATTTCGGTGCGCATGGCATCTAAGACTTCCTGCTGGCGGCGCGCGCGGTCGATGTCGCCGCCATAAGTGGCGCGGGTGCGCGCGTATTGCAGCAGGCGCGTGGCGTTCAGCCGTTGGCAGCCCACGTCAAAGCGCACTTCGATGGTGCCGTAACCTTCGTCTGGATACTTGGGGTCGTAGATGCTCTCTTTGATACACAGCTCCACGCCGTTGGGCGCAAGCGCGTTGACGATGGCTTCGAAGGCGTTGAAGTTGATGCGAATGTAGCGGTTGACCGGCACGCCGAAGTTCGCGCTCAACGTCTCCATGACCAGCTGCGCGCCGCCGCCGGGATAGGCGGCGTTGTCACCCAAAAAGTTGGCGGTGTTGATGCGATTAGGCTGGAAGTTGGGGATGTTGACCCACAAGTCGCGCGGGAAGTTGACCACGCCCACCGTCTTGCGCACCGGGTCGACCGTCACCAAGATAATCGTGTCGGTGCGATAGGCGCGGTCGGTGTCGAAGCCCAGCCGCTGGTCAATGCCTAACAGCACAATGCGGATTTGGCGCGGGTCGCTCCAACGGTACTGTGCCAGCGGGTCGTCTGGCCTGATGGGCGTGCTTGCGGCGGGCGCATCGTTGGTGGCAATGGGCGTGCTTGCGGCGGGCGCATCGTTGGTGGCAATGGGCGTGCTTGCGGCGGGCGCATCGGTCGCTAGCGTGGGTGCGCTCGTGGGCTGAAACACGAGAACGGGTGCAGTGGGCGTAACGCGAAACGCTTGTGGGTTCGTCAGCACGTTTAACACCTCAGCAGGGGATTGCACTTGCACGCCGCTGTCCCAAAGGTCGACGATTACGCCGCGTGTCGTGCTAAACGCTAGCACCGCGCAAACGCCTGTCATCAGCGTCAGCCCGCCAAAACCCAACAGTGCCACCAACCAAGACGGAATTCGCATAACTTTGCTATCCTTTTGCTGTTTTCAACGCACAGATGCGCCTTTGTGTGGTTTTCGCGCCTAAGCGCGCACATTATACGTCCAAGTGCGTCGCAAATAAACCAACGATTGCGCGACGCTCGCCCCACATAGAGCGCAACAACAACAGACCTTTACGTCATTCTTACCGTCATGGCTGTGGTTTTGTGTTACGATGGGTAAAATCTCTAGATAAAAGACCCGCGAAAATGGTCGAAACGTTTGCTTACGGTATCACTCGTGAATGGCTGGACGACGGGGCGATTGGGCTTATTCGCACGCAAGGCGATATGCGCCGCGCCGCAATCGACACGTGGGTAAACGTTGTACAAAGCACCATCGACGCGCAGCGCGAGCGCGACGTGTTGGCTGTCATCGTTGACCTTTCCCATCCCGCGCAAGGCTTCACGAACTATGCGCGCCAGCGTTCGCGCGACATCTTGAGGTTGCTGCCACAAGATAAGTTCGCCTACGCTGCGCTCGTTTTGGCCGACAAACTAGAAGCACGGCTGATTGAGATTTTTGTGCTGACGCTGCTGCGAATGCTCAATAAGCAGCAAGTCCGCGTGTTTTACGCCTTGCCCGAAGGCATCGCGTGGTTGCGCGTGCGCCTTGCCGAACACAAGCACCCAAAAGACTAACGCTCTTGCCTCCGCAAAACCGTGCTATCATAGAGGCAGTCGTCATAACGAAGAGGCTGCCTATGACCACGCCGAAAAACCCGCTCGAAGATGCCGCGCTGGCGTTATACTACCGCGCCGCCGAGCTGCTTAAAGCCGGCAAACGTAAAGAAGAAGTCATTTGGGAACTGACCAAACAAGGGGTCAAGCGCGAGACCGCACAAAAGATGCTGGTACGCCTCGCTGAGTCCCAGCGGCGCGTCGAAGTGCGGCAAGGCTGGCGTAACGCTTTCGTCGGCGGCGTGCTAACGTTCTTCGCGTTGGGGCTGACATTTGGCTGGTTTGGCTTTGCGCCCGCCAACGGACTGGCGATTTTCCCCACGCTGGTGGGGCTGGGTGCGGGCGGCTATTGGTTGGTACGCGGGCTGCTGCAGATTTTTCACTTTTAGGCTGCGCGCAAAACCATCCCCCACGCAAACCATCTTGTGCTACACTTAGGGCGGACAACCCATTGCCTGAGGAAGTTTGCTTTGCTGCTATGCGTGCGCTTCTTGTTTTTTGTTTGTTCGTGCTGCTGACGGCGTGTCGTCCCGCAGACGGCACGCTGAGAAACGCTGCGCTCAGCACGCCAGTCGCCGATTTGCCGATGGCGATGAGCCAGCGCAACCCCGCCTATGCTATTCCCACGCCGCTGCCGCCTGAATGGGTGCAAACCGCCGACAGCGAGTACACCCTCCTGAGCAACCTCTACGAGCGTGTCGTGCCGTCGGTGGTCAACATCGAGGTGCAAACGCCCTACAGCAGCGACGCGCGGCGCGGTTCGGGCTTCGTCTATGACCCCAGCGGCATTATTTTGACCAACGCCCACGTCCTGCGCGACGCGGAAAGCGTGCGCGTGACTTTCAGCGACGGCATCACCAGCGAGGCGCAGCTGCTTGGCATAGACAGCTACAGCGACGTAGGGCTGCTGCGCGTCAGTGCCGAAAGCTATCGTCTGCATGCCTTGCCGCTAGCCGACAGCGACAGCGTGCGCGTGGGGCAGCGCGCCATCACCATCGGCAACCCCTTCGGGCTGAACAGCTCGATGACGGTGGGCATCATCAGCGGCATCGGGCGCACGCTGCGTTCAGCGGAACTTATCGACAGCACCGCGCTGACGGGTTACCAGAACCCCGCGATTTTGCAAACTGACACGCCAATTAACCCGGGCAACAGCGGCGCGCCCTTGCTGAACTCACGCGGCGAGGTCATCGGCATGACGACCGCCATTCGCTCGGACAGCGGCATCTTTCAGGGCGTAGGCTTTGCCGTGCCGTCTAACACGCTGCGTCGCGTCGTGCCGGAGCTGTTGACGCAAGGGCGCGTTGATTACCCTTGGCTGGGCATCTCCGTGCATCCTGAAGACGGTGGCTTTGGTGTGGCAGGCTTGGCGGATGCGCTTAACTTGCCCGTGAAGGCGGGCGTGTTGGTGCGCGGCGTGACGGTGAATTCGCCGGCGGACTTGGCGGGCTTGCGCGGCGGCAGCGAAGTGCGCAGCGTGCGCGGGCAGGCGGTTTGCGCCGGCGGTGACATCATCGTCGCCATTAACGACCGCCTCATTCGCAACATGGACGATTTGGTGGGCTACGTGCTGCTCAAGACGCGGGTGGGCGAAACGATTAGCGTGCGTGTGATACGCGAAGGGCGCACGTTCGACGTGCCGCTGACGCTGACGACGCGCCCGCAACAATCCGGCATCTTGCGCGATTGCAATCGCTAAGTGCTGCGAAAACAACAAAAGGGAAGAGAACCATGTACAAGATACGCGATTGGCTTTACGTCGGACAGGTTACCCACACGCAAGATAGCAACTTGCTCGCTCACTGGGGCATCGGCGCGATGCTGCAGCTGCACCAGCCCGTGCCACAGGAGAACATCCCCTCGCTGTTCTTGCCCATCATGGACGGGTATCCTATCGACGAGGCGCACCTGCAAAAGGCGGCGGTGTTCGTCAAAGCACAGCACGCGGCGGGTCATCGGCTGCTTTCGGCGTGCGGTGCGGGGGTCAGCCGCTCGGTGACGTTCGCCACGCTGGCACTGAAAGAGGTTGAAGGGCTAACGTTGGAGGCGGCGTATCTCGACATTCGCAGCAAGCATCCCAAAGCACTACCCGACCAAGTGCATTGGGAATCGGTGCGCACTTATTATGGTGGCGAGGGCAAGACGTTCTGGGACATCTGGCGTGCGATTTTGATGGGGGAATAGCGGCGGCTGTGTTCATGCGGCGTGCGAATGGATGTCGGCGTGACCCGTGCGAAGTCGCGCCTCTGGCGTTTGCTGCCGCGCACGCGCTGCCTTTGCTGATTTACACATAAATTACAGCCCTAACATCAGCGTTTTACAGGCATGGCATACGCTTAAGACAAGTATCCACAATCACTTAAGGAGCAATGCCATGTTAAAGAAATCGGTTGTACGCCTCGTTTTAGCAGCGGTTGTTTTGTTAGGCGTGGTCAGCGCGCTGAGCTTGGCGCAAGGGCGACCACCAGCCCCTTGCACCCCCGATGGTCGCAATCTTTGTGACGGCGACCCGCAGTTTGACGCTTATCGTTACGGCGGCTTGGGGTTTGTGAACCCGCGCAACGGTGACCAGTGGCACAATCAACAGCGCGGCAACATGCGGCAAAATCGCGGGGTTGGCGAAAACGGCTTGGGGTTTTTCAGCGCGCTACCACCCGCCAGCGATGTGCCGCTGGCGGAAGAGCAAGTTGAGGCGATGGTGCTGGGCTATCTCGACGAGATGAACGCCTACGCCTTTTATCAAAGCATCATCGATACCTTTGGCGAGGTCTTGCCGTTTGTCGCCATCCAACGCGCAGAGGCACAACATGCGGCGGCTTGGGAGCTGCTGTTTGAACGCTATGACGTTGCGCTGCCGGACGTACCGCAAATGGACATCGAGACTTTTGACACGCTGGCGAGCGCGTGCCGTGCTGCCGCCGACATCGAGGTCGCCAACTTCGGCATGTATGACAAAGCGTACGCCCTCTTTGCAGGTTATCCCGACGTACAGCAGGTGGTGTTGGCGTTGCGCAATGCCTCTGAGTTCAACCACCTACCGGCGTTTGAACGCTGCGCCCGTTAGCGATAGCATGCGCTTAACACAAAAAAGGCGCGCCCCCACACGAGGACGCGCCTTTTTGTGTTTGGTCTTAGGCAGCCGCAACCGCCTCGCTGCCGTCACGCATGACGTAACCTTCTGCTTCGCTGCGGTACTGCGCTGCTACGGTCAGCATGACACCGTAGAAAACTTTTGAGGTGATGTCTGCTATCGTGTAGGTAATCTGGCGCGCTACCACGCCCATCTCAGCGAGTGAATTGACGGCGGCAGGGTTGGCAAGCGTTGCCGCGCTGTCCAACACTAACGGAGCTAGGTATGCACCCGGATACAGCATCCACGACACGAAAAACAGCCACCAGATGCCCTTGAACACGCCCTGTGCGTTGGCGGGAATGCGCTTATCTTTAGCGGCGTTCATGAGCAGGCTGCGCATTTGTACCAACACATCGATGAAAAACAGCGTGCTAATTGCCCCCCAAACCAAGAACGGCACGGGGTTGCCGACTTCGTAGAACTGCCCAATGTAGCCCGTGATAATCATCATGGCACCCGAAAAAGAGAAGCGGATGAGGCGGCTGCGCCGTTCGGCACTGCTTAACTCCACGACAAACAGAATTTGAATGAGTAACATTGGCACGTCGATGAGCCAATTGAGGTAGCGAAACCCGTTGGTAAATGCCAGTGGTGCGCCCATGACCGCCTCTATGCCCACATAGGGCGATACATACGTACCTGTGGCGGGATTGTAAGTGAAAGCGTTTTGCCAGCTTTGCGCTTGGGCTAGCAAAATCAAAAAGGCGGAAACCATCACGACCACCGAGAGCACCGATGAAATGCGGTAGCGCGGCGCAACGGTGCGAATGGTCAGCACAAAGTAGAGAAGCGCGGCAAGCATCACCGCGAACCCAAGTGTCAGCACGTGCGACACCATGTCGAACGCCATCGGCGAATACTGGACAAAGTTTTCCATGCTCAGACTAATCATCGTCACTGCTCCTCATGTCGTCTCACAAAATCTACCAATACAGGATGTTACGTCTGCAGTGTATGATTTATAAATGATTAAACGTTTTGAACAAAATTAAAAATGCATGATAAGGCACTTCGTCTAGCCACGCGTGCCGACGGCTTGTACAATGCGCCGCGTTGTTAAGGATAAGGAAAGCTCATGCGTGTTGCTGCTTTGCTGTTGGCGAGCGCGCTCTTTTTGGCGCAGCCTGCCGCCTTGCGCGCCCAAACAGGCGTATTTCTCGACGGTTTAAGCATGGTCTATCAGGACGTGAACCGTTGTTCTGCCGCCGCGCTCACCATGCACCTCTCATACTTCAGTGATGCTCCCGTGTCCTACCGCGACGTGATTGCCCAGCTCAATCCCCACGCCGAAGACGTAAGCGTGCGCATTGAAGAGATGCTCACTGTGGCGGAAGGCTATGGCTTAAAGGGTGTTGTGCGCCGCGCTGGCACAATCGACCTGCTCAAGCGGCTGATTGACGCAGGCTTGCCTGTGCTGGTGGAAAACAGCTACTACGAGGGCGCAGACCGCCTGCGCGAGTGGTTGAGCCATAACCGCGTGTTGGTGGGGTATGACGACGCGACGCGCCTGCTTTTTTTCTATGACTCCCTGTTGGGCATTGGCGACGGGCGCGGGCGGGCGTTTGACTATGACGATTACGACGAGCGTTGGCTGCCGTTCAACCGCGATTACTTGGTGCTGTATCCGCCCGAAAAAGAGGCAACCGTGCAAATCTTGCTCGGCGACGATTGGGACATGACGCGCAACGCCGAAAACGCGCTGGCGCAGGCGGAAGGCGACGCTGCCGCCGCGAGCAGCCTTACCAACCGCGCCTTTGCGCTGATGAACATGGGCTGGGCGTATGTGCAGCTCGGGCGTTTTGCCGAAGCTGCCGCTGCTTATGACGAGGCACTCAAGCTGCCCCTGCCGACGCGCTACTTTTGGTATGAGTTCGGCGTATTTGAAGCGTATCTAGGCGCGGGACGTTACGACGACGTGATAACGCTGGCGCGCAAGACCTTGCAGGGCGTGCAGGGAGTCGAAGAGCTGTACTACTATGTGGGACGCGCCGCTGAAGCACAAGGCGACCGCCGCCGCGCACAGGGCAACTATGAGATGGCGATTTTCCGCAACAGCCGCTTCACCGAAGCCCGTGAGGCACTCGACAGGCTGCTCGCCAGCCCTTAGGCGCACTTGCTCTGTCTCTGTTATGTCGTTTCTCGCCAGCAACGTGGCGTTGCCCTAAGCCTTTTCCTTGCGCAGGTGCGCCTTTTTTGCCACAATGGTCAGCAACACCATTCACTAGCAGAGACGGAAGCGCACATTATGAAAATTTACACCAAGACGGGCGACGACGGCACGACCAGCCTCTTTAGCGGCGGGCGCGTGCCAAAAGACCACTTGCGCGTGGAGGCATACGGCACCGTTGACGAGCTGAACAGCCATCTGGGCGTGGCGCGCGCTGCCCAGCCCCAGCCCGCTGTCGAGACCTATCTCGAGCGCGTGCAGAATGACCTGTTTCGCTTGGGCGCAGACCTCGCCACACCACAAGACGCGGCTGCGGCGTGGTTGGTGCGCATCACCCCCGACAATGTGGCGTGGCTTGAAGAGACGATTGACGCGATGACCACCGAGCTTGTGCCGCTGAAAAGTTTCATCTTGCCTGCTGGCACGCCTGCCGCAGCTAGCTTGCACGTAGCGCGCACCGTGTGCCGCCGTGCCGAGCGCGTCACGGTGGCACTAGCGCAGCAAGAAGCCATCAACACAAGCGCAAAGGTTTATCTCAACCGCTTGTCGGATTGGCTGTTTACCCTAGCGCGCTATGAGAACAAGCTCGCCAACGTCAACGAGACCAAATGGCAGGTACGCGACGGGGCATAACCCTTGCTTTTGGGCTTGAGGAAAACAAGCGAGCGTGTGCAAGTGCCGTGATGCTAAGCACTCACCGGCACGCTCGCCTAGCTGGGCTTGAGCCAACCGTGTTCGGGTGTCCAGTGGCCAATAAACGTGCTAACACAGATGCCGCTAGGTTCTCTTGGGGGTTTTTCGCTCATCCCAGTTGACGCGGCAGGCCTTCGCCAAAACCTGATAACGCTTTAGGAATTGCAACAATGCGCGCGGCGCGTCTGTGTGCTACAATACCAGCGACTTATTTGCCTGCTTGAGACTTGCCGATGCGCCTTGCCTTGCTGCTGTTCGCGCTGCTGTTGAGCGCGTGCGATTTGCTTGAACCCTATCAGCCTACGCCTGTGGCGATTGTGATTACCGGCATTCCTACGCCTACGCCGCTCCCTAGCGCGACCCCGACCGCCACGCTCACGCCGCTGCCACCCACCGCCACGCCCACGCCCGACAGCACGCCCACGCCCACGCCCTTGCCGTGCGAGGAGAGCGGCGGGCAGATAATTGACTTCCGTGAGAACGTCAGCCCCACCGCGCGCGAGAACATCCGCTACCGCGTTTATGTGCCGCCTTGCTATTTCCCCTCACAAAAACGCTTTCCCGTTCTCTACTTGTTTCATGGGCTTAGCTACCGCGAGCAGCAGTGGACGGACATTGGCTTGGATGACGCGCTCGACGCGGGCATTTTGAGCGGGCAGCTCGCGCCGATGTTGGTGGTCATGCCCTACATGGCGAACATCGGGCAGCTCAACCAATTTCCGCCCGCGCCAAGCTGGGAAACAGTTGTTTTGGACGAGCTGATGCCACAGGTGGAGCGCAACTTCTGCACGATTAACACCCGCGAGCAGCGCGCCATCGGCGGCATCTCACGCGGTGGCATGCTGGCGTTCAGCATTGCCATGCGCCACCCCGACAAGTTCGCCATCGCTGGCTCACACAGCGGTTACTTTCCCAGCAGCCTGCGCGAAATTCCTGCGCCGTTCAATCCGCTCGAGCTGGCGAGTTCGCCTGCCCTGCGCCAGCAGCCGCTGCGGCTCTACATGGACAACGGCGCAAGGGATTCGTCCAACGCCAGCCAACAGCTGTTGAGCAGCCGCTTAGCTGCTGCGAACGTAGCACATACCTACGTTGTCCATCCGATTGGCGAACACAACAACGATTATTGGAGCAGCCATGTCGCGGAGTACGTGGCGTTCTATGGGCAAACGTGGGAGCGCGACTACACGCGCCTGCCGTCGTGCGTTGACCCCAGCCCTTAGGGCTTGCGCGCGACCAACTGCGAGACGTGCGTGGTCTCGTCGCTGTGCAAGATGTGCCACCCGTCGAAGTACTTAGGCAGCTCGCCCACTTCGAGCAAAAAGCGTGGGTTAAAGCCGGGCATGAGGTCTAAGTAGCGCACGTTGAACGTTTCGTAGACCACACGCCCGCCGCGCTTGACGCTGCGCTTGAGCGACGAGAACAAATTGCGCTGTAGATAGCGGAAAACACAAACGACTTGATAGGCTTCACAGGCAAGCTGCACGTAGTCAACATCGACCTGAAACAGGTTGACGTTGCGCAAGTTGCGCAGTGCCATCTCGGTGCGGGCGCGCTGCAACGCCACGCGGCTGATGTCCATGATGTCGGTGATATAGCCTTGCTCTGCCAGCCAAAGCCCGTTCTGACCCACACCCGCGCACAAATCCAGCGCACGCGGGTAGGGGGCGTTAGGCGGCGGCACAAACGCCAGCAGCAGCGGGTCAGGCGCGGGGTAAGGGCGGTTGGCGCGCTGGCGAAAAATGCCGTCCCAGCGCACGCGGTCTTCAACGGTCATAACCTTTTTCTTGCTCTCTTTGACAACGTAAGGTTGATGCAGTTACGTGTTCTGTGCGGGATTTTCTAGCAGCGGCAAATCGAAGCCAAAGCTACTGCCTTCTCCATAAACGCTGTGAACGAACATCTTGCCATGATGCCGCTCGACGATGTTTTTGACCAAGTGCAAGCCCAAGCCTAAGCCCTCGATGTTCGCGGTTTCGCTGGTGCGCGCGCGGTAAAAAGGCTTGAAGAGCTGCTTTTGCATGGCTTCTGGCACGCCAAAGCCGTTGTCATGCACGCGCACTTGCGCCATGCCCGCCACCGCCTGCGCCTCAACGCGCACGCGCCCGCCCGACGGCGTGTATTTCAGCGCGTTGCTCAGCAAGTTACGCAACGCCTCGCGCAGCTGAAAGGCATCCCCGCGCACCCACAGCGGCACGGGCGCAAGGTCTGCCGTCAGCGACTGCTGGTTTTGTTCGGCGCGCGCTTGAAAATCCGCAACCTCTTGGGCTATCAGCGCGTCAAGCTGCACGCGCTCGTTCAGCTGTTGGCGTGCCATCTGCTCAATGCGCTCCAACGACAAAATGCCCGACACCATGCGCTGCATGCGCCGTGTGCCTTCTTCGATGTTGGCGAGGTAGCGCATTTGTGCCTCGTCAAACTGTGCGCTGCCGCTGCGCCGCAGCATCTCAACATAGCCCAAAACCCCAGCCAGCGGGTTCTTGAGGTCGTGGCTAGCGATGCGTATCATGTCCGTTTTCAGCTGCTCAAGCTGGCGCACGTGCTCGTATAGCTCGCGCAGCTCGCGCAACTGCTGCTCCGTTTTGTCGTACAAGCGCGCGTTCTCCAAGCTGACGGCGGCGCGCATCGCTAACAGCTGCGCAACCTCGTAGTTTTTGGTGGTGAACCACTGGGGATTTTGCGTCTCTAACACGATGAGTCCAAGCCGCCGCTCATGATACACCAAAGGCAGCAGCATGCTGGCGCGGCTGTGATGCTGCAGCGGCACGCCTTTTTTTTCTTGCGACCACGCCAAAATGAGACGCGCCTCGTTGCGATTGACATGCTGCTTGTAGAACGACGAAGACTTTGCCAACCGCGCGCTGGCGGCATGAACGTCCAGCGTGCCAATGTGATGCGCTAGTGTCAAGTTGTTGTGGTCGCACAAAATCACCGCGCCTAGCTCGGCGTTGGTGAGGCGCGCTAGGATGTCTAGCGTGATTTGCATGACTTCGAGGGGTTTCAGCTGTTCCGCCAGCTCGTTGTCAAACAGGCGCATCAGCTCAAGGTCGCTAATGTGCCGCTGCAGCTCCTCTTGCGTTTGCTTGAGCGTTGTCACGTCGCGCACTAGCACCAACGCCTCATCACGACTGAGTGCCGACACGCGCGCCTCGTAATGCACTAGCCCGTGTTCTGACGGCACGGCGTAGTTGTAAATCTGCATGCTCTGGGTTTCACACGCCGTCTTAATGGCGTTGAGGGCTTGCCTAGCAACCTCTAGCGGCAGGGGGATGTCAAGAATATGCTGCCCGACGACATTGAACATGTCATCATGCTGCTGGTGACCGTAGTGGGCTTGGGTAAAGATGCCCTCGCTGGTGATGACAAACAGCGCGTCGGGCAGCGTGCGCAGCAACGTGCGCGTGCGGCGTTCACTGTAGCGCAAGGCTTCTTCGACGCTCACTTGCGTTTCGATGCTGCGCGTAATGGTCATGCCGCCAATAATCGCGCCGCTCTCGTCGCGCACAGGCAGCGAACGCACCAAGAAACGCCCGGATGCTAAGCTGTATTCGCGGCTTATCTCCACGCCTTCGAACGCGCGTTGGTACTGCAACAACAACTCCTCTGTGGTCAGATAGGCTGGCAGCACGTCCATCAGCAGCAAGCCTTCCAGCTGCGTGCTTTCGCGTGGGAGTAAGGCGCGCCCTTCTGCGAACAACAGCCGCAGCGTGTGGTCATAGACGAACACGTCCGTGTCAGGCAGGCTGCGGGCAAAAGTGCGGAAGAGCAGCTGCATCGCTTGCTGGTTAGAGATAATGTTCAACATGGCGGCAGTGCCTTAACCTATTTAGTGCAGTTTCTATCCAGTATAACTGTTTTTGATTTTTTGCACCATATAAGAAAGTTCGTTATTCGGTTTTTGGCACAGTGGGCAGCGTAAAACCAAACGTGCTGCCTTGTTGATAGACGCTCTCGAAGAACAGCTTGCCGTGAAAGCGTTCGATGATGTTTTTGACGAGGTGCAGCCCTAAGCCCGTGCCTTCAATATTGATCGTCTCTTCGGTCTTGGCGCGATAAAACGGCTCAAAAAGCCGCTGCTGGCGGTCTTCGGGGATGCCATAGCCGTTATCGATAACGCGCACGGTGACCGTTTTGGCAGCGTTGTCTTGCGTCAGCACAACGCGAATTTCCCCACCCTCAGGCGTGTATTTGATGGCATTGCTGATAAGGTTGGTCAACGCCTCGTAGAGCTGCTTTTCGTTGCCGTTCACCCAACACTGTGCGCCATCTGTCCCCTCTAGTGTGAACAGCTGCCGGCGTAGGCGTGCCGGCGAAGCGTACTCGTTATAGGCATTCAGCAGCAACGGCACAAGGTCGAAGCAGTGGGTTTCTGCGTGCTGTTGCAAGCGTTCCAGTGACAAGATGTCCTCAAGAATGCTGAACATACGGTCGGTGGCGCGCTGCATCTCGCGCAGGAAGCCTTGATGTTCGGCGTTGAGCCGGTCTTTGTCCAAGTCCATCAGCGTCAGATAACCCTGTATGACGCTGACTGGGTTCTTGAGGTCGTGGCTAGCGATGCGTATCATGTCGGTTTTCAGTTGCTCAAGGCGGCTTTTTTCGTCGTAAAGCTGGCGCGTTTCGTCCAACTGTTGGCGCACAATTTTGTAGAGGCGGGCGTTCTCTAGTGCCATCGACAGGCGCGCGACAACCACCTTCATCCAGTCAAACAGCAGCTCATTGAAGCGGTTGGGGTCTTTGGTTTCTAGGTACATGATGCCGATGAGCTGCGCTTGGGCAACGAGCGGTAGCACCATCGCGGCGTGAATGTTGGGGATGTCCGGCACGTAGTCCTTGTCCTTGCTCACGTCGCTGATGAACTGTGCTTCTTGCAGCTCCAACACGCGCCCCACCACGCTCATATCATAGGTGACGGGGTCGCCTACTTTAACCCGCTTGTACGCGCCGAACATGTGGCGCACGTAGAGCGTCTCGCCCTCCAACAACGCCAAAAAGCCGGCATCCGCGCCGCTGGTGCGCAAGCCCGCGTCCATTGCCAACAGTGCAGAGCGCGTGAGGTCGAGCGTCGCGCTCACCTCGTTGTCCACTTGATGCAGCATGCTCATCTTTTCGAGGTAATTCTGCATGGCTTTCTGGGCGCGTTTGCGGTCAGTGATGTTGCGCACGGTAATCAGCGTGCGCCGCTTGCTATCCGCGTGGTAGTTATAGGATAGCAGCTCATAGTCCTGACCTTTGTGCGTCAACTCGACGTGTAAGTCTTTGCCGTAAGCCTGTTTGAGCATGTCTTGCCAATCGGGCATAAGGTTTTGCAGCGGCACGCCTAATGCTTTAGAAGGCTCTAAGCCCAGCAGCTCGAGTATGGCAGCATTGGCTTGCAGCACGACACCGTTTGCGTCGACAAGGCATGCTTTGTCGGGCATCATGTGAACGAGGCGTTTGTCCGCGTGCCACGATTGATACCAATACCATAACGCAATGAGCGCAGCAGCAGCAGCAACCATGACAACGACTTCGAGAGGCAGCATAGGCAAGGGCATTATCGCTCAACTGGACATTAAGACTATTATAGTCTAACTTGCGCGCGTTTGCCTATTTTTAGAGGCGGCTTGCCTGAGGTTTATAGGGCAAGCCTATTGCGTTCTCCCTTTCTTTTGTGTCGTTGGCTGGCGACAATAGCCGTAGCCAACGACACGGGGAGAGAACGGCACATGGACAAAATCAGCATCTTGCAAGGGCGGCGCGTGCTGTTGGGCGTGACGGGCAGCATCAGCGCGTACAAGAGCGTTGACCTCGCCAGCAAGCTCACGCAGGCGGGCGCGCTAGTCGATGTTATCCTCACCGCCGACGCGACGCGCTTCGTCAGCGCGCTGACGTTTGAGGCGGTCACAGGGCGCGTGGCTTACGCCGACATGTGGCAAGCGCACGCGGGCGGACTGCCGACGCACATCTTGCACGTGGGCTTGGGCGAAGCTGCCGACGCGCTGCTCATTGCTCCGGCCAGCGCGCACACCTTAGCCAAGCTGGCGCACGGCATAGCGGACAACCTGCTGACCGTCACGGCGTTGGCGGCGCGCTGTCCACTGCTGCTTGCGCCGGCGATGGATGGCGGCATGTACGAACATCCTGCCACGCAAGCCAATCTCGCCGTGTTGCGCGAGCGCGGCGCGTGGCTGATTGAGCCGGACTACGGGCGTTTCGCTAGCGGGTTGGAAGGCAAGGGGCGGCTGCCCGACACGGCGCGGCTGATGGGCGAGCTGCGCCGTGTTCTTGGGCGCGGCGGGCGGCTGCAAGGGCGGCGCGTTGTCGTCACGGCGGGCGGCACGCGCGAGGCGATTGACCCCGTGCGCTATGTCGGCAACCGCTCGTCGGGCAAACAGGGCTACGCGCTGGCACAAGCGGCATTGGACGCGGGCGCGCACGTGACGTTAATTAGCACCGTCGCGCTGCCTTTGCCTGTTGGCGCAGAGCTGGTGGCGGTGGAGAGCAGCGCGCAGATGCTGGCAGCCGTGCAAGCGCACGCGGCGCACGCGGACGCGCTCATCATGGCGGCGGCAGTGGCAGACTTTCGTCCGCCGACGATTGCCGAGCAAAAAATCAAGAAGCAGGACGACAGCGACGCGGGCATCACGCTCACGCTGCAGCGCACGGAGGACATTCTCATGGCGGTAAAGGCAATGCGTGAGGTGAGTGGCATGCCACGCGTCGTCGTTGGGTTCGCCGCCGAAAGCGAAAACGTGCTGGCGAACGCGCAACGCAAACTGGAGCGCAAGGGGCTTGACCTCATGGTTGCCAACGACATCACCGCCGCCGACGCGGGCTTTGGCGTGGACACCAACCGCGTCACGCTCATCGACAGCAAGGGCGCACATACTAGTTTAGGCTTGATGAGCAAGGCACAGGTAGCTGAGGCGGTCATCGCGCGCGTGGCGACGCTACTCTTAGATTAAGCGAGCAGTGAGCATAAACAAACGGGGCATTGCGAACCGCCGATGCCCCGTTTGCTGTGTATCGCGCAAGCTGTGCTGTGGCTGCTAACTGAACTTGCTTTTGCCCGCGCCGAAGATAGTGGGCGGCAGCTTAAAGCCGAACTGCTTGATTTGTTCGAGGAACTTGGGCGGGAAGCCGGTTGGCTCGAGTGCGCCGCCGCCCTCGTGGCTGTAGCCTTGTCCGACGTGGCCGGGCGTGCGGTAGACGAAAATGTCCTGCAGTGTGACTTTTTCGCCTTCCATGCCCTGCATTTCCGTGATTTGCACGACCTTGCGGCTGCCGTCTTTAAGGCGCGACTGCTGCACGAACATGTGAATGGCACTGGCAATCTGCGAGCGGATGACTTCCACCGGCAAGTCCATGCCGGCCATCATGCACAGCGTTTCAAGGCGCGCCACCGCGTCGCGTGGGCTGTTGGCGTGGACGGTCGTTAGCGAGCCGTCATGCCCCGTGTTCATCGCTTGCAGCATGTCCAACGCCTCGCCGCTGCGACATTCGCCCACCACAAGGCGGTCGGGGCGCATACGCAACGTCCCCTTCACGAGGTCGCGGATTTCCAACTTGCCCTCTTCTTCCGTGCCCGGAATGGGCGGACAAGTCTCAAGGCGCACGACGTGCCGCTGTGCCAGCTGCAGCTCCGCCGAGTCTTCCACCGTGATAATGCGCTCGTCTTCGGGAATGAAGGAGCTTAGCACGTTGAGCAGCGTTGTCTTGCCGCTGCCCGTGCCGCCCGCTACGACGATGTTCAAGCGCGAGACCACGCACGCCTCAAAGAACTGTGCCACCTCGCGAGTGAAGGACTTCCACTCGATAAGCTGGTCAACGGTCAGGCGTTTCTCGGGGAATTTGCGGATCGTAATCGTCGTCCCCAACAAGGCGGAAGGCAGCGTGACGAGATGCACGCGCGAGCCATCAGGCAGGCGTGCGTCAACCATCGGGTTGCTGCGATCGAGCGTGCGCATCAGCGGGCGCACGATGCGTTGCGCTGTCCAATAAACGTGTTCTTCGTCATCGAAAACAATCTCTGTCTCGCGCAGCTTGCCCTTAAGCTCGGCGAAGATGATTTCAGGACCGTTGACCATGATTTCGCTGATGCCCTTTTCTGCCACCAGCGGCTGAATTGCGCCAAAGCCGAGCAAGTCATCCAGCAGCCCCTCGCGTAAGATGGTGTATTGGTCGGGCGGCAGGTTGATGTTCATCTTTTTCAACACGGTGTCTAGGCGGTCTGTCAGCAGCTTCTCTTTTTCCGCGTCACCGCGCTTCCAAGTGTCCGCTTCGTCGGGGAACGCTAGTAGCTTCGAACGCAGCTGCTTGCGCAGCTGGGCGATTTTTTGCGGGGTGCGCTTCTTGGCTGGCACGACGTAGCCGGTGTCCAACACCCACGTGCCGTCGGCGCGCACTTCCTTGACGGTGACCTTGTTCACGCCTTCGCCAACCGTGAAGTTGGTCATGCCCGGCTGCCCTGCAAAGCCACGCGGATAGTTGGGCATGCCACCATCCGCCTTTTTGACGGGCGGCGGTGGCGGCGCGGCGGGTGCAGGCGCGTCTAGCGCGTCGCCGAAGATAGCGCGCGGGTCGTCTTCAGCGGGTTTAGCTTGCTCTTTTTGCTGCCCTGACGGCTGTACACGTTTCGATAAAAACGACATAGACACCCCTAACTTAACTTAAGGACGGTTTTTCTTTACAGTGTAGGGGAAATTGTGCGATAAGGCAAATAAAGGTTTTGTTTGGGTTTATCGCGCGAGGCGGTTAAACGCCACAAACAACTGCCTGTAGGCGCGTTCGGATAGAACGTTCCCACCGGCAGTTGATGGTAGCTTTTTAGACGTTATGGCAAAAGGGGACGCAAGCGGCCAGCCATACCCCCCTGCCTTGTGCGAGAGAGGCTTAGAAGCCCAACGCCGCCTTGATGCTGTTGCAGGCTGGGCAGGTGCCGTTGGGGCGAATAATCGCGTAGCCCGCCTGCGGGTCGTCGTCATAAGTTGTCGCGTCCAAGTTCCAAATGATGAACAAGCGCACGATGCCGCTGTTGCGCGCAATCACCGCCGCTTGCGCCAGCCATTCCGCTTGGTTGGCAACAGTCGTGCGGCTGCCCCATTGGAAGTTGGCGGGCAAGGGACCGTAACCTTCGCCTGTCACGTAACCAATCTCGGTAAAGCACAGCGGCTTGCCCGGGAAGGTGCGACTGTAGAGGTTCACCATCGTGGGATAGTACCATGAGTAGTGCGTGGTGCTACCGACAGGCGCGCCGCTGGTGGCGGTTGGTGGCACGGTGCCAGCGTTATAGTGAATGCCCACGCAGTCCATGAAGCGTGCCGCGCCCGCCGCTGCCATCTGGGCGATGTAAGCGTCGTCGTTGCAACCGTTGGTGCTGCAGCCCAAGCCGCCGGTGGGCGTGGGTGCAGCACTAATCACCATCGTTGCGCTGTTCTGTGCCTTGATGGCCTGGTAGGCAGCACTGAGCATTTGCGTGTACTGCGCGCCGCTAATCAGCCCACGCGGCCACTCGCGGTCAAAGTTCGGCTCGTTCCAAACTTCGATAGCGTCCGCGCCGAGCTTGGCGACCTGCCCCAAGAAATTGGCAAAGTCTTGATAGTACTGCGTCGGGTTGGCGGCAAGCTGCGACGGATTGCCGACGATGCTGAGCAAAATCTTAAAGCCGCGCGCCTTCGCGCCGTCAATCGCCTCCTGCGCGATGCTGGCGGGGTCACCCTGATTCCAAATCAGCTGCCGCTTGAGCCACTTCATGCCCGTGCCACGCGCAAGGTCCGAGTACGCATAGCTGAAGACGTGCGCGCCAATCTCAAAGCCCGTGATAGGCGTGGTCGAGGGCGGGGTCGTGCCGCTGCCGCTGCTGGGCGGCGGGGTCGTGCCGGTGCTGGGCAGTCCGTCGACGCGCAGCACCTGCCCGACAAAAATTAAGTTGGGGTTGGCGATGTTGTTCGCCTGCGCAAGTGCCTGCGCAGTGGTGTTGAAACGCTGCGCAATGCGCGCTAGCGTGTCGCCGCGCACGACCGTGTAGGTGCTGCCTGCGGTGGGCGGTGCTTGCGTCGCGGGCGCGCTGGTCGGCGTGGCGGCAGCGGGTGTGGTGGCAGCGGGCGGAGTTGTCCCCGTGCCGCTGGGAATTTTCAGCACTTGCCCAACAAAGATGAGGTTAGGGTTGCTAATGTTGTTAGCTTGTGCCAACGCGGTCAGCGACACATTATACTTAAGCGAAATGCGGAACAAATTTTCACCCGCTTGCACGGTGTGGGTGGTCTCTTGTGCCACAGCAATGACGGTCATCATCACCAGCACAACAAGCACAGCAAAGAAACGAAACACGTGGCGCATGTTGCCTCCTAGAGAAAAGCACGTTTTTAAGCGTTACGCGCAAGACATAACGCTTTAAGTGTAGCATGAATTTACAAATCGCGCTTTGGGTTTTTGACGGATACAGAGTTAGGGTTAGTCCGCTAACGTCTGCACTGCCCAATCGCTGTCTTCGAACCCGTCCGCACGCACCAAGCGCAGACAAAAATTAACAACACCTATCGCGTTCATGTTAAGGTACAAAGGCATGGTTTGCGGTGCGTCCGGTGAAGCGGCTGCCAGCTTGCCGCCTGAGGACGCAAGTTAACGCGGCGGTGTGCTATAATAGCGTCAAGACCCTAAGGAGCTGTGCGTATGATTCCGCCTAAGACCGTCCCGACGCTTGCCATGCTGCGCGAAAAGCGCGCCGACATTCTCGCGCTGGCGGCACGCTACGGCGCGACCAACGTGCGCGTGTTCGGCAGCGTTGCGCGCGGCGATGCCACCCCCGACAGCGATGTCGATTT
>CALIEB010000020.1 GCA_938022205.1 uncultured Anaerolineae bacterium | reverse complement strand
GTGATGCCGGCATCACCGTCGCGCAAAACCTCGACATTGCCGTCACCACCGGCGACAGCTACACGGTGGCGGTGGGCGTGCAGTCGCTGTTTGCAGCGGCGGAGCAAATGGGCATCACGCCGGAAAACGCCACCGTCGCGGTCGTGGGCGCGACGGGCGCAATCGGCAAAGCCTCCGCGCAGCTCATCGCGCGCCGCGCCGCCAAGTTGGTTTTGGTGGGACGCAGGCAAGAGGCGACGGATGCCGTGCGCGAGCTGTGCCAGTCCGCCATGCGCGGGCGCGAGCTGGTCGCCACCACCGACATGAACGCCATTTACGCCGCTGACCTCGTGCTGACCGCCACTAGCGCGGTGGGCGCGGTGATTGAGCCACAGCACCTTAAGCCCGGCGCAGTCGTGCTTGACCTCGCGCGTCCGCTGGACGTTTCGGTCAAGGTGGCACGCCAGCGCGAGGACGTGCTAGTCATCGAAGGCGGCATCGTCGAGGTGCCCGGCGCAGCCGCCGACTTCCACTTTGACTTTGGGCTGCCGCCGCGCCGCGCCTTCGCCTGCATGGCGGAGACCATCACGCTGGCGATGGAGGGACTGCTAGAGGATTACACCATCGGGCGTGACCTTGAGCTGGCGCGCATTGAACGCATCGAAGCGTTGGCGACCAAGCACGGTTTCGCGCTGGCAGACCTGCGCAGCTTTGACCGCAGCGTTAGCCCTGAAGCCATTGCGCGCACGCGCCAGCGCGCCGAAGACGCGCGCAAGACGTGGCAACCCAAGCCCGTGCTGCCCTAGCCTTTCGCGGCAAAGTGGGGGTGTCGGCGTAGCCACGCCGCTAGCAGGGGCTTGGCGGCTTGATAGCCCAACTCGGCGATTTTTTCCGCCTCGTCGCTGTCGAGCATGTCGAAGCCGCGCAGCTGTGGCGCGATGTAGACATCGGCAGCGGCGCGCGCGGCTTGACGCTGGACGTTCTCCTGCATCATCGTGGTGCGCAGCAGCGTGCTGACCATTGACGGGGCTTTGAGCCGCTTAGCAAACGGGTTGATACGGTTGAGCAGCAGCTCCCAGCCGCTGATAGCCGGCGGCGTGTTGAACGGGCTGCGCTTGACGGTTGGCTCGCTGCCCACGTCAACGATTATCAACGCGCCCACGCCCATCGCCTCCATGATGCCGAACGGCACATCGCTTAAGACCGCGCCGTCTATCAGCACGTCGCCGCTATCGTCCTGCGTGATGACAGGCGGGAAGATGCCCGGCATGCTGGCACTAGCGCGCAGTGCCAACCACAGCTGCCCGCGCTCATGCACCTCTAGGGTCGCTTTGCTCACGTTGGTGGACACACAGAAGAACTTACCCCACAAGTCTTCGATGAGCTTGCCGCCGCACAGCCGCTGTAACGCCGCCGTCAGTCGCTTGCCGCTGGCGATGCTGATGAGTGGCAGCGTGTAGTCGACCAAGTTCTCAAACAGCGTTTTTCCCGCGCGCACCGCCTCGTCATAGGGCAGCTCCTGCGCCACCATGCTGCCCATAATCGCGCCCAGCGACGCGCCACCAATCACGTCAATCGGAATGTTCAGCTCTTGCATGGCGCGCGCCACACCCACGTGGGCAAGGCTGTGCACGCCGCCGCTGCTGAAGACGACACCCACCGCACAGCCCGCCATGTGGCGCGCCACACGCTGCACGGTCTCGGGCTTATCCAGCGCGACGTTGTAATGCCAGCGCAAACGGCGGTCTTTAAGCCACTTGGCGACGTGCTGCACGCCGTTTTGCGCGCTCTCATGCACCAGCACAAGGTCCGGCGTGAGCGTCGTCGGCGTGACCAGCCACTGCTCGACGGGGTAGCGCGCGGACTCGGCACGGCTGTGTGCTAACAGTAGCGCGCGGTCCGCCTGCAGCACGCATTGGCGTGTCCACGCCGTGACAGTTTGGTCTGCCTCATAGACGACAAAGCGGTAGTTGGACTCCTGTTCATTGAGCCATGTCACCGTTAGCGGCTTGTCGTCGGGGCGCGTAAGCGCGTCCAACGCGCCCGCGAAGGCCGCGCTGTCGAGCGTCGCGCTGGTCAGGTGCAAGACGCTGCCGTGCTGGCGCAATGCCGCAACGAGGGCATCAATCAGGGCGCGGTGCGCGTCATCGAGCGGCAGCAATGCCAGCGTGTGCAGCGGCGTGACACGCTGCTTGGGCGCGCCGCGCAGCCGTTCCACCACCAAGCGCACCACGTGCATCATCAAATGTGGAAAGGCTTTGGTGAGGTTGTTGAAAACATCCGCCGAAAGCCGCAGGACAACCGTATCACGGATGGCGACCGCGTCCGCCGTACGCGGCTCTTCCGTTAGCACCGCCATCTCGCCCAAGAGCTGTCCCTGTCCGACATGCCCAAGAACATGTGCCTCGCCGCCTTCTTGTTGTAAGATGCGCAGCTGTCCGCTGGCGACGATGTACAGCCCGTCGGCTTTGTCGCCGCGCTTAAAGAGAAACTCGCCGCTGGTGAGAGCGCGCCACTCCAAGCCGCCACGTATGACCTCAATCATCGTGGCAGCGGCTTCGCTTAAAGCAGACTGCTGGGTGATGTCGCTAATCAGCAGCGCGGAAGGCGGCATGCCGTAGCGTTCGGCGAAGGGCGCGCTAAGCGCGTCATCGCCAAAGACCGCCCGCAGCTGTGGCATGTTCTGCCAGTGCAAGCCATAGCGTTTGCCCAGCGCGTAAAGCAAAGCGGCGCGCACAGGCAGGCTAGACGGCACCAGATACGCCCACTGCGGCGCGCAAAACTCAAGGTGCTGTCCTGTCAAGTTGAACTTGACAGGCGCGGCGGGCGGTTGTGGGCGCGTGACGTTGCCCTTTGCCAGCATTTTGCGCACATAGGCACGCAAGAACATCTCGTCTTCGGCAAGGTCGGGCGCGTGCTGGCTGTCGCCGGTCAGCAGCACGCGCACCGCGAACGTCGTGAGCTTCAGCACCACCAACGCACGCTGTTCGATGCGCGCTATCAACGCGGCAAGCTGTTCAGGCGTGAAGGTGTCAATCGCGTGTTCTTCAGGCAACAGTGTTCCTTGCGGCAAGTGCATAGCGTTCTCCTAGGCGTGTGGGGGTTATTCCAGTAAAGCGCGTTGCGGGAACACCATCCTTTCAGGTGGCAGCCCGCGCACGAGTGCCACGCGATTGGCGCGCTCGAAGTCATCGTGCAGCTCACGCAGGTGGTTCATCTGCCACGCAGACGGCTGCAAAAAGTAAAGCACAAGCGTAAAGGCATCGTCACCCGTCACAAGCAGCAACCACGCCTCATTGCCGATGGCTTTCTGCGCCAGCCCTCTGCGCCAGTTTTGCATCGCCCAAAGCACTTGTAACAGGCTATGCATGCGTTGCGCCGCCTGCTGTGAGATTTTGCCCTGCGCCAGCAGCGGGCGACGTTCGCCGCGCCGAAACACGACATAATAGAGCGCGCGCGCCTCCAATTGGTCGCGCAACATGGCGGTATGTCCTCGTTCGGCGGCGGCGCGCCAGGCATCGCCTTGCGGGTTGCGCTCGATAAGCCGCTGAATGAGCGTGCGCTTGTCGGTGTAATGCTTGTAGAGCGCGTTGAACTGTGCCGCGTTGAGCTTGCCCTGCGCGTACTCGCGGGTCAAGCCGTCAATGTCGGCGCGGATTTGCGCGAGGGCTTGCTGCGGGTCGGGCGAGAAGTTGTCTTGCGGCGGACGTTCGCTCATCTGCTTTTTAATGACTTCCGCTATACTAAGGGCAACTAACGTCCATTATATGCGAAAAATGCCGAGAGAGACCATGAGCATTGGCTTTTCCCCCCATTTTCTTGCGCTGTTCTTCGGCTCAGACGACATCGCCCACGCCAAGCAGCAGCGCGAACAGCAGCAAGACCTCGCCCTTGCGTGGGCGTGGCTAGACGCGCCCGACGGCGCACAGCTCGGCACGCGCCCCGCCCCCACAGCCAAAGACCCCGACGCAACCGCGCCCATCCTTAAACCGACGCTGACGGGGCTTGCTGCCGCTCACGTCGCCGCGCTGCGCTTTCGCCTGTTGGGTGACCACGAGGCGGGCAGCCGCGCTCTTGCCGCGCTCACGTCACCGCCCGCTGACGCGCCGCTGCTGGTGCGCCTGATGGACGCGCTGACGTGGCTGGATTGCGGCACGCTGCTGCACGAGCATCCCGACCGCCCCGCCGCGTGGGCAGACCACGCCCGCGGCCTGCTCGCTGAGCTGCTAGCGGCTGCGCCGTCGGGCGCGCTTGAGCAGCTTTGGCAGGACGTGTTGCGCATGGCGGGCAGCATCGTGCTGGACGACGACGCGAGCTTTGCCGCCAGCCTTGCGGCATACCGCGCCCACATCGCCCGCATCCACCCTGAAGGCTATATCAAGCCCATGATTACGGGGGAGGACGCGGACACGCTGCGGCGGCAGCTGCTCGCCACGCAAGGGCTGGTACTCATGGCGGAGATGGCGCATCAGGCGGGCGCGTCGCTGTGGGCATACCAAGACAGAGGCATCAGCATCGCCACCGCCGCTAGCTACTGCGTCTACTACTACTTTTTCCCCGAGCAGTGGAAGTGGTACAAGGGGTTGGCGGAAGATGAGGTGCGCGCCCTTTACACGGCACACGGCGCGTTCTTTGAGATGGCGCAGCGGCGCACGACCTTGCTAGGCAAAGCCACCGAGAAGCTGCTTGAAGAGCAGCGACCCTATTACTGCCCACAAGGTGGCTTGACGACGCTGACGCACGGGGTGCCGCTGCCACCGCGCCCTGCGCCCAAAAAACGCCGCTGGTTCTGGCAGCGCGCTTAAACGCTGAAGACGTGGCGGCGGATGGTCGTCGTGCCGTCCGCGCTGACATGCACGACGCTGAAGCCGGGCTGTGCGAGGCTGTCGGGCAGCACGTCGGTGTTTTCTGGCGTGGGGTAACCCATGAACTGGCACCAAGACGAAGCCGCCGCGCTGTAGCGCACGCCGTCACGCAGCACGTCCATGCTCTGGTGGATGTGTCCGTGAAACACGCCGCACAGACGGTCACGCGCTTGGCGCACGATGCTGTGGAACACGTCGCCGTTTTCCATGCGCATCCAGCTGTCCAGCCAAGGCACGCCGCACGGCACGACGTTGTGATGCACGGCAATTAGCAGCGGGCGCGGGTCATCCGACGTACAAATAGCGTTAAGCCATTCCAGCTGGTCTTCGCTGACGTAGCCTGCCGGCAGCGCGGCAGGCGCGTTGCTGTCGACGAACACCGCCTGCACGCCTTGCAAGTCCAGCTCATAGTGCGGATAAAGCTGCAGGTCATCGCGGCGCATGAGCGTGGTCTGCAGGGCGGTGCGGTCGTCGTGGTTGCCCGCGATATAGTAGATGGGCATACGCAGCGCGGCGAACACCTCACGCGCGTCGTCGTAAAAGGCTTCTTCGGGGTCATAGGCAACATCGCCCGTGTGGATAACGCAATCGATGTGCAAAGGCAGCGCGTTAATCGCGGTGACCAGCGCGTGCGCGCCCGCCAGCGACTTGGCTTGCGTGTATGGCGTGCTGACACGGTCATCGGGCGCGATGTGCGTGTCGCTGATGTGAACAAACGTCAACATGAGAAAACCTCCGTCAGATTCGTGGGCGTGTGCGCTGATACGCTAGTATACTACACGAAAGCACTTGTGCCAATTTGGTCAGACACGCATAAGGAAAGGTGACATGAGAAAAGGGTTGCTGTTTGTTGTAGGGATATGGTGGGGGATGGTGGCACTAAGTGCCGCGCAAACGCCCGCTTGCACGGATTTTGCCAACGCCGAAGATTACGCCACGCGCGGCGAACGCGCCCAACAACAGCGTCTGTTTGAGGATGCCCGCGACGATTACGCCTGTGCCATTCAACTTTCGCCCAACACCGCACGCTACTACAATGGGCGCGGCAACGCTTACTATCGCCTAAAAGACTATGCCGCCGCCCGCGCGGACTATGACAAGGCATTGGAGCTGGACGCGACCGCCTACTATGTCTACAACAACCTCGCCAACCTTTACTACGTCATCGCCGACTACGACAAAGCCATAGCGTATTACACGCTGGCGATTGAGCGCGGCGACAGAAGCGAAAGCCGTAACGTCGCCATCCGTTACACCAATCGCGCCAACGCCTACGTAGAAATTTTTGAGGGCGAAAAGGCAGAAGCAGACTTCAAAAAGGCTTTAGAGATAGAACCCACCTATGAACGTGCGCACTTGGGGCTGGCTAACCTCTATCAGCAGCAGGGCAAAGAGGCCGACGCGGCGCGCTTCTATCACAGCTGGGCGCAGCTTATCGAGACCAACCGCCGCACGCCCGCCTATGTCGCCAACCGCTCCTACGAGGTGCGCATCGTCACCGGCGACACGAGCTACATCACCGTGCCGCTGCAAGCGGGCGACCGCCTGAGTGCTTCCGCCAACGAGACGGACAAAAGCCAGCGTGTCGACCCGCTGCTGGTGCTGCTTGACCCTAGCGGGCAGCCGGTGACGGCGGATGACGACGGTGGCATCAACTTTAACGCCGTCATCAACAACTACACAGCGGCGCAAAGCGGTGATTACACGCTGATTTTGACGCACTCCGGCGGGCATTATGCGAGCGGCGTGGATGGCTTAGTCAATTTCTCGCTGCAAGTGCGCCGCGACGGCGCGCTGGCGAGCGTGCCAACGCCTGCTAGCCCCACCACGCCCGCAGACGGCAACCTCATCGACACTGGCACGTTCGCGTCCTATCGCCTCTTTCCCAACGTACTGGCTGAGGTGACAACGACCAACCGCGACCGCCTCAACCTGCGCAGCGGTCCCGGGCTGACGTTTACGATTATCGACAAGCTAGAGGACGGCACGCTGGTACGCCTGATTGAGGGCCCGCGCAAAGAGGACGGCTTGCAGTGGTGGCGCGTGCGCACGCGCGACGGCGTAGAGGGCTGGGCGGTCGAGCGCGTCGACGCGGAGCAAACGCTGGTGATGGCACTGCTGGTCGGTGAGGATGCCATTGTCGTCACTGAAGACGAACGCCTCAACGTGCGCGAAGCCCCCACCCGCAGCGCGGCGCGCCTCTTCCAGCTGGTCGATGGCGACCGCGTCACGCTGTTAGAAGCTCCTCAATTTGCCGACGGCTACCGCTGGTGGAAGGTGCGCACGCAGGACGGGCGCGAGGGCTGGCTCGTTGACCAAATCGACGGCGTGCGAACGCTTGTCCCCGCCAAAGAGCGCGAATAACTCACAAAAAAAGGGCGCGCCCGTTGCGGACGCGCCCCTTGCGTCGGGGACTACGATTTTTGGTACTTCACGTTGATGCGTTTGGGTTGGCTGGCTTCCGCCTTCGGCACGCGCAGCGTTAGCACACCCTTGTCGTAGTTGGCTTCGATGTTCTCGCCTTGCACGGGCAGACCGAAGCGGATGCTGCGGCTGAACTTGCCATAACGGCGTTCGCGGATGAGGGCGCGCTCGTTTTCGCTGCGCTCCTCTTCGTGGATCTCCGCGCTGATAGACAGCACGTCGTCGTCCAACTTGACTTCGATGTCCTCAGGGTTCACCCCCGCGACGGTCGTCGTCACGACGTACTCGTTCTCACGTTCGATGACATCGAGCGGCAGGGTGAAGCGTTCCATCGGCATGCTGCTGAACATGTCCTCAAACATACGGTCAATCAAACTGGCACGAGGTCTACGCATTAACATGGTCATCTCTCCTTGTTCTATGTGGTCGATTTGCCCCTATGGTATGCCGTCCACGTAAGAGAAATTTATGCGCTGTGTCAGAGATTTATCGGAATGCGTAAGAACTACGTTAGCGTTTGCCACCGTTGGCGAGATAGTAGACCGCTACGCCCACCACCAAGCCCCAGAAGGGCGCGCCAATGCCCAGCAGCGAGAAGTTCGCCGCCGTACACAGGAAAGCCATCACAGCGGCATCGCGCCCCTTCGGCTCTTGCAGGGCGTTGGTCAACGACGAGATAATCGTGCCGATAAGTGCCAAGCCGGCGATGGTGGCGATGAGCGTTTGCGGGAAAACAGCGAAGAAGCTCACGACGGTCGCGCCGAACAAGCCCATGCCGACGTGCCACACGCCCGAATAGACGGCGGCAGCGTAGCGTTTTTGCGCGTCGGGATGCGCGTCCGGGCTGGCGACGAACGCCGCCGTCAGCGCGCCCAACGACAAGCCATGCGCGGCAACAAACGCCAGCAACATCGAAGCCGCGCCCGTCACCATCAAAATCGCGTTAATTGGGGCTTTGTAGCCGTAAAGCTGCAGCACCGCCACGCCCGGAATGTACTGCGACGACAACGCCAGCGCGAACAGCGGCAGCGCGAGCGTCATCACCGCCTGCAAGGAAAAAGCAGGTAAGACAAAGACCGGCGTGGTTAGCTCCAGCGTCACCCCCTGAAAGGTTAGCTCGCCCGCCAACATCGCCAGCACGCTGCCCACCAGCAGCGCGCCCAGCATCGGCACGCGGAAGCCAACGCGCCGCAGCACGAAGAACGTCACCAACATTGCCGTCACCATCAGCGGGCTTTGCGGCAGCGACGTGAACACGCTCAAGCCGAAGCGCAGCAGCACGCCGGCCACCACGCCCAGCGCAATCGGCTGGGGGATGAGCGCGACCACGCGGGCAAACAAGCCCGACACGCCCAACAAGAACAGCAGCGCGCCCGTCACGATGTACGCGCCCACCGCCTCCGCGAGCGTGAAGTTCATCAAACTCAAGCCCAAAAGTGCCGCGCCCGCCGTCGAATAGGGCGCGGTAATCGGCATGCCGTACCACAGCGAGAGCAGGATACACAGCACGCCGTTGCCCACCACCGCGCCCCACACCCATGAGGACGTTTCGGCGGTGGTCAAGCCGCCTCGCTGTGCTGCTTCGATAATCACCAAGATTGGACCCGTAAAACCGACGACGACCACCACAAAGCCCGAGAAAATCGTGGAGGTCGTCGTCGCCTGTGGCAGCGCGAGCAAATTGCGCCGAAACTGCGCCAAAGAACCCATCTTCACACGCCTTTTGCGAGAAACAGCCAATAAAGACGTGCTTAAGCGTAAGGCTTTCGCGGCGCGCTGTCTATCGCCATGCAGACCACGCAACAAGTCACAGGGCGCGGCTGCCGTGCCTTAGGCTGGCGGTAAAAGGTTAGCTGCTCAGCTCATCACGCATGACGCGCTTGAGCGTCTTGCCCGCCGCGCTGCGTGGGAAGTCCTCGCGCACAATCACACGGCTGACGCGCTGGAAGCGCGCCTCCACCCGCTCGTTGATCCAATCGCGCAGCTCGTTGGCGGTGATAGTGGCACCGGGCTGGAGAATGACCGCCGCTACCGGCGTTTCGCCCCATTTTTCGTCGGGAATGCCGAACACCGCCACCTCACGCACGTCGGGATGCTTGACGATAATCTCTTCAATGTCGCGCGGGTAGACGTTCACGCCACCGCTGATAATCATGTCCTTCTTGCGGTCGACCAAGTACAAGAAGCCGTCCTCGTCCAAGTAGCCCAAGTCGCCGCTGTACATCCAGCCGTCGCGTATCGTCTCGGCGGTCATGTCCGGGCGTTTGTAGTAGGAAGGCATCATGAGCGGGCTGCGCCCGATAATTTCACCGACTTGGTTGGGCGGCAGCGGCTTGCCCTGCACGTCGACCACGCGCAGCTCGCTGAAGCGGATGGGCGTGCCGACGCTGTCCATCTTGTCAACGTAGTCGTTCTTGTCGAGGATGGTCAACACGCCGCCTTCGGTCAGCCCGTACAGCTCATAGAAGCGATGCGGCAGCGCGGCGTGCAGGCGTTCCTTGTAGGCGCGGTGCAGCGGCGCGCCCACCGAGCCGACCATCTGCAGCGACTGCAGCCGCTGTGGGTCAAACGCCGGGCTGTTGAGCATGCCGATAATCTGCGACGGCACCATCTTGATGTGGGTCACGCGCTCTTTTTCCACCGTCTCAATGAGCTTGGCGGGGTCAAAGTAAGGGTGAAGAATGTAGGTCGCGCCCAGATAGAAGGCGGGCATAAACGTCAGCATCGCCCCGTTGAAGATAATCGCGCCCGTGTGCAGGATGATGCTTTCGGGCGTGATGCGGTAGGCGTTGGCGAAGAGCGTGGCGTAGCTCGCACGAATGGCGTGCGTGTGGATGATGCCTTTAGGCAGCCCCGTCGTGCCGCTGCTGTACATGATGTTGTAGACATCGTCGGGCGACACTTCCACCTCAAGGTTGTCCTCAGGCTGCGCCGCCGCCAGCGCGTGATAATCGGCGTAACCGGGATAATCCGGCGCGTCGGTGATGAGATAGTGCTTGACCTGCGGCAGCTCGCCGCGCAGCTCGTCCAAGATGGGCGCAAAGGCTTGGTCGACGATGACCGCCGCGCTGTCAGAGTCGTTCAGCAGGCGCGTTAGTCCTTGCCCACGCAGCAGCGGGCTGGTCGGCACAATCACCAAGCCCGAAGCCGCCGCCGCCCAATACAGCTCAACAAGCTCAAGGCAGTTGGGCAAAATCGTGGCGAACTTGTCACCCTTTTGCAAGCCTAACGCCAGCAGCGCGCGCGCCACGCGGTTGACACGGGCGTTAAACTGGGCGTAGCTCAATCGCTGGTCTTGGAAAACAACCGCTGTGTGGTTCGGGCGATAACGCGCGTGGTAGCTGATTAACTGGTTGATTTTCATCATAGCATGCGCTTGTCCTTTAGAAATTAATGCACTGCAAGGTATTTTTCCACAAGTTCGGGGTTGTTTTGCAGCTCTTGCGTCGTGCCGCTGAACTGGATTTTGCCGTCATCGATGATATAGGCGCGCTCGGAAAGCCGCAGCGCAAAACGTAAGTTCTGTTCGGACAGCAAAATTGTCATGCCTTCCGCCTTGATTTGCGCCACCAGCTCGCCAATCAGCTCGACAATCAGCGGCGCGAGCCCTTCGGAAGGTTCGTCCAACAGGACAAGCTCGGGGTTGCCCATGAGCGTGCGGGCGATGGTGAGCATCTGCTGTTCGCCGCCGCTAAGCGTGCCGCCGAGCTGGTTGCTGCGCTCTTTCAAGCGCGGGAAAAGGTCGTAGATGCGCTCCACCGTCCAGCGCACTTCGCCGGTTGTGGACGGCTTGCGCGCCACGTCGAGGTTCTCCCACACGGTGAGGTTGGGGAAGATGGCGCGCTCCTCCGGCACGAAGCCAATGCCCTGCTGGGCAATCCAATGGGGAGCGCGCCCGTTGATGGGCTGCCCACGCCACGCCACAACGCCGCGCTTGGGCGGCGCAAGCCCGATGATGCTCTTGAGTGTGGTCGTCTTGCCCGCGCCGTTGCGCCCGACCAGACAAACGCACTCGCCCTTGTCCACTTCCAGCGACACGCCAAACAAGATATGGCTCAAGCCATAGTAAGTGTGAATGTCACGCACTTGTAACAACATGGCTGCCCCCTTTATGGCTGGTGCGGCACGTCATCGCCAAGATAGACGCGCTGTACTTCAGGATTTTTCGAGATGTCTTGCGGCTTGCCTTCGGCGATAATTTGCCCTTGATGCAGCACGTAGATGCGCTGCGAAATGCCAAAGACCACGCTCATGTCGTGTTCGGTGAAGAGCAAGCTCATCCCGTATTGATGCGCCAGATGCTCCACCAGCTGCACGGTCGCCACCGTCTCTTCGGGCGACATGCCCGCCGTCGGCTCGTCAAGCAGCATCATCTTGGGGCGCATTGATAACGCCAGCCCAATCTCAAGGCGTTTCTGGTCGCCCAACGAGAGCTTGCCCGCCAGCTGGCTGGCACTGTCTTGCAGCCCAATCGCCTCAAGGATTTCTTGCACGCGCGCGTTCACCTCGTTGTAGCTGCGCGTGGGGCGGAAGAAGTGCAGTGCCTTGTTCTCGTAGCTCAACACGGCGGTTTGCACGTTCTCGAAGGTGGTCAGGCGCGGGAAGATATTTGAACGCTGGAACGAGCGTCCAATCCCTAGCCGCACAATCTCTTGCGGCGGCAGCCCGATGATGTTCCTGCCCTCAAAGAGGATTTTGCCCTCGTCAGGCGCAAAGTAGCCGGAAATTTGGTTGAAAATGGTCGATTTGCCCGCGCCGTTAGGACCAATTACGGCGACGATTTCGCCTTTGGCGACGGTCAGCGACACGTTGTTGGTAGCTTGCAAGCCGCCAAATGCCTTGTAAATGTTCTGCACGTCCAACACGTTCATGCGCTGTCCTCCGCCACCGATTGCCCGAGCCAGCGGCGCACCAAGCCCACCAAGCCCGAAGGCGCGACCAAGACGATAAACACGGTCAAAATGCCCAACACGAGCGGCCAATAAAGCGTGAAGCGCGTGATGGTCACCTCTAAGTAAATGAGTAGCGCGCCGCCGATGGCGGGACCCACTAGCGAGTACATGCCGCCCAGCAAGCTGCCCAGAATTGGCTCCGACGAGGTCGCCCAGAAGAACATGTCCACCGCCACAAGGCTGTTGTGTTCGGCAATCATCGCGCCGGACACGCCGGCAAAGAACGCGCCAATCACGAAGACAATCAACTGATGGCGGCGCACGTTCACGCCGACGAACTGGGCGCGCTCGGCGTTCTCGCGCGTGGCGCGCAGCACCAGCACAAACGGCGAGTTAACCAGCAAGCGGATGACGAAGAAGCACACGAAGAACACAACCAGCGTAAAGTAGTAAAAGTCTGCCTCGCTGTTGATAAAGGGCAGCTTGGGGATGCCGAGCAAGCCGTTGTCGCCACCAGTGAAATCAGCGGCTTGAAAGACCACCGTGTACAGCAGCTGCCCGAACGCCAGCGTCAGAATAGAGAAATACAGGCGCACGCGGCGCACGCAAAACCAGCCGATGATGACCGCACCAAGTGCCGCCACAAAGGGTGCAAGCCCCATCGCCAGCCAAGTCGGCACGCCGTAGCGCAGCGTGAGAATGGCTACCGTGTAGCCGCCCAGCCCATAGAACGCGGCGTGTCCGAAGTGAACCATGCCGCCGTAGCCCATAATCAGGTTGAGTGAGAGGGCGAACAACGCCGCGATTAGCATCTCGCTGACGAGTGAGAGCTGGAAGTCAGTCATGCCCAAGCCCAGCAGCGCAAACACCAGCGCAAACACCAGCGTTTGTAGGACAGCAGGCAAGGCTTGCCATCGTTGCCAAAGTTGTCGCATCGCGTTCTCTCCTTTGGTTAGCGTTCGGGCTTACCGAATAAGCCCCAGGGGCGCAGGATAAGTACCAACGCCATGATGGCGAAGGGGATGATTTGCGCGGTGCTAGGCGCGTAGAGCGTGCCAATCGCTACCGTCACGCCGATGATGACCGAGCCAACCAGCGCGCCGGTAAAGCTGCCCAAGCCGCCGATGACGACGACCGCGAAGGCCTGCACGATAATCTCCACGTCCATGCCCAGCGACACCGACGCGCGCCCAGAAATCAGCATGCCGCCCAAGCCCGCCAGCCAGCAGCCCAGCGCGAACACGCCGGTAAACACCCACTGCGTGTTGATACCCAGCGCGCTGACAATCTCGGGGTTGGCGACAGAGGCGCGGATGATGCGCCCCCAGCGCGTGCGCTGCAGCAAGAACCACAGCCCGAAGGCAATGAGCGGACCCACCACCAGTAACGCGAGATTATAGTTTGCCACGCGCCGCCCCATGATGCGCGTTGCGCCTGCCAAGAATTCCGGCAGCGACAAGCGCAAGATCTCGCCGCCCCAGATGATGCGCACCACATCGGCGAGGATAAGCGTCAGCCCATAGGTCAGCAACAGTTGCAGAAGGTGTTCTTTATTATAGATGCGCTTAAAAAGGGTGAATTCTAAGACCACGCCGACGAACGCCACGACCAGCGGCGCAATCAACAGCGCGACAAAAAAACCAAGATTTTTTTCGGCGACCCACGCGCCGACAGCGGTGGCGAGAAACGCGCCCAACATGTACAAGCTGCCATGCGCGAAGTTAATCACGCGCATGACCCCAAAAATTAACGACAAGCCTGAAGCAACGATGAAGAAAATCATGCCAGAGGACAAGCCGTTTAACACCTGAATTAGCACGCTTTCAATCGGTATCTGCGGCATTTGCCTATCCTTTTCGCTGGTTTACGTTGTGGGGGATGCGCAAGGGCATGACAGCATGCCATGCCCTGCAAAAAACACCAAACAGATGAGCGCGCGCTATTTGTTGCGCATCGCCTCAATGTCTTCGCAAGAGTCCCACACGTCTTCAGCAGGCACGTACACCACATCCACCAAAATCGGGAACGGATACTCGTCAACATACGCCGTCTTGCCGACGTACTCGCCCACGTTCGCCATGTGGTCGCAAGCACGGATGGTCAGCTCACCGCGCAGCGAGTTGAAGGTGAGGTCGTCAAACGCCGCCGCCACCGCTTCGCCGTCGGTCGTGCCAGCCTTCTCGACCGCTGCCTTAAGCGCGTAGACTGCGTCGTACATCATGATCGCCCAGTCAGAGGGATATTGCCCCGCCGTCAGACGTTTGTGCTTCTCGACAAAGGTCTTAATTGCCTCGCCCTCGATGCCGTAGAAAGGCGCGCGCGAGTAGCCAATCAAGCCTTCGGGCAAATCCGCACCAATCGCCTTCATAAAGTCCATGTCCATCAAGCCGACAAACTGCGAGTCCTCAAACAGACCGAGCGGGGCGGCTTGCTGCATAAAGGTGACGAATTGGTCGCCCCACAGGTTGCTGTAAATGGCATCAAGCGGGTTGGCTTGCAGCGCGCTGATGTAGGGCGTGAGGTCGCGTTCTGCCAGCTTGGGCCATTGTTCGCTGACAATGGTGGCTTCGGGGTTCATTTCAGCGAGCATGGGTCGGAAGGCGTTGAAGGAGTCACGCCCAAACGAATAATCCGGACCAATCGTCCCCCACGTCTTGTAGTCGAGCTGGCCAGCGTAGCGGGCAGCCGCACGCGCCTCAATGGTGGTGTGCGGCACAAGCTGCACGATGAAGGGGTTGAAGTTGGTCGTGGTCAGTGCCACCGTGTTGGAGGTGTGCAGCGCGAGCGGAATTTTGTACTCTTTGGCGATTTCCGCCAACGCCAACGCCACCGAGCTGCTCGTGGGGCCTAGCAACAGCTCCACGCCGTCTTCGAGAATCATCTGGCGGGCAATCGTTGCACCTACGTCCGGCTTAAGCTGCGCGTCACGGATGATAAATTCAATCGGGCGACCGAGAATACCCCCTGCCGCGTTGATTTCCGACACGGCAATCTGCAAGCCAGCCAGCTGCGATTGGGCGAACAGATAGCCAATGCCCGTTTGGTCAGCCACAAAGCCAATCTTCAGCGGCTTGGGCGGGTCTTGCGCGACGGTCAACGCGACCGTCAGCACCAACATAGAGAACAAGAGCAACACTTTCTTTAACATAAAAAACTCCTCTTATCTTATAACAAACGAACAAGAGACAGAGCCATAGCACCTGCCTGTCTAATCAAGTATACAACGTTTCAGCAAAAACACACGAAAACACTGCACGAAACTTTTGCACATTGTTAATACAATATGTCGCATTGATGAAATAATCAAGATATCAATTAATTTAATATTCGTTTAATTGAACATTATGCAAAGAAATTGCACCGCCTTACCCTGCGCTAAACGTGCCGACCGCCACGACATCGACGCGCACGCCGTCCAGCTCGCGCGGCAGCAGGTCTGCCTCCTCCAACGCTTCGGGTGGCAGCTTTTCGTCGACCATGACCACCAGCGCGGGGGTGTCGGTATAGTTGCCGTTGACTTGCGCGTAGCCGATGCCTACCGCCACAACGTGTGCCTTCTCCATCAACGACTGGGCGTGTTCTGCCTGCACGGCAGTGAGCTGTTTGAGTGTTTGTTCGTTCATACCTTGCCTCCTCATGTGTGCTGCTGCACGATATTGTGTCTTATAATAAAGCAACTGTGAAGCATAAACAGCAAACGCAAAGGCACATAGCACTATGTTCGACCATCTCATCACCGTTGGTTTAAGCGGCACCGCGCGCACCATTGCCACAGAAGCCCTCTCGGCAAACTATATGGGCAGCGGCTCGCTGTATGTCTATGCCACGCCCGCCATGATTGCGCTGATGGAAGCTGCCGCGGTTAACGCCATCGACAGCCTGCTGGGCGCGGAGCGCACCAGCGTCGGCATCGAAATTGCTGTCAAGCACCTTTCCGCCACGCCCATCGGCGAGAGTGTCGTTGCGCAAGCGACTGTCACGGCGGTCGAGGGCAAGCGCGTGACGTTTCACGTGCAGGCTTGGGACGACCGTGAGCTGATAGGGGAAGGCACGCACGTGCGCTACATCGTCGACACGGAACGCTTTATGGCGCGGGTGCAAATGCGCGAATAAGTCGCGTCATCAACCCTTAAGAAAGCATTAAGACAAGTTTACCCCCTCGCGTAATAAAACAAACGATTACATCTTAACTAAAAATCAAAAATTTAATCCGCACCACAACAAAACTCTAATATATCCCAAATTTGACCAATATATCCCAAATATAACGAGAAACATTAAGTTATACGCTGGTTAAATCCTTAATGGGAGATAAAAAGTTTTGAACAAGAACAAATGTTCCTGTTCAAAACCTGTTCAAAACCTGTTCAAAGAAGTTTAACTTTATATTAGCGAACTCATGTATTACAACTTAGTCGATTTTAATTGTGCAAAACTTTGGGGGGTAATTGTTCAAAGCTGTTCAAAACCTGTTCATAACTTTTTGCGGTAACAAACCTTTAAGCATAATTTTAATAGTGTCAAAAGAGTTCTATTAATGTTTTTAGGGGTGTCTAGGGGTCAGACAAAAGAAAGATGAGTGCCAGATTAAAAGTTTTGAACAGTTTGAACAGCCCCTACTACCGAGACTACCTTATATAAAGATACGCCACCCGCGAAAATTGTTTGAACAGCGTGCGCGCGCGTGACGTGTGCATTTTCAATAACGTGCTAAAATTTTCTTAAGGCAAGCATAGCGATGAAAGCACATGGTATGACCAATAACACGCAAGAACTTGAACAGCAGATTGAAATTTTGGAAGCTCTCGCGGAAATCAGCGCGTCGCTTAACGCACAAATGGAGCTGCAACCGCTGCTGAAACAAATCATGGACGCGGCAGTGCGCATCACCAACTGCGAAGCCGCTTCGGTGTTGCTTTGGGACGCGAACCGCCAAGAGCTGTTCTTTGCGGCTTCGACCACACTAGACAGCAGCAACGAGCTGATTGGTAAGCCTGTGCCGATGGACAGCATTGCTGGCACCATCTTCAAGCAAAACGACATCGTGCAGGTCGACAACGCCAAAGCTGACCCACGCCACTACGACAAGGTAGACGAGGACATTCAGTTTGAGACACGCTCGCTGCTGGGTGTGCCGATGCGCTACAAAAACCACGTGATTGGCGTGCTGGAAGCGATTAACAAGCGCATATTGCCTTGGACGGTGCAAGACCGCAAATACTTAATGACGCTAGCCGCACAAGCCGCTGTTGCCATTCACGGCGCGCAGCTCGTCGCTGAACTCAAGCGCGCCAACGAAGAGTTGAACGAGCTAGATAAGCTCAAGAACGACTTCATCGCTATCGCTTCACACGAGCTGCGCACCCCGCTAGGCGTGATTATGGGTTACGCCAGCTTCTTGCAAGAGTCCGCTGATGCCGACACGCAGGAACACGCCGGCAAGGTGCTGGAAAGCGCGCTCAAGCTGCGCAAGCTCATCGAAGACATGGTCAACCTGCGCTATCTCAAGCAAAAGCAATCCGACCTCGTGCGCGAAGAAACCAACATTAGCGCGCTCTTTGACACCGTGTGGCAGGACATGCGCACACACCTTGACCTCAGCAAACACAACGTCAACATCGTCTATCCCCAGCAACCGTTAGCTGTTCATGTTGACGTGACGCGCCTTACTATGGCAATTATGAACATCTTGCACAACGCCATCAGCTTCACCCCTGCCGGCGGGGAGATTACGTTGAGTGCCGAGCAGCACCCGCGCGAGGTGCGCATCTGTGTGCGCGACACGGGCATCGGCATTGAAGCTGACAAATTGGACAAGATTTTTGAAGAGTTCTACCAAGTCGAAGACCACATGACACGGCGGCACGGTGGCTTAGGCATCGGCTTGAGCATCTCACGGGCGATTGTTCAGGCGCATCGCGGGCGCATTTGGGCGGAAAGCGCGGGGCTGGGCAAGGGCGCGTCATTCTACATTGCCCTGCCCAACAATTAAAGCGAAAAACTGGCGCACAACGCGCCTTTTTGTTTAATAACAAGGAGGGGCATATGAGAAAAACGTTAGAGACGTTGTTGGTTGGGGTCGTACTAGCGATATCCGTTGTTCAAGCACAAGATAGCTGCCCTGCGCTGGTTGACCAAGCCTTAGCAGCAGTTGGCACGGCCTGCGCCGCCACAGAGCGCAACCAAGCCTGCTACGGCAACATCGCCATCACCGCCACTGGACGCACGCCGGCGTTCACCTTCGCGCAGGTGGGCGACATCGTCAACGTGCGCGACATCGAGCGCATGCAGCTCTCACCGTTTGACCTCGCCAAGAACGAATGGGGCGTAGTCTTGATGAACGTCCAAGCCACGCTGCCCGACACCTTTCCCGGGCAAGGCGTGCGCGTCTTGTTCTTCGGCGACGTGCAAGTTGCTGGCGACGACGCGCATGACCTGACTAACGGCTTCTACTTCACCTCAGGCGTGTCAGATTCCCCGTGCAAGGGCGTGCCGAATAGCGGCATTCTCGTGCAAACCCCCGAAGGCGTGGGCAAAGTCACGCTGAACATCAACAACGTGAGCATCTCGCTAGGGTCGACGGCGTTCTTACAAGCGCAGGCAGGCGCACAGATGACTGTTGCCCTGCTCGAAGGCGCGGCGGACATCACGGCGGATGGCGTGACGGTCGCGCTTGAGCCAGGCTTTTTGGTCGGCGTGCCGTTGGATGCGGACGGACGCGCTAGCGGCGCGCCTAACGAACCTGAGTCCTTTGAGCTGGAGGAAGACGCGCCGCTGACAAGGGTCACGCAAGCCTTCAAAGGTGACGCGGAGATGCCAGCGGGTGACAGTGTCATTGCGCTTGGCGAGTGGTTGCAAAACGCACAGACGCTCAACTTGACCTGTCAAGGGTTCACGGTGAGCGTTCCGGTCGAGCCTATACGCATGTTCGTCGTCACTGCCGACACGACGCAGATTGTCTTTGAGTTTGCTGAGGGGATGCTGATGGAGGGCATATCTATCAGTGAGGCGCAAATCGTTTTTGCGGCGGCAGGTGACGGACGCTATGTTACCACCTACGGCGAGGGCAGCGTCGCGGTGGAAGCCACCCTGCTGGTCACGAGCAGCACAAGTTTTACGTTGGAGTGGTCGGTGACGACTGACGGCAGCACGTGCGATATTGCCCCCGTGACGTTAGTCTATCGGGGCAGCTAACAAGGCATCTTAGAAGCCCGCACAACACAGGCAGGGCAGGCTTTTGGTTCACTTCAGCCGCTTGAGCAGCTCTTCCATAAAGCCTTCCTCAATGAACGACCCTTTTTGCAGCAGCATGTCGACGTTTTCGTTGAGGAAGAGCTTCTCTTGGTTGGTGAGTTCTTTCGCGCTGACCACGACGATGGGGATGTGCTTGAGCGCGTCGTCACCGCGCAGGGTACGAATGACCGCGAAGCCGTCCACATCGGGCATCATCAAATCGGTGATGACCAAATCCGGCTTGATTTCGCGCACCGTCGCCAGCCCCTTCTCGCCGTTGGTTGCCAAGTAAACCTCGCAGTTTTCGCGGCTTTCGAGGATGCGGCTCATCAGCCGTGCCGCCGACTCATTGTCCTCGATAACGACGACGCGACGCACCTCGCCCATCCTGCTGACCACTTTGGAGAACCGCTCTAACGGCACGCTAGGCGCGGTCGGCGTGGCGGACATGTCGACCTCACGCTGCCACTTCTCGCCCAAGATGTCCTTCTCGACGGGCAGCGTGTGTCCGCTGCAGTTGACGACAACGACCTCGTCGGGCTTGATAATGCCCGCCTGCACCATCTTGAACAGTCCGGCGAACATGACCCCAGTGGCGGGTTCGACGCTTAAGCCCTCGTAGCGTGCTAGCACGCGAATGGCATTGTAGGCTTCTTCATCGCTGGCACTGATGAACGTGCCGCCGTGTTCTTGCACGTAGTCAAAGAGAATCTCGTAGGCGCGTCCCGGATTGCCCGTCGCTAGCGTGGCAATCACCGTGTCCTCTTCTTCAATGGGTGTCGCCACGCGCTGCCCACGTTCGAACGCCGCCACCATCGGCGCACAGCCGCTCGACTGCACCATGCCCAACTTGGGCATCTTGTCGACCAAGCCAAAGGTGCGCATCTCGCGGAAGCCCTTCGCCACGCCAATCGGTCCCAAGCCGCCGGACACGCTTTGCAAGAACCAGTCAGGTGACCGCCAGCGTTCGCCGTTTTCAAGCAAGCCGCCCAGCTGCTCGGCGATTTCATAAGCCATCGTCTTCATCGCTTCGGTGGCGGCAATGCTCTTGATGCCCTTGTCGAGGAAAATGTTCTTGGCGGCGGCGAAGTTCGCCGCTAGTTCTTTGGTCTGGTCATACGTGCCGGTCGTTTTGATGACCTCCGCGCCGTAGACCGCCGTCTCGCGCATCTTGGGGTTGGGCGCAAGGCGCGGGAAAAACGCCCAAAGCTGGATGCCTGCCCGCGCACAGTACGCCGCATAGGCAATGGCAACGTTGCCCGTGCTGGCCACCACCACCTCGTCGATGCCTAGCTCCTTCATGACGCTGATGGCGACGGTGGCTTGGCGGTCTTTAAAGCTGCCGGTGGGACCTTGCCGCTCGTCCTTGATATAGAGGTGCTTCAAACCCAAGTTCGCCGCCAGCGCACCCGCCTTCAGCAGCGGCGTGCCACCTTCTCCCAACGTGACGATGTTCGCCTCGTCATAAATCGGCAGCACCTCCCGATACCGCCACAGGTTGGCGGGGCGTTTTTTCAGGTCTTTAATCCACTGCTGCACGTCGATTTTGTCCAGCTCATAGCGTGCCTCACAGATTTTCTCGCCGCATTTGGGACATTCGCCTTTAAACTGCTTGAAGTCCGTGATTGCGTGGCAGTACGTACAATGCACCAAAATTTGTTTTGACATGAGTGCAATCGCTTTACGCTAGTGATAAAAATAATATGGCGGAAGTGTAACGCGCTTTGGAGCGGCTTGCAATAAGCAAGGTCTAAGCCAGCGCGTCGCGCGCTAACCACAGCGCAACGGCGGCTTGCGGCGGCATGATGGTGTGAAAGTCGGCAGGCAGCGCGCCCACTACGTCCGCGTCGCTACCGAGCGGCACGCGCACGATACGCCCGTCCAGCGTTTCGGCGTGTGCGTTCATGCGGTAGGGGCTGGCGGGGTCGTAGCAACGCGCCCACCACGTTGCGTCGTGAATAAGCAGCAGCACGCTAATTTCGGCACGCAGCGTCAAGGTGTTGAGCGTGACCCCCGTGAGGCGTAGCTCCGCTGCGCCGCACGCCAGCATCGCTTGTAAGTCTTGCATGGCGGGATGGGCGTAGACCGCTTCAGGCGCGTGCAATTGCGCCTCGTCCACGCTGAACAGCTCCTCTAGCCACTCGCGGTAGATGTGGTGCGAGACGCACCAATCGTAAGCGGTCGGCGACGTGCTGATAGGCTGAAAGACAAAGGCCGGCAGCACGTGGAAAAAGCGCGGGTCGGTCGCGCTGTGTGCCGAACGCCGCGCCAGCAGTGCCTCGTAGCCGCGCGCGCTCTTGAAAGCCGTCACGCACGCCACGCCGATGGTCGCGCTGCGCCCGCGCCCGTGCCACAGCGACCGCGTGGGGCTGACGACGCGATGGTACTGTGTGCGCAGCGGCAAGCGCATGGTATTCGCTTGCGCCGCCGCGCGCAGCTCATGCTCGAGCGCGAAGCAGGTCGCTAGCGTGTCGAAATAGCGTCCGTGCGCCGCGTGCAAGCGCAGCGGATACAGCTCCAGATAGTCCAGCGTATAGGTGATGCCGTTGTAAAGGTGGCGCGCGCTGTTTTGTAGCGTGTGCAAATAGGCGTGGTCGTAAATGACGAAATGGTCGGGCGTGGCAGCACTAAGCGTCCCCAGCAAACTGTCCACGTCGTGGACTTGCTCGGGCGCGGGCGGATATACTAGCACGGGGTAGCGCACGCCCGCACGCTGATAAAACGCTGCGTCGTAAAACTTGGCGAGATAGTCGGTCATGCGCTTGTACAGTTGGGCGTTGGACATGGGCGCAGCTAGTCTCGCAGTGGCAAGCGTAGGGTGAACGTTGTGCCTTCGCCCTGCGCGCTTTTGCACATGATGTGGCCGCCGTGCAGCTCAACCGCCTGCTTGGTGATGGGTAGACCTAAGCCCGTGCCACCAATGTCTTGCGCGTTGCGCGCGCGGTGGAACGGCTCGAACAGGCGTGCCTGCTCGTCGGCGGGAATGCCAATGCCTGTGTCCGCAACCTGCACGACCGCCCAGCCGCGCTGCTTCTTGGTGCGCAGCGTCACCGTACCACCTTCAGGCGTGTATTTGACCGCGTTCGCGAGCAGGTTGGTGATGGCGCGCCGCAGCAGCTTGCGGTCAATCGAGGCGCGCAGCTGGCGCACGTTGGACGTGAACTGCACGCGGTGCGTCTTGTTATAGGTAAACTGAAACTCTTCGACAATGTCGCGGCAGTAGGTCACAAGGTCAACCGTCTCAAAGTGCAGCGCGATGCCTTCATGTTCGCCTTTGCTCAGCGTCATCACGTCGCTGACCATCTCGGCAAGGTAAGCCACCTGCGCTTGAATGTTGTCTAAGGCTTGCGCTTGCTCCTCTTCGCTGCTGACGTGCCTGTACTTTTTCAGCATGTCCGATGACAGGCTAATCGAGGTGAGCGGCGTTTTTAGCTCGTGCGAGAGCATCGACAAGAAGCGATTCTTCAGTTCGCGTAGGTCGCGCTCGTGCGCTAAGGCCGCTTGCAGCGCGTCTTGCTGGGCGCGTGCCTCCTCAAGGATGGTGTTCACGCGCCGCTGCCACTGCGCTAGCTCGATTTGCAACGCCTTGAGTTCCGTCACGTTCTGATGCGCGACGATAAACCGCTGCTGCCCTTGCCACTGGAAACGCGAGACGCGCACGACAAACCATCGCTGCTCGGTTGGACTGTGGCAAGGGTACTCCATCTCAAAAACGCTCAGCGTGCCGTTCATAATGTCGCGGATGCCCTCCGCCATGAGCAGCGCGTCGGCAGCGGCAGACGCGGCTTTGTCGCACACGTCGAGGTAATTCGTGCCGACACCGTAGCCTTGCATTGGCTCATAGCCGTTCGCGTCGGCGAAGGCGCGCCAGGCGTGGTTTACGCCTATAATCGTGCCTTGCTCGTCTAAGACCGCCACATGCGCAGACAGCGCGTCTAACGCAGATTGGACAAAGCGTTCCGCCTGTTGATAGATGGCGCGTTCAGGTGGACTTGATGAAACCAACACGGCATGTTCTCTTTCGCTGTTCTAGGTCTTAGTATAACACATATTACACCAAGATGAGCAAGCCATTAAAAGACCACACCGTCAGCGGCGCAAAAACGCTGTTATAATGCATGCCAGCGCGTGAAAATAAGCGCGTACAGCCCACACACCGACAGCTCATCAGAGAGGAGCAAGCTATGAAGCGTGATTTAGACCGTTTGATGCAGGCGCGCGGCTTGGCGGCGTTTATCGTCACCGGCGGCGAAGATTACAGCGATATTCGCGATTACATGAGCAACGGCGCGCACATCAGCGGTGGCTTTATTGTCAAAAAGCTCGGTGCAGAGCCGCTGCTGATTGTCAACAATATGGAGGTTGAGGAGGCGAAAAAGAGCGGCTATCCTGTCATGAGCATAGGGGAATGCGGCTACTTTGAGCTGCTTAAGGCGTATCCTGACGACCTACTTAAAGCCACTGTGCTGTTTTGGGGGCGCGTGTTGGCGGCGGCGGGCGTGACCAGCGGCACGGTTGGCGTGTATGGCAAGGGCGAGATTCACCTTTACAGCGCGCTGTTGGCGGTGTTGAATGCCGAGCTTGATGGCTATCGCTTTGTCGGTGAGCTGGCAGACGGCAAGCCTACGCTGTTCCAAGAAGCCTATCTGACGAAAGACGCGGACGAGCTAGCGCGTATCCACAGCGTGGCAGAGCGCACCAATGCCGTCATGGCGCAGGCGTGGGACTTTATCGCTAGTCACCGCGCTGGCGCGGATGAGACGGTTGTGGACGCAAACGGCGTGCCGCTGACGATTGGCGCGGTCAAGCGGTTTGTGCGCCGCGCGCTGCTGGACGTGGAGCTGGAAGACACGCAGATGATTTTTGCGCAGGGGCGCGACGCAGGCTTTCCGCACAGTCACGGTGAGGACGCACAGCCGCTCAAGTTAGGGCAGAGCATTGTCTTTGACCTGTTTCCGCGTGAGCTGGGCGGCGGCTATTACCACGACATGACGCGCACGTGGTGCATCGGCTACGCGCCGCCTGCGGTACAACGTGCCTACGAGCAGGTGATGACGGCGTTCGACATTGCGGTCAAGGCGTTTGCGTTGGGTCGTCCGACGCACGAAATGCAAGAGGCGGTGTTGGATTACTTTGAGGCGCAGGGACACCCGACGCAGCGCACGGACAACAACCCCACGCGCGGCTACGTCCATAGTCTTGGGCATGGGCTGGGGCTGAACGTCCACGAAGCCCCAAGCATTTCGCATTTGCGTCGCCATGACGTGTTTGAGGCGGGCAACTTCATCACGATTGAGCCAGGGCTTTATTACCCTGATGAGGGCTGGGGGGTGCGCGTGGAAGATGCCTTTATCGTCACCGACGCGGGCGAGCTGCGCAGCATCACGCCTTTCAAGAAGGATTTGGTGCTGCCCTTGCACGGCTAGCATTTTGCGGCGTAGACAGGCGCATTTGCGGCGTAGATAGGCGCATTTGCGGCGTAGACAGGCGCATTCCTTAGGTCTCAAGGCGGCGGATGAAGTCCACGCTCTGCAGGCGGCTCTCCAGCAGATAGCGTAAATAGCCGTGCATGATGCGCTCGCTGTCGTTGTGGGTGGGCGCGTCAATGCGTAAGTCGATGAGCTTGTTGTAGGGCGTGCGCTGCAAGTGCCGCAGCAGCTTGAGCGTCGCCAACGGCAGTGGCACCAGCGCGAGGGTGTGGCGCGCGCCTTCGGGCGAGACCACGCCGCCCTCGCTATAGCTGAAAAACTGGTCTTGTGGCAGCAGCAGCTCCTGTGTCACCACGCAGCGTTGCAGCTCGGGACGAAAGCCTAGCATGTCGAGCAGGTGCAGCTCGTAATAGCGCACAGCACGACGCAGGTCGCTTTCTAGCGCAAGGCGTGCTAGCGTTGCGTCCAACAGCGCGTAGATGTCGTGCGCGGGCTGGTCATCCGCCAGCGTCATGCGGTCGAGCAGTTCGACGCAGTAGGCGGCGTACGCCCCGCGCAGCAGGTCTTCGCGCAGCGGCAAGAACGGCTCTAGCACCTCTGCTTGCGCTAAAATGTCGATGCTGCGACCCGTGCTGATGAGCGCGTCGATGCGCGTGAACAGCTCCACATGCCCGGTTTTGCTGCTAGTGGGCTTGCGCGCGCCTTTTGCCAGCGCGTCGCGCTTGCCGTGTGCGGGCGTATAGAGCGTAACGAGGCGGTCTGCTTCGCCCATATCGCGGCGTTTGAGGATGATAGCGTGCGTGCGTAGTGTGCGCATGGAACAGGTCTCTGGTTAATTGGGTTGCGCAAACGCATGGTGGGATGACCACACCTAAGCGTAGGACTGTTGTGCCAGCGTTGCCAGCAACGGTGGCATGTCTTTGAAGTTGGGCGTGTACAGCGTCCGCCATGCCGCTCCGCCACGTCTCAATCGGGGCGAGGCTTTCTAACAGCTCGTTGAGTTCACGCCCCTAATGCGGCTCGGCTAGCGACGCGCTGGTGGCATCGGCTTGCATGGCGCGCAGGCGTTCGCGCCGCTAGGCGCGCTCTTGCGGGGTAAGTGCTTTGGCTTTTTCGAGAATTTCGCTGATGAGGCTCATGCGCTTGCCCGCCACAACCTGCGTTAACACCAGTATAGCACAGGCGCGCCGTCGTGCGCGTGCCTTTACAAATAACGCAACAATATAGCCAACGTGACTACTTTTTGTGCGCCTTTTGCGCTATCATAAGGATAGATTTGTTCGCGCTTTTTAGCCTGAAGGGGGTACTCTCATGACACAAGACAACGGCACAACCGCTATGCCCGACGCGCAAGCCTTCGCCCAAGAGGCGCAAGAACGCTTGCAAGAGCTGGGCAAAAGCCTAAACGCAGGCGTAGAGCAAGCGCGTATGACCATCGCCAAGCAGCTGCGCGAGCTAATTCAGCGCGTGCGCCAAGAAACCGCCGAGAAACCCTTAGACGCGGCGGTGCAAGAGCAGGTCAACCGTGTGACCACGCGCATTGACGACATGGCGACCTATCTCGAGACGCACAAAGTTGAAGACATTCGCAAGCAAGTGACGCACACCGTGCAAGAAAACACCTTCTGGGCGATTTTAATTGCGCTGATTGTGGGCTTCGTCATCGGGGTGCTGGTCAGCCGTGATTAAGCTGATGGTGTGCTTTCGTCCGCTGGCGGATGCACAAGCCTTCGAAACCGCCTATCAAGACTTCTTAGTGGCGGTGGAGCGCATGCCCGCTTATCAGCGCAAGCAGGTCGTGCATGTGGTCGCTAGCCCTTTGGGGCAGCCGCCTTACGCGCGCGTGCTGGAGCTGTACTATGCTGACCGCGACACGTTGGAAGATGCCATGCGCACACCGCAAGGGCAAGCAGCGGGTGCGCTGCTCGCGCGGTTCGGCGCGGGCGGTGTTGACATCTTGTTTGGCGAAGTGTACGAAGAAACCGTATGAGCGAGCAAGACGCGCACACGCCGCCGCCGCTGCTCTCGTGGCAAGCGGTGCGCTTGGCGTTTGCCACGCCTTGGAAGGCGCGCAACGAGCTTGAACGGCTGGCGATTGTGCCGCTGGCGTGGCTGGGCTTTATCCTCAGCGGCGTGCAAATCGGCGCGGGCTGGCGATGCTACGGCTTGCCGATTGTGCAAAAGCACCGCGAGAGCGTGATGGTGTTGGGGGCGCGCGCGAACTTGCGCTCGCATCCGCGCAGCAACCCGCTTGGTCCCGCGCACCCTTGTATCCTTAGCACGCGGCGGGCAGGCGCGGCACTGCGCATTGGTGACGACTACGGCATGACAGGTGGCGCGATTGTCTGCGAGCAAGCCATCACGATTGGCAACCGCGTCACTGTCGGCGCGAACAGCATCATCGCTGACACAGACTTCCATCCGCTTGACCCCGAAGAACGCTTCCGCGCCCCGCTCAACGGCGCGACCGCTCCGATTGTCATCGAAGACGACGTGTTTATCGGCATGCGCGCGCTTGTCCTCAAAGGCGTGCGTTTGGGGCGCGGCTGCGTGATTGGCGCGGGCAGCGTCGTCACAAGCGACATCCCGCCCTATGCCATCGCCGCCGGCAACCCCGCCCGCGTCTTGCGTCGCCTGCGCTAGCGGCTGCTGGTGAGCGTATAGGTTAGCGTCGCATCGTCCATCGTGATGCTTTGCACGCGCCCCTTGCCGTAAAGCTGGCGGAAGTAGGTGCGCCACGCGGACGCAAGCGAGCCATTGACCAAGTTGAGTATCTCTTGGCTGGCGGGGCTGCCGTTGCTGGTGACGCTGGTCACTGTCCAACGCACGATGCCCGACGAAACGCTCGGCACGATGACCGCCGTCACCGCGTAGCTGTTTGAGTTGCTGGGACGGCGCGGCGTGAGCGTGGCGTTGATAGCGACCTGCCCGACTTGTAGGTCAACGCTGACGTTGTTCACCGTGACACGCGAGGGATTTGTCACACGGAACGCCTCGTTGATGCGTGTCTCTGTCAACGTGACCGTGTGTGCGGCGGTGGTTTGCGCGCTGGCTGCGCCCACCATGACGACAAACAGGCTTAGGCACAAAAGCAAAAGACGGATTTTCATGAGCAAGCTCCTTGAAGTACAGCGAAACGTTGCCTTTAGCTTACGCGCGCTTTGTCATCAACATATCATCGACGTGTAAAGCGTGTGTAAAGTGTGGGAGAGATTGTTGTGGTAAACTGACAAGCCAACTTAAAGAGAGGTCGCTATGATGCCTGCCTATCGAGACAAGGTGTTTCATCAGGACGTTTTGGAAATGCTGCGCGGCTTGCCTGATGCGTGCATGGATATGGTCTATGGCGACCCTGACTACAATGTCGGTGTTAAGTATGCGGGCAAAAACTATACCACCAAGTGGGAAGACTACGTGGCATGGTACATTGAGCTTGCCCGCGAAAGCCTGCGCGTGTTGAAGCCCGACGGCAACTTATTCTTTTATCAACTATCCCAAACAGAACGCCTACTTGCGCGTGCGCTTTCTTGACGAACACGCCTACGACGTGTTTGACTATGTGTGGGTCTACAACACCAACGTAGGACACAGCCCGCGCCACTTCACTACCGCGCATCGCTCGATACTGCACGCGGTCAAATCCAAACAGAACCGCTTCTACAAAGACCAAGTGGCCGAGCCTTACCTCAATCCCAACGATAAGCGTATCCGTCAGCGCATCGCGGATGGGCATAAAGGGCGTATGCCTTACTCTTGGGTATATCACGACCTCGTCAAAAACGTGTCTAAAGACAAGACTTTCCACGCTTGTCAAATCTCGCTGCCACTCGTCGAGAAGCTGATTAAAGCTGCCACCAAAGAGGGAGATGATGTGCTAATTTTTTTGGTGGGTCGGGGTCGGAGCTGGTGCTGTGCCGCCAGCTCAAGCGGCATTTCACCTCTTGTGAGCTGCACCCCGATTACTACGAAATGATTTTAGACCGCCTCGCCGGCGACGGGCGCATTGCCAGCAAATACCGTTTGCCGTTCTTGCAGGGCGATGACCACAATGGCAACGCGCAAGACCGCGAGAATGGGCAGCTTAGGCTGTTTTAACGTCGCGTTGTCCTGCGCTGGCGTTACTCGCTGCGCAACGCTTGGGCGGGGAGCAGGCGCGTGAGCCGCCACGCCGGATACACGCCTGCCAGCAATGCCGCTACCACCGCCACCGCAAACGCTGTGGCGTATTCGTTTGGCACGCTTGCCATCTGCATTGTCCAGCCGAACGCGCGCACGTTAATCACGCTAATTAAGACCGCTGCCAAGACCGCGCCAATCGGCAGCGCGACGATGCCTGCCACCGTCCCCATCAACCCAGTTTGCAGGAGCGTGAACCGCCAAAGCTGTGGGCGCGTCATGCCGTTGGCGCGCAGCACGCCGTACTCACGGCTCTGCTCAATCTGCAAGGACATCAATGCCGCCAAGATGCCGATAAACGCGACCAACGTCGCCAGTAGCCGCAGCGCAATTGTGATGGTAAACGTGCGCTCGAAGATGGCGAACACGCCCGCTCGCAGCGCGCGATTGCTCTGAATGGTCAGGTCATAGCCTTTGAGCGTGTCGGTCTTGAGCGTTTCGACGACGGCGTTCACGTCCACCCCATCCGCCACGAACGCCGCTAGCTGTGAGATCGCGCGGTCGTCAAAGAAGCGGTCGTAAACCTCGCGGTACATGAGAACGCTGCCTTGGTCGGTGGCGTAATCGTAGAACACGCCGACAACTGCAAAAGTCTGCACGCCTCTGTCGGTGAGCAGTCGCAGCGTGTTGTTGGCGGGCGTGATGCCGCGCCGAAACGCAAACGGCTCGCTCACGATGACCGCGCCCGCCGCGAGTGCTGCCTTGTGGTCGCCGTTGGGCGCGTTGTTCCACACGAAGCCGCGCCCCTCGCTGATGTCGTAGTCGACTGCTGTCAGGTTGACAGGCAGCATGTCGGGATAATCAGGGGCAATCGCCGCCACCGTGCGCGCCGCGCTCACGCTGACCACGCCCGCCACACCGCGCACCAGCTCGCGGATGGCTGGGTCAACGTCCGCGCTCGACTGGTTGGAGCTTAGCAGCGGCGAAGCGATGAAGATGTCCGCGCCGATGGTCGTGTCCAGCCAGTCGCTCACGGTGCTGCGGAAAGAACCAATCATGACGCTCACGCCGACGATGACGCTAACGGCAATGGTTAACGCTGCCACCGCGATGCTCGTGCGGCTGAGCGAGCGCGTGACCGCACGCGGCGCAAGCCTGCCCAACACGCCGAACAGGCGCGCGCTCAACGGCGTGAGCAGGCGCATGCCAATCACCAGCGCAGTGGGTGTGAGCAGCGCGCCACCGAACACCACGCAGAACAAGCCGGCAAAGCTGACAATGAGGCTGGTGGTGGGCAGCTGCAGGATAAGCGCGCCCGCCGCGAAGAAGAAAACGCTGGCGGCGGTCAGATAGGGCAGCAGCTTGCGCGTGCGGCTCTCGGTCTCCGAGCGGCGCAGCGAGCCGACGGGCGGCGTGCGCGTGGCATCCACGCTGGGAATGAGCGCGGAGACCACGCTTGCCGCCAAGCCTAAGCCCGCGCCCTTGAGCAGCACGAAGCTGTCCAGCGTCACCGTCGTCACGTTCACCGTAAAGTAGAGGTCGCTGATGGTCTGCGCGACCAAGCCCACCGTAAATCGTCCGAAAATCACGCCCAAGCCCAACCCGAGCAGCGTCCCCAGCGCACCCAGCAGCACCGCCTCGCTCAAGATGACCGCAAAGATTTGCGCCCGCGTCGCGCCTAACGCCCGCAAGATGCCAATCACCGGACGACGCTGCACGACGCTGAACGACACCGTGTTGTAGATGAGGAACACGCCTACCACCACCGCCAACAGCGACAAGGCTTGCAGGTTAATCGCGAACGCGGCGGTCATCTGTGCCAGCGCGCCGCCGCTGCTAGACGCGCTGACCAGCACCGCGCCCTCAGGCAGGCGTGCCAGCAGCGCGCTCGTGTCGTAGCCTTCGGGCAGGATGAGGTCAATGCGCGTGATGCGTCCGTGCATGCCCGTCAGCTCTTGCGCGCTGGCGATGTCGGTCATGATGAGGTCATCCAACGCCTGTTGGCTTGCGCTATCCTGCGGCTGCAAGATGCCGATGACGCGCACCGTCGTGATGCCCTGCGCCGTCTTGAGCGGGAAGGTGTCGCCCGTCGCCACACCCCAGCGTGTCGCTAGCGTTTGCGTCAGCAGCACCGTGTTGGGCTGGGTGATGAAGTTGACGAGCGCGTCGAATGCGCTGCCGTCCTCGCCCAATACCTCGACCTCTTGCAGGTAGCTGCGGAAGGGTGGCTCGGCAAAAGGGTCAACGCCCAGCAGGCGCAAGGGCTGCCCACCTAGCGCGTCCGAGCGCACGGGCTCGCTGATGATGGGCGCGCTGTCGCGGATACCTAGCTCAAGGCGCACGACGCGATAGAGGTCGCTGGGCAAGCCCGCCGCCGTGCCGATAATTTGGTGCGTGGCGCGCCCCGTCACGCTTTCCGTCGAGAGCGCGAACGCCCGCGACGCGCTGCCGTTGGCGAGGTCGATGGCAATCACCACCGCCACGCCCACCGCTACGCCGATAATAAACAGCACACTTTGCAAAAAACGACGCGAGATATAGCGCGCCGCCAGTCGTCCAATCACCCACTGCATGGCATTTGCCTTTACATGGTTACGCTAAACAGTGCAAGTGTAGCACGCCAACCTAAGCAGTTTGTGAAAGTCCGCACAAAAACTTGTGTATGAGTACTGTCGCAGCGTGGGGTGGGGACGAGCGTCGCCTTTATGCTACAATGGAGGGTGGCAAACGCACACGGGAGCAGCAGCATGGCGGACAGCCTTTTTGACAAACGCTATCGCTACGATTACATCTACCCACGTGGGCGCAGCGGCGAAACCCTGCGCGCGGTGGACACCCACGACGGCGACCGCCCCGTCGTCATCAAACGCCCCGCTGCCCCCGACGCGCCGCCCATCCGCAACCGCCAAGAGGTCAGCATCGCCAACGAACGCAAGGCACTGCTGCGCCTCAGCGGGCATCCGGTGCTGGCGGAGCTGGTCGGCGAGGGGCAGTTCTTGGTCGGCGGCATGGTGCATCAGTACATCGTCATCGAACGCGCCGAAGGCGTGATGCTGGCGGACGACGTGCGCGAACGCGCTAGCAGCGGCGAACGCTTGCCTCTGTTGGAAACCTATGTCATCGTGGACGCGCTGCTGGATTTGTTGCACACCGCCCACAGCAAGGGCATCGTCTACAACGACGTGGACGCAAAACACCTGTTTTGGGACAGGGACCGCTATGCGCTTAAGGTGATTGACTGGGGCAATGCGGTTTTCTTGGAAGACGAAGAGATGAACGCGCAGGGCATCAGCCGCCAAACCGACGTGTACCAAGTGGGCGAGCTGCTCTACTACATTGTCACGGGCGGGCGGCGCGCCGACATCCCCCGCGACGCAAGCGCAGATTTCTTGCTGTCGTTCGGCGAGGACAGCGCGCGCCTGCCCGCCGCGCTGCAAGCCCTTATCAGCAAAGCCATCCACCCTAACCCGCGCTTGCGCTACCCCAGCATTGCCGCGCTGCGTGCTGACCTTGCCAGCTTGCGCGCCCCGCTGGAAAAAGAGCGCAACACCGTCGTCGCCAACGTCAGCGACAAGCTCAAGCGCGCCGACTTGAGCAAAAGCGAGCTGCGCACGCTGGAAAAACTGCTTGAGCCTGCGCTGCGAGCAGACAGCGGCTATCCTCCCGCGCGGCAGGCGCACGCGCAAATCGTCGACCGCTTGCGTGATTTGACCGTTTCGGCAGACCTCGACGCGGTGCGTATCTACCTTAACAACGGCACGTGGGGGCGTGCGAGCGCGCTGCTGGCGGGGCTGCGCGAACAGGCAGGCTCGCAGACCATCGGCTTGGTCAACTGGCTAGCGGATGCGGTTGAGCTTATCGAAAGCAGCAGCGATGCCGACTTAACAGGCGCGCGCGCCGCGATAGACGCGCTGTTCGTTGGCGATGTCGTGCTGGCGGTGCAAACGCTGCTGGCGCAACCACCCGCCGACCGCGCTACCGCTCGCTTGCACTGGCTGCTAGCGGAGCGTATCTCGGCGCACTTTGCCGACGTGTTGCTGCTGCGCCCCAATCTTTATCGCCTCAACGAATCGCTGCACGCGCTCAAGCAAGAGGGCTACGACACGAGCGAAGCTCTCGCCATTCTCCAAAGCATCGACAAGACGCTCGACAGCTTGCAGGGCGGCAACGTCGACCTGCCCGACCTGCGCAGCGGCTATGCGTCCGTCGCTGAACAGCTCGCGCTCGCCAGCCCCCTCTTGCAGACCTTCAGCCTGCAGCATCAGCTCACCAGCAAGCAGCTCTCGCTCAACGCGCTTGACCGCGCGATGAACGCCGCGATGGCGTTGACCGACAACATGCACGTTATCGGCAAGCAAGCTACCGCTAGCCCGCGCGACGCGCTCAACGCGCTGGATGCCTCGCGCACGATAGACACGCTCAACAGCGTGTTCGACGACATTCAGTACATGCTGACGCGCTTGTACGAACGGCTGCAGGCGTGCCAAACCTACGTGCCTGCTGCCGACGGCAGCGACCTCGCGGGCTGGCTCAAGGCAACACAAAACGAGCTTGCGCCCTTTGCGGCGCGTCTGTTTGACGACATGCTGGCAGGCTTTTTAGCGGGCTTGCAAACCGCCGAAACGGCGTGGGCGCGCTACCGTGAGGCGGTGATACAGGGCAACCGTGACGACGCGCTAGGCGCGTTAGACAGCGCGCATAAGGCGGTGGCGGTGCTTGCGCCCGCCCTGAGCGCGTGGCTGCGCAGCCTGCGCGGGTTGGTGGACGGCGCGCAGCACATCGAACGCCATGCTGTCCCTAACCCGCTGGGGCGTGCGCTGGCGGACGGCTGGGAAGCGTTCGACAAGGGGCGCATGAGCGAGGCGGAGCTGCTCGGGCAGCAGGCGTACCAAGCGGCACGCAGCGACACTGAGCAGTTCGTCGCGCGTCGCCTGCAAAGCATTGCCCAGCTCTGCCGCGAGTGGGTAGAACGCGGCGGCGTGAACAGCCGCGCCACGAGTGCCACCGCGCACGACCAAGTTGAGCAGCTCTTTACCGCCCGTGAGCGCGGCATTCTCCAGCATTTTACCGAGCAAATGCCCAGCATCGAAACCTATCTCAAGGCGATGGGGCGCGGCTTGGTGGACGTGTACGACCGCCAGAGCAGCGGCGCGTTGCGCGTGTTGTTCTTCAAGTACGTGTTGCTAGGCACGTTGGACGCGCACGACAAGCGGCTGGGTGACGCGGCGTTTTGGCTGGAAGCCGCCGAACGCACGCTAGGCGACGCGGGCGCACGCCACCCTGCCGCCCGCGCCCTGCACGAGTTTATCGCACGCCAGCACGACCTCAACGCCGCGCAGGCATTGTTCGAACGCTTTGACGGCAAGCACGCGCTGCCCGAGCTGGAAAACACGCGCCGCCAGCTGGAAAACAACCCGCAAGCCAAGCTCTTGACGAGCGCGGTGCAAAGCCTGCGCGAGCTGGCGTTGGGGCTGCGCGATTGGTCGGACGGCGACTTCCGCAGCGCGGGCTTGCGCCTTGAGAGCGCGTTGAAAGAAGCGCAGGACTGCGAGCGCAGCGCGGGCATTAACCTTGCCGCTTACCGCGCGTGGGTGATGGCGTTGATGAAGCACTGCGCCGCGCTTTGGGTGCAGTTCCGCGAGATGCGCCAGCGCATTGAGCAGCGTCCCGACCAGCCTGACCACACCATTTTTGAGGCGCACCACGACTTTGCCCGCGTCACGCAAAACCAGCTTGGCGAGACATACGCCGCCACGTTGCGCCAATGGCGCGATACCTACGACGCATTCTTGGCGGCGTATACGGCGGAAGAACGCCGCAGCAAACGCCTCGAGCGTTTCAACGAGCTATTTAAGGCGATGTTCATCGACCGCCACCCTGCCTATGGGCTGTATCAGCATTGGTATGACGTGCTAGAGCAGTCGCCTGAGTTTCCCGCGCCGCCCACCGACGAGCCGCTGCCACGTATGGCGGAGGCTGCGCCGACGTTGGAAGCGTATCAAGGCACGCGCTACGTGGACGAGGCGCGCCCTAAACGCCCGTTGCCTAAGCTGGCGATTGTTGGCGCGGTCGGCGTGCTGCTGGTGGTTGTGGCGGTGGTGGGCATGCTGCTGATGGCGCAAAACCCGCCGGCGATTGCCGTCACGATAAGCCCTACGCCGAACGATGTGGCGGGCGCATCGACGATGCCCCCCGCTGCTCAAGAGCTAGGCGCGCTGCTGGTGACCACGCCTATTCCCACCAGCGACGCGCCCTTTGTGACCCCCACGCCGTTAACACAGACCCCGCGCCTGACCACCCGTGCTAGCGACACGCCCAGCCTTACGCCCACCGTGCCGACCGCTACGCCCACGCTCACGGCGACACCTAGCCCAACGTCCACGCCTAGCGCGACCTTCACGCCTAGCATCACGCCCACGCCCAGCGACACGCCCACCGTGCCGCCGCTGACCCCCACGCCGCTGCCGCCGCAGGGGCTGCAAGGCACGCAAGACCTGCTGGCGATTTTTAACCGCACGGACGCGCAAGCCAACCCGCTGACGTTCAGCCCGCTCGAGACAGGCTATCGCTTGGGCGTGGGCGAAGCGTGGGATGAGCCGCGTATCCGCGTTTTCCCGTCGCTGGACGCGCTGGAGGGTTTCTACGGCAACAACGCCGCCACGCGCTTGCGCCGCAGCGAAGCCGAGTTTGTCCTGCGCACGTTTAACCCGTCGGTCGTGGGCGCGGAGGACGTGTACTTTGGCATGCAGCTCGCCAGCGCGAACGACGGCAACAGCATCGGCATCATGGTGCAGGTGGTGGGGCAAAACGTGGTCAACGTCTATCGCATGGTCAACGAGGAGCGGCAGTTCTTGACGCAAAAGTCGGTAAACGCGGTGATTGCGCGCCTGCGGCTTGAGCGCGACATCAACAACGGCAGCGTGTCGCTCTACTACAACGATGAGCTGCTAGGCGGCACGCCCACGCCCTTCTTGAACGCTGAAGCCCCCGTGCTGCCCGTGTTGTTCGTGCGCGGCGGGGGCGTGGTGGTCGGCGTGAGCTATTGGCGGGTGGGCTTGCGCTAGGTGAGCCGCTGCTTTCCCGTGTCGTCGTCTGCGGGGGATAGGTCGTCGCGCGGCGGGTTGGGCGCGCGATAGGGCGTGTAGCTGCCTGTGTCGGGGCGCAGCGTAGGCGCAGCATAGGCAGTAGGCGCGGGCTTCGGGCGCACGAACAGGAAGAAAATCAGCGCGCCGACGACAATCATGCCCGACATCAGCAGCAGTGTGCCAAGCACGCTGAAGAACAAACGCGGCAGCAAGGCACGCACGTTGAGCGTCGGCGTGCCTTCGAGCTTTGGCGGCGGGCTGACGATGACCTGCGCGCCGTAGTCGAAGATTTGCGGCACGCCGTCCGCGCTGACGCTGGTGACGAAGGCAAAGAGCGCGGTCGGCGCATAGGTCGCGCTTAACGCCGTTAGCGTGTACTGCCCTGCCGCGAGGTTTTGAAAGCACAACAAGCCCAGCGCGGCGCGCGGCGAATCGTCGAGCAGCGCGCTGGCGACAATGACCCCGTCCACGTCCGCCAGCGTCGCGCTGATGTCGCGGGTGATGAACGGCTCGTTGGCATCGTAGCTGCCGTTGACGTTGCGGTCTTCAAAGGCGCGCAAGCACACTTGCCCGCTGCCTTCCTGTGCGGAAAGCGGCACGACAAGCCAGAGTGCCGCGAGAATAAAGAGCATGCGAGGCATAGCTATTCCTCTCTCTTAAAAGCCATTAGAGACGGCGCGCGATAACCGCTACCACCGCACCGCCTACCAAGACCAAGCCCGCGAAGCCAATGACTAGCAAGCCCAGCAAACCGCTTAGCGGCGAACCGCCCGCGTCTTGGGGGGCGCGCTCATCGCTGTTATCGGCGGTTTGCGCGTTGGCGGTCGGCACAATTGCCACCGCCACGCCTTCCGCCGCGCCAAACGCAAGGCGGAAGTTTGCGCCCGCCTGCACGCTGACGACCAGCGAGGGCGGCGTGGTCAGCCCGTAGCCTTCGGGCGCGCTGGCGAAGGCGGTGTAATTGCCCGTCTCAAGGTCGGTGAAGCAGAACGGCTCGTCTGTGCCGTTGGTTTGGTAGGTCGCTATCTCGTCCGCGCCGCGCTTAAGCGTGATGACCCCGCCCGCTAGCAGCCCTTCACCGACGTTCTGCAGGCGGTTCTGGTTCTTGTCCTCGAACATCAGCACGCACACCTGCGCCGACGTGTTGAGCGGGTCGGTGGTGCTGGCACTGGCTACAGGCGCAGGCGGCGCGTCGGTGGGCGTGGGCGGAATTTCGCTAGGCGTGGGCGATACGTCGGGTGTTGCCGTCGCTTCGGGGGTGTTGGTGACGCTAGGTGTGGGCGAGGGCTCGGGCGTGAAGGTGTTGGTCGGCTGAACAGCCACGCTCTGCGGCGTGTTGACGGGCAGGCTTTCGCTGGGGGCGGCTAGTGTGTTGGTCGGTTGGGCTGCCACGCTGTGCGGCGTGTTGGTCGGCGCGCTGGTGGGGCGCGTGAAGCCGCCCGCGCCGGGCGTGCTGGTCGGCACAACGTTCAACGCCACCGACACCGCTGTAAACGTGGGAGGCGGCGTGTTGGTGGCTGGCACGCCTTCACGAATGAGCAGCTTCTGGCCGGGGAAAATTAAGCCGCCTTGAAGGTTGTTTTGCGCTTGAATGGTGGCGATTGGCACGCCGTACGCCACCGCAATCGCCGCCAGCGTGTCGCCGCTCTGCACGGTATGTATCACGCGCCCATCGCTGCCCGCGCCTTGCGGGCTGACGAACTGGGCGAAGGGAGGCAGCGGCGTGCTGGTGGGCGGTGCCGGCACGTTCGCCTGCCCGCCGTCCCCTTGCGGCGCGGTCGGCGTGCCTGCGCCGGTTACGACCAACGACGCGTCGTCGATGTAGACTTTGTTGGGACCGACGGGACCGTTGGGCGTGTCTTGTGTCATGAAGATAAAAACGGTCACGCTGCCCGCGCGCACCGTCGCGTCCACGCTTATGGTCACCCACTGGTTGAGCGTGGTCGTAAAAGGTGACCAGACAATCGCGCTGCTGAGCGGGTTGCCACCGACATTGTTGCCGATGCCGATGCGGGCGCGGGCGTTCGTGCCTTCGCCGTTTTCAATGTAGACCTTGACGCTGGCGCGCAGTGCTGTGCCTTCGGCGATGTTGCTCACCTCTTGATAAGCCGCTGCGGTAAACGTGCCGCCGCTGCGCGAGACGTTTTGCGCAAAGTTGCCGCTGACGACAGGCTCCGGGCGCGAATTGGGATAAGCGTCGGCGCGAACGTTCTGCCAGTCATAGTTGCGCGGGCTAAAGGTAATCCAGCCGCTCCAGCCCGGCGCGAAGTTAAAGAACGGGTCGCCGCCTTGCGCGCGATAGGGACCGCCAAACTCATCGCCTTGCTCAAAGCTGGGGTTGGTGAGCAAGTTGCCGCCCTGCGCGACGGCTACGCTTGTCCACAGCACCAGCACCCCTAAACATGCGAGCAAAGCGCGTAGATAACCACGTGGCATATGCTGCCTCCAAAAATTTTTGACGAAAACCGAGACGGGGGCATTATAGAGCAAAATGCGCGCTGGTAGGAAGACTGCTACCCACCTTTTGGGCTACGCTTGCGCTGTGCCATCTCTTCAAACGAGAAGGCATAGCTCAAAAAGAATGACTCCCCGATAAACAACGCTTGCACGCGCTGGTCACGCAGCGGCGAATCGTGACGCAAGGCGGGGTCTTCGCCGTATTGCACCAGCGTCTCTAGCCCATAACTTTCTAGCACAGGCTTGAGTGCCTCCGCCAGCGGCGTGGGCATTTGTCCTAACAAGCCGCCGCCGCTAGCAAAGCGCGTCGCCAGCGGCTGGCTCACGTCGAGATACTCGGGAAATGCTCGCCACGCGCCCATGACTGCGTGGTGCGCTTGCGCAACGTCCAACGTCAGCGCGTAGGGGTCGCGCGGTTGCCCGCGAAAGAACAGCGCGGCGGGACGTTCGTTGTAGACCTGCGTCAGCGGGTGCTTTTCGACCAGCTCGACGTGTTGCGTCGTGATGCCGAGATTGACGATGCGATGCTCTAGCACGCCTAGCACGCGCACCAAATAAGCGCGCAAGGGACGCAGGGCTTGCTTTGCGCTGTCAAGCTGCGAGACCTCGACGATGAGCTGCAACTCGCTGGGCATCGCGCCGACTTGGGCAAACAGCAGGACGGCATGCGCGTCGGGCGTGCGCATGTCAGCAAAAAAAGCGTCGCGTTTGGGCATGCAAGCTCCTCAGTGCGGTTAGTCTACGCCGTAACCCAACTTGAGCAGGGCAGCATCGACCGCCTCGCGCACGTGGTCGTTGGGGTCTGCCAGCGCGCTAACGAGCGTCTCAATCGCCACAAACTCGCCAATTTCACCCAGCGCAATCGCAGCAGCGCGGCGCACCTGTGGGCTGGGGTCGTAGAGCAGCATGTACATGAGGTCAGCGCACGCCCGCCGTGCTTTCAGCATGCCTAAGCCCAACGCGGCATGATGACGCACCCACTCGGCGGGGTCGTTGAGCGCGGCGTAGAGCGTGTCAAAGGCTTGCTCGTCGGCAAGCTGCGCGAGCGCGTGGATAGCGCGCCCACGCAGCCACTCGCTGGGGAGTTTGGCAAGGTGCATTAGGACGGACAGGGCATGCTTGTCGCCGCGCTGCGCGAGGAACTCGGCGGCAGCCAGCTGCACCTCGCTCTCTTCGTCCGCCAACGCAGTTATCAGGGCGGGCGTGGTGGCAGCACCACCAATCCAGCCCAACGCCAAGACCGCGTGCAAACGTGTTTCGGGGCGCGGGTGGCGGCGCAGCAGAGCTTCTAAGGCGACGACGGCGCGGCTATCGCCCAATTCCCCCAATGCCTTAGCAGCCCAATCTTGCACGCGCTCATCCTCGTCACTGAGGGCTTCGATAAGGGCTGGCACGCTGCGAGTATCTCGAATTTGCCCCAAAATCCACGCGCACAAGTAGCGTACTTGGGCATTGCTGCTGCTGCGCAAGGCACGGGTGACCAGCGGCAGGGCGAACTTGTTTTGTTCTATAAGGCTGATGGCAGCTTGCTGCTGAACGTCGGCGTTCTGGTCGCCCAGCTGTTCCAACAAAGCGAGCATCGTCGGGTTTTCGCTCATGGCATCGCTTCCTTCATCACTTGCTATGTTGTGTTGGTCTCGCCCCTCGCGCTCGAGCATCTGGCTTTCGCACATCGTATTCGCCTCCTACTCACGGGTTTAGCTATCGCCACGCAAAGCAGCAATGGTTTCCTCTTCTTTTTGCCAGAGGTTGTTGTTGCGTTGTTCGCGTAAGAGCGCGTTGAGTCGCGTGTAACCCGCCTGCACGTCCTTTGTCCACTCGCGCACGAACGCATCGCCACGCAGCTCGCGCAAAATGCCCTCCAAAAAGCGGTCGATGTCCAAGTCTTTCATGCGCTCCATACGGCTTAAGAAGCCGTATTGGGCGGTGCGCGTGGCTTGACTGAGCGCGTGCAGCAGTCCCTCTTGGCTGGCACGCAGGATAAAGTCGTTCAGCTCACCAGAAATATACAGGTCTAGGATGACCGCCTCAACGGGGTAGCCATAGCCCATCAACAGCTCGCCCGCTCGTAGCAAAAGGTGCGCCACAGCCGGCAGGATTGCCTGCTGCAAGAACAAGTCCAACTCCGTCTCTTGCGCGGTGGTCAGCTCCACCACGCCCGCCTTAAGCGCGCCGAGCGCGTGCGCCAACGCCAGCAGCTGCTCGCGGCAGCCGCCGGTGATGTCTTGGTGAACGCTCATCATGCAGTAGAAGCCGCTGCCGTCTTGGTAGCTTTGTCGCACCATGTCGGGCATGCTGCGCGGCGCAAGCACGCCCACATCCACCAGCGTGGGCGGCTCAACCAAGCCGTACTTGAGGTTATAGCCGCTGGCGAACACCAGCGTTTGCCCACGCCGCAGCTGCGGGGCAATCTCGTGGACGAACACATCGGGCAGCGCGTCGTCTGCCAGCAGCAAAAAGGCGATGTCGGCTTGGCGCATGGTGTCACCAATATCCGCTACAGCAAAGCCGTCGTCACGCGCCAGCCGCGCATTTTCGTTCTCAAGGTCACGCACGCCTATCGTGACCGTGATGCCGCTGTCACGCAAGTTCCACGCCAGCGGTCGCCCCAAATGCCCGTAGCCGATAAGGCTCACGCGCTTGCCGTCTAACAGGCTTGGGTTTGCGTCTGCTTCGTGGTAGACAACCGTCATGGTCACGCCTTTAGTCGTTCATGTCGTTAAGCAAATCCAGCAGCTCTCGGTCAATAAAGGTCGACACGGTGCGGCTGCCGCGCTTGCGCTTGAGAACACGGTAAAAAGCGATGTCCTCATAGCCGGCCTTCGGGCGTTTGACTTCGGTCATGCGCTCGCATTCGAACAGCTCTTTCACCAGCTCGTAGGTGCTGGCACTGATGACAATTTCCCCCGCGCCGGCTTGCTCTTGCAGGTACTTCGCCACGTCGGCGGCTTCACCAATGGCGGAAAACTCTTTGCGCTTTGCGCCGCCGACCACGCCAAGCACCGCCACGCCCGTGTGAATGCCGATGCCGTAGAAGAGACGTTGGTCTTCCGCCATCACCTCATGCTGGGCGTGCAGGTCGCTGATAAGCTGCAAGGCGGCTTGCACGGCGCGGGCAGCGTGGTCTTCTTGGGGGTTGAGCTGGGTGTTGAACAAGCCGGTGACCGCGTCGCCCATGTACTTGTCCACCACGCCGTCGAGAAAGTTGATCGCGTCACTAGCGATGCTCAGATACTTGTTGATGACATGCATCAGCATTTGCGGGTCAAGGCGTTCGCTAAAGGTGGTAAAACCACGTACGTCGCAGAACATGGCGGTAATCTCACGCTCCTGCGCGCCCGTGTCAATCTCGCTGGCTTTGTTGACCAAGCCCGCCGGCAAGTAACGCTGCACCTCGACAAGCTGTGCCTCCGCCGAACGCTGCTCGGTCATGTCATCCAGCACCAGCGTCAAACCGACAACATCGCCGTGTTCGTTGCGCAGCGGACTGACAACAAACTGCCAGTCGCGGGTCTTGCCATCCAGCGTAGGCATAATCTCGAACGTCTCGGACTTGCCGCTCTCCGCCACCTCCGCTAGCAAGTTGTAGAAGCCATCGCCCATTTCGGGCAGCACGTCGCCTAAGTGCTGCCCGATGATGTCGCTGCGCTTGAGAATGCGCTCGGCGGCTTGGTTGCAGACCATCACGATGCCTTCGTACGTCAGCGTGATGATGCCGCTGCTGATAGACGTAAAGATGTTGTCCATGCGGTCGCGGATGGCGGCGGCTTCTTCAAGGCTGGCACGCGCCGTCTCAAAGAGCATGGCGTTCTCAATAGCAACGGCGGCTTGGTTGGCGAAGGCGGTCAGCATCTCAAGGTCTTCTTGCTTGAACAAGCCGGTAAGCAGGCGATTGTCCGTGTAGACCACGCCAATCACCACGCCGCTCACCTTCAAGGGCACAGCGAGAATGCTGCGCAGCTGAAAGCCCACGATGCTCTGGTGACTGGCGAAGTTGCTATCTTGGCTAGCGTTGTCAGTCAAGACCGGCTCGCCGGTGTCCGCCACTTGATTGACAATCGAGCGGCTGATAAGCACACCGCCCCCAGTGCCGTTGGCGGCTTGTTCCACCTCGATGCCGCGCGCGACGCGGAACTCTAGCTCGCCCGTCTTGCGGTTCTTCAGCACGATATAGCCGCGCTCCGCGCCGGTGAGCTTAATCACCGTCTCCATAACTTGGTTCAGCACTTCGTCGGTGCCTTGCGAGGAGTTGATGAGCGCGGCGGTGTCAGAGAGGGCGCGCAGTGCCTTAAGGCGCGCCGACCGCGCCGCAATGGTGCGCTCAATGTTGCCGAGCGCGTCGCTGAGCTTGCGCAGCTGCCCGAGCGCGTCGGCTTCTAAGGTCACACCGCGCTGCTGTAAGACGCTGTGCTGGGCGCGCAACGTTTGCGTGACCTCGTTGAGTTTGCGGCGCATGTCGTTCACAAGGCGCAGCGTGTTGGGCAGTTCTAACCCTACGGTGGATTTGTCTTCTGTCATGCTCTAAACACCTCGTACATGCGCGTGCGCTGCTGCCGTCCTTTGACTTGGATGGGCGGCAGTTCTTCAAAGCGATAGGCTGCTGCAAGGTTTGCGCTAAGCTGGGCATGCGTCACCTCGCTGACGATAATTTGCCCGCTCTTGGCGTTCTCTTGCAAACGCTTGGCAAGGTTAATCGTGTCGCCAATAGCGGTGAAGTCGCGGCGCGATAAGCTGCCAACGTTGCCCAGCGTAGCAATTCCTGTATGGATACCGATGCGATAGAAGTGAGGTTGCGGCTGAATGCCCTTGCGCTCATAAAGCTGCACAAAGGCATCGCGCATCATCAACGCCGCCTCTAACGCAAGCGCAGCGTGGTTTTGCTGCGGGATAAGCTGCGAGTTGTACAACGCCATGAGTTCCGTCCCCATATACTTGTCGACAATGCCGAAGGTGTCGGTCACACAGTCGGTGGCGATGCTAAAATACTCGTTGAGAATGTCCAACACCTCGCGTGGGGGCGTGTCTTTCATGGTGGCCAGCGCGCGCACTTCGGCGAAGAGACAGGTGATCTCGCGGTTTTCGCCGCCCAGCGCGAGGCTGCTAATGGCTTGGATGTTGTCCACCATCTCCGGCGAGAGGTAGGTGCGTACCGTCTTGAGCTGCTGTTCGCGTTGACGTTGTTCGGTGATGTCGTCCAGCACCATCGCCACACCTTGTACGTTGCCGCTGCTGTCCTTGAGCGGGTTGAGGTGCATCATCACGGCAATGCGCCCGCGCCCGCTGGTTGTGAGGTCGATTTCTAAGACTTGGCTGCGGTTGTCGCGCAGCACCGCGTCAATTTGGTCGCTCAGGTCGAAGGGCAGCGTAGGCAGCACTTGGTGCAGCGGCTTACCGATGGAGGCTTGCGCGCTCACGCCCAAGTCCTCTTCGGCGGCGCGGTTAAAGGTGGTCACGATGTCGTTACGGTCGGTGGCAATCACGCCGCTGCCGATAGACGCGAAGATGTTGTCCATCAGGTCTCTGACCTGCGTAATTTCCGCCAGCAGCTGCTGGATTTCTTCAAAGAGCATGACGTTGGTAATCGCCACCGAAGCGGTGTTGGCGAAGGCGGTCATCGTGTTCAGCTCGCGCTCGGTAAAGATGCCGGCTTGCAGGCGATTGTCAACATAGACCACGCCGATGACCTCTTCTTTGCGCAGCAGCGGCACGCACAGCACCGAGCGCAGCGCGAAGTTGGCGATGCTCATGTTTGACGAGAGCCGTTCGTCCTGAAAGGCGTTGTCGGTCAGCAGCGGCTTGCGCGTGCGCAGCACCTCGTTGACGATGGAGCGGCTGATTTGCGGCGTGCCGCTGCTGCCACCTTTGGGCGGGTGCTGGTCGCGGATGATGCGAAACACCAGCTCGCCGCTATCGGCATCCAACAAGATTAAAAAGCCACGCTCGGCACGGGTCAACAAAATGACGATGTCCAGTGCCTCTTGCAGCACGGTATCCACGTCGAGCGTGGTGGTCAGCGCGGCGGACATGTCGGCGAGGGCGCGCAGCTGACTGATTTCGTTGTCCTCTTCAAAGAAGAGGGCTTCAAGGTGCGCGACTTCGGCTTGTATAGCGGCAACGCCGGACAGCACGGTGGGCGGCAGCGTCATGCCACGCTGTTTGAGCTGGTCGCGCTGCTGCATTAAGGTGGCTTCGGTTTGCGCAAGAGCAGCTTTGAGGTCGTTAAGTTCACGCATCGCGCTGGGGGCATTGCCTGCGGGTGATAAGGACATAGTGCTGTTCCCGTTCGGTCGTGAAGGTTTGCATGGGAACATTATAGCCTAAAAAAAGACGATGAGTAGTTAAGGGTTTGCGTTGGTATCAAAAACGTGCTGTCGCGTATGTGCGCTGCAGGGACGGTGTGTTATCCTTAAGGGGCATAATCACCTTAGCCACAGGAGAAAGGCGCATGGACAAAATACGTTGGGGCATTCTTAGCACGGGCAAAATTGCGCACGCGCTGGCGAAGACGTTCAACGAGATGGCGGATGCCGAGCTGGTGGCGGTGGCTTCGCGCAGCCAAGCGAGCGCGGACAGCTTCGGCGCGCAGTACAACATCCCCAACCGCTACGGCAGCTATGAGGCGATGATGGCGGACAAGGACGTGGATGCGGTATACATTGCCACGCCCAACAGCTTGCACTATGAGAACATGCTGATGTGCATTGAGGCGGGCAAGCACATGCTTTGCGAGAAGTCGTTCACGTTGAACGCGCAGCAAGCGCAGCTTTGCGTTGACCGCGCCCGCGCCAACAAGCTGTTTTTGATGGAGGCGATGTGGACGCGCTTTATTCCCGCCACCGTACAAGCGCGTCAATGGGTTCAAGAGGGGCTGCTAGGCGAGCTTAAGCAGGTGCGCGCCGAGTTTTGTGTCAATCTGCCGTATAACCCTGAAGGGCGCGTTTACAACCCTGAGCTGGGTGGCGGCGCGCTGTTGGACGTGGGCGTTTACCCGGTGTCGTTTGCGGTGCATTGGCTGGGGATACCTGACGACATCTACAGCTTTGCTTTCTTGGGCGAAACGGGCGTAGATGAGTACGAGAGCATCATGTTCGGCTACGAGAAGGGCGCGATTGCCCAGCTCGCGGCGGGCGTGCGCTTTCGCGGCACGCAAGAAGCGGTCGTCATCGGGGACAAAGGCTACGTGCGCTTTCACGCCAACTTCCACCACAGCAGCCGCCTAACGCTTAAGCAGGTTGACATGCCCGAGCGCGAGGTCGACATCCCCTACGGCAACGGCTACCGCTATGAGGTCGAAGAAGTGCATCGCTGTATCAAGGCAGGCAAGCTCGAGAGCGACATCATGCCGCTTGACGAGACGATTGCCATTATGGAGCTGATGGACACGCTGCGGGCGGAATGGGGCGTGGAATACCCTAACGAATAGTCTTAAAGGCAGCGTAGTGACGGCAAGTGCTGTATCAACCAATCCAGCAGCTCGGGTGTTTTGAAGTTCAAGCGCGTGAGGTGTGCTTCGTCGAGGCACACCTCATCGGGCAAGTATTCACCGCGTGTAGGGTCGATGAACTCGGGTCCGTGCCGCTGCGCAAGGTCGTAGCTAAGCAGGCGACAAATAAAGAAGTGTTCTTCTAGTTGCTTGTTGGCTTTGGTGTGCGACAGCACGAAGCCGCGTCGGATGATTTCAATCACCGCGCCCAGCTCTTCGCCAACTTCGCGGTGCAGCGCGTGCTGGTGACTTAGGTCATGCGGCTCGACACCGCCGCCGGGTGCTACCCAGTAGGCGGGCTTATTCGGTTTGAGGCGTTTGATGAGCAGCAGGCTACCACGTCCTGTCAGCAAGATGCCGCGCACACGCTTGATGGGCTGCTCATGAATGATGGGGAATGGCATTGCAGTTTCTTTCACACGCTTTAAGTTTTCCTACAGGTACGTCATAAAAAGCATAGCACAAAAACCGCGCGGGGCGTGCCTTTTGTTGTTAAAATTGTTTTATACGTTGACAAAAATTTGTATGGCTTACGTTAAGGACGGGGACAATATGGTATGGTGACTGAGACAGTGCAGTTGTTTTTAGCGATGGGGGTGATGATAGGCTTTGCGCGCTTCTTGGGCTACCTGAGCTTTCGCCTGCGCCAGCCTACCGTGTTGGGCGAGCTGCTGGCGGGGTTGATTGTTGGTCCCACGCTCCTCAACATTTTAGGCTTTAGCCCGCTTTTTCCTGATGGCAGCAGCATCAAACATATCATCGTTGAGGTGTCGGAAATCGGCGTGCTGCTGCTCATCTTTATGGCGGGCATGGAGGTCGACGTGCAAGCACTCGCCAAAGTGGGGCGACCCGCGCTGTTCGCGGGGCTGCTGGGGTTTTTTGTGCCGCTGACGACGATAACGCCTGTCGTGATGGCGTTTGGCTATCCGTTTGAGAAAGCGTTGTTTGTAGGCATTTTGCTGGCCTCGATGAGTACCAGCATCAGCGCGCAGGTCATGTTGGAGCTAGGCGTGCTGCGACGACGTGAGGGCTTAGTGCTGTTGGGCGCGGCGTTAGTCGACGACGCTATCGTCATCTTGTCGCTATCGCTGTTCATTGCCATCAACCCTAACGGCATTGCCAACGTTGCTGAAGGGCGTTCGATTGTGGAGGTGCTGCTGCGCATGACGCTGTTCTTGGGTGTGGCGATTGCCTTTGGTTGGTTTGTCTTGCCACGCCTTGCTAACTTTGTCGGCAGCTTGCCGCTGGCGGAGGGCAGCCTGATGTTCGCTATTGTTGCCACGCTGCTGTTGAGCTTTGCGGCGGAGTTTTTCGGCGGCATCGCGGGCATCACGGGGGCGTTTATCGCTGGCATCGGCATCTCGCGCGCCAAGCGCGGCGTGATTGAGCGCGTTGATAGGGGCATTCACGCGGTGAACTATGGCTTGCTTGTGCCGCTTTTCTTCATTAGCATTGGGCTGCGTGCCGATTTGCGCGTCCTTACTGGCGATATTATGCCGTTTGCGTTGGTCATGTTGCTTTTTGCCATTGTCAGCAAAATTGTTGGTGCGGGGGGCGGCAGCTGGCTTGGCGGCTTCAGCCGCATCAGCGCGCTGCGCGTGGGCGTGGGCATGGTCAGTCGCGGCGAGGTCGGCTTGATTATCGCGGCGGTCGGCATTTCGCTGGGCATTTTGCAAGCGGAAATTTTCACGGTAGCGGTGTTTGTGGTGTTGGTGACGACCATCCTCACGCCGCCGTTAGTGCGTTGGTCGTTCAGTCTGCCTGATGAACCACAGCAGTCACAGCAGGCTTAGGGCAAAAAGAGGAATGAAGGCGATGTTCATGGTATTGTATGTGTCTAAAGACGTAGAGCAAGCCTCCGAGATGCTAGATGTATGGGTTAAGGCGGGCATCAAGGGCGTGACCATTCTCGAAAGCGCGGGCATGCAGTCCGCCGCTGCGGCGGGTGGCATACGCGGCGATGTCGGTATCGTCTTCTCGCTGCGCACGCTGCTGAAGTCGCAGGAAATCCACCATCGCACGATTTTTTCCGCGATTAAAGACCCCGAAACGCTCGAGCGTGTGTTGCAAGCCAGCAGAGCCTACATTGGCGATTGGTCGCGCCCCGACGTTGGCATCTTGCTGGTGCTACCGATTGTGCAGGCGTTTGGGTTGGACAAGCAGTTCCCCAGCACTTAAGACAGGCTCGGAGGGAGTTGGTGTGGACAGAGAGCTTGAAGCGGACATTGCCGCGTTTTGGGCGTTAGGCTTCCAGATTATCACCGACATGGAAAAACGCTTGTTTGCGTTTATGGCGGCGCACCAGCTCACGCCGCCGCAATTTTACGTCTTAAAGACGTTACACGAGCACGGCGGTCGCCGCCGCATCGGGCAAATCGCTCGCGAACACCATCTCACCAACGCCACCATGACGGGCATCATCAAGCGGCTGGAAAGCACCAGCCCTGCGCTGGTGTTGCGCGAGCAAAGCCCCCAAGACCGCCGTAACGTGGACGTGGTGCTAACCGACGAGGGCAAGGCGCGCTTTTGGGCGGTGCAGCAAAGCCTGCTTGAACAAGCGCGCGCGGTCTTGCGTTTGCTGCCGCACCAAGAACGCCTAGACACGATGGAAAAGGTCAAATACTACTTTAAGCTGCTAGCGGAGCTGTTTCCTGTTGGCTAGCCGTGCGCGCCGTCGTCGATGAACAGCAGCGTGCGCTCGCCTTCGTGCCACATCGCCACCTTGCCGCCGTAAAGTGCTTGCAGGGTTTGCGGCGTGTAGATGTCAGCGGGCGCGCCGTAGGCAATCAAGCGATGGTTAAGTGCTAGCACCTTGCGGAAGCGCGCGAATGCCAGCCCTAAGTCGTGCGTGCTGAGCAGCACCGTGATGCCTTCGCTGTTGAGCGTTTCGATGACCTGCAGCAGCTCCTCTTGGGCTGCTACGTCGACACCGGCAAACGGCTCGTCTAGCAGCAGCACGTCGGCGTGCTGTGCCAACGCACGCGCCATGAAGACGCGCTGTTTTTGCCCGCCGCTAAGCTCGTCGATTTGGCGATTGGCGAGCGCGCTTAGCCCGACGCGCGCCAATGCCTCGTCGACGCGCTGATGGTGAGCGCGTCCCGCCCAACGCAGCCAGCCAATTTGGCGCGTCAAGCCCATCATCACGACATCGCGCACGTTCACCGGAAATCGCCAATCCACCATGTCGTGCTGCGGCACGTAGCCCAAGCGTTCGCGCCCGCCGACAATGGTGATGTCGCTGCCTTTGCGCGGGTTCAGCAAGCCCACTAAGGCTTTGATGACCGTGCTTTTGCCTGCGCCGTTGGGACCGATGACGGCAACGTAATCCCCGGCGTATACGTCGAAGGACACGCCCTCAATGGCTAGCGTGTCCTCGTAGTTGACGGCTAAGTTTCTGACGGAAATAATCGGCGTTTGTGCTGTCATGAAGTCTCCACATTAAGGCAAGATGAACGAGCAGAGGACACGCTGCGGCGCGCCCTTTGCTAAGCCGTGCTTACTTCTTGCTGCGCGGGTCAAAAGCGTCGCGGATGCCATCGCCGATGAGGTAAAACGCCAGTACGGTCGTGACAATCGCCAGACCGGGCAGGATGCTCATGTGCGGGGCTTGGCGGAAGAAGGACTGCGCCTGCGTGAGCATGTTGCCCCAGCTTGGTTCGGGCGGGCGCACGCCCAAGCCCAAGAACGATAGCGCGGATTCGACCAAGATAATCGAGCCGATTTGGATAGCCAGCGCGGTCACCAGCACCGAAATCGTGTTGGGCAGGATATGCACGAACATGATGCGCGTCGCGCTTGCGCCCAATGCCCGCGCGCTTAGCACGTAGTCGTTTTCGCGGTGGACGAGCGTTTCGCCGCGAATGAGGCGCATGATGCCCGTCCACGTGACGAGCGTCAACACGACGATGAGCGTGGTCACGTCGGGCTTAAAGACGCTGGTGAGCAAGATGAGCAGCAGCAGCGTGGGAATGCTGTTGAGCGTGGTGATGAACCACATAATCACGTCGTCGATAAAGCTCAGCGCGCCGCCTTGATAGAAGCCGGCAATCAAGCCTAGCGTCACGCCCAGCAGCGTCGAGGCGACCGCCGCCGTCACGCCGATGCCCAGCGACACGCGCGCACCGTACAGCAAGCGCGCTGCCATGTCGCGCCCTAAGTCGTCTGTGCCGAGCGGATGCCCTTCTGAGCCGATGGGCTTGAGGATTTGTTCGCGCTGCACGCGGGTGTAGGATACGCCCAAGCTCTGCTCGATTTGCGGCGCAAAGAACGCCAGCAACCCATAGAGCAGCAGCAGCCCCAGCGCGCCCAGCGTCAGGTAGTCCTTGCTCAAGCGGCGCATCGCGCTGCGAAACAGCGACTGGCTCTTGTAGATTTCTTGCTGCGCTTCTACTTCTAAGCGCGAGATGTTCGCCGTAGTGGTGTTGCTTGCCATGCGCGCTCTCCCTAACTCAAGCGCACGCGCGGGTCAAACAGCGCGTACAAGATGTCGGAAATAATGTAGCCGATGATGGTGGCGATGGCCACCAAGATGACGACCGCCATAATCATGGGGTAATCCTGCTGGTTGACCGAGTTGACCAACAGCCGCCCCATGCCAGGCCAAGAGTAGATGGTCTCGGTCAAGACCGCGCCTGTGATGACCAGCGTCAGCGACGGACCTAAGAGCGTGGCGATGGGGATGAGCGCGTTGCGCAGCGCATGCCCGAACCACACTTTGCGGTTGCTCAAGCCTTTGGCATAGGCGGTGCGCACGTAGTCTTGCCCCAGCACGTCCAGCAGCGAGGCGCGCATGAAGCGCGAGTAAGTGGCGATGGTGAAGCTCGCCAGCGTGGCGGTCGGCAGGATAAGACGCGAAATTCGGTCCCATGCGTCAAAGTTAGGACGCGGCGGGAAACGCCCGCCCATCGGCAGCCAGCCCAGCCAGGAGCCAAAAATCAACAGCAGGATGATGCCCAGCCAGAACACGGGGATGCTGCTGACGACCACGCTGAGGACGCGCGTCACTTGGTCGAAGATGCCGCCCTGCTTGACGGCGGCGTACACGCCGACGGGGATGCCAATCAGTAAGCCCACCGCCAACGCCAGCCAGCCCAGCTCCAGCGTGGCAGGCAGCACGCCGCCGATAATCTCCATGACCGGCTTTTTCGAGACAATCGACTTACCAAAGTCAAGGCGAATGACACCGCCGCTTTCGCCCTGCCGCCTGTCAATTTGGTTGCCACGGCGGTCGAAAACGGGGATTTCACGCCCGGGCCACAGCGTAAGCGGTCCCAGCGTTATCGGCGCGTCACCCAGCAGCCAGCGCGTGTACTGCACGTGGAAGGGGTCATTCACGCCCATCGCGTCCGCCATCGCTTTGCGCTGCTGCACCGTTAGCTCGGGGTCGAACGCTAGCTGGGCGGCGGGGTTGCCCGGGGCCAGAAACATAATCAGATAGGCGACGATGGTGATGCCAAAAAGTGTGGGGATTGCTTGAATTAACCGCCTTGCAATGTATTTTGTCATAATCTAGTACCTCAAAAAGAAGATGTTTTGGGGTCGCTGTCTTATCAAGACACGACAACCGACCCAAGAGGGACGGCTGTCGTCTGCCGATAAAGCAGGAAAGGGGGCGGGCA
>CALIEB010000019.1 GCA_938022205.1 uncultured Anaerolineae bacterium | reverse complement strand
TGGCGGGCTGAACAGCTACTTGAATGGTGGTTTTGAAACCCGGCCGTGAAATGTCTCGAACGCGAAAAACATAGTTGCCAGCGCTGTCGATTAGCCAATTGCGCGGGTATTCAACCCGGATGCCAGCCTCGCTGTTGAGATAAAGGGTAGTCGCATTCAGTGTGCTGTCGCGCAGGTTCATGCCGATCACAAAACCTACGATACCCCAAACTATGGCGAAATAATGACTCCACCGCTGGCGGGATGTCATCTCGCGGGTCATTGTGGTTTCAACAATCCGTACAGTCATGATCTGGCTTATTCGCGCGCTGCTTCAGCCGCTCTTCGTTCAGCGTAGGTGAACAGGAACGATACGGTTAACAAACTGGCAGCCACAAGCGCTAACCCAAATCCCAACCCTAAGAGGGGTTTGGGGGCGCTGACGGGCACAGCTATAGCCGCGTTCACCAAGCCGGCGCGCAGAGGAACAGCCGCCCCCACTATGGCTGCTGCTAGTGCCAGCGTGAGCGTCAAAAAGATGGGCGTCGGTGAGCTGAAGCGCACTTCCGATAAACCATAAGCCACTACAATGCTGGCCGCGATGTGCAGCATGTAAGTCTCAAACGCGCGAACCGCGATGACGTCCAGCGCCGGCATATCCGTTAAGACGAAGCGCAGGTTTAGAACGGTAGCATAACCGACAGCGCAGGCTGCGCTGTAAGCGACAGAATCGAGACGAATACGCAAATGCTCATCCCAAACGACATAGCGCAGTACAAGGTATTTCAGGGTTTCCTGGACAACGCCCACAGTGAAAGTATATCCGATAATTCGGTTGATGGCGCTCGACAGCGGCAGCCAGCGCTCAACCTGAAAGAAATCCTCGACAAGCGGAATACCGACTGCATTAGCCGCCAGCATCGTGATCACGACGACGGCAAGCAGGCGCTGTCGTGGCTGAGGCACAAATTGTTCAGGTCGCCATGACCATACCAGCCAAGCGGATAGGGGGGTTAAAGCGACAAGAATGCTAACGACGGACTGAATAGGTCGAAGGAGCTCAAGCCTGAAGATGTCTACTGCCGCATACAGCGCAATTGAGACGCCAAAGACAGCACCAACTTCTAAGATAAGGCTCCGCCACACCCGGCGGTAGGGATAAACCTCCTCTTCCTCTTGGGGAGGGATGAGAAGTCTTGGGTCAAGAGCCGTCATTGAGCATACCTAGCATGGCACTGACTGGGTTATACTATTACGTCAGATCATCCCTAGGCGTCTAGGTAGTGGTAAAGAATTGACTGATGAGGTATGAAAAGGCGCTCCAAGACAAACGACCAAGTTCACTGGGAGCACCTTTTCATGACCCAGACCATTATAACGCACAGTTGTCGGAAATGCGGCAGCCTTGATCTGGTGAAAAACGGACGGGATTACAAAGGCGACCAGAAATATCACTGCAAAACCTGCGGGCGCTATGGCACGTTGAACGCGCAACGCGGCTACGCGGAAGCCATCCGCCAACAGGTGAAACGCGCCTTGTTGGAACGGGTCAGTTGGCGCGCTATCCAACGCCTGTGGGGCGTTGCGCGGCCCACGCTTGCACTTTGGATTGCGCAGTGGGTCGATCAGTTGCCAGCTTTGGAAGCGACCCTGGCCGAAGCCCAGTTGGAGGATGTGCTGGAATCGGACGAATTGTGGTCGTTTGTGCTCAAGAAAGCCAACCAGCGCTGGGTGTGGGTGGCGCTGTGTCGGCGTACCCGGCAGATCGTGGCCTACTTCATCGGTGATCATAGCGAGACCAGTTGTCTCCAACTGTGGCGACGTATTCCCTTGGCTTACACGCGCTGTCATTCGTTCAGTGATTTTTGGGAGACTTACCAGCGCATTTTCGCCACCGATCGCCATCAGTCGGTCGGCAAGGACAGCGGACAGACGGCGCATATCGAGCGTTGGTTCAACACGTTGCGTCAACGCCTGGCACGCTTTGTCCGCAAAACCCTCTCCTTTTCCAAGTCCGACAAGTTCCATGAGGCCGTCTTTCGCCTCTTCGTTCACCATTACAATTTGACCTGTATCAGTTAATGGTTTACCATCAGCACTCGTCGAACATCCACCCGTCGAACATCATCCGAACATCATCAAGAAGACACGCCTGTTTATCGCCTCCAACGCCTCTGCGGCGGCACGGCGCACGTCGCCGTCTTCATCCTTGAACGCGGCGAACAGCGGCTCAACCGCACGCATGGCGCCTAGCTTCCCCAACACCTCTACGGCGGCACTGCGCACAGAGCTATCCTCATCCTTGAGCGCGGCGACCAGCGGCTCGACGGCAGGCGCGCCTATCTTGACCAACGCCGTCGCGGCAGCACGGCGCACGTCGCTATTCTCATCCTTGAGCGCGGCGACCAGCAGCGCGACGGCAGGTGCGCCAATGGCGACAAGATGATCCCAATCCTGCTTAGCAAACAGATAGGCGATGCGCAGTTCTTGCGTTGGCGGCTGCCAGCCTAGCTTCTCTAACGCCTCTGCGACGGCACGGCGCACAAACCACACATCATCCTTGAGCGCGGCGACCAGCGGCTCGACCGCACTCCCGTCGCCTATCGCCCCCCACGCCGCTGCGGCGGCACGGCGCACTTCCCAATCCGCATCCTTGAGCGCGGCAACCAGCGGCGCGACGGCAGGTGCGCCAATGGCTACAAGATGATCCCAATCCTGCTTAGCAAACAGATAGACGATGCGCTGTTCTTGCGTTGGCGGCTGCCAGCCTAGCTTCCCCAACGCCTCTGCGGCGGCACGGCGCACATACCACCGCTCATCCTTGAGCGCGGCGACCAGCGGCGCGACCGCACGCCCGTCGCCTATCTACCCCAACGCCTCTGCGGCGGCACAGCGCACGTCGTCGTCTTCATCCTTGAGCGCGGCGACCAGCGGCTCGACGGCAGGTGTGCCAATGGCGACAAGATGATCCCAATCCCGCTTAGCAAACAGATAGACGATGCGCAGTTCTTGCGTTGGCGGCTGCCAGCCTAGCTTCTCCAACGCCTCTGCGGCGGCACGGCGCACTTCCCGATCCTCATCCTTGA
>CALIEB010000018.1 GCA_938022205.1 uncultured Anaerolineae bacterium | reverse complement strand
CATGAAGATATGGGGTATGTTTACATTTCAATACCCTCGACGGGTCTTCAAGAATCAAAAGCTTTGCGTTCTGAGCGCGTGCAACTTGTTAACGATTATTTCAATACCCTCGACGGGTCTTCAAGAATCAAAAGGCACTCTGAAAACTACAGGGCTTGCTTATGTTTTGATGTTAAGGTGCATTTTTTTGCCTCTAATGACAGTATAAACACGTTGATAAATTTGTGCAACAGTCAATTTTCTGCCCCTCATCAAGAGGCTTGCGGAAACTCGGTCTCTGCACAAAAACAGCGGGGAGTTTCCGCAAGCGCAACAAGCCACATGCCGTGCCGCTAACGCTCACTTACTTGAGGTTCAGGAGGATAGTAATCGCCACCCACATGCACATGCCGCTCAAACACCAGCTCGCCGCCTAATTCGTCAATAACCACACCGTCGCCGGGCTGGAAATCACCCTTGAGTAAGCGTACCGACAGGGGGTTTTCGACAAATCGTTGGATAGCACGCCGCAGCGGACGCGCACCATATTGTGGGTCGTACCCCTTTTGTGCCAGCCATGCCCGAGCTGCAGGCGTAACGTGCAGCTCAATGCCACTCTCACGCAGCCGTTGAACCAGCTGCATCATCTGAATGTCGACGATTTTCTCGACATCAGCGAGCGTCATCGGCGCGAAGATGATAATCTCGTCAATGCGATTGAGAAATTCGGGGCGGAACGTTTCGCGCATGGCTTTCTCAATCTTTTGGTGATCGGCGATTTGCTGGGGTTCGTTGCCGCTAACAAAGCCCAAAGCCCCGCTCTTCTTGACATATTCTGTGCCAAGATTGCTGGTCATGATGATGACCGTATTGCGGAAATCAACTACGCGCCCTTGCCCATCGGTCATGCGCCCATCTTCCAAAATTTGCAGCAGCGCGTTCCACACGTCAGGATGCGCCTTCTCAATCTCGTCAAACAGCACGACGCGATAAGGACGACGGCGTACCGCTTCGGTAAGCTGCCCGCCGCTCTCATAGCCCACATAGCCAGGCGGCGCGCCAAACAAGCGTGACGTGCTGTGCTGTTCACGATATTCGCTCATGTCAATGCGCACTAGCGCGTCCTCGTCGTCAAACAGGAACTCTGCCAGTGCTTTCGCCAGCTCGGTCTTGCCTACGCCGCTGCTGCCCAAAAAGATGAACGAGCCAATCGGGCGTTTGGGGTCTTTTAGCCCGCTGCGTGAACGACGAATCGCGTTCGCCAGCGCGCTAATCGCGTTATCCTGCCCAACCACGCGCCGATGCAGCGCGTCCTCCATGCGCAGCAGCTTCTCGCTTTCCGTTTCCAACATCTGCTGTAGCGGGATACCCGTCCACTGGTGCAGCACCGCAGCAATGTCGTTGGCTTCAACCACCTCGTCAAGCGTGTTTTCCTGCTGCCAGATAAAGCGTTCATGCTCGTATTCACGCTCAAGCTGCAGCCGCTGCATCTTCAGTTCCGCCGCTCGCTCGTAATCACGCGCAAACCCAGCCGACTCTTCTTCCGCCATCAAACGGTCAATCGCCGATTTCATCTCCTTCAGGCGCGCCGGCATGCTAAACAACGCCACGCGCAGCCGCGCCGCCGCCTCGTCTAACACGTCAATCGCCTTGTCCGGCAGTTTGCGCCCCGTCAAATAGCGCGCCGAAAGCCGCGCCGCCGCCTCTACCGCCTCGTCGCTAATCGTCACGCGGTGGTGCGCCTCATAGCGGTCGCGCAAGCCGTAGAGCATCTCAATCGTGTCCTCAACGCTCGGCTCATCGACAAACACCGGCGCAAAACGACGGTCAAGCGCGCCATCCTTCTCAATGTGCTGGCGATATTCGTCCAGCGTCGTCGCACCAATACACTGCAGCTCGCCACGTGCCAACGCCGGCTTCAGCATGTTGCTCGCGTCCAACGCGCCGCTCGACGCGCCCGCACCAACCACCGTGTGCAGCTCGTCAATGAACAAAATAATCTCGCCGTTGCTGCGCTGCACCTCGTCAATCACCGCCTTCAGCCGCTCCTCAAACTCGCCGCGAAAACGGCTGCCCGCCACCATGCCGGCAAGGTCAAGGCTCAGCACACGCTTGCCCAGCAGCAGCTCCGGCACATCGCCGTTGGCAATCTTTTGCGCTAACCCCTCGACAATCGCCGTCTTGCCTACGCCCGCCTCGCCAATCAGCACCGGGTTGTTCTTGGTGCGCCGCGACAAAATTTGCATCACGCGCAAAATCTCTTCGTCGCGCCCCACCACCGGGTCGAGCTTGCCTTCAAGTGCCATGCGCGTCAGGTCGCGGCTATATTTTTCCAACGTCTGGTAGCGGCTTTCCGCCTGCGGGTCGGTCACGCGCGCGCCGCCGCGTATGTCCTTAATCGCGTCGGTCACGCGGTCGCGTGTGATGTTGTAGTCCTGCATGATGCGCGCCGTCGGCGTGCCGCGCTCGTCCAAAATCGCCAAAAAGATATGCTCCGTGCTGATATACTCATCAGCCAGCCGCACCGCTTCCTCGTTGGCGCGGTCAATCACCGCCTTCAGGCGCGGCGTGATGAACACTTGGTTCGTGCCACCTTGTCCGTAAATCGCCGCCGTGCGCGGGCTGCGCCGCAAAATCTCATCCACCCGCGTGCGCATCATGCTCACGTCTACGCCCAACTTCTCCAAAATCTGCGTAATCACGCCTTCCGGCTGCTCTAGCAGTGCCAGCAAAATATGCTCGGTATCGGCTTGGTTATGCCCATACCGCTGCAAAATCTCATAGGCACGCGCGGTCGCGTCTTGCGCCCGCTCAGTAAATCGGTCAAAACGTAGCATAGTCGCCTCTTTCTCGCTAGCCATCACACGCCTCTATTGTAACGCAAAACAGCGGCGCGTGCGCTTGGCGTGGTTGTCATTACGCCGCCTAGCATAGACTCCCCACGTTAGAAACACGTCAGCGTCGTATCAACACTGCGCAAGAAAGCACGCGCGAACTTGCAATTGCAAATCCTTTGCCCTGTGGAATAATCTAAGCGGCTAAAACCACCTCTTCATCTATATAAGGAAGATACCATGCAAACACTTGTGACAGGCGCGACAGGCTTTGTAGGGTCACACGTGGCACGCCAGCTAGCTGCCGCCGGACATGCCGTGCGCGTGCTGCATCGCCCAAGCTCCAAGCTCAGCGCGCTAGCAGGCGTGACGTTCGCAAGCGCGCTGGGCGACGTGACCGAGCTAGACGCGCTGCGTGCCGCCATGCGCGGCGTGGAGCTCGTGTTTCACGTGGCGGCAGTGGCAGATTATTGGCGCGCCGACGTGGCGCACATGATGGAGGTCAACGTCGAAGGCACGCGGCGCGTGCTGCAAGCCGCCCAAGAGAACGGCGTGCGGCGCGTCGTCTTCACCAGCAGCGCAGCAGCGGTAGGCTTGCGCGATGACCGCCCCGCCGACGAAAGCGAACCGTTTAACCTGCCGCCTAAGCAGTTCCCCTACGGCTACAGCAAGGCGCAAGCCGAAGCGGTCGTCAAGACGTTCGTGGCGCAAGGCTTGGACGTGGTCATCGTCAACCCCAGCGTCGTCATGGGCGCGGGCGACCTCAACATGATAAGCGGCAGCTTCATCGTGCAAATGAAACGCTTCGGCAGACTCACCCCATCCACCAGCGGCGGACTGGCGGTGATTGACGTGCAGGACGTGGCACGCTATCACCTGCTGGCGGCGGAAAAAGGCGTGACAGGCGAACGCTACATCCTCACCACCGCTAACTACCGCTATCAAGAGTGGTTCGCCATGATTGCCCAAGTGGTCGGCACGCGCCCACCGCTGTTCAGCGTGCCGAACGCCGTGCTGCCGCTGGTGGCAGGCGCAATTGACGCGGCGCGCGCGCTGGGCATCAACACGCCCATTGATGCCAACCAAGTGCGGCTCGGCGGGCGCAACGTCTTCTTCGACGGGCGCAAAGCGTGGCAAGCCTTCGGCGCGCCCCAAGTCGACATGCGCGACAGCTTGCAGCAAACCTACGACTGGTACAAGGCAAATGGCTATGTTTAGAACGCTGCTTTGGCGCGCCGTGCTGCTGCTAACGTTGGCGGCATGCGCGGAAAGTCCCCCCGCGCCGACCGCTACACCGACGCTTGTGCCAACCTTCACGCCCTACGTGCGTCCCACGCTGCCGCCGACCAACACCCCCGTGCCAACGCCAGCACAACCCCCCACCGTCACGCCCGTGCTGGTCGAGCCGCTCACCGGGGTCGCCGTCGAGCCGCCGCTGGATATGCCGCTGCCCGAAGGCTGGGCGTTTGGCTTCGACACGATGCTCTTTCAAGAAGTGGGTGACTTGACCTATGTCCCCATCGCCCTCTACAAAGGCGCAGTCACCGGCGGCACAGGCACCATCGTGCTGATTTGGAACTTCCGCAGCATCACGACCGGCAACCCGCTGTCCGCCGCCTATGGGCAGCCTAACTTGTGGGTGGATGGGCTGCGCCTGCTGCGCGCGCTGGTGTTCGACCCGCGCTGCAACATCGGCACCGCCGCCCAGCAGCGTTATACGGTCGGCGGCAAGGATGCCGTCGGCACGCAATTCGCCGCTGTTGATTGCCCCGATGCGCCCGACACGAAGGGCTGGTTCGCCGGTCTCACCGTAGACGACGTGAACTTCGTCTTCTACGTCTACACTGACCCCATTACGGCGATGGACGGGGTCGCCAAGCAAGAGCTGCAAGCCGTTCTCGACGGCGTGGTCTTTCGCGTGGCGGACTTGCGCGCAAAGGATACGCCGTAATGCGCGGGCTAACGGGCGCGCAGCGCGGCGGCTTGCTGTTGCTGCTGGCGGCGTACGCGCTGCTAGCGATGCTCTACGCGCTGCGCGTGCCAGCGTGGCAAGCCCCCGACGAACCAGCGCACTACAACTACATTCGCCAAGTCGCCGAAGGGCGGCTCATTCCCGTGATGAGCGTGGGCGATTGGGACAACGCCTATCTCGAGGCACTCAAGGCAAAAGGCTTTCGCAACCTCAACGCGTTCGAACAGCGCGCCCTTCGCGCCATCGAGTACGAAGACCACCAGCCGCCGCTTTACTACTGGCTGTCCGCGCCCATCTACGCGCTAACAAGCGGCAACCTGCTCGCGCTGCGGCTGATGAGCGCGGCGTGGGGCGCGGGGGTGGTGCTGCTGGCGTTCGCGCTGGCACGCACGCTTGCGCCTACCTACCCACCGCTGTGGTTCGGCACGGCGGCATTGGTGGCCTTCACGCCGCAACATCTGCACCTTCTTGCTAGCGTCAACAACGACGCGCTGGCGTGGCTGCTGGCGGGCGCGCTGCTGCTGGCGTGCGTGCGGCTCGTGCGCGGGCTGCCCATGCCATTCTGGGGCATCGGGCTGCTGCTGGGCTTGGCGTTTATCACCAAGACGACCATTTACGCCTACGCGGGCGTGGTGGGGCTGGGACTGCTGTGGTGGGCGCGGCGGCAAGCGCAGCCTCTGCGGGCGTTCGCGCGCGGCGCGCTGGTGATAGGCGCGGTCGCGGGCGTGTTTGCCTTGCTCTGGTGGGGGCGTAACGTGAGCGTCTACGGCTTCCCCGACTTCTTGGGCTTGCGCGCCCATGACGAGGTCGTCGTCGGACAGCTGCGCACCGCCGACTACCTGCGTCAAGTCGGCGTGGGGAGCTACCTCGCGAGCTTCGCGCGCACGACGTTGCAAAGTTTCTGGGGGCAATTCGGCTGGATGGCGGTGCCGATGATTGGCGTGTTCGCGCCCAATGACAACCTCACCTACAGCGTCATCGGCGCGGCAATGCTGCTGGCAAGCGTGGGACTTCTGCTTGGTTGGCGGCGCGGCACGAGGGGGCAGCCTAACACCGCCGCGTTGGACAGCCGGCGCGTGCTGCTGGCAGCGATATCGCTGGCAATAGCGGTCTACCTTTACTACAACACGGCATTCGTGCAGTTTCAAGGGCGTTATTTGTTCATCGCGCTGCTGCCCTTCGCCTATTTTATCGTGCTAGGGCATGCGCAGCTCTTGGGTCAGCGGCTGCGTTGGGGCGTGTTGGTGTTCCCGTGCGCGCTGGCGTTGCTCAACGTGTACTTGCTGTGGCGCGTGCTACCTAACGCGCTTTAGCCGCGCAACCAAGCGGCAAGGGCGCGCAGCAAGAGCTGCCAAAGCACCTCTAGCAAGTCGCCCAGTGTGCGGGGGGCATCTTGCGTGGCTGCCGTTGGCGCAAACGCTGCCACAGCGGGCGTATCGTCAGCTTCGGCAAAAAAGCCGCGCTGCTCTATCAGCGGGGGCATGCCGTCTTGCGCGTCGTCATCCTTTAGGGTGAACGCTTCGACACCGCTCGGCGCGCCTATACCAACCATCGGCACCACAGCCATAGACGTGCTTTCAAGCACAGCCGTAGCCTCTTCTGACGGCTCACGCTGCGCCATAGGGGTAGGCACAATAGCGATAGACGTGCTTTCAAGCATAACTACTGCCGTAGCCTCGAGCGTTGGCGGCAACGGCACGGCTATCGGCGCGCTAACTGTCGCTGTCGGCACACCGCCTGCCACCTCTGATACCAGCGTCGCCTGCCTGTCACGCGCGATGCTTTCTTGCGCCCACGTCGCCGTTGGACTAGCGAGTGGGGTCGCTAGTTGCGCAATCGCTTCGCCTTCGAGCTGCTGCTGGCGCACGAACACCGCCGCCACGCCCACCAACAGCACCACTGCCGCCGCCGCTGATAAGACACGCCACACCGCCGTAAGCACGCGCGTCGGGCGCACTTGCGCGGGCGTAAGCGTAAAGTCACGCGGCGCGCGCAGCGTGGGCATCGCCGCCAGCGCACGCCGCATCGCCTGCCAGTCCGCCAGCTCGCGCTGAAGCTCGGGCGACTGTGCCAACGCCTGCAAGAACTCGGCGCGCTCGCTTTCGGTAAGGGCATCGTCGAGATAGGCAGATAACAAGTCTATGTCGCGCTCAGAAAGGGGCATCGCGTCACACTCAAACCTTACTCATTGTTAAAAAGACGAAATTGGGCGGGCAAAAGTTCCTGCACCGCCTGCAAGCAGGCGCGCATCGCCTTACGCGCTCGCGACAAGCGCGACTTGACCGTGCCAAGATTGAGCGCAGTGGTCTCGACAATCTCTTGGTACGTCATGCCTTGCACATCGCTCAGCACCAGTACCAGCCGCTGTTCAGGGTTCAGCGCGTTGATGCAGTCTTGGATAGCGCGCTGCAGCTCACGCTGTTGAACAACGTTTTCAGGTGAAGGCGCGTCGTTAGCAAGACGCAGCACCTCTTCGCCCCCCTCACGCAGATTGTCCATCGCGGTGGTGCGCCGGCGTTTGCCGTGCCGCAGCTCATCGTAGCAGCGGTTGGTGACAATGCGCGCTAGCCATGCCTTAAGGTTGCCTCCCTTGTAGCTGCTGAGCTTTTTGTAGGCGGCGATAAACGCTTCTTGCGCCATGTCGCTCGCAGCGGCAGCATCGCCCGTCAAGCGGTACGCCACCGTGTACAGATAGTCCTGATAGCGCAGCACAAGCGCGTTAAACGCCTCAAGGTCGCCACCTTGCGCAAGACCGACCAAGCGCGCTTCGTCGTCTGGAATCATGCAATCCCCTATTGACTTTTAATGCCCACACCACTATAGTTTTTGACACCGCCGAAGTGGTGAAATGGCAGACACGACCGCCTCAAAAGCGGTTGCCGAGAGGCGTGTGGGTTCGACTCCCACCTTCGGCACAAAACAGGGGTTGACGCGCAACCCCTGTTTTTTTGTGCGTGCTGTCTTAGCGCGCCATTGGCATAATCACATGCACGAAGTCATCGCGCCCATCAATGCGAATGACCCCGGGATTATCCGCGCCGTTGCTTTGGAACAAGACGCGCTCGCTGTTCAGCACGCCTAGCACATCAATAAGGTACTTGATATTAAAGGAAATGTCGAGCGGCTCGCCTTCGACGTGCGCTTCTACCACGCCATCGCTGTTGCCGCGCTCCGCGCTTTTGCCCGCGATGACGACTTCGCCCGCTTCGCCCGCCATGCGCGGCGGCTTGACGAATAAGCTGCCGAAGTAGCCTTGGTCACGGCTGAACACTTCGGCGGCTTTGCACTTCTTCAGCAGGTCTTCGGTGTACATCAACGTGGACGTGATATAGCTGCGCGGGATGATGGCGCGGAAATCGGGGAAGCGTCCCTCAATCAGCTGCGACGAGATGTCAATGTTGTTCAGGTGGAAGGTGATGATGTCGCGCTTGCTAGGGAAGGAAATGCCGACTTCAGCGGTGTCGTCGTCGATGTTGCGCGCCACTTCTTGCATCGCCTTCGCCGGCACGACCAGCTCCACACGCTTGGGATAGGGGCTAGTCAGCTTTGTCGTGCGCACTGACAAGCGATAGCCGTCGGCGGCAGCCATCGTCATCACGTCATCCTCCACCAACACGTACAATCCCGTCAGAATGGGACGCGCCTCTTCTTTGGCGGTGGCAAAGATGGTCTGTGCAATCATCTCACGCAGCACTTTGCCCTCGATAAAGAGGTCGGTGTCTTCGCTGTGGCTGACCACAGGAAATTCATCCGCGTCAATGCCCTTGATGTTGGATTTGGTCGTGCCGCAAGTCACCGTCATCGTGTGCGTTGCCTCGTCTAGCACCAAGTCCACGCGCTCGCGGGAGAGCGTGGGCATCAGCTCGGCGAGTGTTTTGGCCGGCAAGCACACTGCACCCGCCTTGTCGACCCGCGCGCTTAGCCACATCGTCATGCTAATCTGTAAGTTCGTAGCGGCAAGGCGCAGCCGTGAGCCTTCGGCTTCCATGTGAATGTAAGAAAGGATGGGCAGATGCCGCCCGGTGTCCGCCACTTTAGAGACAACGCTCACCGCTTTAGCTAGATTTTCTTGAAGAACGCTTGTGATCATAGAGGCGTTTTCCTTGTTAATTTCGTGAATTCAGGCGTACGTGATAAAGCAATTATAGCGCAATTTAGGTCAAGGCGAAAAAGTATTCTACACAGGCATACCTTTTTTTAGAATAGCTTACATGAAACACCTGCCATTCTATAAACCTTTTATAACCTAAATAGGGTATAATGAACCAATGTTGGTTTTTTCTGTTAACCTAGCAGTAGAGGAAGCTCTCTATGATGTCTCGACCCGTCCGCACAACGCGCATTTTGCTTGTTGATGACGAACGTCCCAACCTAGACTTAATGTCGCGTGTGTTTAACATGTACGAGACAATGACCGTGCAAAATGGTAAAGACGCGCTTGCGGCGTTGGCGCAGCACAGGTTTGACGTGGTGCTACTGGATGTCATGATGCCCGGCATGAGCGGCTTGGACGTGCTGCAAATTATTCGCCAGCAGCACGCGGCGGCGGAGCTGCCCGTGATTTTGGTCTCCGCGCTCTCCGAACGCCGCAGCGTGACCAACGGGCTGCGTTTGGGCGCGAATGACTACATCATCAAGCCCATTGACGTGGACGATGTGCAGGCGCGCGTCAACACGCAAATCCAGCTCAAACGCTATGTCGACGAGCGCAGGCAGTTCATCTTCCACCTTGAGCAAATTAACGCCCGCATGCAGCGGTTCATGCAAATCGCATCGCACGACCTAAAAAACCCAGTGCAAAACCTCAAGCTGTTCATCGCCCTCATGCGGCGCAAACACGCCGATGACGAAAACACGCAGCACCTGCTCACGTCCGCCGACACCAGCCTCAACACGATGACCGCTATCATCGAGGAATTTCTGTCAACGGAGAACGTCCACGAAGATGTTAGCGTACAAATTCAACCCCTAGAAGCGCGCAAGGTCATCACACAGGTGCTGCAAGAATACACGCCGATTGCCCAAGAGAAAGACATTGCCCTCTTGACCGATGACCTTGGCGGCATGGTGCTAGCGGATGCCAAACGGCTCAAGCAAGTGGTGGCCAATTTGGTCAGCAACGCCATCAAGTTTAGTCCACCGCACAGCCGCGTGGAGCTAAGCACGTTGGTACAAGATGGCGTTTGGCAGCTCGTCGTCGCTGATAGCGGCCCGGGCATTGCGCCTGAAGACATAGAACGCCTGTTCATGCCTTTCGCGCAGCTGCGCAACAAGCCCACCGCTGGCGAGCCTAGCACAGGCTTGGGGCTGTGGATTGTGCGCGAGATGATGCTCCTGCAAGGGGGTGATGTGGGCGTATACTGCCCCGAGAGCGGCGGCTCGCATTTCTGGATTCAGCTGCCGGCCGCGTGAACGCGCCATTGAACATGCCGCCGTCTTGCGTTATACTCAGCGTCGCAGTGGTGGGTAGACTGTAACTCGGTCTCACGCGGCGAAGCCCCCGAACCATGTCAGGACCTAGCGGTAGCAGCATTAAGGGGTAACCTTCGGGTGTCGTGAATCGCCGAGTTACACCTCTGGTCACCACTGCTTTTGTTTGGAGACACGCGCCATGCTTATCATTACCACTGGCAGCCTTGACCTTGCCCCGCTCGCACTCCCTGACATTTGGCAGGTACACCATCATCCCCAAGAAGATGGCTTTTTTAACACGATTGTTGACATGCGCCCTGCACTGGTGCTGCTCGACGGGGACGCGCGCGGTTGGCAGCAGCGCGCTCACGCGCTAAAAACCAGCCCCGCCACGCGCCGCGTGCCGCTTATGCTCGCCAGCGACGACCCACAGGTGTTGGCAGAAGCACCCAAGCACGGCGTGGATTACCCTGTTAGCAAGGCGGAGCTGCTGCGCGACGGCGCGCGCTTGCTCAAAGAGGCGGCGCGGCAAGACGACCCCGCCGCGCAAGAAGCACTTCTGTGCGATTGCGCCGAGCCGCTGCCACCGCGCGCGCGCGAGGGTATCGCCAAGTTTAACGCGGGCGAATACTACGCTCAACACGACTTGTTCGAGGCGCAGTGGGTAGAGACCGAACGCCCCGTGCGCGACCTTTACCGCGCTATTCTACAGGTCGGCGTGGCATACTATCAGATTGAGCGCGGCAACTATCGCGGCGCGCTCAAGATGTTGCAGCGCAGCGTGCAGTGGCTTTTGCCGCTGCCGGACGTGTGTCAAGGCGTGGACGTGCGTGCCTTGCGCGAGGACGCTTTTCGCGTGCGTGCCGAGCTATTGCGCTTGGGTGAGGCGCGCTTCGCCGAGTTCGACCGCACGCTTATCAAAGGCGTGCGCCTGCTAGACGACACGCCGTAGACCACCAAGACCGCTGCGCTCCAACGGGTGCGGCTCGCGTCACCATTCATTGATTACGCTGCTTACTCGTCTGCCTTTGGTGCAATGCGCCACAGGCGCACTGTGCCGTTAAACGACTCTGATGCTAGCCGCTGCCCGTCGGGCGACCAGGCCACGCTGGTCATCGTTCCTCTGTGTCCTTCTATAATAATCGGCTCGAGAGCGATTGTTGCCTCGACTGTCGGCGTTGTTTGCGCTTGTGCCACAGGCGTTTGCTCTAAAGCCAACGCCGTTGCCAATGTAATCGATGAGGATGGGGGACACGGCGCACTTGGGCAACGTGCCTATCACGCATTTTAGCACGCTATCGCCGCGTATTTAGCCGCCGTTTTTGCCTGCTTTGAGCGTTTCTGGGTATAATGAAACTGTTCACTTACCTAACAAGAGAGGAAAGCAGGCGTATGACGACGGAACTCATCTCCCACGCACTGGTCATTCCCGATGACAATTTCAACGCATGGTTGGAGGCAGTGCGCCCCTATACGCGCAAGTTCGAAAAGGTGGCGGTGGTGCGGTCGCCGCGCGGCAATGACCTCAACCGCTATCGTAACGTAACCGCCGTCAACGCCCCTCAGATGTGGAGCCAAGACAACCCACTCTCGCACATTCGCCGCATTTACCCGATGGTCGTGCGCGTGGACATCATCAACGCGCAAACGCCGCAAGAGCTGGCGGCTGCGCTGCAGCGGCGCATCGACGCGAACGACCGCTACGGCACGAGAGGCGGCACTGCGCACATCGACGACCGCTTTATCTTAGAGTACCCGGTGGCTTTCTCTAAGTTGCAAATCGTCACGCCTTTTCCCGAGCTGCCCAGCACAGACGACACCTTTGGCGTGATGTGTTTAAGCGCGAAAGGCGCGCGGGTGGTCGCCAGCGCGGCGGGCAAGGTGAGCAAGGTCTCCACGAGCAGCGACGCGCTGGGCATCGGCGGCTACGTGCAGGTCACCAGCCAGCACGCCGGCAAAACCTACACGGTGACCTACGGCGGGCTAGAGCGTGTCAGCGTCGCGCTCAACAAAGAGGTGAAAGTGGGCGATGAGCTAGGGACGGCGGCGGGCGCGAGCGTGCTGCTGGCGTTGCAAGAGGCAGGCGGCGGCGCGAGCGGCTATAAGCTGCCCAATGTGTTAGACCCGGCGCGCTACTTGTACATCACCAACTTGCGCGTGCGCCCCACGAGCAAGGGCTTGCGCGTGCGCACCGTGCCGTCGACAACGGGCGAGATCTTAGGCTTTGTCAACCCTTGGGACTGGTTGGAAACGCTGGAGATGCACGGACGCACCTTGAGCAAGCTGGGCAAGGCGGACGAGTGGCTGCGGCTGAAAATGCCCGACGGGCGACCCGGTTATTGCGCTGCGTGGCTGTTGGAAGGCGCGATTAAAAACCCCGACCGTCTCAGCGGCATCAACATCACCGGCGTGAACTTGGACGAGATGCACCCACTCGGCAAGCCCCCCGCCAACCGTCTCGGCAAGATTGGCTGGGTGCGTTTTGGCTACAGCGTCTCCAACAAAACCGGCTCGGAGGACATTCGCAAGGCGTATGACCGCTACGCGCCGCTGGCGGAACGCTATGTCAAAGCGGGCTACAAGGTCGTTTTTACCACCAGCCACGAGACCTACGGCGAGGGCAAAGACCAGTTCTGGCCCTGGGCGAGCATGACTGACCAAAAGTGGGACATGCTGATTAAGCCCTTCTCTGAGATGATGTACAACATCGCGCGCCAGTGGGCGGGCAAAGGTTTGGTTGAAGCGTGGCAGGTCTGGAACGAGCAGGACGCGCACTTGGGCGCAGAGGCTTCGGTGGCGATGTCGCCTGCCAATTACAAGAAGATGCTGCGTGCTGTCGTCCCTGCCATTCGCGCCGGTGACCCGGAGGTGTTCGTGTTGACGGGCGGCTATACCAACACGCAAGGCGAGCGTTACGTTCGCCTGTCTATTCAGGGGCTTACCCATGATGCCATGCCGGACGGGCTAGCGATGCATATCTACGGGCGTTCCTGCCGCCCCAACGACCGCTACGGGCAGTACGGCAGCATCGATGACCTGCTCAAAGCGTACTACGCTATCCTGCCCAAGCCGCTTTGGATTACTGAGTGGGGTGTGCTGGACGCGCCTGACCACAATCCCCGCGACATTGGCGATTATGCTATGGCGATGGTGCAGCACATCAAGCGCAACTACGCCAATCTCGTGCAGGCGTTGATTTGGTACGCTTGGGCGGAGTCTATGCACAACGGCTTTGGCATCGTTGACCGGAACAACCAGCCACGCCCTGGGCTAACTGAACGCTATCTCAACGCTTAGCAGGACGATGGACAGGTTGACCGTCATCTACACGCAGGACTTGCGCGGCAGGCTGGTCTGGCTGCCGCGCCTGTTCAGTTTTCTCGAGGAGCTGCGCGGTGAGCATCCTCGCGCGCTGTTGCTTGACCTTGCCAACGCTTGTGTGGCAGACGCTGCGCACTGCGTCGCCACGCAAGGACGCAGCATGCTCTTGGCGTTGGACGCGCTGGGCTATCACGCTGTCAACACCGCCGGCTACTTGTCAGAAGCGGCGCGCCAGAAGCTGGTCGGCAGGGTAACGTTGGGCTTGGTGGACGAGGCACACGTGTGGCGGTATCACGTGCCGCCCGTGCGCGATGAGAGCATCGTCGTAGCGAGCGCGCCCTTGCCTGCGCTGCGGTTGTGCGTGGTGGCACGCCCGCACGAGCGTACTGAATGCGTGGCAGGCGCGCTGTGGCTGGCGGCGGTAGCGGCGGACGAGGTGGGCATCGCGACAGTCGCCCTAGCTCCAGAGACGCGCTTGCTGCAAGCTGAGGCGCGGCGCGTGCCAGCGAACACGCCGCCGCACCCCGTCATCCGTGCGACTGTTGAGCTTATCGCCGAAGAAGCGCGCTTGGGCTAGGGGCGTGCGTTAACCCACTGGCGGGACGTGCGTTGTTTTAAGCTGATGGAAGGCATTTTGCAGCTGGGAGCGCAGCAGTTGGTCAATCTCTTCGCGCAGCGTGTCCTCTTTGCCCTGCCGCGCCAGCCGTTCGACGCGCGCGCGCATGCGCAAAATCACCTCGCCGAGATAGCTGAGCTGGTGATGCTTGTGCGTCATGGCGGCGTTGTCGAGGTCGCTGCGCAGTCCCACCACCTGCGTGAGCCAATCGTGCAAAATCATCACCATGTCGACATCAAACGTCCAAATGCCCTTGAACACGCGCGTCTCGTCCGGGTCATCGATGTGGGTTAGCTCTTCGGTCGCCAGCGCGCTAGCGTAATCGCGCCCCAGCGAGACCAAAAACCACTCTTTGGTCAGCTGGTCAGCTGGCTTAAGCGGCACGTAGGTGACATTGGGAATAGAAGGCATGGTCGCGTCCGGCACGCCGAACACGTAGATGGCGCGGGCGCGCTGTGCCAGCTGTTCGTAGCGCGCTACCTGTGGCAAGAAACGGCTCAAACGTTGAAAGCCCGCAAAGATGGTCGTGTGCGCGTTGTCGAGCAGCGTTGCGTTTTCAATCTCGTGGCTAATCACTGTCATAGCGCGGCGGTGGTTGATGATGGACGACACGTTTTCTACACGTGCCACGAGCTTATAGACAGAAAATGTCGGACTAATGTTAAACTCTGACATGAGGTATCTTCCCAATGCTATCCACAACGTGGGATAATTATAAAGCATGGTTAGCGTTTAAGCCAACTTTGCGCGTCCGTTTTTAGGTAACACTTAACCTGCGGTTATTGCTGTATCAGAACATGCTGTCACACCTATCCCGTCCGTTTGTCGCAAGCGTTCTTGCTATGCTGCTTGCTGTCGCGCTCACAGCATATCGGCTGGGAGTGGACATTGTGTTTGTCGACGAGTATTGGTCGTTAGCCAACAGCGGTGCGTTCTCGGAAACCGTTACCCTACAAAGCATTTGGCAGCAGACCGCCACCGTGGACCCGGGCGGCATGCTGGTGCTGTATCACTGGCTGTTGGCGGGCTGGGGCATGCTCTTAGGCACAAGCCTTTGGGCAGCAAGGCTCTTCTCGCTGCTTTGGGGCGTGTTGACCATCGCGCTCACGTTTCGGGTCGGGACGGAGTTGGGAGGGCGGCGCGTCGGGATGCTGGCAGCCGTGTTCCTGACAAGCAGCGCGTTCTTTCTCGATTTTTTTCACGAAGCGCGCGCGTATACCCAGTTCAGCGCGCTCACACTGCTAGCGGTGTGGAGCTACCTGCGCGTGCAGCGCGCACGCTATGCGTATGGCTGGGGCATGGTGCTAGCTGTCAGCGTCGCGGCAGCCCTTTACACGCACTACGTTGCGCTAGCCGTGCCTGCCTTTCTCGCGGTATGGCATGTGCTGTCTTTCCGGCGCACGGCGCGCTGGTGGGGCGTGTGGTTGGCGTTAGGCGCGGCAGGGCTGCTCTTCTCTGCTTGGGTTACCGTGACACTCGACATGATCGCCCGCGCACAAGCCGAAACAACGCGCCAAGCCGCCGCGATGTCAAGCGCACAAATCGTGCGCGAGTGGCTGCAAGCGATGGGCAATGGTCAGGAAGTGCTGCTGCTTGGGCTGCTGTTCTTGGCGGCAACAGCACGACAAGCGCGCCTTGTCTGGGTGTGGCTCGCGGTTAGCTTGGGCTTGCTGGTGGTGGTTAACGCGCTCGTGCCGTTTATGGTGCATCTGCGCTACGCTATTTTCACGCTGCCAGCGGGCGCGCTGCTGCTGGCGTTTGGCGTGGCGCGGGTGGCGATGGCGGCGTGGGCGCGGCGCGGGCTGCTCTTGCTCTGGCTGGCATGGGGTGCGACAGCCGCCAGCGCATCGGATTACATGGCGCGCTTCTTTGGGCAAACCTTTCGCGCCCCTGCGGACGGCATGCGCGCGGCGATTGCTTTACTACACCAGTGGGCAACGCCCAAAGATGCCTTGCTTTTCCACATTGTGCCGCCCGAGCAATCTCCGTTTGGCTTAATCCCCATCGACTACCTCACGCGCGGCGTGCCGCACCGTCGCCTCGAGTTGTTCGAGCTGATGAACCTTGAACAGCAGCGCGACGACAACACGTACCTGCGCGCGGTGCTGTCGGCGTTGGATGATGCCCCGTTCGTGTGGTCGCTGGTCGTGCCATACTTGCCTACGACCAACAAGAGCGATGTCGTTTGGTACGCCTTGCACACGCGCTATGCGCTTTGCGATGTGCCGCTGACACACCCAAACTTGCACGTGCGTTTTTACGCGCAGACCCTGCGCGAGGATGCGCCGCAGCAAACGTTCACAGCTCCCAGCGGCACGTTGCGCGCAAGCATTCTGCGCCAACAAGCGCGCGATGGGCTGATGCGCCTTGTGCTGGCGTGGCAAAGCGATACATTTGCCAGCGCGGACTACGCTTATAGCGTGCAAAGCCTTGACGCGCACGGTCGGCTGCTTGACCAAGCAGACGGCGGTATCCCTAGCAGCGGCTGTAACACAGTGGTTGTGGCAAAGGGCGCACAGCTGCAGCTTGTCGTCTACGATTGGCGCAGCGGCGTGCGCTTGCCTACATCTACGGGGACACAAAGCTGGCAGCTCAACAGACCTTAGCTTGCAAGTGTGCTACAATTCACCTAAGACAAGCGCACGCGAGAAGGAGGTGACACCATGCTGCAAGGCATAGATTGGCGGTTGGTTGTTGTGCTGATTTGTGCTATCTTCGCGTTGATTGTGCTGTTTTCGTGGTGGTTCATCTTCAATCGCTCGGTATGGCGCATCGTTTTCTTGTTTTTCGGATTTCTGTTCGGGCGCAGCAGCGTCGACCCTGACGCGCCGCTGCCGGTCAAACCGAAAGACGAAACGCTGAGCGATGTTATGCTAGAAAACGTGGACAAGCACTCGTTTGACGCGGCGTTGGCACGACGGCGTGGCGACACACAGACGTTTACGCCGCTGGCGGCAAATGACACGCCGCCAGCGCAAAGCGCGCCGCCAATCGACCCCGCATGGCAGCCGCGCCTCGACCCCGACGGCACGGACAACCATCCGTTCCGTGCTTGGCGCGAGCAGCGCGACAGCAGCAAAAAGGAGGAATAGGCGATGGACAGCGGCTTGGTATGGGCGGGCGTTTGCGCCCTTAGCGTGGTGTGCGTGGGCGTGCTGCTGGTAGGCGCGTTCATGGTGTTCAAGGGCGGCTTTGGCATCTTCAAAGACCTTTACACCAGCAACTTTGGCGAGGAAGACACGGGAGCCTCGTCGTTGGATGCGCCTGTGTTGCGGCGCAGCATGACCAACAAGCGCAGCATGCCTAGCGGGCGATTGGGCGGGCGCGCGCAAAGCACCGACCCCTTCGACGAGGCACTACGGCGGCGGCGCGATGCGCATGCCACTAGCAACACTCTGCGTGCGGGCGTAGACACTCCGCGTGCGGGCGTAGACACTCCGCGTGCGGGCGCAGGCACTCCGCGTGCGGGCGCAGGCACTCCGCGTGCGGGCGTAGACACTCCGCGTGCGGGCGTAAGCACTCCGCGTGCGGGCGTAGACACTCCGCGTGCGGGCGCAGGCACTCCGCGTGCGCCTTTAGGCGGCGAGCGGCGCATCCCGCGCAGTCCCGCCAACCCGCGTGACTGGGGCGCACGCAGCACGCGGCGCAACGACGGGCAGGAAATTTACGACGACGAGGAAGGCGGCCTCTTATAAGCAGCGGTTAGGTGGTGATGTTTAAGGCTTGTTCGATAGCCTGCACAAGGTCTTGTGGCGTAAACGGCTTAACGAGATAGCGCGCCACCGATTGCAGCTTGCCGACGAGGCGGTTAGCGGTGTCACCGTACGCGCTGGTGACGATGACCCGCGCCGAGCCTTCGCCGTAGGTGCGATAGAGGTGTTCTAGCACCTCCCACCCGCTGACCATCGGTAAATTCAGGTCAAGCAGCACAACGTCGGGCTTGACGCGATTAATGATTTCAATGGCGGCGTGACCGTCGCGGGCGTAAACAACCTCAAACCCGTGCTTTTTTAGCACCATGAAGTTGAGTTTGGCGTACTCTTCGGTGTCTTCTACCATTAGGATAAGATGATTAGCGCGTTCAGAAGCGGTCATGATAATTTCAGCTTAGGTAAACAATTGAATATAGTCTAAAGATAGCATATAACGAAAAACTTACTGTGCCAATTGACCAATAACCGCCCATTTGTTGGTCTTTTCATACGGAATGGTCACAATCGCGTCGCCTGCCCACACGTAAAGCTCAACGACAACCTGTGCTGTTTCAGAAGGTGGCACGAGCGGCAGCGCGTCGTAGTACACAGCGTTGGCTTGCCATGTGCTGGACGGTGGCTGGGGCGGGCGGTCGTGCTGTGCCAACACCGTGCCTGCTGCGCCCAACGCCTTGACCGAGACGGTGACATCGCTGACCGGCGCGTCCACTGTCCACCACAGGCGCACGTGTTGCCTGCCGACTTGCGCCGCCAGCAAGCGCATGCCGTTGTCGAACGTTCCCAACGCTGTTTCGGGCAAGTGGTCGTAGCGATAGAGCCAGATGTCCATGTTGTTCTCCGTCGCCAGTGGATAAACGGCGGTGCGCGTGTGTCCCGCCAACCCTAGCTTGGCGAAGGCTTCGTCGCTGTCATGCCAGCGCACTAGCCAAATGCCGTCGTGCTTAGACAAGAACGCCAGCGCGTCCGCCTCGTAGCTTGCGGGCGTGCTTTGCTTCTGCTGGCGCATGCTGAAGCTGTCAACGCCGGCGGGCAAGAAGCGGTCAAGATAGTAGGTGAGCTGGAAGTCACCGCCGCCGAAATCGACCACCACGCCGTCGCCTGCTTCGGTGTTGGCGGCGATTTGCTGTCCCATGCCGCGCCAATCCTCTTTAAAGCGTCCCACGTCCACGTGCAGCAGCCCATACACCAGCAGCACCGCCAGCAAAAAGGCGCGGGTGTGCGGCGCGAACTGCAGCAAGCCCAACGCCAAGAGCAACGCGGCGGCGGGCGTGAGCTGTGACAGGCGGTAGTCGAAGAGCAGGCGCGGCGCAAAGGCATTGACAGCGAACGTCAGCGCGACGGGCAGCACCAGCCACAACAGCAGCAGCCAGCGCACACGCCAGCGCGACCCCAGCACGCCCACCGCCACGATGCCCACGCCTAGCACCCACTGCCCGCCCAAGAACGCGCCCGCGTAGCTGCGCAGCGTCTCTAAGGTGGAGAGATCGGTGCGCGTGTGTCCGCCGATAGTTTGCAGCTGATAGGGCAGCACGACCGCCGCCGCCCACACGGCGACCGCCAGCGCACTGACGACCAGCGCGCCCACCGCCAGCGCACGCTTGCGTCCACGCCACGCCAGCAGCGCGTACAGCCCCTGCGTCACGCCCACCCACGCGCCCAAGTAGTGCGTGTAGACCAGCAGCGCGTTAAAGACCGTTACGCCACACAGGTGGCGCGCCTTGCCGGCTTGTCCCCAACGCACAAACGCCCAAACTGCCGCCTCCGCCAGCGCGACGTGCCAACTATAGGCGCGTGCCTCTTGCGCGATATACAGCTCCATGTCGGCGAACGCCAGCAGACACAACGCCAAGAGCGCGTATGTCGTGCGCTCGCGGCGCGGCGCGACCGCTCGTGCCAGTGCGTAGACCAACGCCATGCTGACCATGCCGCCCAACACGCTGAAAAAGCGCAGGCTAAACTCGCTGATGCCTGCTACGCGCGTCCACGCCGTTACCGCCAAGAAATAGAGGGGCGGATGCACGTCGCTGCGCAGCACCGCCAGCACATCAGGCTGTTGGGTGAGATAGGCGGTAAAGCCCTCGTCAACCCACAGCGGCAGCGCAGCAAGCCCCGCTACGCGCAGCGCGCAGCCTATCCCCAGCAGCAGCACTGCGCCCCACATTGCCCACGTTTTCATGCCTTATCCTATGCGTTTCAGCGGTTAACGCGGGTATAATAGGCGATTGTACCCAACAAAAAAAGGTTGATGACCATGCAGCAAGAGGCACTCACCCCAATTGCCGAAGCCATCCGTGCTGAGATGGAAGCCAAAAACGCCGCCCGCGACCAAGCTCTCGCACAATCTCGCGAGCTAATCCGCCTGTGCAGCGAGTGCATCCGCGCCGTGCATCGCAGCGATTGGCACGCCGCCGAGCATAAGCTGCGTGAGCTGGATGCTGCCGCCGCCGCTATGCGCGCCACCACCGCGCCCCATCCCGACCTCATTCACGCGGGCTACACGCAGGACGCGCACAAAGAGCGCGTGGAGGCGCACTTGACTTACGCCATCATACGCGGGCTGCCGCTGCCCACACCACAAGCTCTCGAGGTCACGGGCGCAGCCTATCTTAACGGCATGAGCGAGGCAGCTACCGAACTGCGCCGCTTCATTCTCGATCTCATGCGCCGCAGCAGCCGCCACAGCGACGAAGCCGAACGCTTGCTGGCGTGGATGGACGCGATTTACGACCACTTGGTGACGTTCGATTTTCCGGACGCGCTAACGGGCGGGCTGCGTCGCCAAACCGACGTACTGCGCGGCGTGTTGGAGCGCACGCGCGGCGACCTGACCACCAGCTTGCGCCAGCAAGAACTGCAAGATGCGCTTGAGGAGTTGGAGGGCAAGTTGTCCAAATTGTTATAGTTTTGTATAAAAACGGTCTGCATTGAGCAAAATCAACAAACCTTAACTTTTCTAATGTTTACAAACAAGAAAATTGGTGTATGATACGTTCAAGCTCATATTGAGCTTAATTATCCGTCTCATTAAAGACTTTGGAGGTCTCATCATGATTTACCGTCCTAACAATGAAGAAGGCCAAGGCTTGGTAGAATACGCGCTCATCTTGGTTCTGGTGGCGGTCGTGGTTATCGTCATCCTCTCCCTGCTTGGGCCCGCTATCGCCAACATCTTCTCCAACTTGGTCGCCAACTTCAGCTAGTCTCAAGACGGAGACACTCGGGGGCGCACACGCGCCCCCTTTTTATTTCCCCAAACTGCGCGCCCTTTAGCGTGGACGCACCCACAACCACTTTTCCAACTCAATCAGCGCGAAGACCAGCACGCCCGTCCCCATGCAAATCAGCCACTGCGTCAACGTGAGCGGCACGACGTGGAAGAACTCGGCGAAGAACGGCACGTAAATCGCCACCGCCTGCAGGACAAACACCAGTAGCACCATGCCGACGAGCGTGGGGTTGCCAAACGGTTTCAGTTCAAACAGCGATAGCGCGTGCGAGCGCGAAGCTAACGCCTGCCCAATCTGCATAAAGGCAATCGCCGTGAACATCATTGTTTGCCACGTGCGGTTTTCGGGCATGTTGGCATCGTAGTAGGCATAGCCTAGTCCTAACGCCACTGCGCCAATCAGCAGCCCAATGAGGATAATGTCGCGGACGATTGCACGGGTGAAGAACGGTGCGGCTTTGTTGCGTGGCGGAAACTTCATGATGGACTTGTCCGCCGGCTCTACGCCTAGCCCCAGCCCCAGCAGCCCGTCCGTCAGCAAGTTGAGCCACAGCAGCTGCAACGGCAAGAGCGCGACGGTAATGCCCATAAACGGCGCGAGCAACATCACCAGCACTTTGCCTATGTTGCCTGCGATGGAAAACTTGACGAAGCGGCGGATATTCTCATAAATCGCGCGCCCTTCCTCAACAGCGGCAACGATGGTCGCGAAGTTGTCGTCTAACAGCACCATTTGCGCCGCCTCTTTGGAAACATCTGTGCCGGTGATGCCCATCGCCACGCCGATGTCCGCCTTGCGCAGCGCAGGCGAATCGTTCACGCCGTCGCCTGTCATCGCCACGACGTTGCCCTTGCTTTGCAGCGTTTCGACGATGCGCAGCTTATGCTCGGGCGCGACGCGCGCGTATACCGACACCTCGCTCACAACCTTAGACAGCTCGGCATCCGACATTTTGTCCAAATCTTGCCCGGTCTTCACGCGCAGGTTGTCACTGATACCCAGCTCGTGGGCGATAAAGCGCGCCGTCAGCGGGTGGTCGCCCGTAATCATGATAGGGCGGATGCCCGCGCTGCGGCAAAGCTGGATGGACTCGTGAACTTCTGGACGCGGCGGGTCAATCATGCCCACCATGCCCACCAGCGTCACCTCGCGCTCAAGGTCGCCGTTGACAGTTTCGGGCGCGTCGTTGAGCTGCTTAATCGCAAACGCCAGCACGCGCATGCCGTTGAGCGCGAGCTTGTCGTGCGCTGCTTGGATTTTCTCGCGCCAGCTTGCGCTCATCGGCTCGGCACGGTCATTGACCCAAATTTGGCTGCTGATTTCGAGGATGCCGTCTAAAGAGCCTTTGGTAAGGGCAACGTACGGCGCGCTCAAATCGGTGAGCGAAGCCAGTGTGTGCGGCAGCTGGGCGTGGTCTTGCGGCACGCGATGCACGGTCGTCATGCGCTTGCGCGTCGAGTCAAACGGCACTTCAGCAATGCGTGGCGCGTAATGCTCGAGCGTCTCTTTGTCTAGCCCCGCTTGTGATGCCGCCACCAACAATGCCCCTTCGGTCGGGTCGCCCACCGAAAGGTACTTGCCCGTTGCGGGGTCAGGCTCAAGCGAGGCATCGTTGCACAGCGCGCCGCTGACCAGCAGCAGCCCTACTGAGTGTGGGTGTTTGTCGAGCAGTTCATGGTCTTGGGTGGCAAGGTCTGGCGCAGGGTGGCGCGAAGTTCCCGCCAGCTCGACAAAGCGTCCTGCCACGTCGATGACGGTTACGGTCATGCGGTTTTCTGTCAGCGTTCCCGTTTTGTCCGAACAAATCACGCTGACCGAGCCTAAGGTCTCTACAGCGGGCAGCTTGCGGATGAGTGCCCTGCGCCGCAACATGCGCTGTGCGCCCAACGCCAGCGTGAGCGTGACGACAGCCGGCAAGCCTTCGGGGATGACCGCGACCGCAACGCTCACCGCTGTGAGGAACATGTCGCTCAACAGCTCGTTGCGCAGCAAGCCAATCACCATGACGATTATGGCGACGACTACGCCGCCGCCTGCTAGCAGCACGCCGACTTGTTCGAGCTGGCGTTGCAAGGGTGTTGGCTGCGTTTCCACCGACTGGATAAGCTCGGCGATGCGCCCTAGTTCGGTGCGCATGCCGGTGGCGACCACCACGCCTATGCCGCGCCCGTAGGCGACCATCGTCCCCATGTACGCCATGTTGACGCGGTCACCGAGCGGCAAGTTCGCTTGGGTCAGCGCGGCGGTCTTCTTGTCTACCGCCTCTGATTCTCCTGTTAACGCCGCCTCCTGAATCATCAGGTTGTTGCTCTCTATCAAACGCAAGTCAGCCGGCACAGCACTGCCCGCCTCCAAGAGGACAATATCGCCTACGACTAGCTCACGCACGCTGTGTTGCTCGGGGTGCCCGTTGCGCAGCACACGCACTAGCGGCACTGCCATTTGCTTGAGGGCGGCGATGGCGCGCTCGGCGCGATATTCCTGCACGAACCCCAGCAGTGCAAACAGCACGACAATCGCCGAGATAGCGATAGTCTCCAGCGGCTTGCCCAAGAACGCGGAAATGACCGCCGCCACAATGAGAATGAGCACCATGGTGCTGGTAAACTGCTCCCATAAAATAAGCAGCGGGTTCTTGCCACCCCGCTCCTCGAGTTCATTTGCGCCAAATTGGGCGAGGCGTTTTTGCGCCTCTTCGGCACTTAGCCCTTGCTTAGCTTCGACCCCTAACGCGGCAAGGACTTGCGCCGCCTCTTGGGTATGCCAAATAGGTTGTGACGATTCGCTCGATGCGGCTCGCATAGGATGCTCACTCTTTCAGCAGAATAGGTAGCTCTTGTGCTTATTTTAGCACCAAGCGGCAAAAGAGAAGCTATTATCAAGTTATTTTTGCCCACTTTCCCCCAATTCTTAGGGGGTTTGGCGCGACCTAGTATCACTTGTGACGAAGGGTGTAGCGTTGGCTCGCTGCTGGCGTGGGTGGGCGGGGTGGCAGGGCGCGATAGGCATCACTTGTGACAAAGGGGGAGTGCCGATAGAATAGGCAGCAACCACCATACAACGCTGTTACCCCCAAAGGAGACCCCCATGCAAGTGCAGCAGGTATACGAACTCGTCACAGGCAGCGGCATCATGGCAGGCACACGCGGCAACTTTCCGCCCAGCGTTGCGCTGCCCACCGCTGAAGTGCTGTTTGAGGAAGGCATTGCCGCCTTTGAACTCACGATGAACAGCGTGCAGCCCATCGAAGCCATGCGCGCCCTTAAGGCACGCTTTGGCGACAAGGCGGCGGTTGGCATGGGAACGGTGCTTTCGGCGGCGGACGCGGAGCGTGTCATCGGCGAAGGCGCGGACTTTATCGTGTCGCCCGCTTTTCAGCCGCAAGTGGTTGAGGTCGCGCTCAAGCACAACGTCTTTGTTGCGCCGGGGGTCATCACGCCTTCTGAGGCGGTGGCGGCGTGGCAGATGGGCGTGCCGATGCTGAAGATTTTCCCGATTGGCACGCTGGGGGTAGCCTATTTCAGGGCGATTTTTGCGCCGCTTAACCACATGAAGTTCATGTGTAACGGCGGCATGGACGAGCAAAACGCGGCGGAGTTTATTCAAGCGGGCGCGGTGGCGGCGGGCATGGCAGGCTGGCTCACGGGTGACGGCACGTGGACAGAGTCGCGCTTGCGCTCACGGGCGCAGCTCATTCGCAACGCCATCGAGGCCGTGCGCAGCAAGGCACGCTAGCAGTCATCGCGAAGGACGCTGTAGAAGCCGAAGCACATCAGCAGGTTTTCCAGCGCGCTCTTGAGCTTAGGCGTGATGCTAGGGGCTTGATACGCTAGCCGTGCGATGTCGGGTGCGGGGCGTGTGCAGCTCATCAGCTCGCATGGGACATCCTCGAACTGCTTGAGCATGTCGACAAACTCGGCGAGTGCTTGCAAGGACGCATTGCCCTTGAGCTGTTCGCGGCGTTCGGCGCGGCTGAGCGTGCGCCACTTGCCCACCCACTGCAAGCTGTCGAGATGCGGTGGCATGCCCAACAGCTCGAGGTCACTGGGGCGCAGCACCAACAACCAGTTTGCGCTGCGGTCTTTGGTCGTGCTGTCCTCCAGCTGCGACATGCGCGGGTTGACAGCGCGCACCTGCTGCGTCTCGTCGATAGCGGTCGTGCCGCTGCCGCTGTAACGCTGCTGTGTCCACGCGCTTAACGTGGCAAAGAATCGCTCAAATGCTGCGTAACGTTCGCTGTCTGTCACTCTAAACTCTAGCTGGCAGGCAATCTTAGTCTCTAGCATCGCGTCATCACTTCAGGTGCGCTATAATTGGCGATGTTGTTACCACACACCTTACTCTATTATGCAACCACAACGAATTGTCGTCAAATTGGGAACAAGCACGTTGACCGACGGCACGCTGAGCTTGAAGCGACCCCGCCTGTTGAGCCTCGTGCAGCAGGTGGCGGGGCTGCACGCCGCCGGGCATGACGTTATCATGGTGTCAAGCGGCGCGCAGGCGGCGGGGCGCGAAGCCTTAGGCTTTCCCCAGTTGGATAAGTCCATGCCTGTCAAGCAGATGCTCAGCGCGGTGGGGCAAAGCCGCCTGATGCAGCTTTACGCGGACTTGTTTGCCATTTTTGACTGCACGGTAGCGCAGGTGCTGCTCACCCGCGACGACCTCAGCCACCGCACGCGCTACCTTAATGCTCGCGACACGCTGCAAATGTTGTTATCTGCGCGCATCATCCCCATCATCAACGAGAACGACACAGTCGCCACGCCTGAAAACCGCGTGGGCGACAACGACAACCTGTCGGCATTGGTCGCCAGCGCGCTGGAAGCCGATTTGCTCGTCATTCTCACCGACCAAGAGGGCTTGTACACCGCCGACCCGCGCACCCATGCCGATGCCACACTCATCACCACTGTACCACAAATCGACGCGCAGGTGTTCGCGCTGGCGGGCGGCGCAGGCAGCAAAGTCGGCACCGGCGGCATGGTGACCAAGCTGCAAGCGGCGCAAATTGCCACGCGCAGCGGCGTGACCTGCGTTATCGCACGCGGCAGCCTGCCCGACGTGCTGCCGCGCCTTGTGGCGGGCGAGCCGCTCGGCACGCGCTTTTTGCCCACCGTCAGCGCGCTAGAAAGCCGCAAACGCTGGCTGCTGACCGACCGCCCGCAGGGCAAGCTCATCGTCGACGACGGGGCAGCACGCGCGCTGCGCACTCGCGACGGCGCAAGCCTGCTGCCGGTGGGCATCGTCGCCGTGCAAGGCACTTTCAAGCGCGGCGCAACGGTCAGCATCGCCACGCGCGACGGACATGACCTCGCGCACGGGCTGTCTAACTACGACAGCGACGCGCTCGCGCTCATTTTGGGCAAGCGTTCGGCGCAAATCGCCGACGTGTTAGGGTACAGCTACGGCGACGAGGCGGTGCATCGCAACAACCTCGTGCTGCTGGCTTAAACGCCGGCGACTTGCACATCATCGTGGTTGTCGCTATTGTTACTGTTTTCCCACCCACGTGGACGTACCGTAAACATATAGCCCACTTTGCGCTCGGTCTGAATGTAGTAGGGACGGTGCGAGTCATGCTCTAGCTTATGGCGCAGGCGGTGCATATGCACGCGCAGCGTGTCGTCGTAAACTTCCTCGCCGGGCCAAACGCGGGCAATAAGCGATTGGTTTTCCACGACGTGGCGTGCGTTGCGCACCAACACGTGCAGGAGCTTGGTTTCGGTGGGGGTTAGGACTTTTTGCTCACCTTTCAAATAAATGCGGTGGCGCGGAAACTCGATTTCTAAGTGGTCATCCACGACTAAGCGCGGCTCACTGGCATAGTCAAAACTTGGTAGACGACGCAGCACCACTTGAATGCGCACCTCAAGCTCACGCAGCTCAAAAGGCTTGGTCACGAAATCTTCAGCGTAGCGGCTAAGCCCATGCACAATGGTGTCCGTGTCGTCTGCTGAGGTCACAAAGATGATTGGCACGTCCGACATGCCTTTCAGCTCGCTGGCTAGCTCAAAGCCGTGCATGCTCGGCAGCGACAAGTCAATCAGCACGATATGCGGCAAACCGTTGTTGCGAATGTGTTCTAAGGCAGAAGGCGCATCCTCGAAGGCAGTAACACTATATTTTTGCTGCGTTAAAAAATCTACGATGAGATTGCGAACAATGGAGTCATCCTCAACTAAAACTACTTTTCTTTTGTGCGTCATCGCTAACCTAATGCCCCTTAAATTATAACATTCTGTTACGATAACTATAGCGTGTTATACGGATAAAGTCAAAGGTGTAGCGTCATAAAATTGGTTATATTTCTGTTAGATTAGGCTTTAGGTTGGTGGACGTTAGTGTGTCTAGGACTTTAAGCAGGGGGAGTTGTGGCAGCTGCGCGGGGAAAAGGCAGCGCAGCCACCGTTTTTCGCGTTAGTTACGGGAATACGCTGCGCTATTCAAGCGATGACCACATGACCACCATCGCGGCGGCATAAGTCTCGGCGTGCGTCAAGCTCACGTCCCAAGCACGAATGCCCAACTCGTCAGCGAGGGCTTGCGCCGCTCCATGCAGCAGCAGCACGGGGCGTTTGCGCGGCGTGTTCACGCGCACTTCCAAATCTACCCAACGCACATCGCCAATGCCTGTGCCGAGTGCCTTGCCAGCGGCCTCTTTGGCGGCGAGGCGCGCGGCGAGACGATGCGGCACGTCCTCACAGTCGGCGCGTTCGCCTTCGGTGAAGAAGCGGCGCATGAAGCGTTCACCTAGCCGTGCGATGCCGCGCTCAACCCGTGCGTGTTCAATCATGTCAATGCCACAGCGTATCATCGCCTTCGTTTCCTTGCTCTACGCCAGCACCAAGCGGTAGCCGGTGTCGGCTTCAATCGCCGCGCTCACTTGCGCGAACGCTTCAGGTGTCGGCTGGCTCTCGAGAGCCGCGCCTATCTCAGCGCGCTCAATGTAAATGCTCAAGCCCTTGCGCAGTTCCCAGCCGGCGCGTTTAATGTGCGCCGCTGCCATCTGCAAAATCTGCTGCTGGTTGGGGTGGGGATGCAGCCGCAACGGGTAGCCTGTCTCTTCTTCAAGCTGGGCGAAGCGGGCTAAATGTCGCTGTCCCACTTGCGGCGAGACGAACGTGGCGACAATCGCCCCGTCTTTCAGCCCGACCTTGTACATGCCCAACGGCTCGAGGGCGGCGCGAATGTGCGCATAGGCAGCGTTAATCTCCATGCGCTGCCCCGGCTTGGGCGGCTTGGCGGCGGGCTTGGGTGCGGCGGGTGGCTTGGCACTGCTTTTGTCTAGCTCTAACGTAAAGCCGGTTTGGTCGGCAAAGGCACGCACGAACGCCTCCTCATCTGTTACGCCTGCTAGCCCGATGGACATGCGCTTTTCCGCCATAAAGTACGAAGGCGGGCGGCTCACACTGGCATCGCTACCAGCCAGCTCTAATAACACTTCCATGAGAGCTTGTTGATTCACGCCGCCCTTGAGCGCAACGCGCCACCCCGTCTTTTCGCTCAGTTCAGCGATGAGCGGCGCGTACTTCGCGCTGGCGTGGTCGGGAAAGTCAAACGTGAGCAGGATAATCTTCTGCGCTACGTCCATGCCTACCTTGCGCAAGCGCGCCTCCGGCGGAAAGTGCGCCATCGCCACCGCGCGCGCCGCGTTCTGCTCCAGTGCTTCGTCAGCTACTGTGCCATGTAGCATGATGCCTTGCGGTGACCACGACGCACCTCCCTGCGCCAACGCTAGGGTCACCGCCAAGAGCGCGAGCTGGCGGCTCACGCCTTCGGGCAGCGGGTCAGGCAACAGCGTGGCGGGGTCAATCGGCGCGTCGGGCAGGTTTTGCCGCACTGCCAGCGGCAGCAGCGCGCTGCGCAGCGTCTTGGCTTGCGTCAGCATGTCCATCAGCTGTGCCTTGAATGTCTTCTCATCGGGCGCACCTTCCCAACGCCCTAATGCCCAAATGAGCGCGTCGGCGGGGTAGTTGCGCCCTTGCGTGTGGGCGACAATCGCCTCAAAGCCTTCTTCGTGCGTGCCAATCACCACGCCCACGCGCAGGGTGTCCTCGCTATCTTTTAGCACGACGCACTGCCCGAGCAGGTCGGGATGATGACGCATGACCTCGCGGCAGCGCAGCGTTTTCGCCACTTGTTGGGGTGTCTTCACGCGGAAGGTGTCGTGCTTGCGCCAATCAGGCGCGAAGTAGATGCCCTCACTTAGGGTTCGCACCACTTCGGCGGCGCGTTTCTCGTCGTTGAACCAAATGCGTGCCAGTTCGCGCGCGCTGAAGAAGCTGCCCGCCTCGTCCTTGAGATATTCCCACAGCTGTGCGGGGTCAGCTGCGCTGCCACCCGTTAGCGCGTCGCGTTTGGCTTTGCGCGCCCAACTGCGCGGCGGGAAGGTGAGGCGCACGGTTTGCCCAACTTTGGGCAGCGTGACGCGCTTTTGTCGCTGGCGCAGCGCGTGAGCGAGGCTGCTGCGGGCGATGCTATCGCCATGCACCAAGAAAACGTGTTCCGCGCCCAGCGCGTCGGCAACGCTCACCAGCTCCGCCTCGTCGGCGTGCGCCGAAAGCGAGTAGGTGTCGACAGCACATGCCACGTCGTAGTTTTTGCCGTCAATCTTAATGCGCGCCGTTTCGCCGGCGATGAGGGCTTGCAAGGCGCGACCGGGTGACTCTTCATCTTGGTAGCCCGTCAGCAGAATAGCGTTGCGCTCGCCGCCGATAAGCTCCTTTGCCCACGCCGCCGACGCGCCGCCCGTCAACATGCCGCTGCTGGCGATGATGATGGCGGGCGCGCTGTTGGCCATTAGCTCGTTGCGGTGCGCGGTGCTTTCAACCGGCACAATCCCGCGCCGAAAGAACAAGTCAGCGTCGCCCGCCGCCTTGACCGTCAGCGGTGGCAGCAAGTCGGCAAAGGCGCGGTAGCCCTGACAGACGGCGCGCACCATGCCGTCCACGTACACCGGCACGGTAAGCTCGTCGCGGTACGCCAGCAGGATTTGCACGACCTCTTGGGCGCGCCCCAGCGCAAACGCGGGAATGAGCGCGCGCCCGCCGCCTTCGGTAATGGCTTTGAGCGTCTGCACGAGGCGTTTTTCTTCTGCGTCACGGTTGGCGTGCAGCCGCCCGCCATACGTGCTTTCCAGCACCAGCGCGTCTGCCTTGACGCGCGGCAGCTTGGCGCGTCCGACCGCACGCTGTGGCGTGAGCGACAGGTCGCCAGAAATAACCAGCACGCCGTCCGCACCTTCCAGCACAATCGATGCCGCGCCGATGATATGCCCCGCCGCGTGGTACGTCATCTGCAGCGTGTCGCCCAGCCGCACCGTTTGCTCAAACTCGACTATCTGGAAGGCGTTGAGCAAGCGCATGGCTGCCACTTCGTCGACAATCGGCAACTCGCCTTCCTCCTCTTGGCGCGTCTTCATGATGCGCTGTGCGTCGCGCTGCAAGATGTTGGTCAGCATGACCGTTGGGCGTGTGGCGAACACCGGCACGTCGGGATATTGCTCAAGCAAGAGCGGCAGCGCGCCCGTGTGGTCGGTATGGGCGTGGGTTACAAGCAGATAGTCAACGCCGCCCGACGCGCTAATCGGCTGCAAGTCAGGCAGTTGGTCACCTTCGATGCCGCGCCGCGTCTTTGGTGAAATGCGGATGCCCGCGTCAATCAACAGGCGTTTGTCGTCCATCTCCACCAGCAGGCAGCTTGCACCAACTTCATCCGCGCCGCCCAAAAAGGTGAGGTTAAGCATAGCGATATGTTCCTTAGTGTGGTCTATCCGCGTCCATTATACTCGCGATTGCGCGCATCGTCACCCGTGCGCATGACTTACGGCACTTAGAAGCGCGGCGCAGCGGTGTCATAATTAGAAGCGTAAGGCAAATTGACATGAAAGGTCACAGGATGAAACGCCTTGTTCTGCTGAGCTTGCTGCTTTTAAGCGCGCTTGTGGTGCGGGCGCAAGACGCGCCACATGCCTACGTGCTGCTGCTGCACAGTCACACTTGCCCGCACTGCGTGGCATACATCGCCAACGACCTGCCCAAGTTGCAGGCGGCGTTCGGCGACCAGCTCACCGTCATCAAGATTGACGTGCGCGACCCCGTCGGGCGACAGCTGGCTGTTGCGGTTTACCAGCTGCACAACGTGCCGCAAGACCGTTGGGTCGTGCCGATGATGTTTATTGACGGTGTGGCACTCACCGGCGGCAGCGAAATCCCCGCACGGTCGTTTGACTTGATACGCGACGGTCTGGCAAAAGGAGGCATTCCTCTCCCCGACATCAACGGCTTAACCGCCTATGCCGCAGCACAGACCGGCTTGCCTGCTACGGATGGCGGCGTGTTAGCGCGGCTGGCGGCTGACCCCGTGGCGAACGCGCTGGCGTTAGTCGTGCTAATCGTGGCTCTCGTCAGCCTGCCCCTCGCGCTTTGGAACAAAGCACAGCGCGTGCGCATGCGCGTGGCAGCGGGGTTGATGCTGTTCGTGCTGCTGTTAAGTCTGAGCTTGCTCGTGACCGCCGGCGGCGACCTGCTGGCGATAGTCGGCGCGGGCGTGGTGCTGGCAACGGCAGGGCTGCTGCTGCTGCGCAGCGCGCAAACCCGCGAGAGCTTGTCGCTGCTGCCGTTGGCGGCGACGGCGGGCTTGGTGGTTGCGCTATATCTCGCCTATGTGGAAACCGCGCAAGTTGAAGCCGCTTGCGGCATGGTTGGCAACTGCAACACCGTGCAGCAAAGCCCCTACGCGCTGCTGTTCGGCGTGCTGCCACTGGGCGTGCTGGGCGCGTTGGGCTATGTGGCAATGCTCACCGCTTACGGGTTGCGCGACCGCTTGCCGCAGGCATTGCCCGCGCTGCAAACGTTCGCAGCCATAGGCGTGGTCTTTAGCGCGTACCTCACCTTCCTTGAGCCGTTCGTGATAGGCGCAACGTGCTTGTGGTGCTTGATGAGTGCGCTGACGATGACGGCATCGTGGTGGTTGGTCGCGCCGACATGGCAGCCCGCCCCTGCGCCCAAACGGGGCAGGCGGCTGCCCAAACGCGCCTAACGACGTGCTAATGCTAGGAGAGGCAGACACCGGTGGGGAGTCGGCACGCGACAACAACTCGGCAGTTTCCAAAACGCCATTGTCCGTCGCGCTCGCGTCGCTCCCTTGACAATGGCGTGGAGGTGGTGTTATCATAGCCACCGCTAAGCGGCATATCACCCTTTGCGAAAAAGGCAATCTTATGCCGAATTGAGCAACTGTAGCGAAAGTGCCTTGTCTTGACAGGGTGTCTCGCCTACGACTAAGAAACAAATAGGCGTTCTTAGGGTACGCCTTTTTGCTTGCCTGTTTGAGGCACCCTTTAACAAATGATTCGGTTTGTGAGTAAGCGGAGAGTGCAATGCCAACCATTAATCAGTTGGTTCGTAAGGGTCGCAAGCCCAAAACGAAAAAGACGAAAGCCCCCGCGTTGCAGTATACGCTGAATGCGTTCTCGCAGAAGCGCACCCGTCAACGCAAGGGCGCACCGCAAAAGCGTGGGGTTTGCACCCAAGTGAGAACCATGACCCCTAAGAAGCCCAACTCGGCACTGCGGAAGATTGCCCGCGTGCGCTTGTCTAATGGGCTGGAAGTGACCGCCTACATCGGCGGCGAGGGGCATCGCCTGCAAGAACACAACGTCGTTTTGGTGCGCGGCGGGCGCGTGAAAGACCTGCCCGGCGTGCGCTATCACATCGTGCGCGGCACGCTGGACACGACCGGCGTGGACGGGCGCAAGCAAGGTCGCAGTAAATACGGGACGAAGCGTCCGAAGCCGGGTGCCGCTCCCGCAGCAAAAGGAAAGAAGTAACCAATGCGCAGAAGAACTCCTGTTAAACGCGAAGTCGCTCCCGACGCGAAGTACAACAACGTTTACCTAACGATGTTCGTCAACCGCATGATGCACGGCGGCAAGAAAAGCACTGCGCTGCGCGTGGTCTACAGCGCGCTTGACCTCGTCGTTGAGCGCACCAAGAAGGACGCGATGGAAGTCTTTGAGGCAGCGTTGCGCAACGTGCAGCCTACCGTCGAAGTCAAGCCGCGTCGCGTCGGCGGCAGCACTTACCAAGTGCCGGTCGAGGTCAAGAGCTATCGCGGCATTACGCTGGCGATGCGTTGGATTATCCAGAATGCCCGCAAGCGCAGCGGCAAATCGATGTCCAGCAAGCTGGCGGCGGAGCTGATGGATGCTGCGTCGGGTCAGGGCGCGTCGGTCAAGAAGAAGGACGAGACGCACCGCATGGCAGAAGCTAACCGCGCTTTCGCGCACTTCCGTTAACCCATACGAAAGAGTCTTGGATTAGAACCTCACTATGGCTAAAAAACCAGAGAACTTCGACCTTAGCAAAGTTCGCAACATCGGGATTATTGCCCACATCGACGCGGGCAAGACGACCACGACCGAGCGTATCCTGTATTACACGGGGATGGTGCATCGCATCGGCGAGGTGCATGATGGCGCGGCGACCACCGACTACATGGAGCAGGAGCGTGAGCGCGGCATTACCATCACGTCGGCGGCGGTGACCGCGTCTTGGCGTGGGCATCAAATCAACGTTATCGACACGCCCGGTCACGTGGACTTCACGGCGGAAGTTCAGCGCAGCTTGCGCGTGCTGGACGGCGGCGTGGCGGTCTTTGACAGCGTGGCGGGCGTAGAGCCACAGTCCGAAACGGTATGGCGGCAAGCCAGTGAGTACAACGTGCCGCGCATTTGCTTCGTTAATAAGATGGATCGCACGGGCGCGAACTTCGAGCGCACCGTCTCGATGATCGTCGACCGCCTGCACGCCAACCCCGTGCCGCTGCAACTGCCCTATGGCAGTGGCGATAGCTTTGCCGGCATCATCGACCTCATTAAGATGCAGCTTATCACCTACGCGGACGACCTTGGCACGGTCAACGAGGCTAAGCCCATCCCAGCCGATTATCTCGAGGCAGCCGAAAAGGCGCGCCAAGAGATGCTCGACAAAATCATCGAAAACGATGAGCTGCTGACTGAGAAGTTCTTGATGGGCGAACCCATCAGCGACGAAGAGGTCTTGGAAGCCTTGCGCCTTGCGGTCATTCGCGGCAAAATCCACCCTGTCTTGTGCGGCTCTGCCCTCAAGAACAAGGGCGTGCAGCTCATGCTCGACGCGGTGGTGGACTACCTGCCTTCGCCGCTGGACATCCCCCCAGTGCGCGGCATTAACCCCAAGACAGAGGCAGAAGTCGAGCGCAAAGCCTCTGACGACGAGCCGTTGGCCGCGTTGGTCTTCAAGATTATCTCCGACAAGTACGGGCGTTTGGCGTTTACCCGCGTTTATAGCGGCGTGCTAAAGGGCGGCACCACCGTCTACAACTCCACCAAAGGCACGAACGAACGCATTGGGCGCATCGTGCGCATGTTCGCCGACCGTCGCGAGGAGATTGAAGAGGTGCGCGCCGGCGACATCGCCGCCGTGATTGGTCTCAAGGACACCTTTACGGGCGAGACGCTCTGCGACCCTGCTAACCCGATTGTCCTCGAAAACATCAAGTTCCCCGACCCCGTCATTGAAGTCGCTATTGAGCCGAACAGCAAGGCTGACCAAGACAAGATGGCGATGGGTTTGAAGAAACTCGCCGAAGAAGACCCCACGTTTAAGGTCGAAGTCGACGCTGCGCTGGGGCAGACCAAGATTAAGGGCATGGGCGAGTTGCACCTTGAGGTGTTGGTTGACCGCTTGATGCGCGAATTCGGCGTGCAAGCGCAAGTGGGACGTCCCCGCGTAGCGTACCGTGAGACCATCACAAGCACCTACACGGTGGACGAAACGTTTAAGCGGCAGTCAGGCGGCAGCGGTATGTATGCCCGTGTGGTGATTGAGTTCTCGCCGATGACGGAAGAAGAACGCAAGACCGCCAACACTGACCTGCTGTGGGAAGATGCCATTACGGGCGGGGCGATTACCCGCGAGTTTGCCCGTGCCGCTGAAAAAGGCGCGCGTGAGGCGATGGAAGGCGGCGTGATTGCCGGCTATCCCGTCGTCAACGTGAAGGCGCGCATTATCGATGGCGCGATGCACGAGGTGGACTCGAACGAAATGGCGTTTAAGATTTGCGGTTCGATGGCGTTTAAGACTGGCGTGAAGATGGCTTCGCCCGTCATTCTTGAGCCGTCCATGCGCGTGGAAGTGGTCGTTCCCGACGAATTCACGGGGGCGATTGTCGGCGACCTTGCGTCGCGTCGTGGCATCGTCGAGGGCATGGAACCGCGTGGCGTTGGTGTCACCTCTATCAGAGCATCTGTGCCATTGGCGGAGATGTTCGGTTATGCGACGGACTTGCGCAACATCACGCAAGGACGCGGTAACTTCACGATGGAGTTTGATAAGTACACCGTCGCCCCCAAGAACATCGCTGAAGAAGTGATTGGGGCGGCACGGTAAGGTCTGAGGGGGACGTGCGGTCTACGTCCCGTCGCTTTTTCACTTTCATTGTTTGTTATCTATTTGCAGAGGGATACGCAAATGGCAAAAGGTAAATTCGAGCGTACTAAACCCCATGTCAACATCGGCACGATTGGTCACGTTGACCATGGGAAAACCACCCTGACCGCAGCGATTACCAAAGTGCTGTCGCTCAAGGGTAAGGCACAAAAAATGGACTATGCCGACATCGACAACGCCCCCGAAGAACGCGCGCGTGGCATCACCATCAACATCCGCCATGTCGAATATGAGACCGACGCGCGCCACTACGCGCACGTCGACTGCCCCGGTCACCGCGACTACATCAAGAACATGATCACCGGCGCGGCGCAAATGGACGGTGCGATTCTTGTGGTGAGCGCACCCGATGGTCCCATGCCGCAGACCCGCGAACACGTGCTGTTGGCGCGCCAAGTGGAAGTGCCGGCGATGGTTATCTTCCTCAACAAGATTGACCAGATGGACGACCCCGAACTCATTGAGTTGGTCGAGATGGAGCTGGCGGAACTGCTGGAAAGCTATGGCTTCAGCGGGAACACGCCCATCATCAAGGGCAGCGCGCTGGCAGCCGCCGAATGCACCAGCAATGACCCCAACGCGCCTGAATACAAGCCGATTTTGGAGCTGATGGACGCGGTGGACAAGTGGATTCCCGAACCCGTCCGCGAGATTGACAAGCCCTTCTTGATGCCCGTCGAAGATGTGTTCAGCATCAAGGGGCGCGGCACGGTCGTCACCGGGCGCGTCGAGCGCGGTGTGCTAACCAAAGGCGAAGAAGTCGAAATTGTCGGCTTGCGTGATGAAGTCCTCAAGACCACCGTCACCGGCATCGAAATGTTCCACAAGGAACTTGACCGTGCCGAAGCGGGCGACAACGCCGGCATCTTGCTGCGCGGCACCACCCGCGAAGAAGTGGAACGTGGCATGGTCTTGGCGAAGCCCAAGAGCATCAAGCCCCAGAAGAAGTTCAAGTGCGAGGTGTACGTCCTGAAGAAGGAAGAAGGCGGTCGTCACAAGGCGTTTTTGAGCGGCTATCGTCCCCAATTCTACATCCGCACAATGGACGTGACGGGCACGATTAAGCTGCCCGAAGGCGTAGAGATGGTCATGCCCGGCGACAACGTGACGCTAGACGTGGAACTGATTACGCCGGTCGCGCTGGAAAAAGGCTCCAAGTTCGCCATCCGCGAAGGTGGCTTGACCGTAGGCGCAGGCATTATCACCGAAGTGTACGGATAAGAGCGCGTTTGTCAAATTGGGGTGTGGCTGCGCTAGCCCACCCCATTTCTGACGCGCGCCCAAAGGGCTTAAAGGTAACCTGATGGCAGCCAAGAACAAAATTCGCATTCGTCTCAAGGCATACGACCACCGTGTGCTTGACCAGTCGGCGCAGCGCATTGTCGAAACGGCACAGCGCACCAACGCCCACGTGGTCGGTCCTGTGCCGTTGCCGACGCGCTTAGAGCGATTCACTGTGCGTCGCTCCACGTTTATTGATAAGGACTCGCACGAGCATTTCGAAATCCGCACCCACAAACGGCTTATCGATGTGCTAGACCCCGACAGCAAGACAATCGACACCTTGATGCGCCTTAACCTGCCCGCAGGCGTGGACATCGAGATTAAAATCTAAACAAGGGTGGCGCGCCGCACGCACACCACCAACCCGCACCGTTTTACGTGCAAACGGCACACACGAGCAACGCAACACGTATCAGAAGGTTTTTTGTGGGAGGGGAACTAGACCCGCGCGTTTTTGCGCCTAACCCCCCTCTGGAGGCTGAAGACACTATGAAGGGCATTATCGGCAAGAAAATTGGCATGACACAAGTCTTTGACGAGCAAGGTAACGTTATCCCTGTTACCGTCATCGAGGCGGGTCCTTGCTATGTCACCCAGATTCGCACCGTCGAGCGCGACGGCTATAGCGCGGTGCAGTTAGGCTTCGGCGAAATCAAGCCGACACGCCTGACCAAACCCCAACTGGGGCATCTGCAAAAGAACAACCTCAGCGCGCTGCGCGTGCTGCGTGAGTTTCGCTTTAAGAACGGCAGCCTACCCGATGTTGTGGAGGGTGCCGAAATTAAGTGCGATGTTTTCCAAAAAGGCGACTACGTTGACGTTATCGGCACGAGCAAAGGGCGTGGCTTCGCCGGCACAATCAAGCGGCATCACTTTAATCGCCAGCCCAAGACGCACGGTCAATCGGACCGCGAGCGCGCGCCTGGCTCGGTCGGTATGCGTGAATTCCCCGGGCGTACCCTCAAGGGGCAGCGCATGGCGGGACGCATGGGTAATGAGCGCGTGACCATCCAAAACCTTGAGGTGGTCATTGTCGATGCAGAGAAGAACCTGCTCGCCGTCAAAGGCAGCGTGCCGGGCGCAAAGGGCGGCATTGTCGTCGTCAAGCCGGCGGTGCGCAAGCAAAAGCAGCAGCAAAAGAAATAACAGGTGAGCGAGGAGTCAACGATGGAAGTCCCCGTGCTGGATATGAGCGGCAAGCAAGTCAAAACCGTGACCTTGCCCGCCGATATTTTTGAAGCAGAAATCAACGTCGGCTTGATGCACCAAGCCTATGTGCGCCAGATGGCTAACGCCCGTCAAGGCACGCACAGCACGCTGCGGCGCGGCGAAGTTGACCGCACCAAAGCCAAAGTCTACCGCCAAAAAGGGACGGGTAACGCCCGTCATGGCAGCCGCAACGCCCCGATTTTCGTCGGCGGTGGCATCGCGCACGGTCCAAGCCCGCGCGACTACACCAAGTCGATGCCGAAGAAGATGCGGCGCGGCGCAATCCGCAGCGCACTCAGCGCGCTGCTGCGCGACAATCAGCTGGTGTTCGTCGACAAGCTCACCCTTGAGCAGCCACGCACCAAGCAAATGAGTGCCATTATCCAAGCCGTCACGGGTGGCGACAGCGCGCTGGTGCTGTTCACACACGGCAACACCAACGTGCAGCTCAGCTGCAGCAACCTTAGCAAGGCACGCGCGCTGCTGGTGAACAACCTCAACATGCGCGACCTGCTGACCTATGACAAGGTAATTATTCCGTTGGACGCGCTTGATTTTATCACCAAAGTTTGGAGTAAGGAGGGCAGCCGTGCCTGAACTGCACCCGTATGATGTCATTCGTCGCCCGGTGGTGACGGAAAAGACCAACCTTATGGCAGCCGACCTCAACCAATACACGTTTGAGGTGGCGCGCAACGCCAACAAGATACAGATTAAAGAGGCGGTCGAGCTGATCTTTGACATGCCTAACGCGGTACTCAAAGTGCGTACGATGGTCATACCTGCCAAGCGTGGTCGGCGTGGCCGCAAGTATTTCATCCGTTCTCGCCAGTGGAAGAAAGCCATCGTCACGTTGGCTGAGGGCGAGAAAATCGAGCTGTTCAACGTGTAAGGGGGCGCACAATGCCGATTAAACTCTACAACCCAACTTCGGCGGGTCGCCGCGACATGACCGGGTTTACGTTTGAAGAATTGACCAAAAAAGAACCCGAGAAGAAACTGACGACTGCGCTGCGCAAGAAGGGCGGTCGCAACAACACCGGACGTATCACCGTGCGCCATCGTGGCGGTGGACACCGCCGCCGTTATCGCTTGATTGACTTCAAGCGCAACAAATTTGACTGCCGTGCTGAAGTGATTGCGCTGGAATACGACCCCAACCGCTCGGCACGCATTGCCCTCTTGCAGTATGAGGACGGCGAACGCCGCTATATCATCGCGCCGCTAGGCTTAAAGGTCGGCGACAAAGTCGGCAACGGCGATAAAGCCGAGCTGCGTCCGGGCAACGCCCTGCTCATCCGCGATATCCCCGTCGGCACGATGGTGCATAACATTGAGCTGCGTCCCGGCAAGGGCGGGCAGCTGGCGCGCTCGGCGGGCGTAAGCGCGCAAGTGCTGGCAAAAGAAGGCTTATACGCTGCCGTGCGCTTGCCTAGCGGCGAAATGCGCTATATCCATGAGCAGTGCATGGCGACCATTGGGCAGGTCGGCAACGCGGAACACGGCAACATCAGTCTTGGCAAGGCGGGGCGTTCGCGCTGGCTGGGCTGGCGACCGGCTGTGCGCGGCGTGGCGATGGACCCCAACAGCCACCCGCACGGTGGCGGTGAAGGTCGCAGCGGCATCGGTATGGCTGCGCCCAAAACCCCTTGGGGCAAGAAGGCGTTGGGCGTGATTACGCGCACCAACAAGCGCACCGACCGCTTTATCATCCGCCGCCGCAGCAAGCGTCGTCGTTCGTAAGCGTAGGAAGGAAAGGACACGATGTCACGTTCTATGAAGAAGGGCCCCTTCGTGGAGCCGCGTTTGCTCGCTAAGATCGAGAAAATGAACGAAACCAATCGCAAGATGGTGCTGCGCACGTGGAGCCGCGCCAGCACCATCTTTCCGCAGATGGTAGGGCATACCATTGCCGTTCACAACGGGCGGCAGCACGTGCCGATTTACATCACCGAGAACATGGTCGGGCATAAGCTGGGCGAGTTCGCCCCGACGCGCACCTTCCGTGGGCATCTGGCTGAGAAGAAGAAGAAGAAATAGGAAAAGGTGGAACACATGGAAGTGAAAGCAATTTCCCGCTACCTGCCCATTTCTTCCCAAAAGCTGGCGTTAGTATGTGACCAAGTGCGTGGGATGGACGCTGAGGCGGCGTTAATCACCCTCGAATTTATGCCGCAGAAAGGCGCGGAGTTCGTGCGCAAGACAATCGCCGCCGCGATTGCCAACGCCGAGAACAACTTTGAGCTGAACCGTCGCAACCTAAAGGTGGCGCAAATTTGGGCGGGCGAGGGTCCGCGCTTGAAACGCTATAAGGCGGGCGCGCGCGGGCGGTACAAGCCGCGTGTCAAACGGCAGTCGCACTTGTGGGTCATTCTGGCGCAAGGTTAAGGGGGAGAAAAACACATGGGTCGTAAAGTCAACCCGATTGGGATGCGTCTCAAAGTCAACCGTGACTGGGACGCGCGCTGGTATGCCGAAGGCGACCGCTACGTGGAGCTGCTGCACGAGGACTTTGCCCTGCGCAAGTTCATCAAGCAGAAAACGGCCGCCGCTGGCGTTTCGCGCATTGAAATCGAACGTCAGCCCAACGTGATTAGCATCAACATTCACACCGTCCGCCCCGGCTTAATTATTGGGCAGCGCGGCGCACAGGTGAAGGTGCTGCGTGAGGAGCTGCAGGCGATGACGGGCAAGACGGTCAAAGTCGATGTGACCGAAATCGACAAACCCGACCTCGACGCGGTCTTGGTCGCCGAGAGCATCGCCAGCCAAATTGAACGCCGCGTGGGGCATGGGCGCGCCATGAAGCGTGCCATCACACAAGCCATGCGCTTGGGCGCGGAGGGCATCCGCATCGAAGTGAGCGGGCGTTTGGCTGGCTCAGACATGTCGCGCCGCGAGTGGATGTCTGAGGGGCGTGTGCCGCGCAACACCCTGCGCGCCAACATCGAGTATGGCACCGCCGAAGCACTGACCACTTTCGGTCAAATTGGGGTTAAGGTGTGGGTGTACAAGGGCGTGCTTTACCAAGAAGAGCGCAACCAGCGTGCCAACACCGCCGCACAAGACGTTTACGCCAACTAAGCGGTGGCGTGTGAGGAGTTACTGAGATGTTAATGCCAAAACGAACCAAGTATCGCAAGCAGCATCGTGGGCGCATGACCGGACGCGCCTATCGCGGCGCAACCGTCGCCTTCGGTGATTACGGCTTGCAAGCTCTCGAGCCGGTCTGGATGACCAGCCGCCAGATTGAGGCTGCCCGCCGCGCGATGGTGCGCTCTATCCGCCGTCGCGGGAAAATCTGGATTCGCGTCTTCCCCGACAAGCCTTACACCAAGAAAGCCGCCGAAACGCGCATGGGTAACGGCAAGGGCAGCGTCGAATACTACGTCGCGGTGATTAAGCCCGGGCGCATCCTGTTCGAAATGGGCGGCGTGCCAGAAGACCTCGCGCGCGAGGCGTTGGCTTTGGCAGCAGCCAAGCTGCCCTGCCGCACCAAGTTTGTCAAGCGTATTGACCCCATCAGCGGGGTGGAGGTGGCTATCCAATGAAAAGCCGCGAATTACGCAAACTAAGCGACGAAAAGCTGGTTGAGCTGTACGAGGACAAGAAGCAAGACCTCTACGTCATGCGTGAACAGCGCAGAACGGGCGAGCTGAAAGATACTAACGCCTTGCGCCGTACTCGCCGCGACGTGGCGCGCATCTTGACCATTCAGCGCGAGCGTCAGCTTGCCGCCGCCCTCGCCCAGTCTGACAAGCAGTAAGCGTGTAACAAGGAAGAGACGAGAGATGGCGAACAAACGCAGACGCTTAATCGGGGTCGTGGTGAGCGACAAAATGCAAAAGACGGTGACGGTAGCCATTGAGCTGCGCAAGATGCACCCCGTCTACAAGAAAGTGGTGAAAACCACCAAGAAGGTGATGGCGCACGACGAGACCGACCAAATCCCTGTCGGGGCGACGGTCAAGATTGTCGAAAGCAAGCCGTTGAGCCGCCACAAGCGTTGGGCGGTTGAGGAAGTCCTCGCGCTGCCCGTGAGCGAGAGTTAAGGGAGGGTCTGCCATGATTCAAACCGAATCGCGCCTGAAAATCGCTGACAACAGCGGGGCGCAGGAAATCTTGGTCATTCGCGTGTTAGGCGGCTCGCGCCGTCGCTACGGTCATATCGGCGATGTGGTCGTCGGCACGGTGAAATCCGCCAACACGCAAAGCAGCATTAAGAAGGGCGACATTGTGCGCGCTGTCATCGTGCGCGTCGCCAAAGAGTATCGCCGCAGCGACGGCTCTTACATTCGCTTTGATGACAACGCCGCCGTGCTGCTGGCGGACGACAGAGTGAACCCGAAAGGGACGCGCGTGTTTGGTCCGGTGGCGCGTGAGCTGCGCGACAAGGGCTTCATGAAAATCGTCTCGCTCGCGCCAGAGACGCTATAGGAGTAACGAAGATGCAACGCATTAAAAAGGGCGATACCGTTGAGGTCATCGCAGGCAAAGACAAGGGCGAACGTGGGCAGGTCGTGCGCATGCTCAACGCCGAAGAGCGCGTGATTGTCGGCGGTGTAAACGTCGTCAAGCGGCATCAAAAGGCGCGCCAACAGGGCGGACAAACCATTCCTGCCTCGATTATTGAGAAAGACGCGCCTTTGCACGTGTCCAACGTCATGTTGGTCTGTCCCTCGTGCGGCAAAGCCACCCGCGTCGGCTTCCGCGTGCGCGAAGACGGGCGTAAGGTGCGCGTTTGCAAGAAGTGCAACGCGGATATTGAGTAAGACGGAGCGTGAGAACAATGGCTGAAACCAAAGTAGTCCACAAGCTGTTGGCACGTTACCGCAACGATGTCGTGCCCGCCTTGATGCAAGAGTTCAAGTATGACAACATCATGCAAGTGCCGCGCATCAAAAAAGTGGTGGTGAACATCGGCGCGGGCGAAGCCAACGACAACCCTAAAGTGTTGGATTTTGCGGTCGACACGCTGCGCACCATCACAGGACAGCAACCTGTCATCACCCGCGCCCGCAAGAGCATCGCCGGCTTCAAGCTGCGTGAAGGGCGCGCTATCGGCGTGAAAGTCACCTTGCGCGGCGAACGCATGTGGTCGCTGCTCGACCGTCTGATGAACGTCGCGCTGCCGCGTATCCGCGACTTTCGTGGCATTCCGTCTAAGCTAGACGGGCGCGGCAACTTTACCTTAGGCTTGCGCGAGCAGCTCATCTTCCCTGAAGTACCGTTCGACAGCATCGACAAGGTGCGCGGCATGGAAATCACCGTCGTGACCTCTGCCAAAACGGATGAAGAAGGTCGCCGCCTGCTTAAGCTGCTCGGAATGCCGTTTGAGGATGTCAAGTAAAGGGATAAACGATGGCAAAAAAATGCATGCAGTATCGTGAAGAACGGCGTAAGTTTGAGGTACGTGTCCGCAATCGCTGCAAGAAGTGTGGTCGTCCACGTGGGTATATGCGTCGTTTTGGTTTGTGCCGTATTTGCTTCCGTGAATTAGCACTACAAGGGCAAATTCCCGGGGTAGTCAAATCCAGTTGGTAGGAGTGATAAGCCCAATGAACACCACGAACGACCCTATTGCCGACATGCTAACGCGGGTGCGCAACGCCCTGTTGGCACGCAAGAAGACGGTGGATATTCCCCTCTCGAAAATTAAGGTCGAGCTGGCGCGTATCCTCAAAGAAGAAGGCTATATCGAAGATTACAGCATCGGGGAACAAACGCCCGTGCCGATGATTCAGCTCACGCTCAAGTATTACGGCGCACGGCGTGAACGCCGCCCCGTCATCACCGCGCTGCAGCGCGTGAGCAAGCCCGGTCGGCGCGTGTATCGCAAGCGCAGCGAGCTGCCTATCGTCCTCAGCGGGACCGGCATCGCCATTGTGACCACCCCGAAGGGCGTAATGACCGCGCAGCAAGCTCGCCGCGAAGGCTTGGGCGGCGAAGTGCTGTGCTACGTGTGGTAAGGGAGAGACGACATGTCGCGCATTGGTAGAAAAGTGATCACGCTGCCGCCTAAGGTAGAGGTCACGGTCAACAACAACGAAATCACGGTCAAGGGACCAAAGGGGACGCTGACGCGCCTGTTGCACCCAGACATGAAGGTCAACGTCAACAACGGGACGGTGAGCGTCGAACGCCCCACCGACCTGCGTCATCACCGCGCCTTGCATGGGCTGACCCGTGCGCTGGTGCAGAACATGGTCACAGGGGTCAGCGCAGGCTTTCGTCGTACGCTCATCATCGAGGGTATCGGCTACACTGCCGCGCTGCAAGGCAAGAACTTGGAGCTGAAGCTGGGCTATAGCCACCCTGTCCTCATCGAACCGGCAGAGGGCATCAGCTTTGAAGTGCCGCAAGACCAACGCGGGCGTATGGTGCATGTCGACGGCATCAACAAAGAGATGGTGGGGCAGACAGCGGCGGTTATTCGTGGCTGGAAACCCCCCGAGCCTTATCTAGGCAAGGGTATCCGCTATAGCGATGAGGTCATTCGCCGCAAACCCGGCAAAGCTGGCAAGGGCGGCGGCAAAGGTAAGAAGAAATAAGAGGGTGTCGCAATGGCTGACGCAACAAGCAAAGACAAAGTACAAGCTCGCAGGCACCGCCAAGTGCGCGTGCGGGCAAAGATTAGTGGCACGGCGCAACGCCCTCGCCTCAACGTTTTTCGCAGCTTGGTCAACATCTATGCCCAGCTCATCGACGATGAGCGCGGCGTGACTTTGTGCCAAGCCTCGACCATTGACAAGGAAATTGCCGCGCAAGTCGTCGGCAAGACCAAGACCGAAGCCTCTAAAATTGTGGGGCAAGTGTTAGCACAGCGCGCCAAAGACGCGGGCATCAGCACAGTGGTCTTTGACCGTGCGGGCTACAAGTATCATGGGCGCGTGGCAGCGTTAGCAGAAGGTGCCCGCGAAGGCGGCTTGGAATTCTAAGTGGGAGAATGAGCAAACATGGCGGCTGAAAAAGGACAACAGGGGCGGCGTGAACGCCGTGAGAAGCGGCGCGAAGAACACGTCGAAGAACTCGAAGAGCGCGTGGTAGACATCCGCCGCGTGGCAAAAGTGATTAAAGGCGGTCGCCGCTTCGCTTTCCGCAGCGTGGTGGTGGTGGGCGACACCAAAGGACGTGTGGGCATCGGCATTGGCAAATCGCGCGCCGTGCCGGACAGCATCCGCAAGGCGAACCTGCGCGCCCGCGCCAATCTCAAGCAAATGGCGTTGGTGGAAACGACCGTGCCGTTCGCGGTAACAGGGCATTATGGCGGCGCGAAGGTGCTGTTGATACCCGCCGCGCCCGGGTCGGGCATCATCGCCGGCGGCGGTGTGCGTGCCGTGCTGGAAGTGGCGGGCGTGCGCAACATTCTCACCAAAAGTCAAGGCAGCCCCAACCTGCTTAACGTGGCGATGGCGACCATTGACGCGCTTAGCCAGCTCAAAAGCCCCGAGCAGTTGGCAGACATGCGCGGCATCCCAGTTCAACAAGCGCGTCCCGTTTGGATGCGCCGTCACAAGGGGGAATAAACGATTATGGCAGCTAACACACCGGAAACCGCAGTGACCAAGAAGCTGCGCGTCACGCTCGTCAAGAGCGGCATTGGCTACGAAAAGAGCCAAAAAGACACGTTGGTCGCGCTCGGCTTGCGCCGCATGCACGCCACCGTGACCCTTCCAGACAGCCCGCAGTCGCGCGGGATGATTCAAAAAGTCATTCACCTTCTTCGCGTCGAAGAAGTCACTGAGTAAGGAAAGGAGCGAGGCGTAAGTCCGCCGTGAGGGGGAAACTGCGCCGTTTCGAGACTATGAAACTTCATGACTTAAAACCGACCAAAGGCTCGGTGAAGCGCAAGGTGCGCGTCGGGCGCGGCATCGCCTCCGGCAGCGGCAAGACCGCAGGGCGCGGCACAAAAGGGCAAGGCGCACGCGGTGTGATGGGCAAGCGCGCTTACTTCGAAGGCGGGCAGCTGCCCTTAGTGCGCCGCCTACCGTTCAAGCGCGGCTTCACCAACTTGTTCCGCATCGAATACCAAGAAGTCAACCTCAACGCGATTAACGCCCGCTTTAACGCCGGCGACGTGGTAAACGGCGCGAGCTTGGTGGCGGCGGGCTTGGTGCGCGACGCAGACAAGCCGATTGTCGTGCTGGCACGTGGCGACATCGAAAAGGCGGTCACGGTGCATGCCCACCGCGTCAGCAAGAGCGCGGCCGAAAAGATTGAAAAGGCGGGCGGCAGCGTGGTCAAGCTCGAACTGCCGCTGCGCGGCGCGCTGGCGACCATCAAGAAGCCACGCAAAGAAGACCTGCCCAAGCTGTTGAAACAGTCGTAATGCGCCCACAAAGCCCTGCGCCACCTGTGCAGGGCTTTGGGCTTTCGTTCAAACGAGGAGTTTAGCCCATGTTACAGGCTCTAAGAAACGCCTTCCGCCTGCCCGATGTGCGCAACAAGCTGCTGTTCACGTTCTTTATTCTGGTCGTGTATCAGTTTGGCACGCACATCCCCGTGCTGGGGGTTGACCGCGCTGCGCTGCAGTCCGTGTTGCAAAACGACGCGGCAGGCGGGTTTATCGGCGTGTTAAACTTGCTTTCCGGCGGCGCAGTCGCCAACTTCAGCGTGCTGGCAAACGGCGTGTATCCCTATATCACTGCCAGCATCATCCTGCAGCTGCTCGTGCCGATTGTGCCAGCCCTTGAAGCCATCCAACGTGAGCCGGGCGGGCAGGAAAAAATCCAACGCTACACCTACTATCTGGCTATTCCTATGGCGATTTTGCAGTCGCTGGGGCAAATTGGCATCTTCTCCGCGCTGACCACCACAGGGCAGCCGATTATTCCCGGCTTCGGCAGCGACCTCTTGCTGACTGTGGCGGTGATTGTGACGATGACGGCTGGCACGATGTTTGCTGTGTGGTTGGGTGAGCTGGTCACCGAGCAGGGCATCGGCAACGGCATCTCGATTATCATCTTTAGCGGCATTGTCTCCAGCGCGCCGCTCAACCTTTTCAACCTCCTGACCAGCCAGCCTGACCGCGCCGTTTACAACTTGGTCGTCTTCCTGCTGATAGTCATTGTGAGCATCGTCGCCATCATTTACATTCAGGAGGGCGTGCGCCGCGTCCCTGTGCAGTACGGCAAGCGCGTGCGTGGCAATCGCCAAATGCAGATGGCGAGCGGGCAGTACATCCCGCTGCGCGTCAACCCGGTGGGCATGATTCCCTTGATTTTTGCTCAATCGATTATCACGTTTCCCGCGATTATCATCGGCGTGTTTAACCCGCCGGTGGGCTCGTTCTTCTGGAGCGTACAGCAGGCGTTTGGCAACCAGCAGGGCTTGATCTACTGGCTGGTGTTTTTCTTTATGACGGTGGGCTTTACGTTCTTCTACGCCGATGTGATGGTGGGCAACTACCGCCTCGCCGAGACGCTGCAGCGGCAAAGTGGCTTTATTCCCGGCATTCGTCCGGGGCAAAAGACCGAAGAGTACATCATGCGCACGACGCGCCGCATCACGTTTGTGGGCGCGATTTTCTTGGGCATTATCGCCATCGTGCCGGGCATCGTCAGCTTTATCAACAGCCTCATCTTCCCGTTGGATGTCACGTCAACGGTGAACAACCCCGCGCTTGTCCTGACGGGCAGTGGGCTTATCATTGTGGTAGGCGTGGTGATTGACACCTTGCGCCAGCTAGAGGCACAACTCGTCATGCGCAATTACGAGAGCTTCATGCGTTAGCGCGGCGCGTTGTTGTCGTGGCTTACAAAACAAGAAGGGGCGCATCACAATCGCTTGTGAACGCCCCTTTTTTTACTTTTACTTAGCGTAGAAAGGTGGTGTTTGTGGGACTTTACGTGTTGTTAATTGGCGCGCAAGGCGCAGGTAAGGGCGTGCAAGCCAAGTTTATTCAAGAGACTTACGGCATCCCCCACGTTTCGACGGGCGACATCTTCCGCGCGATGCGCACCCGCCAAGACGCGCTGGCACAAGAAGTGCAGGAAGTGATGCGCAAGGGGCAGCTCATCAACGACGAGCTGACCAACCGCGTGGTGGCGGACAGGTTGTTGCTAGAGGATGCGAAGGGCGGCGTGATTTTGGACGGCTACCCACGCAACGCTGTGCAGGCGCAGTTCCTCGAGGACTTTTTGGCACAGCGCGGCGAAAGCCTGAACGCGGTCATTTTGCTTGATTTGGACTTATACACGGCGTTTAAGCGCGCTTTTGGGCGCGTGACCAGCGCGAGCGGCGAGAGCTACAACATTTACTATCGCAGTGAGGGCGTGGCGGTCAAGGTTGAGCCGGACCCCAGCGGCACGTATCCGCCGCGCATCGTTGCCACGCTGACCGCGACAGGGGAGGAGCTGCTGCGTCGCCCCGACGATGCCGACGCTTATGCTATTATCAAGCGTATCGACACCTATTTGGAGACCACGCAGCCCCTGATTGAACACTACGCCGCGAAGGGCAACTTGCACCGTCTTGATGCCAGCCAAGCGATTGAGGCGGTTAGCGCGGCGATTAAGGCAATTTTAGGCTAACAAGAAGGTAGCAGCAGGCGCGCCGCCCCGCGCCCAAAACGATTTAGCGAAAGGAACAGAAGCGATGCAGCGCAATGCCATGCCAGCGCGCCAACGCCGCCAGCGTCCACCTGTGACGCTGAAAACGCCCGAAGAAATCGCCCTGATGCGCGAGGCGGGCATCATTACCGCCCGCGCCCATCGCGCCATGCGTGAGGCTCTGCGCGAGGGCATCTCTACCTATGAGCTTGACCAAATCGCTGAAGAGGTCATCCGCTCGCACGGTGCGACCCCCTGCTTTCTCAACTACGCGCCCAATGGTCATGTGCCGTTTCCCGCTACCATTACCGCGTGTATCAACGACGAGCTGGTGCATGGTATCCCGCGCAAAGACCGCATCATCAAGGCGGGCGACATCGTCAGCCTTGACACCGCTTGCACCTACAAGGGCTTTGTCGGCGATGCCGCCTATACCTACGCGGTCGGCGACGTGCCGCCTGCCGTGCAGCGGTTGATTGACCACACCCGCGAGGCACTCAACGCTGCGATTGCGGTATGCGTGCTGGGCAAGAACGTCAGCGACGTGGCGCGCGCTACCGAACGCTACGCCAGCAAGTACGGCTACAGCGTGGCGCGCGAGTATACGGGGCATGGCGTGGGGCGCGTCATGCACGAAGCTCCGCAAGTGCCGAATTGGTGGACGAACAAGCGTGACCGCGACGGCAACCCCATTTGGGAGGACTACCCGTTGCAAGTGGGCATGACGTTTGCCATTGAGCCTATGCTGATTATGGGGCTGCCTGACCTTGAGGTAGATGAGCAGGATAGTTGGACGGTGCGCACTAAGCGCGGCACGCTCTGCGCGCATTTTGAGCATACCATTGCGGTCACCGACGGCGCGCCGCTGATTTTGACCGCTGAGGAGGGCACGTAGGTTGCTTTCCTACACGCCCAGCTTGTACACGTCGCCCTTGTGCCAGCCGCTGGCTTTGGCGATGGTTTTGGCAGCGTGGGACAGCGTGTCGCCTGCCGCCAATCGCTCTTGCAGCGCGGCGCGCACTGCCGCTTCGCTCCAACGCGCGCTGTCGGCGGGTGCGCCCGCAATCACCAGCGTAATCTCGCCTTTAGGATTTTCGTTGCTAAAGCGCGCCAAAGCCTCTTGTGCCGTGCCGCGATAGAACTCCTCGTAGTGCTTGGTCATCTCGCGGGCGACGCACACGCGCCGTGCCGCGCCGAAGACCGCTATCACGGTTTCTAGCGCGTCGGTCAGGCGGTGCGGGCTTTCGTAGGCAACCAGCGTGCGCTTTTCTTCGCTCAAGCTGGCGAGCAGGGCGCGGCGCGCGCTTTCCTTGCGCGGCAGGAAGCCTATGTAGACGAACCCATCGGTTGGCAGCCCGCTGGCAATCAGCGCGGTGGTAATGGCGTTTGCGCCCGGAATTGGCACAATCGCATGTCCGCGCGCCAATGCCGCCTGCACCAGCTCATAGCCCGGGTCGGAGATAGCGGGCGTGCCAGCGTCGCTGATGAGCGCGACATCGCCGTTGTCTAGCGCGGCAAAAATCGCGTCCAGCTTGGTGAGCTTGTTGTGTTCGTGGTAGCTGGTCAGCGGCGTTTGGATGCCGAAGTGCTGGGTTAACACCCGCGAGGTGCGCGTGTCCTCGCAAGCGATGAGCGCGACCTCTTTCAAGATGCGCAGAGCGCGGAAGGTCATGTCTTCGAGGTTGCCAATCGGCGTAGCGACAAGATACAGCGTCCCCATGCCATAGCACTCCTAGTCGCGCGGCAACAGCGCGGTGAGATACGCCCAGTAGCGGCGTGTGGTCTCAGCTTGGTCGAAGTGCGCGAGAACGTGCTGGCGTGCTGCTTGTCCCATCTTGGCGCGCAAGGCGGGGTCGCGCAGCAAGCGCAGCACGCGCTCTGCCAGCGCGGCGGGCTGGCGCGGTGGCACAAGAAAGCCCGTGATGCCGTCTTGTACGGTTTCGCGCGTGCCGCCCACGTCCGTGCTGACGACTGACACGCCGCACGCCATAGCTTCGACGTTGACGCGCCCAAAGCTCTCGAAGTCGGACGCGCACACGACGACATCCGCAGCGGCATACACGCGCTCTACGTCGGCGCGGAAACCAATGTAGCGCAGCGTGTCGCGCAGCAGTGGGTCGGCTTGCGCGGCCGCTAGCACCTTGTCACGATAGGCAACGTCGCCCGCTACGCCGAAGGTCTCTTCGCCGGCGACGATAAAGCGCGCTTGCGGCAGTTCTTGGGCGACGAGGCGCGCCATCTGCTGAAAGGTCTCATGCCCTTTGACGTGCTGGAAGCGCGCTACCATCGCCACAAGGGGTGTTTCTGCCGCGATGCCAAGCTCTTCGCGCAAGCTGTGCTTGTCAAGTGCAGGGTGCAGTCGCGCCGTGTCTACGCCTATTGTCATGATGGGCATCGCGTCGGTGGGCATGAAGGGCGGATGTCCTAAAAATCCCGCTTGTACGCTCTTAGAGCGTGCTACTACTGGCAAGTGGCGGAAGAAAGCGCGCTGGTAAGGCTTAGGCGCAAACCACCAGCCTTCGCAGTGCCACGCTAGCGGCACGCCTGTGCGGCGGCACGCGCCCGCCACAAACGGCAACGTGTGATAGTCGCTGTGAACCAACGCGATGCGCTCACGTTGCAGCAGCTCGGCGAGGCGCGCCACAACAGGAAAGCGTGACCACAAGGCGGGAATGAACCACGTCGTCGCGCCGCGAAAGGGCAAGATGTGAACGGGCAAGCCCATCGCCCGCCAGCGTTGGGCAAGCTGTCCCTCGCGGGGCAGCAGCAGGTGCGCTCGCACGTCGGCAGGTGCGGCGGCGGCGAGGGTGAGCAGGTCAACCTCGCCGCCGCCTAACCCAACGTACCACGACGTGAATAAAACGTGATGCCGCGCGTTCAAGGCGACGTGCTAAGCCTTTTTGCGCCCGCGCGAGAGCAGGAACAGCAGCAGCAGCAAGCCCAACACCGCGCCACCAATCGCCACAATGGGCAAAACGTCTGGGGTGGCGGGTGGTGCTTCTGCGTCGCCTGCCTCGCGAATTTCGCCCACCGGCGTGAGTGTCGGCAGCGGCGTGTTGGTGGCAGTCGCGGTGAGCGTCGCGGTTGGCTCGTCGGTGGCGGTCGCGGTGAAGGTTGCAGTTGGTTGTGCCGTCAGCGTGGCGATGGCGTTCTGCGTTGCCCGCGCGTCCTGTGTCGCTTGCGCGTTTTGCGTCGCTTCGGCGTTTTGGCGCGCCTGAATGACGGCGGTGTCAGCGGTGGCTTGCGCGTCGCGAGTTGCCTGCGCGCTTTGCGTGGCTTGCGCGTCCTGTGTTGCCCGCGCGCTCTGCGTCGCTAGGATGTTAAGCGCATTGGTTGTCGCTTGTGCCTCGCGTGTTGCTTGCGCGTCGCGGGTTGCCTGCGCGCTTTGCGTGACTTGCGCGTCCTGTGTTGCCCGCGCGCTCTGCGTCGCTAGGATGTTAAGCGCATTGGTTGTCGCTTGTGCCTCGCGTGTTGCTTGCGCGGCTTGCGCCTCGAGCGTGGCTTGTGCGGCGGTGGTGGCTTGCGCGGCTTGCGCCTCGAGCGTGGCTTGTGCGGCGGTGGTGGCTTGCGCGGCTTGCGCCTCGAGCGTGGCTTGTGCGGCGGTGGTGGCTTGCGCGGCTTGC
>CALIEB010000017.1 GCA_938022205.1 uncultured Anaerolineae bacterium | reverse complement strand
ACGGCGGCACGATTCGCGCGGAAAGCTCGGGCTTAAATCAGGGGGCTGTCTTCACGGTGTGCCTGCCTCTAGCGCGTAAGACGTGCTAATCCCATTAGCGCGACCCACGCCGAGCAGGTGCTGGCGACGCTTTAAGTTGGCTTCTGCCAAGCCGTATGCCCAGCAGCAGCACCACGAGCAACAACCCGCCGCCAAGCAGCACGCGGAAGCCCGCGTGCGCGCTGTCTGTCCCCGCGAGCAAGCCGTGCAGCGCGGCGAGGGCAAACGCTATATAGCTCACATAGTGCAGTTTTTTCCAACGTTCATGCGACAGCCATTTTTTGAGCGGGAAGCTCACGCTAATTGCCAGCAGCAGCCAAAATGCCAACGTTCCCAGCCCAACCGCTTCGGGGCGATAGGGACCGATGAGCGGGATGAGGATGTCGGCGAGCGTGTAGGTGAAATATTTGTCCAACAGCAGCAGCAACCCGTGAGCTAGCCCCAGCAGCACGGCTAGCCACGAGATTGTGCTGTGTATGGTCATGGCGACCGGTCCGGGCGACCAGTCTTTGACCAGCTGGCTGCTGAGCAGCAGCCCCCAAACCGTCGAAGCCAGCAGCAGCACAAACGCGATGATGCCCGAAGAGCGCACCAAATGCCACGACAGCTTTTCGTCTTCTAGCAAGCTGACTTGGAACACGTCGTTGCTCAGCATCCAACCTACTGACAGCACAACGATAATCAGGCTAGCGACAAGCACGAACAGGTCGGTGTTTTTTGTGGATTTGTCTTGAGACATGTGTTCTTTCTCCCCATGAGCGCATTCAAGTTGCCCTTGATGATGGTGCTTGCCCCACGCACGAGGCAAGCACATAGAGCCTAACAGCCTAATGCTTAATCGTCATCATCGTCATCATCGTCATGGTCATCATGGTCGTCATGGTCGTCATGGTCGTCATGGTCATCTTTATTGCGCTTCTTGTCATCTGTCTTCTTGTCATCTTTCTTGTCGTCATTCCGTATGACTGTCACTTGGGCTGCGTCCATATTGCGCAACGGCACGTTGAACACCGTCAAGTTTTCACAAGCTCCTTGCAGGCTTGCGTTGCTGAGTGCCATCCAAGCCGAACCGTTGTCGGTGCTGACCACAATCCAGTTGTTTTCGGGGTTGCGCCCGCCTACCAAATAGCTCTCGTTGTAGTAGCCATAGCCTAAGACGCTGTAGGCGGTGCCGGGACCACTGCGTAGGTTCACCGAGCTGCGCTGGACAACCGCTTTGCATGCCATCGCCGTTGTGCTAGCGGTCGTATTGGCGGTGGGGTTTGTGGCAAGGCTTGGCGGCTGCGTCGGGGCTTCAAGGACGGTGACACCAGCCTCCTCTGCAGAGACGGCGCGCACGCTCGCTACAATTGGCCTGGTCAGACCACGTCCCACGAGGGTGAACGCATACCTTCCGCCGTCTAGCGCATAGCTGACACCGTCAATATGCCCGTCTGTCGACTGCGCGATGACAACGCCGCTGTCGTCAACGAGCTGCGTTGTGGCGTGTGCGCCAAGAAACACTGCGGTGACGACCCCGACCGTGTTGTTCGGGATGCTCACGGAGGTCGTGCCGCCCGGCGCGTTTGCGTCAAGCGGCAGGTAGACTTCTTGATTGAGGCTGATCGCTGTGCCGTTGGTCAGCGTAACAGCGCCGCCGACGGTCAGCTCTGGCAGTGCTACAAGGCGCACGTATGCCTCAGGCGCGCCCGGCAGGCGTTCGACGGTGAGCGTGTGCGCGCCGGTGTTGGGCGCAATGTTGAGTTCGATGGCGTGGATGCGTGGGTCTGCTGTATAGAACACGACGGCATTGTTGGCATCAGTCATCTTGACAGCGGCATTAGCAATCGCCAGCGACACGGCACCGCTGGTGTCGGGCGGCAAAGTAATCACCGCGTCGATAGCCGGCGTAGCGTCGTTGAGCGTGATGAGATTGGCGTTGTCCTGCGCTAGCACGGACAGAGTGCCGAGCAGTAAGACGAACAGTGTGAGGAGAAGATGTTTCATGAGGACAACCTTTCGTTGTGTGATAGAACAAAGTTTGCGGTCGCCAACACTTTGCCGTCGTCTTGCACCACGAGCCCTTCGGCGTGCCACTGCTGGCTCAGCCAGCTTAGCCCTGCTTCTGCTCCTTGCAGGATGACGGCTTTAGCATACGCCTCAGCGGTGGGCGCATGCGGATGAACAACGCTTGCCATGAGGACGTTGGTGGCTGCAGGGCATCCCGTTTGCGGGTTAACGATGTGATGGTATGTTTTGCCCGCTTGGGTTGCCCATTGGCGAAAATCGCTGCCGCTTGTGGCGATGGCTGTGTCTTTTAGCCACAAGGACACCAGCGGCGCGTCGTTAAAGGGGTCACTGACCTCGACCTGCCAGCCTTGCCAGCCTTGCGGTGCGCCACGTGCCACCATGTCTCCACCCATGTTGACGAGGCACGCGCCCGTTTGTGCCAGCTCGTCCGCCAATTTCTCGGCAGCCCACCCTTTGGCGATGCCACCCAAATCGAGCGCGCTGCTGGGCGGGATACGCACCTCACGCGCTGACCGCCTTAGCTCGATGCCCTGCCAATCGCCAGCGGGAACGTGTGCCGTTGTGAGCGGCAGGGCAATTTGTTCAAAGCTGCGGTCATAGCCGTTGGCGAGCATGGCGGGCAACACCAGGGGATTGAACAAGCCGTTGGTGAGCTGTGCCGCGTGCTTAGCCGCCTGAATGACTTCGAGCAGCGTCGTGCTTACCTTAACCCATTCACCGGCGCGCTTGTTAAGCTGCATGAGTTCGCTGTCTGGGCGAAAGCGCGACAAACGCGCTTCCATCGCTTCGACCTTTGCGGGCAGTTGGCTCAGAACAGCGTGTCCTTCAACGCCTGCCTCGAGTTGCGCGTGTATCTGGCAGCCCATCGCGCGGAACGTCATTGCGTACAATGTCATCGTGATGATTTGCTCTTTTGTGTAACGGGCTGCTGAACGACGACCGGCGCGGGCGGCACGATTTGCGGCGCGGCGGGCTGCTGAACGACGGGGTTGCTGGTTGATGTTGTGGTTATCCGCGGAGCCGTGTTCCCAGCGTGGCGCAGGATGACGATGTTTGGTACAGCTTGCATAATCGTGATGTCGGGCGTGGCTTGAACCACGAGCGTAGTCGGCACGGTCGCGCTGGCAAAGGCTGTCCCCGCGCCGCCTGCTTCAAGCATTGGTAAGGCGAAAACCGCATCGGGTTGCGATGTTAAGCTGCCGTCTGCCTCAGGCGTCGGCGAGCTTTGAAATTGGCTCGCGTCTAGCATGGCAAGGTTTTGCGCGCCGATAAGGGTCGCGATGGTCGCGCTCGTCGCTAGCGCGGTGCGTATCAGTAGCTTTCTCGCACGGTCTGAGTTGGCCATATCCACATACCTCCATGACGTTGTCTGAATCTGCCCTAACGATAAAGCAACAGCGGCGCGTTTGCTTAAACGCCTACCTAAACCTGCCTTAAATCTGAGTTAAATGAGAGAAGATAGGCGTTTAGCTTGGCTGTTTGCGCCTTTGCCGTAGAAGCGCGCTCTCGCGAACGCCCATCTTCTTCATCTTCATCAACGCGCTTGGCTTCCGAAAGGCGAGTGGGCGTGCGGGCCATAGTCGTGACGATCTTCACGTCCGTTGGAGATAGTGATCTTCTTCCTGCGATTTAAGATTGCGATGTCATGAAAGTTGTGACTCTAGCGTGGGGTCGGCTTGCAGCTCGTGAGCCAGACGGCTCAAACTAGCGGCGATGGCCTCAAAAGCGCGCATGCTGGCCACGTTTTGCTCAGTAATCCGACCCACCCGATCTAAGCCGATCACAATTTCTTCTGCGCGGTCACGCTGTCCTTGCAAGACAGCGCTAATCTGAGAGACAGCAGCTTGGGCTGCGCGGATGTGATCGGCCAGGCTGTTGAGGGCTTGGTCGGCCTCACGGGTGCGCTCAATGCCTTGCTGAGTGCTGCTCAGGCCAGCTTGGGTGGTGCGTATGCTGTCCTTCATAGCCTGCTGAATTTCTCCCAGGATGGCGCGCACCTGAGCAGCGGCCTGGGTGGACTGCTGTGATAG